>CAIOFV010000127.1 GCA_903857665.1 uncultured Myxococcales bacterium
GCCTTCCCGCGCCAGCTGCGAAGGCCGGGTTTCGACCTGATCGCCCGGAAGGATCCGCGGGCCGGGGACCGCAACCCCCGCGACGACGATCGGTACCTGTTCCTGGAGGCCCTCGTGTCGGCCCGGGATGCCGTCATTGTCCTGTGGAACGGGCGGGGGATCCGGGACAACGGGGAACTGCCCCCGGCGGTTCCGGTCGGTGAACTCCTCGATGCGTGCGCACGGTCCTTCGAGGTGCCCGGCGGGGACTTCGACGGACTCCGCAAGGCGCTGATCCAGGTCCACCCCCTCCAGGCGTTCAGTCCCGAGGCCTTCCGGCCGGATCGCTCCCTCGTGCGAAGCTTCTCGTCGCGGAGCTTCCACGGGGCGGCCGCGCTGCAGGCCGACAAGGGGCCGCTCTGGACGTTCTTCGACGACGAGGTCCTGCCCCCGCCGGACGAGTGGATCGTCCGCGTCGACGACCTGGCGTCCTTCTTCGAGCACCCGGCCCGGTTCCTGGCCACCCGCCGCCTGGGGATCCGCCTGGACGACCGTGGCAAAGAGATCGAGGACCGGGAGCCGGTCGAGACCAATGCCCTCGAGGACTGGGCGGTGGGCGACGAGATGCTCCAGTCGATGATCGGCGGGGATTCCGTCGAGATCGCCCGGAAGCGGATCCGCCTGGAGGGGCGCCTGCCCTTGGGAACCCCGGCGAAGGTGATCCTGGACGAACTCGAGGGCGAGGCATCCGCGCTGGTGGAACGCGTCCGGGCCCTGGAGCTTGGCGCACCTCGGCGTGTCGCGGTCCAGGGTGCGTTCGGGCGATGGCCCGTCCGCCTCGAAGGGTCCCTCGACGGAATCTTCGAGGGGGGACAACTGGCCCTCACCTATTCGAAGACCAAGGCCAAGAGGGTGCTGGCGGCCTGGGTTCGCCACCTGGTAGCCTGCGCCACGATCCCCGGTTTCGGCGGAACGACCCACGTAGTCGGGCGGTTCAGCAGCATGGCCGGCTTCGGCGAGAAGGTCCGGTTGCACGGGGTGCCAGGCGACGAGGGGACGTTAGAGGACCGGGCGAAGGCCCGGTTGCTGGATCTCCTGGACCTGTACGTGCTCGGCTGGTGCCAACCGCTCCTGCTGATGCCCGACTCCACGTGGCAGTACGCGTCGTCGTTCCGGGGGGCGAAGGACCCCGAGAAGGCCGATGACCAGGGCCGCGAGGCTGCCCGGAAGGCGTTCCTTCGGAACTCGAGGCAGGGCTATCCAAACGAGGAAGGCGACGTCTACTGGGCGTGGGTCCTCGGGGGCGTGATGCCCTGGAACGCGGGGGTGGAACTGGACTTCCCCGGGATGGCGGACCCGCTCAGGCCGGAGGCCCTGGCCTTTCGCGTCTGGGATCCGGTGCTCCAAGCCCTGGGAGCGAGCCCCGAGGGGGAGGTGACGCCGTGAGCACGACCGGACACCAGGACGCGACGGGGACAACCCCGCGCACGCGCATCTTCGACCCGGTGGGTGACCTGGCCGAGCGACTGGCACTGCTGGAGGCCTCGGCCGGAACTGGCAAGACGTTCAACATCACCGCGCTATTCCTGCGCCTGATCACCGAGCCAGAATGGACCCGGACCGCGGAGAACGACGGTCCGGTGGAGCCGGAGCAGGTGCTGGTAGTGACGTTCACGAAGGCTGCCACGGCCGAGATGCGCGAGCGAATCCGGACGCGCCTCCGGACGGCGCGGGACGGCTTCGCGAGGGCTTCCCAGGAACCGGATTGGCTGCCGACCGAGAAGGACGACATGGTCCTCCGGTACCTGATTCAGAAGGCGCGCACCAGTCCCCGCTGCTTCCGCCGGTACGAGCTCCGCATCCAGAAGGCGCTGGCGGCCTTCGACCAGATCACGATCTCGAC
>CAIOFV010000128.1 GCA_903857665.1 uncultured Myxococcales bacterium
GGCGCGCGGGCTGGAGAGCGACCCGCGCGTGGCGGACCTCGCGCCCGTCATCCGGGGGGTGGCCGACCGCCTGACGGCGGCGGCCGAGAAGGCGCACACGACCCGCATGGAGGAGCGGGCGTGCCACGCGAAGCTGGCCCTGTGCGAGGAGGCAGTGCTGCACGCGGTGCGGGTCGAGGAAGCGGCGCTGCGCGCAGCCATCGGCGCGGACCGGAACCACGAGGCGTACCGGAAGGCGTTCCCGAAGGGCCTGATGGGAGCCACATCGGGCAGGCGGGACGCGTGGATGCGCCGGGCGGCGATCGCCGGGGAGGCCCTGGCGGGGATGCCCGGGCTGGAAGCGCCGGGGAAGGCGGTGACCGACGCCGTGGCCGCCGCGGAAACGGCCCGGTCGGCGTGGACGGCGGCGGCTCGCGAGACGCTGGTGGCGACGCAGGACAAGCACGCCGCGAAGGAGGCGCTGGTCGAAGAGTTCCGGGTGCAGCGTGCCGTGGTGAAGGGGCGGCTGCGGACCCAGGCCGCCGTGGACGCGCTGTTCCCGAGCCTGTCGCCGACGGCGCCCGGGACGCAGGCGAACGGCAAGGGCGGCAACGGCACCGGTTCCGGCGGGGCGGACGCGGGGATCGCGGTCGCGGACCCGCCGCAGCCGGGGGCCGGGGCCGGATGATGTGGTGCGCGTGCTCCCCCTTCGATCCGGGAGGCGCCGGGTCGGGCCAGGACCCGATCCGGACCCTCCCGAAACGAACCTTCCGTGCTTCCGATACAGGGCGGTGGGTCGAAGCCACAGCGTCGCGATTTCGAAGGAGGCCTCCTTGACTGCACAGCCTGCATGCTGCACGATCCTCCCATGACCGGCCGCGAACTGCTGATGCGGCTGCGAGTCGCAGGCTGGCAGGAGGTCGGCGTGCGGGGCTCCCATCACAAGCTGGCGAGGAACGGTCGCACGTTGATTGTTCCCGTCCACGGAAAGCGGGACGTTCCTGCGGGCACCCTGCATGCGATCCTGAGGCAGGCCGGTCTGGAAGAACGGAGCTGACGATGGCCAACTTTCGTTACCCGGTCCTGGT
Source organism: uncultured Myxococcales bacterium (assembly GCA_903857665.1). Classification (GTDB taxonomy): domain Bacteria; phylum Myxococcota_A; class UBA9042; order DTJE01; family DTJE01; genus CAIZWN01. The sequence goes on from CAIOFV010000128.1 coordinate 1,068, forward strand.
TCGCCCCGATGACGGGGCCTTTGCGGCGGAAGTTCCCGACCTGGAGGGGTGCCTGACCTGGGGCGACAGCATCGACGAGGCCCTGGCCCATGCCCGGGAGGCCGTGTCGCTGTGGCTGGTTGACGCCGCCGCCGGTCACGGTCGCGTGCCGCCCCCTTCCGCCATCGACACGCCGTACCACGTCGAGCCCGCCCTGGACGTCTGGATTCCGTTGCTGCTTCGCGATCGCCGCATCGCCATCGGCGCCACCCAGAAACAGGTCGCAACGGCCCTCGGCGTCACGTACCAGGTGTACCAGCGCTTCGAATCCCCCTTGAAGGGCAACATGACCCTCAAGACCCTGACCCGCGTTCTTGCCTTCCTCGGGATGGACGTGGAACTGGTCGAAACGAAGCGCCCCGCCGCGTAGGACCCGGCAGAAAGGATCCCTCATCCACGAAACCGACGCGAGGGCCGGGGTCGTTCGGACTCCCGAACCCCTGAGGCGCGCTCGCAGTTTCCATGGCCTGTCCCGGCCACCTGCGACCCATCACAGCAGCGGGCCGGTGGGTTCGCGGACGCCGCGGACGGGGCGCGGGGCGGGGGAGGGATGGGCGGGCCCGTTGTACAGGGCGCGGGCGAGGTCGTCGATTTCGCGGCCGATGGCCTTGATGCGCGCCTGGCGATCGCGGACACCCTGCCGGGCCGCGTCCAGGAAGTCGCCCAGGGCCAGCCAGCCGTCCACGTCGGCCGGCACGCGAGTCAGTTCCCCCTGGTCCGCGAAGGTGGACGGCAGCGCGGCCAGAACCCGGGCCAGGACCTGGGCGAAACGCTCGCGCTGCGATGCCGGAACGGCCGCGCCCACCTCGGCCACGACGTCCCCGCGAACCTTCACCGCGTCCCCGACGGCCCGGACGCGGGCCAGGTCGCGGGTCAGCCAGGGCTCGTTGACCCAGAACAGCCGCGTCGCCGGGGCCTGGTACAACTGGATCGGCCTGGGGATGGGATGCCCGGCCAGGTACTGTTCCAGCAGGGCCAGGATCGGGATCTCGACGTTGGCGGGGGTGATCCGGAAGCCCTGCTGCGCCATCACCGTCAGCTCGGCCCACAGCCGGTGCCGCTCCCGCGCCCGCTCGATGAACGGGGCCTGGGCTTCCGGGGGCAGCAGTTTCACCGGGATGGCCTTGATGTCGTCGGGGTAGACGTCTTCCTTCATCGAACGGCGATTCGCGTGCAGCCACTCCTGGAGGGGTGCGGAAAGCGCCAGGGCGCACAGGTACCACTCGGACAGCGACTCCGAGAGCGCAGGATCCCAGCGCCCCGACCGGGCCAGCGCGTCCCGGGCATCCCGGAGTTGCCGGTTGTCGATCCCGGCCAGGTGGCACCAGCGCACAGCGACCCGGACTCCGTCGGGCGCCAGGAGGAATCCGTGCGGAGTGCCGTCATCCACGGCGATACCCGTGAACTTCCCGAACATGACTTTCGGAGCCTCGAACAGGTGTGGGAAAGTCGGCCGACTGACTCGAGCCGGACAGCGTGTGTGTGCGCCGTATTCCAGCCAATGGATTGATCCGATCCCGCCCCGCAGAACGTCCTCCGACTCGACGGTTGGTCGCGTGTGGATCTCGTCGAGCCCGGTTCCAAGCAACGAATCCCGGGTGAACGGTCGATGTCGTATCCGCTTGCCCGCCTTTCCCAGATCCTGACCAGTTCCTCGCCGAAGTTCGACGGGTCGTAGGCTGCCGGGACCGCGACAACCTCCCCATCGGCGAGCCGCTCGCTGGAATGCAGCACCATGCCCTTCGACACGTAGCAGATCTCCTCCCACGCCACCGTGTCCGACCGATCCAGCTCGACCGCCGTGGTCGGGTTGAACAACCGGTCCGGTTCCGTTTCCGCCTGCCGCACCTCGTCCATGGGAACCAGCCGCAGCGTGCCCCCCGGCCCTCTCTGGCGGCAGATCTCCCGCGTCGTCACGGTGTCCGGCGTCGGCTGGCCCCGGCCGAAGGTGAACACCACGTTGTCCTGCCACTTCGCGTCGGGGAACAGTTTCAGCCGCTCGGTGAAGACGATGTCGTACACGGTCGACTGCCGGCCCAGCAGTTCGTGCAGCTTCGCCACGTAGGGCGACGTCTTGATCGACTCGATCGTGACCAGGCAGCAGCGGGCGCCGGGCGCGTCGGACAGCAGGCGCCGGTTCTGTTCGACGAAGGGAACGTACAGGTCCCATTTCTGGTGCGCGGTGGTGAACCACGCCTGCGCCTCGACCCGGTGGCGGTAGTCCACCCACCGGGGGGCGGCCTCGTCGGCCCGGACGTATGGCGGGTTCCCCACGATGACGTCGAAGCCGTCGCGGTAGGGCCCCGTGCGGGACTTGATCAGTTCGGCCTCCACCTCGTCACGACCCAGCAGGATCGCGGCCGAACCGTCGGCGACAGCGCCCGCGACCTCGTCCACGATCAGCGAGTCCGTGCAATAGACGTGGAACCGATCGACGGACACCCGGATGCCGCAATCCCACGCCTGGTGAACCAGGTCCAGCACCTGGATCAGCAGGTTGGTTTCGGCCAGGTAGCAGGCGAAGGGGTTCAGGTCCAGGCCGACCACGCCGCGCTGCACCTCGTACAACGCCCGCTCGACGGAACTGTCGGGAATCCGGCCGTCCGGCCCGCGGAAGGAAGCCAGGATCCGCCGGGCCCCCTCGACCAGGAAGCTGCCCGACCCGCACGAAATGTCCGCCAGGCGGCGACCGACCGTCGCGCCGGGGGTCCAGCCGGCCCGGTCCAGCATCAGGTGCACCAGGTCCGTGGACGTGTAGTAGCGGCCCTGCTCGTGCTTGCCTTCGGTCAGAAAGCGCCCGTACACGGTCCCGATGATGTCCTCGTCGATCTGCGCCAGGTTGAACGCGTCCAGCACCAGCAGCGCCCGGACCAGCACCTTTTCGTCCATCCGGTACCAGTCGAAGGGCTGCGAGGCGCCGAAGAAGTGCGCGTAGACGTTCTGGGCGCACTCGTAGGCCATCTGGGTGAGGTATTCGTACGAGCGTCCCGAGGCGAAGTCGAGGTAGCGCCGGGCCTGGTCCTGCCATTCCAGCAGGCCGCCGTCCGACAGCTTGCGCTGGAACAGGCCCTTGTCCTCGCAGATGCGCACCAGCAGCAGGCGAACGATGTACACGTAGGCGGTCTGGCGGGCGTATTCGCGGACCAGTTCGTCCGGTTCCGCCCCGACGAACACGGTCTTGTCCACCCGGGATTTCCAGGCCTCGAAGGCGATGCGGGCCTGCTGCGCAGTGCCGCCCGCCGCGTCCAGGCGCTGCCGTTCGACGTGCTCGTCCAGGGCGGCCTTGCACAAGTCGCGGATCGCGGCCGCCAGCGCGTCCAGCCGGAACCGCTTCCGGGCCGCGGCCGTGCGGCCGACGTCCTCGATCACGTCCTTCCCGTCGAAGGCGTCGGGCTGGTGCCCGGCCTTGCCCACGGCGGTCCGGAACAGGGGATCGAGGGGCGCGATCCATTCCTGCGCCAGTCGCTGCAAGTCCTCGATCCGGGGTTCCGCGCACCATTCGTCCAGGGGATCCATCAGCAGCCCCTGGAACTCGTCCTCCGGGAACGCGCCCCGCAACGCCCACACGCGTTCGCGCAGCGCGCCGACCCGGCTGCCCTGGACCAGTTCGCGCCGGGCGGCGGAGTACCCGGTCGCGCGGGCCAGCGCGTCCAGGACCTGCTGGTGCACGTCGTCCTCGAACAGCGCGATCAGGTCCTTCAGCGCGTCCACCAGGGTGTCGGCATGCGCGAAGGCATCCGCGGCGCGCGCCTTCCAGTTGTCCAGGTGGAACAGGGCGACCACGTCGCGAAAGGCGTCCGGCCCTTCCGCCAGGGCCGCCTGCATCCGGGCCAGCCACTCGGCGGACGGCTTCGGCTTGATGAAGTGGCGGCCCGCGAGGTCCCAGGTCTGCAGGAACGCGAACTTCGAGAACCGGTCGAACACGACGCGCAGGGCCTTGTCCTGGGCACCCGGCCAGGGACCGTCCAGCGCGTCCCGGCCCAGCGCGGCCAGGTCCAGCGACACCAGGCGCATGCCGCCGCCCGGGCCGAACTCCCACGCCTCCAGCACGAAGCCGTTGCACAACAGGCCCTGGCGCCCCTGCACACCGCCGCCCTGGACGTACCGGCGCAACTGCTCGTACGGGGTTTCGCGCTGTCCGTCGGCCCCCGGTCGGGGCCGCAGGAAGTCGCGGATGTCGGTGGCCTTGTCTTCCACCACGAACACGGGCAGGGAGGCCGGGATTTCCGACAGGCGCACCGTGATGTCGGGAACCGCCCGGGTGTCCACCGGCAGGCGGCGGTTGTACGCGAGGTCCGCCTCGGAATACCCGAGGCTGGCCAGCAGACGCAGCGACAGCCGGTCCACCACGTCCTGCTCGTCCCCGGACACGGGCGCCGGGCGCACCGCGTCGAGGTAGTCCGCCAGGGGCAGGGAGCGGCCGGCGTGACGGATCCAGGGATCGCGCAACAGCGTCCGCAGGGCGGCAAGGAACGCGGCGTATTCGGTGCGCTCCTGTTCGGAGGGACGGGCCAGCCCCTGGATTCGCGACAGGTCGGGTGCAGGCATCGAGTTTCTCCAATGATCGCGCGAATCGTACCAGAGCCATGCGACGCGTGACCAGACGGGGCCGCGGAGGGACCGCAGGCAGCCCCTCGATTTCCGACCCTGGTCCCCTCGATGTATGCTGGGTGTCTCGCGGGAGGGCGACGCCATGCACGTCATCGCCGGGTTCACGATCCTGCCGCTGGGGGCGGGGATCTCGCTGTCGCCGTATGTCGCGGAAGTGGAACGGGTGCTGGCGGGGACCGGGCTGACCCACGAGTTGCACGCCAACGGCACCAACATCGAAGGCGAATGGGACGCGGTGATGACCGCGATCCGGGCCTGCCACGAAACGCTGCACGGCATGGGCGTCCCGCGGGTCCACACGGTCATCCAGTTGGGCACGCGTACGGATCGCGACCAGCGGATGGCGGACAAGGTGGCCAGCGTCCGGGCGAAGCTCCGGCCGTGACGGCAGCGGCTCTTCATGACAGAGGGTGACGGGATGGATGCTGCCCGGGTTCGCTGGCACCGGATTGCCCGCCGGCTGGTCGTCGGCACGATGGCCTACAACGTCGTCGAGGCCCTGGTGGCCCTCGCCGCCGGGGTGGTCGCGGGCAGCATCGCGCTGGTCGGCTTCGGGCTGGACAGCGTCATCGAGTGCGCGGCCGCGGGAGCGCTGCTGTGGCGGCTGGGCGTCGAGGTCCGCGGGGCGGACCACGAGGAGGTCGAACGCTCCGAGCGCAGGGTGCGTCGCTTCATCGGGGCGACGTTCATCGGGCTGGCGGCCTACGTGGCGGTCGAGGCCGCGACGACCCTGTGGGGCGGCAACCATCCCGACGAAAGCCTGCCCGGGATCCTCCTGGCGATCGCCTCCCTCCTCCTGATGCCCCTCATCGCCTGGGGCAAGCTCCGCGCGGCGGCTGCCCTGTCCAGCGCCTCCCTGAAGGCGGAAGCCAAGGAAACCCTGGCCTGCGCGTACCTGTCTTTCGCCCTCCTGCTGGGCCTGACCGCCAACGCGCTTGCCGGCTGGTGGTGGGCCGACCCGGTGGCCGCGCTCCTGATGGTCCCCTGGCTGATCAAGGAGGGCCTGGAGGGCTTGCGCGGCGAAGACTGCAGCGACTGCTCCTAGCCCCACGATGACTTCTCCCAGCCCCACCACTGTAACTTCGTCCTCCCTACCCAACCCAGGCGGGACACCGCCTGCTCACCCGGGGCTCCCCAAAAGCGGTCCGGGGGGGCGGGGGCAGCGGCCGAGGGCCCCTTTGGGGTACCTCCGGGACCCGACGGGGTGACGCCTCCCGTACGCCCGAAGGGCGGCGCGGCCCACTGTCTGAGGCTCCGAAGGAGCCGAGTCTGGGCCGCGAGGGACGGCGGCCCCCGTTGGGTGGAGGGGGACCGGAGGGGCCCTCGGCCGCTGCCCCCGCCCCCCTCGACGTACGAACGTTGTCGCCAGCGCCCCGGCCCAAGGTCCTGCCTCGACCACCTTTTCCCCATTGACTTCCGGAGGAACCGTCCTACAATCATCGCCCGCCGCGGGCATAGGCTCGTGCCGGGGAAAGCGATCAACACGTCGGGTCCGTTTGGGACCCGGCATATTACCGGGGACGACGATGAAGAGAACGTACCAGCCCAGCAGGATCAAGCGGCTGCGCACGCACGGGTTCCGGGCGCGCATGGCCACCCGGAACGGCCGCAAGATCCTCGCCCACCGCCGGGCGAAGGGCCGCAAGACCCTGGTGCCCACGATTCCCGGGAAGTGACGCCGCGTCTTTCGGCCGGGGGTTGAGTGGGTGCCGGCATTCGGAAGGGAAAGCCGGATCCTGGTGAGCCGCGACTTCGACCGCGTCATGCGGCAGGGGCGTCGGGTTCATAGCCGCAATCTCATCCTCTTCCTGGCGAAAGGCGAGGGCGCAGGCCCGCGGCTGGGCCTGGCCGTCAGCCGCAAGGTGGGCGTGGCCGTGTGCCGCAACCGGTGGAAGCGCCTGTTGCGAACGGCGTTCCGCCTGTCGTTGAAGGACCGGTTGCCCACGGTGGACCTGGTCGTGGTCGTCAAGTCGGCCCCGGTTCCCGAAGCGCCTCGCGGCAAGGCCCCCGCGCGGCCGCAGGTGGACCGGAACCGGCGGGTCGCCCCGGGCCTGGCAGCCGTCGAACGGGAGTTGCGCGATGGCCTCCTCCGCCTCGAAGCGCTGGATGGACCGGGCGGTTCGGCTCCCCGCTGAAGCGTTGGCATTGCTGGTCGGGCTGTACCGGCGCCTCGTGTCCCCGTTCCTCCCGCCGGCCTGCCGCTTCCAACCGACGTGTTCCGAATACATGCAGACGGCCTTGCGGACCCATGGCCTGTTCCGCGGCCTGTACCTGGGGATCCGAAGGCTGATGCGATGCCACCCCGGCAATCCCGGGGGCTTTGACCCGGTGCCGGGGACCCACGAGGGGTGAACGTACGATGAGGACGCACTTCCGGTTCCTGACCTGCGCGCTGGCCCTGTTGGCGTTGCTGGCGGTGGCCCCGGCCGCCCGCGCGGACCAGCCTTCCAAACCCTACGAGGGCGAGGAGGTCAGCCGGCTGTCGGCCGCCGGCCGCTCGGTGGCCGAAATCTCGACGTTCCAGGGCGCGCTGCGCTCGTTCCTGCTGATGGACGACCAGTTCGCCCAGGTCGACAAGGGCCCCGTGGCGGGGCCGATCCAGCCTCCGGCCGAAAAGCGCCTGGCCGGACCTCTGGACATGGTGTCCACGTGGGATCCTCAGTTCTACCCGCTGACGCTGAACTTCGAGGAACTGAAGGGCCCGCAGGTCACCCGCGTGCTGAAGTTGGACCCGGCGCACACGTCGGTGACGGGCGACCTGTGGGCGACGTTCGCGAAGGACCCGGTGTTCACGGTCGTCACGCGCTCGGGCAGCGGCGTCACGCTGGTGTGGCCGGACCCGGCGACGGACACCAGCACGGTGTTCATCGAGCGCCGGTACCGCCTGGCGGAAGACTATCGCCTCGAGGCGTCGGTGCGGATCGTCAACGTGGGCGACGGGGCCGTGACGGGCTTGCTGCGCGTGCTGATCCCGGCCTGGGAGCCTGCCGTCGTCGGCGGGGGCAAGTGCGGCCAGTCGATGTTCTCGGCGCCGCCGGACCTGAAGGAAGCGGTCTGCTACGCGGGCGGCAAGCTGGAAAAGAAGAACCGCGCCAAGTTGATGGAAAAGCCCAACTTCGAGGGCAGCGGCGCGGTGGGGTTCGCGGGCATCAACTCGCGGTATTTCCTGATGGCCGTGCTGCCGGCCGCGGACCTGCCGTCCCAGTGCCTGGCCGCCGGCGACCGGTCCGGCGTGCTGAACACGATGCTGCAGTGGGGCGACAGCGAGGGCAAGCCGTTCACGCTGAAGTCCGCGCCTGACGCCTGCCTGCCGGACTGGCTGATGCCGACCGGGGCCTACGCGGGCCGCATCCCCTGCAACCGCGCCGAAGCGCTGCTGGGCCTGTCGGGTGGCGAGGACATCGTCGCGATCGACAAGGTGTCCGTGGAAGGGAAGGGCGACGAGGCGATCGCGGCCAAGAAGGCGCTGCTGGCCCGGCGCGCGCGGACCTTCGCGTTCACGACCTTCGTGGGGCCGAAGGACTTCGATGCGCTGAAATCGACGGGCGCAGGCCTGGACGACACCATCGATTTCTGGATCCTGGGCATCCTGGCCAAGCCGATGCTGTGGCTGCTGCGCCTGTCCTACAGCATCGTGCCGTCGTGGGGCCTGGCGATCATCTTCCTGACGCTGATCGTCAAGGCGCTGACGCTGTACTGGACCCAGAAGAGCATGCTGCAGATGCGGCGCATGGCGGAACTGAAGCCCAAGATCGACGCGCTGCGGGAAAAATTCAAGGAAGACAAGGCGGGCCTCAACACGGCCACGATGGACCTGTACAAGCGCGAAAAGGTCAACCCGATGGGCGGCTGCCTGCCGATGCTGCTGCAGATGCCGGTCTGGATCGCGCTGTACCGCACCATCTACGGGGCCGTGGACCTGTACCAGGCGCCGCTGTTCCTGTGGATCCACGACCTGTCCAGCAACGACCCCTACTTCGTGCTGCCGCTGCTGCTGGGAGGCCTGACCTTCCTGCAGCAGAAGATGACCCCGACGGCGGGTGATCCCGCCCAGGCCAAGGTGATGTTGTGGATGATGCCCATCATGTTCACGACGTTCATGCTGTTCCTGCCGTCCGGGCTGGTGTTCTACATCCTGGTCAACACCCTGCTTTCACTGGGCCACCAGACGTGGATGAACCGGCGCATGAAGCCGATCGCGTCGAAGTAGGCCAGGCGGGGCGACCAGCCGGAGGGGAGCCATGAAGGAAGCGGAATTCGAGGGCCGGTCGGAAGAGGAGGCCTTGCTGAAGGCCTCGCAGGAACTGGGCGTCAACATCGCGGACATGACCTGGGAGGTCATGGCGCACGAAACGGGCGTGTTCGGGCTGTTCGGGAAGCTGGTGCGGATCCGGGTGCGAGTTCCCGAAAACGCGGCCCAACTGGTGTACCGCAAGGAATTCGTGCCGGGTCCCGGCGACACCGGGCTGCGGCGGAGCATGGGCGACGCGGGGCCGGATGCCGAGCCGGAAGGGCCCAGCGGGGACGCCGTCGCGCCGCGGGTGCCTGCGTGGCGGTCCGAAGCCGCGGATTCGGCGCCGCGTGGCGAGGCCGGTCCGGGAAGCGGGGAGCCGGTCGAGGCGAAGGGCCCCCGGGCGAAGGAGGTCCTGATGGGCCTGCTGGATCGCCTGGAAATTCCGGCGGAAGTGATCGTCCGCGAAACCGACGAGGAGATCTCGCTGAACATCCGCTCGACCCAGGGCGAGGACCTGGTGGGCCGTGACGGCGAACTGCTGTCCGCGCTGCAGTTCCTGGTCAACAAGATCGTCAACCGCTTCCCGGAGGGCCGGAAGCTGATCGTGCTGGATGCGGAAGGCTTCCGCGACAAGCGCGAGGAAGTGCTGGGGGAACTGGCGCGGCGGCTGGGCGAAAAGGCGCTGGCCACCCGCAAGGTCGTCCGGCTCAGCTCGATGAGCGCGCAGGACCGCCGGCTGGTCCACATGGCGCTGAAGGAGGTCCCCGGCCTCCAGACCCGCAGCGAAGGCGAGGGTTCGTTCCGGTGCCTGCTGATCATCCCCGACGGGTTCGCCGCGCGCCGCTGATCCCCCGGGTCCCGCCGTCACCCATCGAATCGTGAAGACTGCTAGCGATCGCCCGGGGCGGCCTCGGGTGCATCGATCGGTCCGGCCGTCCCGGTCGCGGGGGCGGCGGGCAGGACCGCCCCCGTCGCGCACGCCCGGCCCACCAGGCGGGAGATCGGCACGACCTCGACCGCGCGGGCCGGCGTGGCGGCGAAGCGCTTGAGGGCGTCGGCGGTTCCCGGGCGGGGGTGGCCGATCGCGATCGCGCAGCCCCGGGTGCGGGCTACGGTTTCCAGAACGGCCAGCATGCCGTCGATGGCGGCCGGCTCGTCCACGTTGTCCAGGAAGACCGCGCGTCGCATGGCCGGAACGCCGGCCGCGGCAGCGACGTCCTCGGCGACGGTGGCCGGGTCGGTCCGGCTGTCCAGGAAGAACAGCCCCCGGGCCTTCAGCACTTCGACGAAGGGGCGCATCGCGACGACGGACCGGGTGAACGCCGAGCCCATGTGGTTGTTGGCGCCGATCGCCCCGGGGACCCGGGACAGCGCCCGTTCGGATACGGCGCGGATCGTGTCGGGATCCATCGAGGTCAGCAGCGTGCCCCGGGGCAGCGGGAGGCCGGGCTCGGCGGGTTCCATCGGCACGTGGGCCAGCACGTCCCGCCCCCGATCCACCAGCATCCGGGTGACATCCCGGGTGCGGGCGGCGCCGGGCAGCACCGCGAACGACAGGGGCAGGGGTACGTCCAGGAACGGCCGGGCTTCCGCCGGGGAATCGCCCAGGTCGTCGATGACGACCGCGACCCAGGGGCGATTCGGGTCGGGGGCCGGGAAGGGCGATTCGGGTTCCTGGGGCAGGGCGATCGGGGCGTCGATGACCGGGTTCGTCCGCGTCGGGGGCGCCGCGGCGCAGGCAGCCGCCAGCACGAGCAGCAGCGGGACCGCCCCGAGGGATCGGGCCCGGGGTTCGCGCCGCGTCGCGGTGGTCGTCGAGCCTTCCACGGATCCTCACTTCGCCAGGTAGGGGCGCGGGTCCACGGCTTCCGAGTCCCGTCGCAGCTCGAAGTACAGGCGGGCCGCGCCCTCGTCGGGCCCGGGCGTCACCCGGCCCAGCACGTCGCCCTCCCGGACGACCGTGCCGGCAGGGGTGTCCACCTCCGACAGCCCGCCGTACACGGAAAACCAGCCGGACGCGTGGTCCACCAGCACGGTGGACCCCAGGCCCCGCATGCGTCCGACCCAGGCCACGCGCCCGAAAGCCGCGACCCGGATGTTGCGGGGCTGGGTGGACGGGAACTCCAGCGTCAGGCCGGGGTGGGGGGTCCGCGTCTTGAACGCCGGGTGGATGACGTCGCCGAACGGGACCGCGACCCGGGCCCCGGCCAGCGGGATCTTCACCTTGCCCTTCAGGTGGTCGAAATCGACAGGGCCGGGCCGATCGTTCCGCCGCTCCGCGATGGTGCGCGCCAGTTGCCGCTCGGCCTCGGTCGTTTCGGCGGCCCGCCGGGCCTGGAGGGCCCGATCCCGTTCCAGGGCGCCCAGCAGCGCCTGGTGCAGGGCGACCTCCTCGTCCAGCCGGGCCCGGGCGTCCCGCCCCGTCCGGGCCAGCGCCCAGGCGGCCGCGCGCTCGATGCCCGCCCGGAACTCGGCGGACTCGGCCATCGCAACGGATTCGGTCACGGCGGCGACCTCGGCAGCCTGTCGCGCGGACAGCCTGGCCAGCAGCGCGGTCCGGCGCGACAGGTCCTCGTCGTCGCCCAGCAGCACCTGCACCGCGGCCGACCCGAACGGCTCGGCGGTGCGGTGCAGTCGCAGGGTCGCCTGCAGCCGGGCGCGCGCCTCGGCCTCCCTGGCCTGGGCCTGTCGAAGGGCAGCCATCGCGGCCCCCATGCGCACCTCGGCCGCCTTCCGCTCGGCGTCGGCGGCCTTCATCACCGAGTCGGCGCGGCGGGACTCGAACACGGCCGTGTCCAGCGCGTCGAGGATCGACGATTCGGCGTGCAGCAGTTCGGGCAGGCTGCGGGGAATCGGGGAGTCCGCGGGGGCTTCCGCGGCGAGCAGACGGGGTGCGACGGCGGTCGTAACCAGCGCGGCAGCACCGGCCAGCAAGACGGCCGCCCGGAACGACCCGGCACGGCAGGCGGGCGACATCGGGACCCGCACGCGAGGAAGGGCACGCACGACGCGCCTCGGTCGATGCGTCACGCCTCAAGCCTCCTTGCGCGCGGTGGCGATGAACGCGCCGGCCACCCCCAGCAGGATCCCGCCGGCCACCGCCAGCGGCAGCACGCGCCCCGGCCATGCCGGCAGGCGTACGGCGACATCGAACTCGGCGGAAAGCCACGCGTTGACCGCCCCGGACACCAGCAGGGCGGCCACGGCCCCCAGCGCCAGCCCCGCCACGCCCTGCAGCACGCCCTGGATGACGATCGGGGCCCGCACGAAGGCGTCCGTCGCCCCCAGCAGGCGCAGGATGCTCATTTCGTCCTTCCGGCGCTCCATCGTCCGGGTCAGCGTCCCGACCACGAAGAACAGCGTGCCCACCAGCAGCAGGGCCGCCAGCATCATCAGCACGGTCCGCAGGAATCCCACCGCGGCGGCCAGCGCCCGCAGCCGCCCCGATCCGACCGGCGGTTCGGCCACGATGTCCACGCCCTCCAGCGCCTTCAGGAACGACGACAGGGCGGCGATGCCCGCGGTGCCCCCGGCCCCGGCCCGGAAGGTGACCTCCAGCCCGTGCTGGCCCGGCACCGCCTCCGGCGGAAGGGTCGCCGCGACGTCCCGGGGCAGCAGGTCGGCGTTGTGCGCCCGGTCCTGCTCGCGGGTCAGGTACTCGACCGCCTCGACGTCGCTGCGGGCGCCCACCCGGATCATCAGGTCCTTGACGCGCTCGGCGGGCACCTCGTCCTTCAGGTACACCAGCACCTTCGCGCTGCGGCCCGCCCGGTCCAGCACCTCGACGGTCAGCGAACCGAAGGACGCCGACAGCACC
>CAIOFV010000129.1 GCA_903857665.1 uncultured Myxococcales bacterium
GGCAAAGTCCCTGCGTTCCGGGAAGACACCCAACTCCTTGAGCCGGGAGACTCGACGTTGAAGTTCCTGCTTGTCTTTCCCTCGTGGCCGAAGCTTGCACACCAGACGCGCTTCAACCTTCCCCCGCATGGTTCCGTGGTGATGGCGGCCGCCATTCCCGCCGGTGTCGAGGTGAGGTTCATCGACGAGAACGTGCAGGAAACGCCGTTCACGGACGAGTGGGACTTCGTCGGCGTGTCGGTGATGCTCACGTCGCAACTGCCGCGGGCCTTCGAGGTCTGCCGGCGTTTCCGGGAGATGGGCAAGGACGTGATCTTCGGCGGGATCGCGTCGATGCTGCACGCCGAGGAGGTGCAGAAGCACGCCAGCAGCCTGTTCCTGGGCGAGGCGGAAGGCCGCCTGGAGGCCGTGTTCGCCGACCAGGCCGCCGGCAAGTTGAAGCCGGTCTACGATTTCCTGACCGACCACGCGCCGATCGAGTCGGTGGGGCCGGCGCGGCGCTCGATCCTCGACCGGTCGTGCTACGAGCACAAGGGCGTGCGGATGGCCGATCTGTTCCACGCGTCGCGCGGCTGCCGCTTCAACTGCTTCCCCTGCTGCACGCCGTACCTGGGCGGCCGGAAGTTCCGGCCCCGGCCCATGGAACGGGTGGCCGAGGAACTGTCGCTGATCGACAACGATCGGCTGTTCGTGGTCGACAACTCGCTGGCGCAGGACAAGGAATGGGAAAAGGAGCTGTTCCGGACCATGATCCCGTTCAAGAAGCACTGGTGCAGCCACCCCATCGAGGACGACGACGAGGTGCTGGCGCTGGCGGCCGAGGCCGGGTGCTGGTACGTGTACCAGGCCGTGTTCGACACGTCCGACTACATCCGCAACCGCATCAAGCGCTACAAGAGCTTCGGCATCGGGGTCGAGGGGACCATCATCCTGGGGCTGGACAGCCATGACGAGGACGCGATCAAGCGGCTGGTCGATTTCCTGCTGGAGGTCGACCTGGACCTGGCGGAATTCACCGTACTGACGCCCTTCGCGCACACGCCGGCACGCGACCAGATGGTGAAGCAGGGCCGCATCCTGACCAATGACCTGGCGCTTTACAACGGCGGCAACGTCGTCTACCAGCCGAAGCTGCTGTCGCCGTCGCGGCTGCAGGAACTGTACCACTGGGCCTGGGAGACCTTCTACGCGGACGAGTCGCAGACCTACAAGATGTATCGGCTGTACAAGTCGATCCGCGATCAGTCCCGGCTGCCCGGCCGCTCGAAGCCCGTGTAATCCCCCGATCCCCCAGGCTACGCGTCCAGGTACCCGTACTTCGCATCCCCCTCGGCCACGGCCTTCTGGAGGCGCTGGCGGGCCTCGACCAGCAGGTCCGACGAGCGGGCGCCGGGCGTCGGGACGATGTCGGGCAGCACGCGCAGCCGGTAGGTGCAGCGGCGGGCGGCGTTGATGCTGACGGTGCCCTGGGGCATGAAGCGGGTGTCGGTGTGGATCGCGACGGGGATGATCGGTACGCCGGCGTCCTTCGCCAGGTGGAAGGGAAAGTCCCGGAACGGCAGCAGGCGCCCGTCGGGGCTGCGCGTCCCCTCGGGGAAGATGACCAGCGGCCGCCCCTCCGCCAGCAGGGCGCGGCACCGATCGAACGTGTTCTTCAGGGCCTCGCGATCGTTCCAGGCCGGCGGCATGGGCACGTAGCCCAGCAGCGAGAAGGGGGCCAGGATGAACGGCTTCCAGAAGTCCGGCATCGCGTTGCGCCGCTGGTCCTCGGGAGGCTTTTCGACGGGCTTCAGCAGGCAGGAGGCGTCGGGCAGCAGCCACATCAGGATCAGCACGTCCATCATCGTGCGATGGTTGGCCACGACGACCGCCGGGCCGCCCCGACGCAGGCGCTCGACGCCGGTCATTTCCGCGATCCGCAAGGCGCCGGTGGCCGCAAGCGATCGCACGAGCACGCCGTAGAACCCCCGCGTGAAGGCCCTCATGGGGCGGAGGACGGCGGGAAACGGGCGCGACAGCAGGCGCAGGGGCAGGAACAGCAGGAAGGTGGCGGCCAGCCCCACGACGGCCCACAGGAAGTAGAACACGAACGTGTGGAAGGCGCCGCGGATTCGGCGCCAGGGTCCGGCGGTCATGCCTGCCCCCGTTCCCGGCGCAGCACGTCCAGCCGGTGGGCATGTCGCCGCTCCGCCGTGCGCCGACCGCCAGCCACCATGGCGCGGAAGAGGCGCTCCGAGCGGGCCATGAGGCGGAAACCGAGGTCCCGCCACCGGGGGCGGTCCGCCAGCAGCCCGTTCAGCCGGTGATATCGGTAGTCCGCCCGCAGGTAGAACGACCATCGCAAGGCCATGTCCCGAAAAGCCAGGCGCGATGCGGTGACCGAATACCGGTCCGGTTCGTCCACGCCCTCGTCCATCGCCCGCTCCAGGCGACGGATTTCCAGGGCCACGGCCTGCCGGCGCACCTCCGGATCCGGGGGCGCGTCGGTCCACCGCCCGACCACGCGAATCCCGGTCAGCGACAGGAACAGCGCCAGGTCGTCGCCCGCGAGGTCGGCGACGGGGCCGCCTCGCACCACGGCCACCGCGCCGGGAATGCCTGTGAACGGCGGACGGTGGCAGTCGCCCCACATCCGCTCGGCCAGGCGCCGCAAGGCCAGGTCCGGCATCGCCGCACCCGCGCGCGACACGACCACGACGGCACCGGCGCGGGACATGCGGCCGCGAACCGCCTGCAACGCGTCGGGCTGCACGCAGCGCCCGGCCAGTTCGCGGTTGCAGGCGTAGCATCCCGTGCAATGGCGCAGGCGGACCCGCGCCAGGTCCAGCACTTCGACCGGCCGCGTCGCAGCGTCGCGAATGGCGGCAATCGCTTCGGCGACCGAGGGATCCACGTCGGCGGAGGTGCCCGTCAGGACGAGGATCGGCGACGGCCCGGCAGGCAGGCCCCGCAGGTCCGGGCCCGGGGATGCCAGGTCCGACAGGGGGTCGCCGCGCCCCGGTCCGCGATCGGGCCCGGGCGCCAGCACCGAACGCTCCACCGGAAGGGAGCGGGCCGGCGGAACGGGCCCGCCCTGGACGACCTCCGCAATCTCGCCGGCGATCCGCTTCGCCAGGCGCACCAGCGGCTGGCCGCTCTCGAAACCGGTCACGGGGTTGCCCAGCACCGACACGTCGCCGATCCATCCGAATCCCAGTTGCTCGGACACCAGGCGCAGTCGGTCCAGCACCCGGTCGTCCTGGAACCTGGCCGAAGTGAGCAACGCCACGGCCCCGCGTCCCGCAAAGTCCGCGGTCGCCGTGGTCGTCAGCAGGCGGTCGAACAGCAGGCGCAGTCCCGACGGCACGCCGAAGGTGTAGAGGCCCAGCACCCACACCACGACCCGGGCGGACCGCATGCGCCCGACGAGGTCCTCCAGGCGCGGGTCCGAAGCCGGGTCGGCCTCTTCCAGGCCGAGGTCACCCAGCATCACGCGATCGACCTCGGTCCCGGCCGGCAGCGCGGCCTCGACATATTCCGACAGCCACAGGCTGGACGACTGGCGTCCCCGGGGGCTGGCACACACGAACAGCACGCTCATGGGCGACCTCCGGACCCTGGGGTCACCCCATGATCCTTCCTGCCCAGCAGGTGTGCCAGCAGCCGGTCATGCCAGGCCGTTCCGAAGCGCCCGAAGCGGAATTTGCGCACCAGGTACTCGGCCGCGAACAGCAGGCCCATCAGCACGTAAGCGATGCCGCCGACATACAGGGCCCAGGCCTCGACCGAGCCCCACATGACCAGGGCTTCGGCGATACCGGCGTTGACGACGAAGAACACGACCCAGACCCAGGTGACGACGCGGCAATGGCGGACTTCCGCATCGGACAGGTCCGGCGTGATCAAGCGGGCGTAGCGTTCGATCATGGGCGGGGGACGCATCAGGCTGGACCCGAAGGTCACCAGCAGGAAGGCGCTGATCAGCACGGGCATCTGCTGCAGGAACACTGGACTGTCGTACACGAAGGTCCAGACGCACAGCAGCGCGATGCCGCCGACCTGCACCATCACCGTGCGGAAGCCCTTGTTCCCCCACAGGCGGGCACGGACCCCCCACAGCGCCAGCATGCCCAGCACCAGCGTCGCCGTGGATTTCGCGCCCCACTGCGTCAGCGAGAAATACACCAGGAACGGGTACCCGACGAACAGGGCGCCGATGAGGATGCCCACGAGGGGCGACCGGGGGACACGGGAAGGAGGGGGCGGTTCAATCCGGGCGTCGGGCATGGGCCTTCCTGGGCGCGGGGACCGGGTTCAGATCGTCCCGGCCAGGCGCTGGCGCACGAGGTCGGCCAGGGTGGCGATGGAGAAGAAGTACTTCTTCGTCTCCTTGTCCGGCTGGACCTTGATCCCGAAGCGCTTTTCGACCGCCATCGCGATTTCGAGTGCATCGATGGAATCCAGGCCCAGGCCGTCGCCGAACAGGGGCGCGTCGTCCCCGATCTGGTCCGCGGGGGTGTCGAGGTTGAGGGCCTCCACGATCACGCGCTTGATTTCGCCGTTCAGGTCCGCGGGAATGTCGGCCATGTCAGTCCTCCGATGGGTCCGGCCCGGCTTCGGGCAGGGTTTCCAGCATCGCGAACGCGATCGCGTTGTCGCCGGCATGGGACAGGGACAGGTGGAACCGTCCCCGCGCCGCCTCGACCCGCCGCGCCGCCTCGCCCTTCAATTCCACCGAGGGCGCGCCATCGGGCCCGCGGGCGACCACGATGTCCCGGAAGTCCACGCCGGACCCCCAGCCCGTGCCCAGGGCCTTCATGACGGCCTCCTTCGCAGCGAACCTCGCTGCGAAGTGCTGGAAGGGATGAGCCATCGAGCGGCAGTACGCCGACTCGGACGGATCGAAGACCTTTTCTTCCAGCCCGGAAGTCCGTTCCATGCGACGCCGGAGGTCCTCGATGACCACGATGTCGGTGCCGACCCCGCGGACCATGGACGACCGCCGTCAAAGCGCCGCAGAACACCTGCGAAGGCGCCGGAAACGCTACCAGACCGGGCCGGGGGCGTCAAGGCGCGCGGGGCAGCGCGCCGGCCCGCGAACAGGTTCGCCGGCTTCAACCCGGCGTCCGCCGGATGCGCACGTCCAGGGCCGGAGCGCCCCGGCCCACGGGGAGGACGGCCACCGGGTTCAGGTCGATTTCGCAGGCTTCAGGAAGCGCCTGGGCCAGCAGGGACAGGCGCACCATCGCGTCGGCCAGGGCGTCGAGGTCGGCAGGTGGACCGCCCCCGCGGCCGTTGAAGCGCGCCCGGCCTCGCAGCGAGCCGATCAGGCGCCGGGCGGCAACGGCGTCCAGCGGAGCGAGGGCGAACGCCACGTCGCGATCCGATTCCACCGTCACGCCTCCCAGGCCCGCCATCACCAGGGGCATCCCGGGGGCCGGCACGACCACGCCGAGGATCGCCTCGACACCGCCCGACACCTCCCGCTGGGCCAGCAGCGGCGCGCCCGGGAACCGCGCCCACAGAGACGCGGCCTCCCGGGCCAGCGACACGGCGTCCGCGATCCCCAGCACCACCGCGCGGGCCGCCGACTTGTGCACGAGGCCCGGCGCGTCTGCCTTCAGGACCAGCGGGAACCCGAGCGTGCGCGCGGCCAGGTCCAGGTCCTCCGGCCGGCGGATCGGCACGATCGGCGTCGAGGCGATCCCGGCCGCGGCCAGCAGCCCGTAGGCATCCAACTGGGACAGCCACCCGTCCGGACCCGGCGCCGCGCGGTCGAACAGGGTCCGCAGGCCATCGCCATCGACCAGGCCCTCGGGCGGCCGGATCGCCGGGCGCGCCCGCAGGCCGCCCAGCCGCGCCATCAGCGCCATCGCCCGCGCCGCTTCCTCCGGGAACTCGAACACCGGCACGCCGGCCGACTGCAGGCGCTGGACGACGCCCGCCCACCGGGCATCCGTCATCACGTTGACGATCACGGGCTTGTCCGAGGCCTTCGCCATCCCCGCCACCGCGTCGGCGACCCCGTCGCAGTCCACGAAGAACGGGGTGACCATGGAAAGGACCAGCCCGTCCACCTCGGGCGCCGCCAGCAGCGTTCCCAGGGCCGCCCGGAACGGGTCCGGGCCCGCGGTCGCGGCCAGGTCCACCAGCGTGCCGACCGTCGCGTAGGGCGACTGCGAAGCGGCCAGCATCGCCCGGGTCGCATCGGCCAGCGGGGCGGGTTCCAGGCCCAGGGCGCACGCCTCGTCCAGCGCCACGATCCCCGGACCGCCCGCGTTGCAGACCACCGCGATCCGCCGCCCGCGTGGCAGGGGCTGCCAGGCGAAGGCCGTCGCCGCCTGCACGGCGGCCTGGACCGAAGGCATCCGCAGCGCCCCGGCCCGGTCCAGGATCGCGTCGAGGACCGATTCCCCGGTCGCCAGCGCGCCGGTATGCGACGTCACCGCCCGCGCCCCCGCCTCGGTGCGACCGGACTTCAGCACCAGCAGCACCTTGTCCCGCGCCGCCCGCACGGCCGCGTCCCGGAAGGCGGCGAGGTCCCGCACGGACTCGAGGTCCAGCAGGATCACCTGGGTCCCCTCGTCGTCCGCCGCCGCGGCCAGCAGCTCCGTAAGGTCGACGTCCGACGCGTTGCCCGGGCTGGCGTACCAGCGCAGGCCCACGCCCGCCCGCCGGAGGTGCAGGTTCAGCAGCTCGGCGATCCCGCCGCTTTGCGCCAGGATCGTCACCGGCCCGGCGACCAGCGGGGTGAACGTGAAGCTGGCATACAGGCGGACGTCCGGATCGCCGTTCATGACGCCCTGGGCGTTGGGCCCCACCAGCCGGATCCCGTGACGTCGGGCCGTCGCCAGCGCGCGCGCCTCCAGCGCGGCGCCTTGCTCGCCGGTCTCGGCGAACCCAGCCGAGTGGACGATCGCAGCCCGCACGCCCGCCCGTCCGCATGCCTCCAGGGCTTCCGGCACCCGATCGGCGCGCAGGGCGATGTTGACCAGGTCCACCGGCCCGGGGATGGCCTCGATCGAGGCGAACGCGGGCAGGTCGCAGATCACCGCGTCGGAGGGATGGACCGGGTAGATGCCGCCCGTGAATCCCGAGTCGCGCAGGTTGCGGACCACGCGGTTCCCGATGCTCAGTTCCTTCGTCGAAGCCCCCAGCACGGCGACGCCGCGAGGCCGGAACAGGGCGTCCAGGCTGCTCATTGCGACGCCTCCCCGCCCCTCATCGCCACCAGGGCCGCGCCCAGCGCGCCGGTCATCTGGGGCTTCGCGGGCACCAGCACGGGGCGCCCCAGCACGGCCTCGAAGCGCCGCACCAGCACCCCGCCGGGCCGCGCCGCGCCGCCCGTCAACACGATTTCGTCGCGCAGCGGGGCCATTTCGACCACGCGCCGGACCACCGCGTCGTACACCCCCAGAGCGATGTCCTCGACGGCGCGCCCGCCGCGGATCAGGGACAGCAACTCGCTCTTCGCGAACACCGTGCAGAACGACGACAGGGCCACCGCCTCTCCGCCGCGGGCCGCCAGCGTCTCCAGGCCCGCCGGCGTGGTGTCCAGGCGCGCCGCCATTTCTTCCAGGAACGCCCCCGTCCCGGACGCGCACCGACGATTCATCTGGAAGGACTTGCGCCGGCCGTCGGGCCCCAGCACGATGACCTTGGTGTCCTGCCCCCCGACGTCGATCAGCGTCACGGCCCGCCGGAACAGGTGCCAGCCGGCGACCGCCTGGCACGTCAGCTCGGTGACCGCCCCGTCGGCGAACGCGACGTTGTCCCGGCCGTATCCCGTCGCTACGGTCCTCGCGATGCCTTCGGCCGCCGCCCCGGGGAGCGCCCCCAGCAGGTCCGCCCGCAACGCCGCCGCCACGACATCGAAGGCCACTCCGGTCCGGCGCACGGCCTCGGCCGCCACCTCGCCTTCGGCATCCACCAGCACCGCCTTCGCGTAGGACGACCCGACGTCGACGCCGCACCAGAAGGGCCCGTTCATGGCGACGCCTCCGCGCACTGCTCCACGAAGGCCTCCAGCGCCAGCCTGACGCCCTCGTCGGCATGCAGCCGCAGGTCGTTCAGGTCGCTGTGCACCACCACCGAAGGCACACCCGGGCCCGCGGCCAGGCGGCCCGGCATCCCGTACCGGCAATTGCTGTTGTTGGGGCACGTCTTGGCGTCGTGGAACACGATCCCGTGCACGGAGTAGCGCCGGGCCTCGGCCGCCAGGATCCGTTCCTTCACCGCGTCGGTGCGCGTGATGAACAGTTCCAGCGCCGCGCGTGCCATGCTGTCGAAGGGCGCATCGGGGTCCAGCGCGTCGAAGACCCACGACGAGCAGTACGTGGACCCGGCCACGCAGGCCCCCAGGCGCGCCAGGAGGTCCGACACGTCGCGCAGGCGGCCCCATATGGGCATCCCTTCCCAGTACAGCCGGACCCGCTCGCCAGCGACCGCCGCCTCCCCGCGGGCGACCCGGCCTTCCAGCTCCGCCAGCAGGCCCTCGTAGTACGCCGCGGACCGTGGGTCGCCCCGCAGCACCACGGCCGGGCCCATGTGGACACACGCGTCGAAGAACGTCAGGGGCGACGGGCGCGCCTCGCCGGTCGACAGCACCCGCCGCCACAGGATCGACGTGTCCCGCGAAACCGCCACGGCTTCCCGCAGGCGGCCCGCGTCCAGGCGCCGTCCGGCGATGGACTCCAGCGGCTGCACCAGGCCACGGATCTGGGCGGCCACGGACGCCACCAGGTCGCCGGTCACCTCGCCGACACCCCGCGGCGCGCTGACGCCGATCACGGGCGCGCCCCACTGGCGGCCGTAGAACGAAAACCAGTCCAGCACGTCCCGGCACTGGTTGGTGTCGTAGACCAGCACGTCGGGGCGAGGCACGGCGGTAATCGACGGGTCCACGCGGGACAGGGCCGTCACGCCGCGACGGAAGGCCCCGATGTCCGACGTCATGTACGAGCAGACGTCGGGCGAATAGCCTTCCGCGCTGGCCGCCGGGATCAGGTCCGTCGCGGCCCGCGAGGCGCCCAGCATGGCGGCGTGGTTTTCCGGGAAGAAGATCGCAAAGCCCAGCGCGCGCAACAGTTCGACGGGACCGACGCTGGAGCACCAGGCGACCCGGCGGCCGGGGTCCCACGCGGCGGCGTCGCATTCGCGGAAGGCTTCCGCCATCAGGGCCTGCATGCGCGTGGTCGATTCGAGGCGGGGCATGGTATCGCCCTCAGTGGGGATGGGACGAACGTGCTGGAACCGCTTCCAGGGACTGGACCAGCGCACAGATGGCGCGATTCAGCGGCACGTCCACCCCCAGGGCGTCCGCGGCCTCCACCACCTTGCCGTTGATGTACGACACCTCGGTGGGGCGCCCGCGCAGAACGTCGATCAGCATCGACGGGGGATGGTCGCCCGCCTCCAGCACGTATCGCATGGACGTCTCGAAGAACCCGTTGCCGCAATCGTACCCCAGGCGGTCGCCCACCGCGATGCACTCGCTGAGCAGCCCCTGCGACAGGCGGCGCAATTCCTTGTGCGACAAAGCCGTGCGCATGTCCATGCGCGTCAGGGCGCATACCGGGGCCAGGATCGCCAGGTGCACGACCTTGCGCCACACACAGGCGCGGATGTCGGGCGCGACCTCGGTCCGCAGCCCGATGCCGGTCAGCAGGCCCGCGATCGCCCGGGCCCGATCGTCGGCCAGGCCTTCCGGCACGCCCACCCAGTTCGGCGGCTGGAAGAAGGTCAGGCGCACGCAGCCGGGCTCATCGACCTGGCCCGCGAAGTTGACCACGCCGCGCACGAAGCGGTCGGCGCCGACCGCCGGGACCAGGTGATCCTCGATGCCCAGGCCGTTCTGGAGGCTGACCACGGTGGTCGCCGGTCCGATCAGCGCCGGCAGGCCCAGCACGAGGGTCGGCAGGTCGTTCGCCTTCACACACACGAATACGGTATCGAAAGGACCGTCGGGGACGGCGGCGGCGACGGTGTCGCGGACGGCATCCAGCCGGAACTCGGATTCCGGCTCCCCGCACAGCCGCAGGCCGTCCTGCCTGGCGGCCCGGGCCCGGGCCTCGCCGGATTCGACGGCCACCACTCGCTCGCCGGCAGCCTTCAGCCGACAGGCGATGATGGCCCCCACCGGACCCAGGCCGATCACGCAGTGGCTGCCAGCGCCCACGACGGCTCCAACGCCCGGATTCGCCCGCCAGGAAGCGAGGCAGGGGACAGCCCGGGAGACGGCGTAGGATACCCGCGGGTCCCCGGGAATTCAACGCGGGCAGGCAGCGGGGGCCGGTGCGAGGGGGCGGGGCGGCAGGAAGGGGGCGGGGCGGGGCGGGAGCAGGGACGGGGGCGGGAGGAGGACAGGGCTGGGGCGGGGACGGGTACGGACTCGGGTACGGGTACGGGCGTTGGAGCGCCGCAATACGGGCTTCTCTGGAAAGGCACTTGCCGCGGACCCCCTGAACGGCGAGAATCGCGCCGTCTTTTCGCGCGGGCGATCCCGCATGCGTGCGCGTCCCCGGTTTGCCGGCATGGAGGTCGTCAGCGCCCTGGGCGCCGATCTGGACGCCTTCGACCGGGGCTTGCGGGACGGCGCCGGGGGCCTCCGATCCGACCCGGACGGCACGTTCCTGGGCCGGATGCCCCATCCCCCGTGGGACGGACCCGGGGACCCGCTGGCCGGCTTCCTGGCGTCCGTCCTGGCCTCGGCCTGCATCCGGGCTGGCCAGCACGCGCCCTCCCTGCTGGCCGACCCCGATACGCTCCTGATCCTGTCCACGACCAAGGGCGACATCGCGTGCTTCCTGGCGCCGGGCGGCGAAACGCGCCTGGGCCCGTTCCTGGGGCGCGTGAGGCGCGCAGCCGGCCACCGGGGGCACGCGGAACTGGTGTCGGCCGCCTGCGCTTCGGGCGCGGTCGCCATCGCCCGGGCCGCACGGCTGCTGGAGGCCGGTTGGGGACGGCGGGCGCTGGTCCTGGGGTTCGACCGGCTGGACCCCTTCCTGGTGGAGGGTTTCCGCTGCCTGGGCGCGATGGGAACGACGGCCTGCCGACCATACGACGACGACCGGGACGGCCTGTCGCTGGGCGAGGCCGCCACCGCGGTGCTGCTGGTCGATGACGACGCCCCCGGCGTGCGCCTCGCGGGCGTCGGCCTGTCGGGCGACGCCTTCACGATCGTACGGCCGTGCGACGACGGTTCCGGGCTGGCCCTGGCCATATCGCGCGCGCTGAAGGACGCCGGCGAGGCAGTATCGGGATGCACGCTGGCGTCGGCGGTGGATCGCGCTGCAATCCCATCATCGATACCCGCGTGCCCGGGCAGCCGCATCGAAGGCATCTGCGGTCACGGGACCGCGACGGTGGCCAACGACGCCATGGAAGCGGCAGCCTTTCGCCTGGCCTTCGGCGACGCGGTGCCGCCCGTCTTCGGCCTGAAGGGCGCCACGGGCCACACGCTGGGCGCTTGCGGGGTGCTGGAAGCGGTGGCCTGCGCGCTGGCGATCCGGGGCGGGTACCTGCCCGGGACCCCCGGCTTCAGCGCGACCGCCTTGGGCCTGGACGTGGTGGCCCGTTCGCGCGCGACGGCGCCCCGGCGGCTCCTGACCGTCAACGCGGGCTTCGGGGGCCTGGACGCGGCACTGGTGCTGGAGGGATGAGCATGCGGCCGGTGTACCTGCAGGCCGTGGCAACCGTGGATCGCCAGGCTTTCGTGGGCCCGCGGGGCACGGAGGCCTGGAACCCCGAGGGCTACGACGTCGCGCCCGACCCCCGGCGATTCTTTCCCGACCAGCCGCGCCTGGGCCGCCTGGACCTCCCCAGCCGGTTCGTCGTCTGTGCGGCGGGCCTGCTTCCCGCGCCGACGCCCGACCGGCCGGACGCGACCGCGGTGATTCTCGGCACCGCTGCAGGCTGCTTGGACGCGGATCGGTCGTTCGCCGCGTCGATCGCCGAGCGCCCGTCGCCGGCGACCTATGCGCGGACGCTGCCCACGACGGCGGGCGCCGAACTGGCCATCCTCCGCGGGTACCGGGGCCCGGACTTCGCTATCATCCAGGACGGCATTCCGGGCCTCCTGGCCGTCGCCGCCGCGGTGCAGGAAATCGCCTCGGGCGCCTGCGAGGCTGCGGTCGCCGGTGAATACGACGCGCTGTCGGGCCCGGGCGGTTCGGGCGCCGCCACGCTGTGCCTGCTGGGGTCCGAGCCGGCGGCGGACGGCCGCTCGCGACCGGTGACGCTGACGCGCGCGCCCGCCGGGGCAAACGAAGCGCCCACGGGACTCGGGTCCCTGCTCGTGCGCTTCCTGGATGGGCCCGCGAACGCTCCTTTCGCGCTGGAAGGGACGGGGTCCGGTTCGCGGGTCCGCCTGGAATGCGGCCCGACGGCAACGAGGTGACGGTGAAGGTCCTGCTGATCTCGGCCAACCCGGAGCGCGTGCCCAACCCGGTGTTCCCCATCGGGATGTCCTACGTGGCCCGCTCGCTGGAACCCGATCACGACGTCCGGTTGTGGGACTGCATCGTGGACGGCGAGGACGGCCTGCCGCTAGCGATCCGCGATTTCCAGCCGGACCTGGTGGGCCTGAGCCTGCGGAACGTGGACACCCAGCGGCCCGACGGCCGCGTCTTCCTGGGCGACTACCGGCGCGTGACGGACCTGGTCCGCCAGGCGACCCTCGCGCCGCTGGTCCTGGGCGGATCGGCCTTCACGCTGTTTCCCGAGCGCTACGTCGCCGAACTGGGCGCCGACTTCGGGATTGCCGGCGAGGGCGAGCACCTCCGCCTGCTGGTGGATGCCCTCGCAGCGGGCGTGACGCTCGACGAGGCCGATGGCGGCCGTGGCGTCCCCGGCCTGGTCCGTCCGGGCCGCGCCACCACGCCCCTGCGCAAGTGGGCCGGACCGGTGGGCCATGCCGGCGCATCGACCCGGCTCGTGGCAGCCTACGAGGCGTGCGGCGGCATGCTGAACCTCCAGACCAAGCGCGGCTGCAGCCTGCGCTGCTGCTATTGCACCTATCCCCTGGTCGAGGGACGCCGCCTGCGCCGACACGACGTCGAGTCCCTCGTGGACGAGGTCGAACGGTTGCGGGACGATGGGGCCCGCTACCTGTTTTTCGTGGACTCGGTCTTCAACCTCGACCTCGCCCACACGACCGCCCTCGCGAAGGCCCTCATCCGCCGGGACGTGAAGATGCCGTGGGCCGCGTTCATCGCTCCGCATCGCGTCACTCCCGCCTACGCGCGCCTGCTGCGGGCCGCCGGCCTGACCCACGCCGAACTGGGCACCGAATCGCTCAGCGACCCGGTCCTTGCGGCCTACGGCAAGCCCTTCCGCGTCCGCGACGTCGTAGCGGCCCACGCGGCGCTGGGCGCAGCCGGCGTGCACCGGGCGCATTTCCTGCTGTTCGGCGGGCCGGGTGAAACGCGGGCGACCGTCGAGGAAACCCTTGCGACGTCCGCGACCCTTCCCGACTCGGTCTTCTTTCCCTGCATGACCCTCCGGGTCTATCCCGGGACGCCGCTGCACCGGCGTGCCGTGGCCGAGGGCGTGGTGCGCGCCGACGACTCGCTGTTCGATCCCGTGTTCTACTGCTCGCCCGCCATCGACCCGGCGTGGCTGAAGGCGCGCCTGGCGGAAGAGGCCGGGCGCCGCCCGAACTTCGTGCTCGACGACGCCTCGGAGGAGATGGCCGGACTGGTGTTGCGCGCCCGTGCGCGAGGCCGTGTCGTGGGGCCGATGTGGGAGTTCTTGTGTCGATGAACGAAACCCGCCGCCGCGCCGTCGTGACCGGGATCGGGGTCGTCTGCCCCGTGGGCCACACCCTGGAGGCCTTCCGGAGCGCCCTCGTCGAGGGACGTTCGGGCATCCGTCCAGTCACGGCCTTCGACACGTCGGGGTTCCGCAGCGGCCTGGGAGGCGAGGTCATCGACTTCGATCCCCGGCGCGACCTGCCGCCGGGCGAGGCCGAGGCGTATCCCGATCGCTACCTCCAGTTCGCGCTGGCCGCCGGCCGGCGGGCGCTGGCGCATGCCGGCCTCCCGCCCGACCTGTCCCGACGCCGGGCCGCCCTGTCCCTGGGCACCTGCAACGGCGGCCTTCGCACCGCCGAGGGATGGTGGCGCGCGATCCTGTCGGGCGCCGGCGACGCCCTCGACGAGCGCACCGCGTACCTCCTCCGCTACTCGTCGCTGGGCCGCGCGCTGGCAGCGGCGTTCGGCGTCAACGGCCCGACGGTCATCGTGACGACCGCCTGCTCGTCGTCCACCAACGCCCTTGGTACCGCGCTGGACCTCGTGCAGTCAGGTCGCGCCGACCTCGTGCTGGCGGGCGGATCCGACGCCCTCTGCCTGACGACGTGGGCCGGTTTCAGCGCCGTGAAGGCCATGGCCGAACCCGGGCCCTGCCACCCGTTCTCGGGCCATCCCAACGAGCACGGGATGAGCCTGGGCGAGGGCGCCGCGGCCTGGGTCGTGGAATCCTGGGACGCCGCACAAGCCCGCGGCGCGGCGCCGCTGGCCGAACTGCTTTCGTACGGCCTGTCTGGCGACGCCCATCACCTGACCGCCCCGGACCCGGCGGGCGACGGCGCCGCCCGGGCCATGAAGGCGGCCCTCGACCGCGCCGGGTTGCAGCCGGCCGACCTCGGTTCCATCAACGCCCACGGGACCGGCACCGAGGCGAACGACCGCGCGGAAACGAAGGCCCTCCGGCGCCTCCTTGGGGACGCCTCCGTCCCCGTCACGTCCACCAAGTCCTTTCTGGGCCACACGCTAGGGGCGGCCGGCGTGCTGGAGGCGACCGCGTCCGTGCTGGGCATGATCGAGGGCTTCATTCCGCCGACGCTGGGCTTCGACGGCACCCGGCCGGGACTGGGCCTGGACGTGGCCGGACCGGCACCGCGAGCCAGCGATTCGGCCACCTTCCTCAAGGTGAACCTGGCGTTTTCCGGCAACAATGCCGCGCTGGTCGTCGCGCGCCCGGACCCATCACGACCCGCCCCGGCCTCGGCGCCGGCCCGCCGCGTGGTGATCACCGGCATCGGGGCCGTGACGCCCGTCGGCGTGGGCACGAAGGCCCTTTGGGAAGCCCTCGCGGCGGGTCGCACCGCCGCCCGCGACGTCACGCGCTTCGACACCGCGGGATGCCGCTCGCACGGCGCGGCGCTGATGGACCCGTTCGACTGGCGCCACCACGAGCGGCGCATCGACCTCCGCCCCATGAACCCGATCGGACGGTTCGCGACGCTGGCGGCCCGCGAGGCACTCGAACGCGCCGGCCTCCCGCTGCGACCGAAATCCCTCGAATCCTCCGGCCTCGTCGTCGGCGTCAACGTCGGCCCCTCCGAGGAGCCCCTGATGCGGCGCGTGTGGTCGACGGCCGCGCATGTGGCCGACCCCGTCGGTTTCGCGGAAAGCGTCGCCAATTCCGTGGCCGGATACGTATCCCAGGCCCTGTACCTGAAAGGGCATGGCTCGACCGTGTCGCCGGGCCCGCAGGCGGGCATCGCCGCCGTGGCCCTCGCTGTCGAGGCCGTCACGCTGGGGCATGCCGTTCGCGTCGTGGCCGGTTCGGCCGACGAGGTGTTTGAACGGGCCTTCCGGAACGACGACGCGGCGGGCTGGCTGCCCCCGGACGGCGCCGACACCGGCGGGAACGGCTGGCGCAGGCGCGTTCCCGGCGAAGGCGCCGCGATGGTCGTCGTCGAGGACGCGGTGGAGGCCGCCGCTCGCGGCGCCACGCCTCTTGCCGAAGTGCTGGGCTGGGCCGCCTCGAACGACCCGGGCGACCTGGCAGGCCTTTCGACCTCCGGCGGCGCCCTGGCGGCGGCGATTCGCGAGGCATTGGCGCGCGGTGACTGCAGCCCCTCGGAAGTCGATGTGGTCGCGGATGCGCCAGTCGGCTCCCCGGGCTGCGACCGCGAGGACGCCGCCCTCCGGGCCGTCTTCGGCGATCGCGGGGTCCCGCGCCGCGTATCGACGGTGGATGCCGCCGGGTATGCGGACGCCTCCTCGGCCCTCATGGCGGCCGCGGCGTGCCTCGAAGGCGGCGCCTGGAACGCCGGTGGCCTGCCCGGCCCGGCCCCCCGCCGCCTTCTGGTTCTGGGCACGTCGCCCCTGGGCCCGAACTGGGTACTGTTGCTGGGGACGGCAACATGGTGACCAGCCCCGATCGCGACGTCCTGGAGATCGCCGAGGCCAACGGCGTGGTCACCGGCCGGGTCCGCATCCCGGAAGGCGCTCCCTGCTTTGACGGGCACTTCCCGGGCGCGCCCCTCCTGCCCGGCGTCGCCCAGTTGCGCCTCGTCGCGGACCTTGTCGCCGACGCCTACGCAGCCCCGGTGAGCGTCCGCTCCATCCGCCGCGTGAAGTTTTCGTCGCCCATCCACCCCGGGGCGGTCGTATCCTTCCGCATCGAGGCGGCCCCGGGCTCCTCGCGCCTTGCCTGGAGGCTTGGCGACGCCCGAGCCGAGGTTTCGTCAGGCGAACTGGAAGTCACGGTGGGATCCCCATGATCGATGCCGACACAAGCCAGCTCGACGCGGAGTTCCGCATCTGCGGGCTGGTTCCGCTGTTCAACAACGGCGACACCGTGGCCGGCGTCGTGGCAGCCTTGCGCGTCCACGTACCGACCGTGATCGTGGTCGATGACGGCTCGACCGACGGCGGCCCGGCCCGCCTTGCCACCCATCCGGACCTTCGCGGCCTGATCCTGGTGCTGCACGACCGCAACCGGGGCAAGGGCGCCGCGGTCCAGACCGGGGCCGCCCGCGCCCGCGCACTGGGCTTCACCCACGTCCTGCAGATGGACGCAGACGCCCAGCACGACGCGGCCGACATCCCGAAGTTCCTCGCAGCTTCCCGCGCCGAACCCCGGGCCGTCCTCGCCGGCGAGCGCCTGTTCGACGCCAACGCCCCCGCCTCGTCCCGCTTCGGCCGCCGCTTCGGGATGTTCTGGTACCACCTGGAAACGCGACACCACCCGCTGACCGACACCCAGTGCGGCTACCGCGTGTACCCGCTGTCGCTGTTCGACGCCCTCCCGGCGATGGGCCCGAGAATGGAATTCGACGTCGAGATCCTGGTCCGCGCCGTCTGGGCGGGCTTCCCGGTCCGGGGCATCCCCACCCACGTCCGCTACGGGCTCCCGGGCCAGCACCGATCCCATTTCCGCCCGTTCCGCGACAACGTCCGCATGACGTGGCTGCACACGCGCCTGTCCCTCGGTGCGCTGGCCCGTTCGCTCCGCGGCGGGGTGGTACAATTTCGACGAACCGTAGGCTGACCCGGAGAACTCAAGACCATGCCCGATCGCGACGCCGCACGCCTTCCTCCCCGCCCTCCCCGGATGCCGCGCATGCGGCCCGCGTTGGGCGCGCTGATCGCCGACGTGCCCTTCCGGGTGCCGTTCCACGACGTGGACGCCATGCAGGTGGTCTGGCACGGCCATTACATCAAGTACTTCGAAATCGCCCGCACCGAACTGGAGCGCCTCATGGGCCTGACCCACGAGGCGGTCCTTCGGCACGGCCTCGTGTGCCCGGTGGTGGATGCGCACTGCCGCTACCTTTCGCCGCTGCGCAACGGCGACGAGGGCCGGGCCCGCGCCTTCATCGTGGACGCGGATCGATCGCTCCTCATCGCCTATGAAATCTTCAACGACACCTCCCGTCGAAAGGCCGCCGAGGGATACACGATGCAGGTCGCCCTGTCGGCCGATACCTTCGAGCTCGTGCTGGAGCTGCCCGATGAAATCCTGGATTGCGCCCGTGATGCTGCTGGCCTGCCTCGCCTCCCCCGCGGCGGCGGCTGAGGTTCCGGCCGGAACGGCGGCGCTACCGCCCCCGTCCCCACCCCCTCCCCCGCCCTGCGACCAGATGCCGGGCCTCGCCCAGGCATTTTCGGGGGTTTCCACACTGCGGGCCGCCTTCACCGACCGCAAGGACATCGCGATCCTGGACGCGCCCCTGGTTTCGTCAGGCCACGTCTTCTACCAGCGGCCCGACCGCCTCCACATGGCGACCGAATCGCCTTCCCGGCAGTCCGTCACGCTGGTCGGCACCCGGGTCCGCGTTGTCCAGGAGGACCTGGGTCGCGAGCAGGCCATGGACCTGGGCACGTCCGACGTCGCGAAGGCCGTCGTCGCCAACATCCTGCTGGTGCTGGGCGGCCGCATCGACGCGCTGTCGGCCTTGTACCGCTGCACCGCCGAGCCCGAGCGCGACGCCTGGCGCATGACGCTGGTCCCCCTGCGCGAACCCATGACGAAGGTGGTGCGGCGCATGGTTGTCCTGTTGGCCCGCGACGGAACGTTGCGGGAGGTCCGCGTCGAGGAGCTGGACGGCGATTCATCCACGATGTCGTTCACCGATGCCGTGTCCAACCGCCCGTTCACCGACCCGGAGGTACGGTCCTATTTCACTCCGTGACCCGCGCACTTACGCCCGCCTGGCCCTCCTGCTGCTGCTGGCGTGGAGCCTCGCCCAGTGGCGCTCCGTGCGCCTGGAAACCGATATCACGAAGTTCCTCCCGGACGGCGAGGAGCGGCGCCGCCTGGCCCTGTCCGGCCTCGTGAAGGCCACCGGCTTCTCGCGGGGCCTGGTGATCGACGTGGGCGTGCCGGACCGCCTCGCGGACGAAACGGGGGCCGATGCCGCCGCCGCCCTGGTCGATGGCCTGGCCGCCGACCTGGCCGCCAGCGGGCAGTTCAAGTCCGTCCGCGCCGGTACCGAATCGGCCATGGGCGCGGATTTCCAACGTCTGTACTTCCCGCGCCGCCTGGCGTTCCTGTCGGACGCCCCCGTCGCCGCCATCCCGAGAATCTTCTCGCCCGAAGGCCTGGCCGCGGCCCTGGCTCGCCTGAAGGACGCCCTGATGCTGCCGTCCGCGCCGCTGGTCAAGCGCCTGGCGACCTCGGACCCGATCCTGTCCTTCGCGGACCTCTTGCAGCGGATCCAGGACGGAGCCGCGAAGCTGGCCCCGCGCCAGCACGGGGGCCACTGGTTCAGCGCCGACTTGCGCCACGCGCTGGTCCTCACCGAAACCGCGGCACCGGCCTTCGACACCGACGCCCAGCAGGCCGCCATCGCGCTGGTCCGCGAGCGCTTCGCCGCCCGGGATGCCGAGGCAGGCGGCGGGTTCGCGCTGGCCTTCACGGGCCTGGGGCGCTTCGTGGTCGAATCCGAGCACCGCGCGAAGGCCGACATCGCGTTCGCCTCCATGGCCTCGACCATCGCCTGCCTGCTGCTGTTCCTGGCGTTCTTCCGGCGCCTGCGTTTCCTGGCGCTCGCGTTCGTGCCGGTGTCGCTGGGCGTCGCGGTCGCAGTGGGGGTCCTCGCCGGGTGGAAGGGTTCCATCCACGGCCTCACGCTGGGCTTCGGCGGCGTACTGGTCGGCGCCGGCATCGACTACCCGATCCTCCTGCTGAACTGGCTGCGGTCGCCCCCCGACGGCGCTCCCGGCGCCGAGGCCCGTGCCGCCCGCGCCATGCGCCGCAACCTTTCCGCCGGCGCCCTGACGTCGGTCGCGGGCTTCCTGGTCCTGGCGCTGTCGCAGTACCCGGGCATCCGGGAAATTGCGGTCTTCTGCATGGTCGGCATCGGATCCACGTTCGCCTTCACGCTGCTGTTCCTGCCACCGCTGCGGCCCTGGCTTGCGCCTCGTCCCGGCCAGCCTGCCCCGGCCGCGACCCGCCTGCCCATCGACCGCGCCCTCGCCGCCCTGGCGCGCCATCGCCTCGTCGTGCAGGCCGCGATCCTTGCCCTCGCGATCGCGTCAGCCGCGGCGCTGCCCTCCCTGCGCCTCGAAGACGACGCCCGCGCCCTCGACGCCGGCAACCCGGAAACCCTCGCCGAGGACGCCGCGGTGCGCTCCCACCTGCCCACGTCGGGCTTCCCGCGCCTCATCCTGGCGTCGGGCGCGGACCTCCAGGAGGCCCTGGCCCTCAACGACGCCGTCCACGCCGACCTCGCCGCGCGGAAGGCGGCCGGCACCGGTCCCGACTTCGCCTCCCTGCACCCGTTCCTGCCGGCTGCCTCGCTGCAATCGCTGAATCTCGCGACGCTTTCCGCCCTTCCCGATCCCTCTGCGTCGGTTCGCGACGCGCTGGCGAAGGCCGGCTTCAAGCCGGATCGCTTCCAGGCCTTCCAGGACGCACTGGTGGACGCCCGCGAGGGCCGCGTCGCGCCGCTGCTCCCGTCCGACCTCGCCGGCACCGCCCTCGGCGGCATCCTCGACGGGTTCAGTTTCGACCACGACGGCCGCAGTTGGGTCCTCAGCCTGGCAGGCCCCGAGGTGGCGCCCGGCGACCTCGACGGCGTGGCGCACTCCGACGGCACCGTGATGGTGCTGGACCCGCGGACCCTGGTGTCGTCCCTGGTCACGTCGTCGCAGTTGCAGACGCTGTGGCTGGTGGTGGCCGGCGTGCTGGCCAACGTCGTGATCATCGCCGTGATCCGCCGCCGGCCACGCCTGGCCGTCGCGACCCTTGCGCCCACGCTGCTGACCCTCCTCGTGGTCACCGGCGGGATCGCCGCCCTGGGCGTCCCGCTGAACTTCATCCACCTCGTATCGCTGCTCCTCATCCTGTGCACCGGCACCGATCTCGGCATGTTCCTGCTGGACGACGACGCGGGCGCCGCCGGAGGGGTCGGTTCCGCTCCCACCGTGCTGCTGTCCGCCTCCACCACCGCCGCATCCTTCGGCATCCTGGCGTTCTGCCAGACCTCGGCCCTCGCGTCGGTCGGCGTCACGGTCGGCGCCGGCATCGTCATCCTCTGCGCGCTCACCTTCGCGATCCGCGCCGTTTCACAGGGAGGCCGCCATGCCTCGTCGTGACTTCCGCGCCCCGACCCTCCGGGCCTTCGCGACCCTGCTGGCCTTCGCGGCCCTTCTGGCCGGGACGACCTGTCATTCCCGCGCGCCCATCCCCGCGCCCGGCCCGATCGATCCGGCTTCCCTGACCCCCGACGCCCGCATCGAACAATCGTTGTGGCTGAAGGCCGGCGGACGGTCCTTCCTGGGCCGTGGCGTCGTTCAGAAGCGTGGCTCCCGCCTGGACCTCCTGGTGCTGGCCCCCACCGGGAACCGCCTCCTGACCGTCCGCGACGACGGCGGCACCGTCACCTCCGAGGCCCGCGCCGCCGGCCTCGAGCGCCTCGATCCGCGCTTCCTCCTCGCGGACGTCCGCTGGGCCTTCTTCGGCGGCTGCGACCGGACTGCCGTCGCCGGGACAGGCGCGCCCGCGCACCCGAACGGGTCCCCCGAACGCACCTGCGTGATCGGCCGGACCGCCGTCCGCGAGGTTGATGACCCGGCCACCGGCGACCTGCTCCATCGGGAAGTGTCCTGGGGCGGCGTGACCGCGCACCTGGATTTCCTGCAGTGGGCCGGCGAAGGCGCGGATCGGCACCCGATCAAGGTGCGCCTGGAAAACGAACGCCTGGGCTACGAGTGGGAGGTCCAGGTGGACGGGTGGAAGCGGCTGGGGCCGGGGGAGTGAACCGGGGGCGGCGCCTACTTCTTGTACAGCTTCTGCATGGCCTTGGACGTGCCCTTCAGCACGGCCGAGTCCACCATGCGGACCACCACCTGCCAGTTCGGGTCGGTCGTCCGCAGGTTGATGTCGTTGCCCACGACCTTCCCCTTCTCGCCGACCACCTTGTACTCGAGGTCCAGGAACGCCGCGCCCTTGTCACCGGCGATCTGGCCGCCCCAGCCGCCCATGAGGGCGCCGGCGATGCGCGCGCCCTTGCTTCCGGCGCTGTAGGACAGCACCCGGGCGGTCATCAGGTACTTGTTCGGGCCGGGGACGAAATCGGCCGCGTTGGCCAGCGTCTGGACGTCGTAGTCGTACTTCGTCAGCAGCTTCGGGAGGTCCGCTTCGAGGTACTCCGACATCTGGGTCCGCTGGGCCAGTTTGTCCGGCTCGGCGTCGGCGGAGATGTTCCGATCGAACACGATGAACAGGCCGATCTTGCTGCCGTCGGCCATCTTGGGGGCCTTCAGGCCGGGCCCGCAGGCGATCACCGACAGGGCCATCACCG
The DNA here is from genome assembly GCA_903857665.1 of uncultured Myxococcales bacterium. Lineage (GTDB taxonomy): Bacteria > Myxococcota_A > UBA9042 > DTJE01 > DTJE01 > CAIZWN01. Next base: position 22,022 of record CAIOFV010000129.1, read on the forward strand.
ACACGATCAAGGCAACGATGGACGTGCGCATGGATCTACTCCTGAAAAAAGGACAGCCAACACCCACAAACGGGTTGCCCGGATTCGACCACGCCCCCCCGTTTCCGTCAAGTCCACGGGTTGCATTTCCGAACGCCTTGCAGGCGACCTCCAGTTTGGCACGCCGTCGGCGCGCCTTGACAGAAGCGGCAGGGTTCGACCAGAATCGCCCGACTGCAACGCCTGGGTCATGACGCGATGAGGTTCCCGTGGAAGTGAACCACCGTCCATCGCCCGGCATGCGTCGCGCCGCCCTTGCGGTGATCGCCCGGGCGCTGGCCGGCGCCTTCCTGGCCTGCGGGCCCGTCACGGGCCTCGTGAGGTTCGACAGTCTCCAGGACTGTCCCGAGCACCCGCCCACCGGGCCCGAATCCCTGCCTCCCGCACCGACGAAGGAAGACCTGGAGTGCGCGCTGGCGTCGCTGCGCCAGGTCATCATCCCGACCCCTGCCCAGAACCTTCTGGCATCCAAGATCGCCGCCGATCTGGCCGCGGGTGAAACCACGATAGCGCTTTCCGAAAAGCTGGCCGGCGAAGGCAAGTGGTGGGCCGATCGCATGCTGTTCGGCACCACCAACGACCCCGTGGGCCTCTACCTGGTGGCCGTGAACCTGGGCCAGTTGATCATCCACCATCCGCTGAAGGCCCTGAAGGACCTGCCCAGGGTGGAAAGGTCGCTGAAGAAGGCCGTGGAGGGCGCTCCGGACTTCGACAAGGGCGGCCCCCTGCGCGTGCTGGGCATGCTGTATGTCAAGGCACCCGCTTGGCCCCAGGGCATCGGCGACTCGGACAAGGGCCTGGAGTTGCTGGAACGGGCCGTGCAGCGACATCCCGACCATCCTCTGAACCACTTCTTCCTGGCCCGCGCCCTGTGGGACGTGGACGGCGAGGCAGCCCGGGAGGCGGTGGCCGTCCAGTTGGCCATCACGCGCAACCTGATCGCATCGAAGGACTGGGGCTTCTACTCCGGCCGCTGGAACCGCGACATCGCCGATCTGGTAAGGGACGCGAAGCTGCACTGAGCGCGGCCTTCTGCGTCCCATCCGTTGACACGCCCCCTGTTCCTCGACTACCCTTTCGCCGGTTCGACGCCTGCGCCGCGGCGCCCGGGCGGGGAGGTTCCGTGAGCGTTCGTGAGCGCCAGCCTGTCGCCCCGCCATGGACCGGCGACGGCGTGTTGCTGCTCGAAGACGGCACCCTCTTCCACGGCGTTCCCTTCGGCTGGCGCGGCGTCCGGCTGGGCGAAGCGGTCTTTTCGACCGCGATGGCCGGCTACCAGGAAGCGCTGACCGACCCGTCGTACTGCGGGCAGATCCTGTCCCTGACCGTCCCCCACGTCGGCAACTACGGCGTCAATCCCGAGGACGTGGAAAGCCGCCGCATCCACCTCGCGGGCTTCGTGATCACCCACCGGGCGCGGCTGCACAGCAACTGGCGCGCTTCGGGCACCCTCGACGACTACCTGCGCGCCCAGAACGTGCCGGGCCTGGAAGGCATCGACGTCCGCGCGCTGGTCCGCCACCTGCGCGACCGCGGCGCCATGAAGGCCGCGATTTCGACCGACGGCACGCCGGTGGACGAGTTGCGCCAGGAACTGGCCGCCTGGCAGGGCATCGACCACGAGGACCTGTCCCGTCGCGTGACCGTGCCCGAACCCACCCCGTTCCTGCTGACCGACGGCGAAACCGAAAGCCCGGTCCATTGCCGCAAGGCCGCCTTCCCGGCGCGCGTCGCGGCGATCGACTTCGGCATGAAGCGCAACATCGTCCGCAACCTGATCTGGCGCGGCTGCCGGGTGACGGCCTTCCCGTCCGGCGTGGACGCCCGCGAAATCCTGGACTTCGCCCCCGATGGCGTGTTCCTGTCCAACGGCCCCGGCAACCCGGCCATGGTCGATGCGGGCATCGCCACGGTGCGACGCCTGTTGCAGGACAAGGCCCTGCCGGTGTTCGGCATCTGCCTGGGCCACCAGATCCTCGGCCTGGCGCTGGGCGCCCGCACGTTCAAGCTGCCCTTCGGCCATCGCGGCACCAACCACCCGGTTCAGGACGTCGCCACCGGTCGCGTGTGGATCACCAGCCAGAACCACGGCTTTTCGATCGACCCGGCGTCGCTGCCCCCCGACCTCCACGTGACGCACATCTCGCTGCACGACCGGACCATCGAAGGCCTGGCCCTGCGGGATCGCCCCGTGTTCAGCGTCCAGTTCCACCCCGAAGCCAGCCCGGGCCCTCGCGACTCGCTGGTGCTGTTCGACCGCTTCGTCGAGGCCATGGAGGCCCGTCATGCCCCGTGACCCGTCCCTGAAAACGATCCTGGTCATCGGGTCGGGCCCCATCGTCATCGGGCAGGCCTGCGAGTTCGACTACTCGGGCGTCCAGGCAGTCCGCGCGCTGAAGGAGGAAGGCCTCCGCGTCGTGCTGCTGAACCCGAACCCGGCGACGGTGATGACCGAACCGGGCCTGTGCGACGCCACCTACATCGAACCGCTGCGCCCCTGGGTCGTGCGCCGCATCCTGGAACGCGAGCACGTCGATGGCGTGCTGACCACGCTGGGCGGCCAGACCGCGCTGAACCTGGCCGTGGAATGCGACGACCGCGGCCTGTGGAAGGAATTCGGCGTGCGCTTGCTGGGCGCCGAAATCGCGTCCATCAAGATGGCCGAGGACCGGGAACTGTTCCGCCACGCGATGGAATCGATCGGCCTGCAGTGCAGCCGCGGCGAAATGGTCCACGGGATCGACGAGGGCCTGGCCTACGCGGCGGTGCTGGGCTACCCCGTCATCCTGCGGCCGTCCTTCACGCTGGGCGGCGAGGGCGGCGGCGTCGCCACCAACGAGGACGAGGCCCGCGCGCTGCTGGAACTGGGCCTGCGTGCCAGCCCCATCGGCAGCGTCCAGGTGGAAGAATCGCTGGTCGGCTGGAAGGAATTCGAGCTGGAAGTCATCCGGGACCAGGCCGACAACGGCATCATGGTCTGCAGCATCGAAAACGTGGACCCCATGGGCGTCCACACCGGCGACTCGATCACCGTGGCGCCCGCGCAGACGCTGACCGACCGCGAACTGCAGACGCTGCGGGACTGGTCCCTGCGCATCCTGCGCCGCATCGGCGTGTCCTGCGGCGGGTCCAACGTGCAGTTCGCGCTGCATCCCGAAACGGGCCGCATGATCGTCGTCGAAATGAACCCGCGCGTCAGCCGCTCGTCGGCGCTGGCATCCAAGGCGACGGGCTACCCGATCGCCCGCGTCGCCACGCTGCTGGCCCTGGGCTACACGCTGGACGAACTGCCCAACCGCATCACCAAGACCACGGTCGCGGCCTTCGAGCCCAGCCTGGACTACGTGTGCGTGAAGGTGCCCCGCTGGGCGTTCGAAAAGTTCCCCGGCCTGGCGCCCCGCCTGACCACGCGCATGCAGTCCATCGGGGAAGCGATGGCGCTGGGCCGCACGTTCGCGGAAGCGCTGGGCAAGGCCATCCGTTCGACGGAAATGCGCAACCCCCGCCTGCTGGGCCCGGTAGCTCACCTGACCGACGACGAACTGTCCGCCATCCTGCGGGAAGCGACCCCCGATCGCCTGTTCCACATCATCGAAGCCTTCCGCCGCGGCTGGCCCCGCACCGCGATCCACCGGGCCACCGAATGGGATCCCTGGTTCCTGGACCAGATCGCACAGGTCGTGGACGGCCTGACCGGCATGGCGTCCTGCCGGGGCGGCCCCATTTCGCCGACCCTGCTGCAGGACTGCAAGTCCCTGGGCCTGTCGGATCCGGAACTGGCCGCCGCCGCCGGGATCACGGAAGACGAACTGGCCGCGATGCGCCCCGACCCCGCCTACCGCGGCGTCGATACCTGCGCCGGCGAGTTCGAGGCCGCGACGCCCTACTTCTACAGCGCGTATGGCGTCCAGGGCGAAGGCGAGGGGCTGGGCGACAAGGCCGTGATCATCCTGGGCAGCGGCCCGAACCGCATCGGCCAGGGGCTGGAGTTCGACACCTGCTGCGTGTCGGCCGTCGAAGGCCTGCGCGACGAAGGACTGAAGGCCATCCTGTACAACTGCAATCCCGAAACAGTGTCCACCGACTTCGACACCGCGGACCGCCTGTACTTCGAACCCGTGACCGGCGAGGACGTGCTGGCCGTGTGCCGACGCGAAAAACCGTTGGGCGTCATCGTCGGGCTGGGCGGCCAGACGCCTCTGAAGGTCGCCGCGCGCCTGCACCGGGAAGGCGTCCGCATCCTGGGCACGCAGACCACGGGCATCGACCTGGCGGAAGACCGCCGCATGTTCGCGGACCTCTGCAACCGCCTGGACATCGCGATCCCCGAAAGCCGCACCGCGTGCAGCCAGACGGAAGCGCTGGCCGCCGCGGCGGACCTGGGCTACCCGCTCATGCTGCGCCCGTCGTTCGTGCTGGGCGGCGAAGGCATGGCGATCGTGTTCGACGAGGACGAACTGCGCCGCCGGGTGGCCACGGCCATGCGGGTCACGGAAGACAGCCCGCTGCTGCTGGACCGCTTCCTGGAAGACGCGCTGGAACTGGACCTGGACGTGCTGGCCGACGGTCACGACGTGCACCCGTGCGGCATCCTGGAACACATCGAGCCGGCCGGCATCCACTCGGGCGATTCGATGCAGGTGTTCCCGACCCAGCGCCTGCGGCCCGAGGTCGCCGCGCGGATGGTCGAAATCGCGCGCATGCTGGCGGTCGAGGTCGGCGCGGTCGGCCTGATGAACCTGCAGTTCGCGCTGGCCGACAACAAGCTGTACCTGCTGGAAGTGAACCCCCGTGCCTCGCGCACGGTGCCGTTCCTGCACAAGGCCTCGGGCGCCCCGTGGGCCCGCCTGGCCGCCCGGCTGATGGCCGGTCGCACGCTGGCTGAATTGAAGCCCCCGGCGCCGGATGCCCGGGGTCGCGTGTGGGTGAAGGTGCCGGTGTTCCCGTTCAGCCGCCTGGGCGTGGATCCGGTGCTGGGCCCGGAAATGCGGTCCACCGGCGAAGTGCTGGGGTCCGGCCCGTCGCTGGGCCTGGCCCTGTTCAAGGCGTTGCGCGCGGCCGGCATGCGGCTGCCCGAGCAGGCGCCGGTGTTCGTCAGCCTCAACGAGCGCGACAAGACGCGCCGCGGCGCCGTGGAACTGGCCCGGGGGCTGAAGGACCTGGGCCTGCCCGTCCACGCCACCGAAGGCACCGCCGAATTCCTGGCTAGGCACGGCGTGATCGCACAGGTCGTCGCCAAGCTGGGCGAAGGCGGCGCGGACGCGGTGGCCCTGTTGAAGCGCGAAAACGTCGGGCTGGTGTTCAACACCCCGCGCGGCGGCCGGGGCCGCACCGACGCCGGCGCCATCCGCCTGGCCGCGCTGCAGACCGGCGTCCCCTGCATCACCACGCTGGAAGGCGCCCTCGCGGCGCTGGAAGGCGTCCGCGCCCTGCGCGTCGGCGGCCTGGACATCGCGGCGCTGTAGGCGACGCCTACGGGGTTGCGACCGGCTGGTACCCGACGATCCGCGCCTTCGACAAGCGATAGGACAGGCAGACCGAGGCGGCGTCGCCCGGCAGGTCCTTCGACTTCGCGCTGAAGGTACCGTCGCCATTCTGGTGAAGGTCGAACATCACGTTGAAAGCGGACACCGACACCTGCAGGTACTTGCAGAAATCCGGCTTCGCCGCTGCCGGTGCCGCGTCGCAGGAGGCCTGCAGCTTCGCGATCGCCGTGTCCATCTGCTGCTTCGTCAGCACGCCCGACAGCACGCCGTTCTGCAGTTCGAAGCCGTCGGCGGACGCGCCCGGCAGGATGTCGCCCTTCACCTGCGCCTGGATCAGCGTCACGTCGATCACCAGGTCGGTCTGCACCGGGATCGACAACTGGAAGTTCGCGGGGCCCGCGGCCAGCCTGCCTTCCGCGATCGAGGCGCCCTCGAAACGGATCACCGGGAGGCCGAGGTCCGCATTGTACGAACCCTCCAGGATCCGGAAGTCGCCGGACGTCGCTGGCGGAGTCGCGGCGGATCGGCCCCGCAGGCCGTTCAACGGGAAGGACGCGGTGTTCGCGAAATCGGCCACGCCCTGCAGTTCGAACAGGAGCATCGTCGTGTCCGGCGCGACCAGGGTCGCCAGCGGGCCGTTCACCTGGCTGGCCAGCGCCTTGAGGCCGTTGTCCCCCGCGCCGTCCCCGGTATAGTCGAAACAGGTCGATGCGATCACCGCCGCATCCGCCGGTGTCTGCAGTTGGGATGCGACGCCCGCCGGGCCCCACGTCGTGACCGGGGGCCAGGGGCCGCCGTAGACGCACTTGCCCCTCAACTCGTCGCACACCGTCCCGTCGATGCAGGTACCGCACGTCCCGCCCATCTCGTCCGAGCCGCACTCGCGGAACGTGCAATTGCCCACATCGACGATGGCGCAGTGGCCTTCCATGCACTGCCAGCCGACCTCGCACGTCCCGCAGCTTCCGCCGCAACCGTCGTCGCCGCAGTTGTGGTCGCCGCAGGTCGGCGCGCACGCCTCCGCCCCCGAATCCCCGGCCTCCGTGTCGTCGAACGCCGCGACTTCGTCCACCGTCTCCCGGCCCGGGTCGTCCGCGCTTCCATCCGAAACGGAATCAACGCCCTCCCCGCCCGGATCGACGGCATCGACCCCCGGCACATCCAGCGCGACCGGCCCGCCGCCATCGCACGACGCCAACGTCACCGCCCCCAGCAGGGCCATCGCCGCCCAGGCCCACGTGCCGAACGAACAGTCAACGCGATGCACGTCGATGCCTCTTCCACCCAGTGAAGGCATCCTACGATCTTCCCCCCCGGCTTTCCAATCCGGGCGGACTCGACGTTTTTCCGGTACCCTACCCGCCATGGTCCGGCACGTGGACATCAAGCTTTCGTACGCCTGCAACAACTGCTGCATCCACTGCGTCGTGGCGGACCAGCGGGACGGCGCGATGCTGCACCGCGGCCGGGACTGGCGCTCTTCCGCCGAGGTCGCCGCGGAACTGCAGGACGCCGCCGCACGGGGCTTCACGCTGGTCACCTTCACCGGCGGCGAGCCGACGATCCGCAAGGACCTGCCCGCGCTGGTCGATGCGGCCCGCTCGCTGGGGCTGGCGGTGGGCCTGCAGACCAACGGCCGCCTGCTGTCGCTGCCCGCCGTACGCGAACGCCTGGTCGGCAAGGGCCTGCGCTTCGTGGTGGCGGTGCACGGCCCGAACGCGGACGTCCATGACGCCGTGACCCGCGTGCCGGGGTCGTTCGACCAGGTGATGGCCGGCCTGGACGCGCTGTTCGCCGTCGGCGAAAAGGTCACCATCAAGACCGTGATGTCCCGCTTGAACGTGCCCCACCTGCCCGCGCTGGCCGACCGTCTGTCCGCCGCGGGGGCGCGCCGCTTCAACCTGACCTTCCCCCACGCGCTGGGCAACGCCCGCCGCGAGTTCGAGGCCGTCGTGCCGCGCTACACCGACGCGATGCCGTTCGTGCACGCCGCGCTGGACCTGCTGGAATCGCGCGGATGCGACGCGGTCACCGAGGCGATCCCGCCGTGCCTGCTGGGTCCCCGCGCCGCCCAGGCCAGCGAAGCCACCTACCGCGCAGGGTACCGCAGCGAGGTCCGCCAACTGGACCAGGACGCTCGCTACTGGTCGCGCGACCGCACCGTGGAAGGCAAGGCCTTCCCCGAACAATGCACGGGCTGCACGCTGCGCCCGGACTGCGAAGGCGTGTGGCGCGAATACGTCGATGCCTACGGCGGCGCGGAACTGCAGCCCAGGTCCCCCTGAAACCCGAACGCGACGAGGTTCCCGTGACGACTCCCCGCCTGTTCCTCCCGTCCCTGCTGGTGCTGGCCGCGCTGGCGTTCCCGCCCGACGCGCGCGCCGCAACGGGCGACGTGCTGATCGGCATTTCCACCAACCTCTGGCTGGCCCCGCGCGAGCAGGCGTCCAGCCACGGGAACCAGGGGTCGATGGCAGACCGGTTCTCGGGGGGCATTTCGCTGATCGCCGACTGCGCGGTCTGGGACTACGTCTCGCTGGGCGGCCTGCTGGACATCAACGGGTACGAGCCCCGGGGCGCCCGCAGCTCCGAGGACGACTCGCCCCAGATCTCCTTCATGGGGACGGCCCGCGGCTACTATCCGTTCGGCGACCGCGGCCAGTTCCTGCCCTACCTGCGGTTCGCGGCGGGCTTCACGGTGTTCGCGCCGCCCATCAGCGCCCCGTCGGGCACGCCCTCCCGCGGCGGCTGGAGCGTGAAGGTGCTGCCCGGCTTCCAGTACACCTTCCCCTTCAACCTGGGCGTCTTCGCGGAAATCGGCTGGGCGGGCTGCGGATACGGCGCCGACCTGGTCAACCACATGTTCCATTCCGCGGTCATCAACTTCGGCGTCACGTATACGTTCGCGAAGTAGTCGGGCCGGGGCACCCACCTCGTCGCGCAGGTCGCACCGGCGTCGTACACTCGAGGCCGAAGGGTAACGTGGCTGGAGACCCGATGACGATTCTCTTCTGGATTCTGCTCGTCTGTGGGCTCGTCGGTGGGTTGGACGGTGCGGCGCATTGGGGACGCCGGGAGCCGCAGTGCCACTGCAAGGGATCTTGCCCCTTCCACCACCCTGGCCCCCCCCAGAACGCGGAACCTATCGAAGTACGTCGCGTGGGTGGCTGAATCGAAGCGCAGCCTGCCACCGACCCTCCGGTAGCGTTCACCCGGTGGCGAGGTTGCCCCCCGCCCCTCGCCGGGACTACGATCCCGTCGCACGCGAGGAGCATCGATGCCCACCGTCCAGGAGTTCCTGTCGCGCTGGATGGGCAGCGCCGGGTCGGAGCGGGCCAACGCCCAGCCGTTCTTCGTGGACCTGTGTGACGTGCTGGGCGTCGCGCGGCCGCCGTCCCAGGGCGAAACGTTCGAAGACTACCGGTTCGAAAAGCCGATCCGCATCCCGCACCCCGACGGCCACGAATCGGTCGACCGCATCGACTTCTACAAGAAGGGCTGCTTCGTCATCGAAGCCAAGCAGGCCCAGGCGCCCGACGCCGCCGGCCCCGGCACCCGTCGCGACCGCACCGCCTGGCAGGCGATGATGGAACGCGCATTCGCCCAGGCGCACAACTACGCGGTGAACCTGCCGGAAGGCCGCCCGCCGTTCCTGCTGACCTGCGACATCGGCCACTGCTTCGAAGTGTGGTCCGGCTTCGGCGGCGCCTACGGCCGCTATGGCGCTCGGCGCACGATCCCGCTGGCCGACCTGGTCCGCGACGACGTCCGCCGGGAACTGGCGACGATCTTCACGGACCCGTGGTCGCTGGACCCCACCCGCCGCGCCGCGAAGGTGACCCGCGAGGTCGCCACCTACCTCGCCGACCTGGCCCGGTCGCTGGAATCGGACGGAACCCACGCCGAGGTGGTCGCCCGCTTCCTGATGCGCTGCCTGTTCACGATGTTCGCGGAAGACGTGGGCCTGCTGGAAGACCACCTGTTCACCCGGACGCTGGAAGACGTGTGGGTCCCGCACCCCGACCGCTTCCCGGCCGGCATCGAGGCGCTGTGGAAGGAAATGAACCGCGGCGGCATGTACGGCCCGCACCCGATCCGACGGTTCAACGGCGGCCTGTTCCGCGAGGTCCACGCGATGGCGCTGACCGCGGCGCAACTGCGGCAACTGCTGATGGCCGCCAAGTGCGACTGGTCCGACGTGGAACCGGCGATCTTCGGCACCATGCTGGAGCGCGCGCTGGACAAGAACGAACGCCACAAGCTGGGCGCCCACTTCACGCCGCGCGAGTACATCGAGCGGCTGGTGCGCCCCACCGTCATCGAGCCTCTGCGCGCCGAGTGGGACGCGGTCCGCGGCGCCGCGCGGCAGGTGATGGAACCCGAGGACGGTCCGGCCGGGCCGGTCGAGCGGCGCCGCGCGGTGAAGGGCATCCGCGACTTCCTGCAGCGGCTGTGCGCGCTGAAGATCCTGGACCCGGCCTGCGGCACCGGGAATTTCCTGTACGTGACGTTCGACCTGCTGAAGGAACTGGAAGCCGAGGTGCTGCGCGAGCTGTCCGACCTGGGCGACGTGCAGCAGTCGATGGAACTGGCCGGCGTGCGGGTGGTACCCGAGCAGTTCCTGGGCATCGAGGTGAACCCGCGCGCGCAGGCCATCGCGGACCTGGTGCTGTGGCTGGGCTACCTGCAGTGGGCGCGCCGGGCGGGCGTCACGTTCGCGGACCCGGTGCTGCGCGACGGCCGCAACATCGTGTGCCGCGACGCGATCCTGGACCACGACGCACCGGTGATGCGGCGCGACGCGCAGGGCCGCCCGGTCACGGTCTGGGACATGGGCAAGACCAAGGTCAGCGCGATCACCGGCCGCGACGTGCCCGACGAAACCGCGCAGGTGGGCGTGTTCGACTATCCGAACGCCCGTCCCGCCGAGTGGCCGGACGCGGACTTCATCGTCAGCAATCCGCCGTTCGTCGGCAACAAGCGGATGCGCGAGGCGCTGGGCGACGGCTTCACGGAGGCGCTGCGCAAGGCGTGGCCCGACGTCGATGGATCCGCGGACCTGGTCATGTACTGGTGGGAACATGCCGCGCTGCTGGTGCGGCAGGGGAAGGTCCGGCGGTTCGGCTTCATCACCACCAACAGCATCACGCAGGCGTTCAACCGCAAGGTGCTGGAGCGGCATCTGAAGGCGGACAAGGACCCCGTGGTGATCGCGTGGGCGATCCCGGACCACCCGTGGGTCATCGACGGCGCGTCGGTGCGCATCGCGATGTCGGTCGGGTGCCGGGCGGACGCGCTGACCGAGCAGGCGATGCTGGGCCGGGTGGTGCGCGAGGAGGACGGCGACGCTGCGGCGGTCGGAGCAGCGCGGTTGGTGGACGTGGAATACAAGACCGTCGCAAGGATTCACGCGGATCTGTCCGGCGGCGCGGACGTGGCGGGCGCGGTCGCGTTGAAGGCCAATCAGGGGTTGTGCTACCGCGGAGTCCAACTGGTTGGCGCCGGGTTCATGGTTGGTCCCGGCGACTTCGAACTTGTGGGCCTGGGTGGACGTTCAGGACTTCTCGAGCATTTCAGACAACTCCTCAACGGGAAGGATCTCCTGGCGACGGCTCGCGGAGTTCGGGTTCTCGATTTCTTCGGCCTCACGCTGGAGGAAGTCCGCGACTCGTTCCCGGAGGCATTCCAATGGATATTGGAAAGAGTGAAACCGGAACGCGACTTGAATCGCCGTTCCAGCTATGCCGAGAAGTGGTGGGTATTCGGGGAACCCCGACGAGAGTTGAGGCCTGCGCTGAGTGGCCTGAAGAGGTTCATCGCGACACCGGCGACCGCCAAGCACCGCATTTTCTGCTTTGTGGACGAAGCCGTTCTCCCGGACGATTCCGTGATCACTGTTGCAATACCTGATTCTGTCACCCTTGGTGTGCTGAGTTGCCGGTTCCATCTCGTTTGGGCGCTCGCACGTGGCAGCACACTTGAGAACAGACCAAGGTACGTCCACGCTCAGTGCTTCGACCCCTTCCCCTTCCCCGACGCCAACGACGCGCAGAAGGACCGCATCCGCCACCTCGCCGAGCACCTGGACGCGCACCGCAAGCAGGTGCAGGCCACCCATCCCGACGTGACGCTGACCGGCATGTACAACGGGCTGGAACGCGCTCGCGAGGCGGCGGCGGGCGGCCCTGCACTGTCGCCCAAGGAACGGGCCTTCCACGACACCGCGCTGATCGGCGTGCTGCGTTCGCTGCACGACGACCTGGACGCCGCGGTGGCGGACGCCTACGGATGGCCCGTGGACCTGCCCGACGACGAGGTGCTGACGCGGCTGGTCAGCCTCAACGCGATCCGCGCGGCCGAGGAGGCCCAGGGCACGATCCGGTGGCTGCGTCCCGACTTCCAGCGCGCCCGCGCCGGCCTGGCGCCCGCGGTGCAGCAGACGCTGGACGGCATGGACACCGCCACCCCGACCCGGCCCTCGGCCGCCGTCGTCGCCGCACCGGTCCCCTGGCCGAAGGACCGCTTTCAGCAGATCAAGGCCGTTCGCGACATCGTCGCCGCGCGTCCCGGCACCTGCGCCGCATCCGACATCACCGGCGCCTTCACCGGCGCGGTCCCCGCCACCGTCCGCCGCCACCTGGACATGCTGGAACGCATCGGCGTGCTGGTCGCCTACGACGACGCGACCGGCCGCCGCTGGCACGCCGGGGCACTGTAACTCGCGCGTCCATGACGCGCCGCGGGCGGCTGGTGGACCCTCGCCGCGTTGTACCCGATGAACCTCGATGCGATAATCCTCGACGGAGGCGGCCCGTGCAAGAAACCCTTCAGACGTTGCAGGAACTCCAGGACGGGGGGTTCTACTCGCGTTGGGCGATCAGTGGTGCCATGGCGCTCAACATGTACATCGACCCGGTGTTCACGGAGGATCTCGACGTCACGATTCAATTGCCGCCTTCCAGCGGGTTGATCGTGACGCTGGCCCCGATCTTCTCCGAGTTGGCCTCCCGAGGCTTCGACACCATTGACGGTGACCATATCGATATCGCCGGGGTATCCGTCCAGTTTCTCGCCTTCGCCCCGGGCAGCCTGGAAGAGGACGCAATGCGCGAAGCCAGGCCGCTGACCCTGTTCGGCGTTCAAGTCCTGGTCTTCCCACTGGAACATCTTCTGGCAATCATGATTCAGTTGGGTCGGGCCAAAGACAAACAGCGACTGGCGTCGATGATCGAAGACTACCGCGAACGAGTTGATTGGGACTGCTTCCATTCCCTCCTGAACAAGCACGGGCTTGCAGAGAAGTTCAATCGCTTCAAGAGGACACTCGATGCCTAGTTTCGACCCGGTACTGGCCTTGAGGGCGAAAGCGTATCGACAGCAGCGAGCCTTGTTGCCCCCGGAAGAGAAGGTCCGCCTGGTCGTCGAGATGCAGAAGATCCGTCGGGAATTCGCGATTCAGACCGGCCAACGTCCCTGCCGTGTATGGCGCATTCCTGAACTCGCTCCGTGATTGCCGCTACAGCACCCACAGGCCGATGGCGAACGACAGCAGGTTGGCCAGCCCGGAGGCCAGCATCGCGCGCCCGACCGACCGAGGCCGCAGCACCGCCCAGTAGGCCAGGGCCTCGAGGGTCACCGCCAGCACCTCGCCCAGCAGCACGGCCGAGTCCCACGTCGGCATCCACCGGCGCAGCACGACGCACAGAAAGGGGTTCGTCACGAGGTTCACGACGACCGCCAGCGCCAGCGCACGCAGCGCCTGTCGGCCCGGGCGAAGGTACACCAGGGTCACGACCGGCACTTCCACGGCCAGCGTCAGCAGCAGCGCCGCCAGGCAGGGGCTCATGGGCGCGACCGCCGCCGGAACCGCAGCACCAGCACGCCGGCCGCGGCCAGCAGCAGGTCTATCGCGACGACCAGGGTCGGCACGCTGGCCCTGCCGGCGTCGCAACTGAACGGGCCGTGGTACGACGACTTGCACACCCACTGGTCGTCCCAGGGCAGGACGCCGTCCCAGGGGGTGCCGCCCTCGGGGGCCGCCGCGCAGTTCCAGCCGATCAGCGAGTCGACATGGATCTGCTCCCAGGCCATGGTTCCGGTGGAACTGCACGGCAGCGGATCCACCAGCCCGTACCTCCAGTCGCCGGGGGGTACGCAGGGATCCAGCCAGCACGTCCGCCAGGTGGTGTCCACACACGAGTCCGCCAGCACGTAGGCCGTGGACCCGTCGGCGGCCACCCGCAGCACGTGCCCGCCCCCGCCGCACGTGTACGCGGCAGCGCTGGAATCGGCACAGATCGTCACCGCCTGCCCGTCCCGCGACAGCGAGTATCCGATCGGCGGCGCCGAGTCCGCCCTGGCCGTCCCCGGCAAGGCCGTTGCCAGCAGGATCCCGGTCGCCACGAACACCTTCGCCGCGCCCCCCGCACCCGCCCGCCGGGCCATTTCGCTCCTCCACCTGCCTGCCTGCACGAAGGATACCGAATCCCCCCCCGCGGCTGCAATGCTCCGAACCCGGCGGGTCCCGACCACGACTCGGGCGAGGTCGAGGGAGGAGCGGGCGATGGCGGCGGGTCCCCGGGCTTCACGCTTCCCGCCCGAACGGTGTATAAATGGCGCCGAACCTCAACCTTGGAGACACTGATGCGGATCCTCAACGCGACCCTGGCCCTGGCGGCGACGATCGCCCTTTGCGGCTGCCCGACGGACGGAACGTCCGGCACCGACGTCGGCGACCTTCCGGGCACCGACAATCCGGGCATCGACAATCCGAGCGTCGGCGGGTCCCTGCCCTGCGCCGACTATACGAACACGCGGCTCGCCTGCCCGACGAGTCCCGACGTCCACACCCTGACCGCCGTGCAGACGCTCCAGAAGATGAAGGCCATGTTCGAGGCGGGCTTCCCGGGCACGGTCTGGATGGGCGGCATTGCCGGCATTTCCATCGACCGGAACGGCAAGGCCGTGGACAAGGGCCCGACCATCTCGGGGACCGGCTTCTCGTTCGAAAGCCCCTCCGGCTGGACGGGCAACTTCTGCGTGGATCAGGGCGCCGTCGATGACTCGCTGAACTACGACACGTCGGATGGCGCATGCACGGCCATCCGCAGCTGCCAGTCCGTAAACTGCAACGCGGTTCCGACGACGTACGTGTTCCCGACGATCGACTCCCCGGCCGCGGTGCTGGCGGCGTTCCCCAGCGACCCGGCCGACGCCTGGTACAACATCAGCCTGGTCCTGGGCAACGGCACGTTCTGGACGGTCACCCGCCTGGCGATCAACGGTCAGACAGTCGCAACCGTGAAGATCGACTCGGACACCGGTGCGGTCATCCCGTAGCGCCCCGCCCCGAGCCCTCCCTAGTTGACCGGCCGCACCTCGATTTCCGTGTGCATCGTCACGCTTTCGCCCGCCTGCAGCGTGGTGCGCAGACCGGATACTTCCATTTCCAGGTCCTGCAACTCCACCGGGTACGCGTACAACTGGGTGTAGTCCACCTCGACCGGCGTGAAGCGGTGCGTCAGGCGCAACCCCTTGCTGCCCGTGAACGTCCACTGGCCCGCGGGGGTCTGGTCCTTGCGGAAGTACTGGCCTTCGCGCATGCCGGCGACCACGGCGGTCATGTCCTCGTCGCCCGGCACGCCGTCCTTCCCCGTGTACGCCACGCGCGTGGTCGCCACGTCGCCCAGGTCCATTTCGAAGTGGCTGCGCAGCCGCGTCTGCCGGGCGCCCGGCCCCGGGTTGGTCACCGTCGATACGACGCGCAGGATCGGCTGGTCGGGGTCCAGCGTCATCGTGCGCACCAGGTTCAGCCCGTCGAAGGTGGTCAGGGTGACCGTGATCGACCGCTCGGTCACGTCGCTTTCGGTGCCGGGCTCGACCCAGCCGAAGAAGTTCATGCCTTCCCCGACGTGGTCCTCCAGGCCCCCCGCGAAGGGATAGAACAGGCCCGGGCGCCGGTCCCAGGCGGTCACTGTCTTGCCGCTGGCGCGGTCCGTGATCCGCAGCGCCCGCCCCGCCAGCATCGGCACCACGTCCACCTGCAGCCCGGCATTCGAAATCGTCTTGACCGGCTGGTCCACGCCCAGGATCACGTACAGCAGCGTCATGGTGTCGGGGCTGCCCTGCGCCTCGCGGATCGACGTGAAGCCGTGCTTGTTCATCATGTCGATGAACGCGCCCACCTCATCGAAGGTCGCCTGCCCCGGATTCCAGCGCAGCATGCCGTCCTCGATGCGGTACCCGTTGCGCGGGAAGAACCGCGCGTACCCCAGCGGCATCGCGGCCACCTGCACCCGGTCCAGCAGCACCGGGTCGTCGGCGACCATCTGCTCGGCCTCCTTGAACAGCGCCTCGCCCGTCACGACCACGTCCTCGGGCAGGTAGCCCTGCGCCGGGTTCGTGTACAGGTGCATGTGGATGTTGTCGTGATCCACCTTGTCCTGCAGCAGGTGGATCCAGTCGTACATCGGGCCCCACGCCGCGCCGTAGTAGTCCTCCAGGAAGCGCCGGATCAGCCGGTCCGGGTCCTGCGTCGGATCCCACAGCAATTTCGCGCCGAACCACGGCCGCAGCAGGCTGAACTCGCCGCCGCCGCCCTGGTCCATGCCCTGCAGGAAGATGCCTTCGACCCCGATGTCACGATAGAACCCCAGGTTGTCGGCCAGCGCGAAGAAGTTCGGGAACGGGTTGTAGTAGTGCATGAAGTCGACGATGTAGTGCCAGATGTACAGGTGGCCCGTCAGGTGGCTCCACGCTTCGGCGCGGCGCTTGTAGTCCGCGTTCTTGTCGCACGTGCGGATCGGGTGGCTGTCGCACGACGGGTACATGTGGCACAGCCAGATCGCGACGTTCGAGTGCAGGACCAGCCCGACGGGCGGCTCTTCCGAGTACGTGTAGGCCAGCGTGCCGATCTGCTTGTCCGGGTACACCGCCGCGGTGCGCTTCGCCAGTTCGCTGACGAACCAGAACTGGGTGCCGCCGGCGGTGCCATACAGTTCGTTCATCGCCTTGCACTTCGGGCACTCGCACCCGTTGTAGTGGTCCATCTGGCTGAAGTTGAACTGGCGGACGTTCGGCGACGCGGCCATGCTGGCCAGCATCTTTTCGGTGACGATGTCCAGCACGTCGGGGTTGGTCAGGCACAACTGGGTGTCTTCCCGGATGCGGACCCCGCCGATCTCGCTGAAGTATTCCGGGTGCGTGTCGAAGTACTCGTCGGGCGAAATGAAATTGAAGCAGGTATGCGCCTGCCCGGCGTTGGAATGCTGCAGGCCCCAGGTCGCGTCGGGCCCGTCGCCGCCGTCGTTGTCGGCCTGGTGCGCCAGGAACGCGCGATCGGCGCCCGGCCAGGCGTAGTAGATCCGCCGCCAGTTGAACGCGGGCTGGACCGCCAGGTCGGCGGCATTCGGGAACGTGACGTCGGTCACCTTCGGCACGATCGTGACGCCGGGCGCGGTCCAGCGGACCTTCAGCGCGGTTTCGGCGAACCGGTGCACGCCGTACATCGTGCCGGCGCCCGGGGTGCCCGCGATGACCACGCTGGGCGGGACCGCGCGCAATACATAGCCCTGCTCGCCGATGTCGGCGGGGTCCGGGTCCACGCCCAGCGCCATTGCGGCGGCGCCCTGGCCGATGACGATCTGTGGCGTGTCGGGCGTGTCGGGCGCGGCGACGATCGGCAGCGTCAGGCCGGTGGCCTCCAGGAACAGCGCCTGCAGCTCGATGGCGGCGTTATGCTCGGACGGGCTGGCGTCGTCGGCCACCACGATCACGTGGCTGCTGGCGCCGTCCTTCACGAGGTTGAAGGAGGGGACGGGCGGGCCCGGGTCCTCGGGGACGTCGGCGTAGTCGCGGCCGGGATCGACGGCCGGAACGTCGGGGATCTCGAGGGCGTCGGGAGCATCAGGCGTCGGGGGCACGTCGAGCACGTCCGGCACGTCCCCGGTATCCCAATCCCCTGTGCTGGAATCGCACTCGCAATCCCGAATGACGCTGTCGCGTTCGACGTCGGACGCGATGTCCGGCGTCACGTCGGAGGTCGGCCCGGGATCGCCGACCGTTACCGGTTCGCCGTCCGCGTAGCACGACACCGCCCCCAGCGACACCAGCAGCACCAGCAATGCGACGGGCAGGCGGGATTCACGCACGGCGGGCCTCCGAAGGGGGAAATCGCGGACAGGGTAACGACGACGCGCGCGAAATGAAAGGCCGGATCCGACGTCCGAGGGGCACGCGGTGGCAGGGCGACGCGTCACCCCTCCAGCAGCAGGTCGGCCAGCGCCTTCCGCACCTTCGGCTTCGCCTCGTCCGCGGGCCGGCCCAGCGGCGTGAAGGCGATCGGCTCGACGCCCTCCGGCAGGTGCAGCACCTCGCGGGCGGCGGCGACGTCGAAGGCGCAGACCCAGCACGTCCCCAGGCCCAGGTCCGTGGCCTGCATCACGATGTGGTCCATCACGATCGCCGCGTCGATGTCCGCGTGGTTCTTGCCGTCCTTGCGAACCCACCCTTCCGACGGCACGGCGCAGACGCCGATCAGCAGCGGCGCGGCCCCGAACCAGGGGCGGTGATAGATGCGCTGCAGTTCCTCGGAACGCCCGGCGGTCCGGATCGCCAGCAGCCGGAAGGGCTGCTTGTTGGCAGCGGTCGGGGCCAGGCGTGCCGCTTCCAGCACCTTCGCGAGGTCCGCGTCCGACACCGGGTCCGGTCGATAGGCCCGCACGCTGTACCGCATTGCCACCAGTTCCTGGAAATCCATGGTAGGTCCTCCTTTTGATCAACCCGAGTCGACTGCGGCGCCGCGGTGCGCGCGTCGAGATTGTACCCTGCCCGGAGCGATGGTACCGTTCCGAAACCCGGCTGGGACCGGTCGGACAGTCACTTTCCAGCGCCGACGGAGACGACATGCAAGCCCGCTTCCCGATCCGCTCCTGGCTGGTGTGCCTGGCCCTGACGCTCGCCGCGGCCTGCGGTTCCGGCACGTCGCACCCCGCCGACAGCGGGCCGGACGTCACGGACCCGGGGCCGGTGGCCGACGTCCCGGAAGAAGCCATCGACGATGCGCTGCCGCGGGACGTCCCCGGGGAGGCCATCGGCGACCTCCCCCAGGGCGACGTGCTCCCCGACGCCATCGGCGACGTGCTCCCCGACATCCCCCCGGACCAGCGGGACAAGATCTTCGTGGAAGGCTGCCCCGTGCCGGGCCGGTCCTTCGCGCGGCAGGCCATCGACCCGGCGTTCGGCGTGGACGGCCCCGACGGCATCGGCACCGCGGGCGACTTCCTGATGGCGAACGGCAACGTGGCCTACGTCATCGAGGCCGCCGAGCACCACAACGCCTACTACCTGTATGGCGGCATCCTGGTGGACGCGGTGGCGGTGAACGGCTGCCGCCAGGCCGGCCCCGAACGGTTCCAGGAACTGGGCATCATGATGGGCACGCTGGACATCGGGAACTTCGTCCAGTCGGTGCTGCGGGCCTTCCGCGCCGACAGGGTCGAGGTGGTCGCCGACGGGTCGGACGGGGGCCCCGCGATCGTGCGGGCCACGGGCGCGGACGATACCTTCTGGCTGGTCGAGGACGAACTGATCCATTCCGCGTATTCGGCCGGGCAGGTCCGCCCGCGCAGCACTCCCCTGGGCATCGACACCACCGTGGACTACGTGCTGGCCCCCGACTCGAACGTGCTGGAAATCCGCGTGACGTTCACGAACCAGGACGCCACGCCGAAAAACCTGCTGTGCGGATGCCAGACCCTGTTCGGCGTATCGACGAGGATCACCTACTACTCCGACACCCGGTTCCAGGTCAGCGGGTTCAACCTGCAGACGGGCGTGCCGTGGATGGTGGCTTCCAGCGGCGACGGCGCCTGGGCGTTCGCGATGGACGGCACGGACCTGGCGACGATGAACATCTCGGGCGTCACCGCGCTGCTGGATCTCAGCCAGATCGTCGGCGGGCCGCTTTCGATCGGGCCCAAGGGGGATCCGGACGACGCCGTGACGGTCCGATACTTCGTGGCCACCGGCCCCACCGACCCCAACAGCGCTGTCCGGCACCTGCAGGCCGTCAACCCGACGCCCATCCCCGACATGCCGTACACGCTGAAGGACGTTTCGGGCACCGTGGTCGAGCGCGACACGGGCGCCCCGATCGGCGGGGCGACGATCGACCTGGAAGCCCTGAACGGCGATGGCCAGTGGCGCGTGCTGGACGGCTTCGTCAGCGGCGACGACGGCAGGTTCGCCGGGCGGCTCCCCGACTTCGGGGCGAAGATGGGCGGATACCGCCTGATCCCGCGCATCACCGGACGTCCCGTCCCCGATCCCGTCACGGTGGACCCGGCCGTCGGCACCCCGGTCACCCTGGCGATGGACCGGGGCGGCACCGTGTGCGCGACCATCATCGACGACACGGGCAAGGGCCTCCCGGCCCGCGTGTACTTCTATCGTGGCGGCATCCTGGTGACGCGCATGCACCCGACCGGCGTCCCGACGTGCGCCCCGATCGTGCCCAACACCTACGACGTCACCGTCACGCACGGCTTCGAGTACACGATGTACAAGGGGTCCGTCACGGTCACCGCGAACCAGTCGACCGCGCTTTCGGCGTCGCTGTCCCACGTCGTGGACACCACCGGGTACCTGAACGCCGACACGCACTGCCACGCGGCCCCCAGCCCGGACAACGTCATTTCGATCCCGGAGCGCATCGCCACCGTCGCCGCCGAGGGACTGGAGGTGGTGGTGGCGACCGACCACGAGGCCGTGTCCGACTGGAGCAGCGGGGTCGAGGCGGACGGCCTGCAGGACTGGGTCGCCACCGTGATCGGCGAGGAGGTCACGGCCACGATGCCCGAGCACATGACGATGCTGGGCGCGCAACGGCGCCTGGACATCGACGGGCGGGGCGGGATCGTCCGGTGGTACGGGCTGGACATGGCCCAGTCGTTCGACGCGATCCGGGCTCGCGGCGCGCGCGTGGTCGGCCTGAACCACCCGCAGGGCTGGATCACGGACATCCTGTACGACACCCGGACGGGCACGCTGGGCCTGAAGGACCCGACGCGGCTGGGGTTCCCGATCGACGCACAACTGTTTTCGTTCAACATGGACATGATCGAACTGATGAACGGCCCGCAGGCGGTCTTCAACGGCGGCAAGGGGATGTTCGACTACTGGACGTCGTTCCTGAACCTCGGGCACCGGATCACGGCCGTGGGTTCGTCCGACGCCCACGACTACGAACTGCCGGGCGTGTCGCGCACCTACTTCCCGTCGCCGACCGACTCGCCGTCCGAGTTCAACCTGGACGACCTGGTCGTTGCGCTGAAGGGCGGCCGAGTGCTGGTCAGCCTGGGCGGCTTCGCCCGGGTGGAAGCCGACGGCACCGCGGGGATGGGCGACACGGTCACCGACGTGGACGGGGAAATCGACCTGGCGGTGCACATCGAAGGCATGCCCGACGTCGATATGGAGGCCTTCCGCGTGTACGTGAACTGCGACGAGGTCCTGGAGGTGCCGGCGACGTCGCCCAACGCGGCGGTGAAGTTCGACGGCACGGTGAAGGTCCCGGTGACCCAGGACGCCCACGTCGTGGTGATGGGTTTCGGGCGCAACCCCATGCCGACGGGCTTCCCGTGGATTTCGCCCAACGCGCCGCGGTTCGTCACCAACCCGATCTACGTGGACGTGGACGGCAACGGCGTGTACGACCCGCCGGGCGGCAAGACCTGTACATACAACGAGGCGCTGCCCTGACGCCCCTGCGCCTGCACATATCCTGTGTGCCGGCTGGATTCATGGGACTCTTCTCGCAAGTTCCTCCCAAAACCCATAGAATCGCACGCTCTGAACGTCTGCCTCCTGTGCTGGGATGCGGATGGAGAATGACGCCATGGCACCGGATGAACCGGCCCCGAATCCGCCCCGGACTGCGACGGCTCGGCGAACCCCGATCCTCGTGGTCGAGGACGACCTGGACCTGACCAGCCTGATCCAGCTGCGGCTGGAGGGGTCGGGCCTGACCGTCGTTTGCGCCGGGACTGGCGCCGAGGCGATCCGGATCGCGAGGGAACACGACGACCTGCTCCTGCTCCTGGACTACCAGCTCCCGGACATGAACGTGCTGGAACTGGTGGGCCAACTGGCCAGCGAAGGTCGCAAGGTACCCTTCATCGTCATGACCGGTCGCGGGGACGAAGGGGTCGCCGTCGATATGATGAAGGCCGGGGCCCGGGACTACCTGGCCAAGAACCTGTCGTTCATGGGTCGTCTGCGCCCGGTGGTGGAACACGTCCTGGAGGGGCTGGACAACGAGCGGCGGCTGGCGCAGGCCGAGGCCGACCTGGCGGCCCGGACGGCGACCCTCCGAGGCATCTTCGAGGCGGCGCCCGTGGGCATCGGGGTCACGTCCGAAGGGATCCTCGTGGACGTCAACATGTTCCTGTGCACGATGCTCGGTTACCCCCGGGGCGAAGTGCTGGGGCGGAAGGTCGACTGGCTTTTCGCCTCGACGCGCGAGTTCGAGTTGACCGCCCTTGCAGGCGGCGGGGCGGCGGAACCGGCAGGAACCCGCGCGTGCGAAACGACGCTGCGGCGGGCCGACGGCACCCTGCTGGACATCCTGCTGACGGTTTCATCGCCTGAAAGCACGGGTTCGCTGCCCGGCCGGGTCTTCACCGCACAGGATCTGTCCGAACGGCGCACCGCCGAGCGCGAGCGCGAACGCCTGGAATCCTACCTGCGACAGCAGCAGAAACTGGAGTCCATCGGTACCCTGGCCAGCGGCGTCGCCCACGAAATCAACAACCCGATCATGGCCGTGATGAACTACGCCCAGTTGATCATCGACCGGGTCCATCCCGACGACGTCGTCCGCCCGCTCGCCGAAGCGATCATCCACGAAAACGAGCGCGTGGCGACCATCGTCCGCAACCTGCTGTCGTTCGCCCGTCCGGACACCGACAGCCGCACTCCGGCGGGCGTCGCGGACATGCTGGAAGAAACGCTGTCGCTGGTGCGGGCGCCCTTCCGGAAGGAGAACATCGCCATCGATATCGACCTGCCGCCAGGCCTGGCCGAGGTGCGGTGCCGGCGGCAGCAGATCCAGCAGATCTTCCTGAACCTCCTGACGAACGCCCGGGACGCCCTGAACGAAAAGTACCCGGGAGCCAACCCGGACAAGGTGATCCGCATCGCCGCCTCCGAAACGGTGGTCGATGGGCATCGGCGGGTGCACATCGTGTTCGAAAACCACGGTGCCGAACTGGCCCCCGAACTGATCGACCGCATCTTCGATCCGTTCTTTTCCACGAAGCCGCGGGACAAGGGGACCGGGCTGGGCCTGGCCATCAGCTTCCGCATCGCCGCCCAGCACCGCGGCCACCTTCAGGTCGAGCCGCTCCCGGGCCTCGGCGCGCGATTCCTGGTGGACCTTCCGGCGGGGAACGAGGGCTGAACGTGAAACCGGGGCGTCACTGGCAGGTCGCGTCCACGGCGCAGTAGGTCCCGGAGGCGCAGTCCGCATCGCCCAGGCATCCTTCGCGGCACTGGCCGTCACCCGCGCAGTGCTGGCCGTACAGGCAGTCGGCGGAAACCGAGCATCGCAGAAGCGTCCAGCATCCACCGTCCGCTCCGCAGTAGCCGTTCGCCGGACAATCGGTGTCCGCCTGGCAGAAGTTGTACGCCACGCACTGGCCCGCGGCGCAGTAGTCGCCGACCGGGCAGTCGGCCGACACGGCGCAGGTCGGCAGGTAGAAGCACCGGCGATCCGTCGCGCAGAAGTACCCGTCCGCGCAGTCGTGCGCGCCCAGGCACTCGGTCGGCACCCAGCACATCCCGTCGGTGCCGCAGTAGGAACCCAGGGCACAGTCGGTGTCTTGCAGGCATCCCGCGATCGCGGTGCCCACGCAGGCGCCGGTGGCGTCGCAGACGTATCCCTGCCCGCAGTCCGAATCGCGGTAGCACTCCCGCGTGGTGGCAACCGCGTAGCACGCGCCGTCCAGCCCGCAGGCGTAACCGGCCGCGCACTCGGAATCGGAGGAGCAGCCGCCCGGGTACAGGCAGATCCCGTTCACCCGGTCGCAGACCATGGTGCCGGGGCAGTCGTAGTCGCTGCCGCACGAAACGTATCGCGACCCGGGCCCCGGGCCCGGGTTGTCGATCGGGATGCATCCTCCGAAGGCCACGGCCGAAGCCACCAGCACGCAGGCCAGGATCGGGTTTCGCAGGGGGGTGTCCATCGGTTCCTCCTCGATGTTCCGGGCCTTTCGACGACGTTGCTGGCCGGGTATTCGTGGCATTGCGAATCGACGCGCTTGACGGGTTGATCAGTCGAGGCCGTAGGGCCGGCAGTAGTACGTACCGATGCACTTGACGCCGCTGGCCGGGTCGCACTTGGTGATTTCGCAGTACTGGCTGGCATCGCAGTCGGCGTTGGTCAAGCAGGCGTTCATGCACTGGTACTCCACCGCGCAGGGCAGCATGCAGGGCGGGGTCGCTGTCGTGCAGGCCGGGCACACCGCGATCGCGCGGCACGCCTGGTTCGACGCGCAGTCGCTGTCGACCGAGCACTGGGCCGGCGTCGGCACCGTGCAGGTCCCCGGCGCGTCGGCCAGCAGGCACATCGCGCCCGCCGGGCACTTGCGCGCGCCCTTGCAGGTACCACCGTTCGCGCAGTCGGCGTCGGTCCAGCACAGGCCGTCCTGCAGCATGCAGACGCCGGTGCCGCACGGGGGCATCGTGGAATCGCAGAAGGCGCTGGGCGGGCAGCAGGCCTGGCCGGCCGAGCCACCGGCCGTGTAGTCGATCTGGCAGGTTTCGTACGATGCGCAGTCCGTGTCGCTGTAGCACTGGGCCTTGCAGCCCTCGTCCACCTGGCCGTTGCAGTTGTTGTCGATCCCGTCACAGATTTCGATCGCGCCGGGGTGCACCGCCGGGTTCGCATCGTCGCAATCGTCGGTCGCGCAGTACCCGTCGCCGTCCTTGTCGATACAGGCAACCGGCCCGCACCAGCCGTTCGCCGCCGGCATGCACATCGGGCAGGTGCAGGTCGGGTCGCTGGCCGCGCAGTCGCAGGGGAGGCAGCCGCCGGTCCACAGGCAGGCCTCGCCGGCCGGGCAGTCCGCGTCGGTCTGGCACGGGTACGGTTCCGTCGCGGTGCACTTGCCCGCCTGGGCCGCCGCGAAGCACTCGGCGTTCGGCGGGCAGGTGATGGCGCCCACGCACGTCTGGCCGGAAGCGCAGTCGGCGTCGGTCCAGCAGTAGCCGGACTTCAGCGCGCATTCACCGGACGGGCAGGACGGGATGTCCGAGGTGCAGCGCGCGTTGTACGGGCAGCAGGACAGGTTGCCCGCCGAGTCGTAGACGGGGCCCGCGTACGTACAGGTTTCCCACGTCGCGCAGTCGGCGTCGGACAGGCAGGTCACCGGGACGACCTTGGGCTGGCAGGACCCGGTGCACACGCAGTTGGTGGTCGGATCGGCGCCGCAGTTGACGTCTGTCGGGCAGGCGTCGATGTTGCAGTACTGGCCCACCGCGCACTCGGCGTCGGAGGTGCAGAACTCGACCGGCTTCAGCACGCACTGGCCCTTCATCTGGCAGGCCACCTTGCACGGCGGGGTCGCGTACACGCAGTCCGGGCACACGGTGGTCTGCTGGCAGGCGTAACCGGCCTTGCAGTCGGAGTCGGTGGTGCAGTCGGTGGGCACGACGTCGGGAACGCACGTCCCGTAGCACATCTGGCTGATGTGGTTCGGGTCCATGCCGCAGACGCCGTCGGACACCGAGCAGTGCGTGCCTGCCTTGCAGTCGGAGTCGGTATTGCAGCCCGTGGCGTCCGCCACGCACTTCCCGGTGCAGAGCGTGCACGTCGGGCAGTCCGCCGGGTACACGCACTCCCCGCCGATGTCACTGACGCAGCGAGCCCCGGCCTTGCAGTCCTCCGGCCCATGGCAGACGGTCGGGTCCACCGGCTTCACGCACACGCCGTTGGTGCAGACGTAGCCGGCCCCGCAAGTCGCGTCGGCGCTGCATGCCAGGCCGCCCATGCACTCCTCGAACTTCGCGGTCGCCTGCCAGCCACAGGCCCCGTTGGCGCCGAAGTTGCCGCAGGTGCTGTACTGGAGGCACTGGTACCAGTCGGCCCACAGGCACGGCGACGCCAATTCCTGGCCCTCGGGGACGCACAGTTCACCCGAGCAGCCGCCCACCACGCAGGTGTCGGTGACGACCGGGGTCGCGCAGTGGCCCTTCAACACGCAAGGCGCCGCACAGGCCGGCGTGGCCGTCGTGCACGCGGGGCACTCGGATACGAACGTGCAGACCTCGCCCTTCGCGCACTGGCTGTCGTCGGTACAATCCACTGCGGGGAGGGTACACTGCCACTTGCAGGCGCCCGAATCGCACGACCAGTCGCCCAGGCACATCACGTGCGGCAGGCCGTTGCAGTCCGTCGCCGCGGCGCACTGCGGGCCGGTCGTGACGGGCGTATCGATCGGGCCGCAGCCCCCCTTGTCGGCGCCCATCAACACCACAGCCATCAGCAGCACGCTGGCAACCGCGGGAACCCGGGTCCATCGCATGGCAGTCTTCATGTTCCTTCCTCCCCTGAACGCCTAGAGTCTACCCTCCGGCGCGCCTCCCTGCAACGCGTCCGGCGTGTCTCGAAGGAGGAAGGATGCAGGGACCATGCCACACAGACCCTGCTGACTTTTCGGACGGTTACGAGATCCGCCCCCCCGGTTTCCCCACGCTTCCGTGATCCCGCTGTCAGGGTGATGCGGTCCCGCGACGTCACCGCGCCGAGGAGGCATGCCCGGTCCTGCCGCCCTGCCCGCCGGAAAAAACCAGGCCCAGGCGCACGCCGGCCAGGACCGTGTCGGACGCCCGGTAGCGGGACGACGCTGCGCCGGTCGCCTCGACCTCCAGGTCGCGGGCGTAGGCGCCGAACACGGCGATGGTGCGCCAGACCTTCACGTCCACCGACACGGCGCCGACCCGACGTGCCGGGCGGGCGAGGTCGGCGGAGGTCGAAAAGCCGCGGGCCGTGACGGTCCCGGTCAGGCGGGCCCACTCCGGCACGATCACGGTGAGGTCGGATCGGATCGAGCGGAACTCGGGCCGCCGGTCCCAGTCGATCGACGCGCCCAGCGAGGCGTACGGCCGGAATTCCAGCACCACGCCCGCCATCCCGCCCATCCGGGAGTTCGTCAAAGCATCCCGGGCACGCACCTTGGGCGCGCCGTTGAAGTCCAGCCGGTCGGCCATGTAGAGGCTGTCGAACCAGGACGCGACGTAGCGGGGCCCCAGCCATCGCCACTCGCCCTGGAGGGCGATGCGGACGTCCTTGTGGGGGGCGAAGTCCAGCGCGATCCCCGCGTGGGCGCCGTCCGACGAACCCAGCCTGGACCACGCGCCGTAGGGGACCACCTCGACCACGCGGCTGCGGTACACCGGCCATCGCAGGTCCACGCCGCCCGCCATCACGCTGCCGGTCTTCGAGATCGGCAGGCCATGGCGGTCGGGGGCCCCGGGGATCGGGTCCGTGGGGGCGGCGGCGTCGGCGACCAGCGACAGGCCGATTTCCAGGCGGGCGAACGCGCTGCCCGCAGGGGCGCCCCGGTCGGCGGCCCAGAAGAAGGGCCGCACGTGCACGCGGCCACCCGCGACCTGGGGGTCCAGGATCGAATCCATGAACAGGACGCCGCCGGCCGGCTTGAAGTCCATCGCCAGCACCAGCCCGGTGCGCCAGTGGTCGGGATCGACCGTCGATGCGTACCGGGACACGAGGTTGCCCACGCCCAGGGACAGCGACGAAATCGACGCCAGGCGCACGTGGACGGGGTCGGCGCGCTCGCCCCAGGCCAGTTCGCCCAGGATGCGCCCGTAGTCCGTCCGCTCGTCCCAGTCGCGGTGCCGCAGGCCGTGGCGGTCGAAGCGCATCGGGGCCAGCAGGGCGGCGCGGAACGCGGAGGCGGTTGCCAGGAATCCCGCGTCGAATCCCCAGGTTTCGTCCCGGTGGATCAGGCCGCCCAGACCGGACGCGAACAGTTCGATCGACCACGGTGTCGCGGCACGGGTCGTGGCGGGGACGGCGATGGCGAACGCAGCAAGAACCACGACCATTGCACGCCGCGCCATTCCGGCATTCTAGCACCCGGGTTTCGCGGGCCTGAAACGGACGACAGGGCGGGCGGTCGCGGGGTCGGACCGCGGGTCGGCGGCGCTACTTGAACTCGCCCCCCTGGCGGGCGACGGACAGGCTGCCCAGGGACAGGAGGTCTTCCTTGCCGTTCAGTTCTTCCTTTCGGGTGTAGGCAGGCGCCCGGTGCACGCCCGAGTCCAGGCGGATGGCGTCGCAGGGACAGGCCTCCTCGCACATGCCGCAGAACACGCACTTGATGAAGTCCACCTCGAAGGTCACCGGGAACTTCTCGTTTTCGTCGTCCCGCTGCCCGGCCACGATGCTGATGCAGTCCGCGGGGCAGGCCGTCGAGCACATGAAGCACGCGACGCAGCGCACCGAGCCGTCCTCGCGGCGCATCAGCCGGTGCTTGCCCCGGAAGCGCGGCGGGTACGCCCGCTTCACCTCGGGGTACTGCGACGTGACGATCCCCTTCTGCGTCAGCAGGTTCACGAAGAAATGCCGCCCGCTGACCTTCATGCCCTTCCACAGCTCGGGCAGCCAGGACTGGACGACCAGGTCGGCCGGGGGCCGTTCCACCACCTTGACCTTGACCATTCGGGTCCCTCCCCCGTCACACCACCAGGGCCAGCACCACCGCGGTCGCCAGGATGTTCGCCAGGCTCAGCGGCAGCAGCACCTTCCAGCCCAGCGACATCACCTGGTCGTACCGGAAGCGCGGCACCGTCCACCGGATCAGCATCTGGAACCAGCACAGGAACAGCACCTTGAACGCGAAGAAGGCCACCTGGGCCACCGTGATCCAGCCACCGGCGGTGCCGGTCGGGTCCAGCCACGGGATCTGCCAGCCGCCGAAGAACAGCGTCGCCGCGATGCAGGCGATCACGATGACCTCGAGGAACTCGGACAGCATGAAGGTCGCGAAGCCCATCGCCGAGTACTCGACGAAGTAGCCGATGATTTCCGATTCGCCCTCGGGAAGGTCGAACGGCGCCCGCTTGTTTTCCGCCATCGCCGCCACCAGGAACAGCACGAAGCCCAGCGGCTGCACGACGATGCCCCACATCGGGAGCCAGCCCCACAGCAGGTGGCCTTGCGCCCCGACGATGGCCGTCAGGCTGACCGAGCCGAACACCGCGAAGATGCCCACGACGTTGAGGCCCATCGAGACCTCGTACGACACCATCTGGGCCGCGCCGCGCAGGGCGCCGAGCATCGCGAAGTTGCTGGCCGACGCCCACCCGCCGAGCGTCACGCCGTAGATGCCGAAGCCCATGATGGCGAACACGAACAGCATGCCCGAGTCGAGGTTCGAAATGACCAGGTCGCCCGGCCCGAAGGGAACGACCGCGAACGCACACAGCGTGGGCACCAGCGCGAAGGCCGGGGCCAGGAAGAACAGCGTCTTGCTGGCGCCGGCCGGGACGAACTCTTCCTTGGTGAAGGACTTGATCATGTCGGCGATGGGATGGAACAGGCCGAAGGCTCGGAACCCAAGGATTTCCGCGCGGTTGGGGCCGATCCGGTCCTGGATGATGGACGACATCTTGCGTTCCACCCAGGTCAGGATCGCGGCCAGGATGACGCAGAAGACCAGGATGAATCCCAGGATCTTCGCAAGCGTCAGGAGGACGAACGTCAGGGTCATGGATTCCCCCCGATAGCACGATCCCGGGCCGCCAGCGGCGTCCCCAGCCGATCGGCCAGGTCCGACGCCCACACCTCGAAGCCCTTCGCGTCGCCCACCGGTTCGACGGCCCGCCGAACACGCTGGGTGACACCGGACTCGTTGACCCAGGTCCCGTCGGCCTCGTAGGGCGAGGTCGTCGGGAACACGAACCGCGCCGCCGCCGTCAGCGGGCCCTCCAGCGCGGCCAGCACGATCGACAACGGGACCGCCGCCAGCGCGCCGGCCAGCGCCTCGGCCTTCGCCTGCTCCGCGCCGCACACGATCAGCGCGCCCAGCGACGGCGCCTGGGAAAGGACCGCGTCCAACGCCACCGGGGTGACGCCCAGGTCCGCCAGCACCTTCGCCACGCCGTTGCGATTGGGGTTCTTGTCGGCCCGGACCAGGATGTCATCCTGGATCCCCGGCGCCGCACCACCCACCGCGAACGTCGCACCCGGCGCCGCCGACCGCACCGCGGCCACGACCGCCCCGACGTCCTCGCAGGTCATCCAGGGAGTCAGCACCACCACGACGCCGCGGGCATCCGCGCCCGGCAGCGCCTCGGCCACGTCGCGCACGCCCTTCGCGTAGTCCGCCGCCGCGCCGCCGATCCGCACCGCAGACACCCGCCCCGTTTCGAACCGATGGTAGGCCAGCCGGCCCGCGTCGCAGGCCCAGTACTGGTTCACGTCCGGGTTGTGCCGCGGCACCAGGCGCTGCACCGCGTTCCGGTACACGTCCGCGCGGATTCCGCAGCCGCGGCTGCACTCGCCGCACACCGTCTGGATGCCGTGCGTCAGCCAGGCGCGGCACTTGAACCGGAAGTCCCGCGTGGTCAGCGCGCCCACGGGACAGACGTCCGCGGTGCACATCGAGTACGGGTGGTCCAACTGCGTCCCGGGGAACACGTCGATGTACGCCCGCTCGCCGCGCTGCACCTGGACCAACTGCGGCGCCTTCGCAACCTCCTCGCACACCCGGATGCAGCGCGTGCAATTGATGCACCGCTCGGCGTCGTAGATGATCTGCGGCCCCAGCACGCGGGCCTTGTCCTTGTGGTGCTTGTGGAAGGGATGGCGTGACGGCTGGTGGTCGTGGGCGAAGTACAGGTCCTGCAGATCGCATTCGCCTGCCTGGTCGCAGATCGGGCAGTCGACCGGGTGGTTCAGCAGGATGTATTCCAGCACGGCCCGGCGCGCCTCCAGCACGCGCGGCGAGTTGGTGACGACCACGTGCCCGTCCTGGCAGGGGTCCCAGCAGGACGCCACGGGCTTGGGGCTGCGGTTCGTGTCCACCAGGCACATGCGGCAGTTGCCGGCCACGGGCAGCCCGGGGTGGTAGCAGAAGCGCGGGATGTCGATGCCCAGGCGGTCCGCGGCCTCGATGATCCGCGTCCCCGGCTCCACCGTGATCTCGCGTCCGTCGATCGTCAGCGTCGGCATTCGAACCTCGTTCAGCGGTCGATTTCCCCGCCGATCATGTTGATCCCGTCGAAGGTCGGGATGACGTCCGCGAGCATGCCGCCGACGATCATGTCCTTGAGGCCCTGCATGATGGCGAAACAGGGCGGCCGGCAGTGGACGCGGTACGGGAACCCGGACCCGTCGCTGACCACGTAGAAGCCGACCTCGCCGTTGCCGCCCTCGACCGCGAAGTACGCCTCGCCCTTCGGCACGGGGGTGCCCTTCATGATCAATTCGAAGTGGGCGATCATGCCCTCGATCGTGTTGTAGACCTGCTCCTTGGGGGGCAGCACCACCCGCCAGTCGTCCACGTTGACCGGCCCTTCGGGGATGTCCGTCAGGATCTGCCGGCAGATGCGGATGCTCTGGCGGATTTCCTCCATGCGGACCAGGTACCGGTCCAGGTTGTCGCCCTTCGTCCCGATCGGCACGTCGAAGTCCAGGCGGTCGTACACGAGGTAGGGCAGGTTCTTGCGGACGTCGTAGTCCACGCCCGTGGCCCGCAGGCACGGCCCGGTGAACCCGTACGCGACGGCGTCCTGGGGCCCGATCACGCCGACGTCGGCCATGCGGTCGATGAAGATGCGGTTGCGGGTCAGCAGGGCTTCCATGTCCACGACGCGGGCCTCGACGACCTTTTCGGCGGCGAGGTACTTGTCCTGCCAGCCTTCGGGGAGGTCCCACCGCAGCCCGCCCACCCGCGTGTAGCAGGTGGTGACCCGGGCGCCGGTGATGAACTCCATCAGGAAGTACAGTTCCTCGCGGGCCTGCATGGCCCACAGGAACGGCGTGTAGGCGCCGATTTCCAGCGCCTGGGCGCCGACGGCCGTCAGGTGGTCGGCGATGCGGGCGATCTCGCTGCAGAACACGCGGATGTACTGGCAGCGCAGGGGGACTTCGATGCCCAGCAGCTTTTCCACCGCGCCGACGTACCCGACGTTGTTGATCAGCGGCGACACGTAGTTCAGGCGGTCCGTGTAGGGGACCACCTGGTTCCACGTGCCGGCCTCGCACATCTTTTCGAAGCCGCGGTGGAGGAAGCCGATCTCGATGTCGGCGTCCTTGACCACCTCGCCGTCCAGCGTCAGCCGGATGCGGACGGTCCCGTGCATGGCCGGGTGCGACGGGCCCATGTTGATCGTGGAGTACTCGGTGGGCGCCCCTTCCGGCACGGGGGCGATGTCGATGGGCTTTTCGATCATGGGGCCCTCCCGGTGTCGTCACGCCCGGGGATCGGGTCGGCTTCGATGCCAGGCATGTCCAGAAGGGGCTGGTGGCCGCGGCGCGGGTAGTCCTTGCGCAGCGGGTGCCCGACGAATTCCGGATAGTTGAGGATCCGGCGAAGGTTCGGGTGGCCCTCGAAACGGATCCCGAACATGTCGAAGACCTCGCGCTCGAACCAGTCCAGGCCCTTGAACACGCCGGTCGCCGACGGCACCACGCAGTCGTCTTCGCGGACGCGGACCTTCAGCCGCACCAGGGCGCCGTCGGCCATCCGGCGCAGGTGGTACACGACCTCGAACCGGTGGTCCTCCACCTTGCCCAGCGCCGGCACCGTCTGCGTGTGGTACATCGGGTGCAGCGGCGGCGTGCGGGATTCGGGCTTGCCGGGCGCCATCGCGATCAGGTCCACCGCCGTCACGTCCAGCGGCAGCGTGAAGCCCAGGCCGTCCCTCAGGAAGGCCAGCACCGGGACGATGCCTTCCCGGCGCAGCACGACGGTGTCGTCGCCCTGGGCGGACGCGGCGTCGATGACGTGCTCCGGGAAGCGTTCCCGGACGCGGACGAGCGTGTCACCCATGGTCCCTCCTCGGGGCGGGGGCGTCGAAGGCCCAGTCCAGGGCGCCCTTGCCCCAGACGTACCAGAGGCCGACCGCCAGGATGCCCAGGAACACGAAGATTTCGGCCAGCGCGATCGCCCCGAAGGTCGGCGACGCCAGGAGTTCCCGGTAGTTGACGGCCCACGGGAACAGGAACACCGTTTCGATGTCGAACACGACGAAGAAGATCGCAACCGCGTAGAAGCGCACGTTCAGGCGCTTGCGGGGCGAATCCACCGGGTCCGAGCCGCACTCGAAGGGGCCGTCCTTCGCGACGCTGTGACGCTTGGGGCCCAGCAGCCGGTTCAGCACCAGGATCGCCATCGCGATGCCCACCGCGAACACGATCGTCATCCCCAGGGCGATGTAGGGCAGGGTCTGCGACTCCACGGAGACCTCCGATGGGACCGGTGCGTCGGCCTACCCGATACGGCCCGAAGGCCTCCGTCGCGGTGTCACGGCGTCCAGGTTCCGACGTTGCAGGAAAATAGCAGAGGAACCCTCCGGGATCAATCGGGGGACGAACTTCAGAGCGTGTCGCCGTTGAGGGCCTTCTTCGCGGCTTCCTTGATCTTGGCGTCCGGCTCCTCCAGCACCAGCCGGGCCAGCACCGCTCGGGGGATGGGGCGATCCCGCAGCTTGCGCGCGGCGGCGACGGCCAGCATGCGATACTCCTTGCCGGGGTGGGCCGCCAGCGCCGCGACGATCCGATCCCGATCCCATTCGGGCAGTCCCAGCAGCCGCTTTTCGGCGCCGGCCCGATCAGGGGGGGTGGCCTGGAGGAAGGCCGTGACGGCTTCCAGCAACGGCCCGGAGTAGGGCGCTTCCTCCACGACCAGGTCGTCGAGCACCGATTCGTGCCACCAGTACACGCCGTAGCCCGTCGCGGCGCACGCCGCGAAGAACGCCAGCAGCAGGATCCTTCCACGCAGGGTCACGATGCCTCCCCGGGTTGATCCAACGCTTCATCCAAAGTCCGCCCGGGCTGGCCGGCCCGGCGCGACATGATCCTAGCACACCCCTTCCCCCCACCGCCTTGTCCCCGCCCGGGAATTGGTGTACCTCCCCATCGATGGCCGATGACACCCGCTATCGCCTGCGCCGACTGGACGACCGGGAACTGGGCTTGCCCGAGGGCCCCCTGGACGACCCCGCCCCGATCGACCGCCTGCGGGACGCCCTCATCCTGGCGCGCCTGCTGCGCCGATCCCTGCTCCCGGCGGTGCTGACCGGCACGATGCTGGTCGCATGGCTGGCCCTCGAACTGCTGGGGCCCCGCTCGGTATCGGGCGAGTTGCATCCTGCGGCCCTCCTGCTGGCCGGCGCGAAGGAAAACGCGCTGCTGGCGGACGAACCGTGGCGCCTCTTCGCAGCGATCCTGCTGCATGCCGGCGCCGCCCACTTCCTGGTCAACGCGGCCGGCACGTGGTTCCTGTCGCAGATGGCCGACAACGTCCTCGGATGGGCCCGCACCGTCATCCTGTTCATCGTCGGCGGCGCGGTGTCGTTCCTGGGCAGCGCACTGGCATCCGGCGCCCCGTCGGTGGGCGCCTCGGGCTCGGTATACGCGCTGCTGGGCGGCCTGATCACCGCGGCCCTCCTGAATCGCCGCCGGCTGCCGAAGGCGCCGTGGCCCTGGCTGGCCGGCTTCGGCCTGCTATGGGTCGTGCTGTCGGTGGTGTTCGCGCTGACGACGCACACGACGGACAACGCGGCCCACGCCGGAGGCTTCGTCGCGGGCGCGGTGCTGACCCTCGCGATGGGACGGCGCCTGCCCCTGTTCGAACTCGAGCCCGCTCCGACGCCCTTGCCGCTGCTGACGGTCGCGGCGGCCTGTATCGTCGCGCTGGCAGCCTCGTTCGCGCTGTCGGTCCGCGGCATGACGCTGGCGGCCGACCTCCCGGGCCCGGACCTGCGGGAGGTCACGTTTCCCGGCCTGCGCCTCCCCCTGCCCTCCCGCTGGGCCTACGGGCGCCTGCAGGACCACCGATGCCAGGTCGAGCCGGGCACTCCGATCGCGAAACTGACCTCCGACAGCCCCCTGTGCGCCCTGGATCCCTACGGCTCGGTCCTCGTGCTGGGCCGCGCCGCCGACGTTGTCCCGGGGGTCATCCTGGATCCGTCGATGATGGCCGAAAACGGCCTGCGCAGCTTCCTGGGCAGCTCGGAAGGCGACGTGACGCGGCGATGGCTGGTGCTGGACCGCCAGTGGACGCTGGCGTTCAACTGCTATGCCATCCTGGCGGACAAGTACGACGACATGCTGTCGCGGATCCTCGGCGGGATGAGGCTGTCGTCGGCCACGGCAGGCGGGCGTCCGCGATTGAGCGTGCCCGAGGCGGACCCTACGGCCGCCCCACCCCCAGGTACGTGAACCCCAGCTCGCGCAGGCGGGCCGGCGTCCAGATGTTGCGGCCGTCCAGGACCAGCCGCCCCCGCATGCGTTCCTTCACGAGGTCGAAGTCCGGCTGGCGGAATTCGCCCCATTCGGTGACCAGCATCAGCACGTCCGCGCCGTCCACCGCCGCGTACTCGTCCTCGGCAAACTCCACGCGGGGCAGGCCCGACAGGATCCCGCGGGCGTTGTCCATCGCGATGGGGTCGTAGGCGCGCACCGACGCCCCGCGGCCCACCAGCCCCCGGATCACCTCGGTCGCGGGCGCCTCGCGCATGTCGTCCGTGTTGGGCTTGAAGGCCAGGCCCCACACCGCGCAGTGCACGCCCGACAGGTCCGGCCCCAGCAGCGCCACCAGCTTGTCCACCAGCAGCAGCTTCTGGTCCGCGTTCACCTCTTCCACGGCGTCCAGCACGCGCATGGCCAGCCCGTTTTCCCGCCCCGTCGCGACCAGCGCCTTGACGTCCTTCGGGAAGCACGAGCCGCCGTACCCCACGCCCGCGAACAGGAACCGGGAGCCGATCCGCGGATCCGCGCCCATCCCGGCGCGCACCTTGTCCACGTCGGCGCCGATCCGGTCGCACAGCCCTGCGATTTCGTTC
This sequence comes from uncultured Myxococcales bacterium, assembly GCA_903857665.1. Classification (GTDB taxonomy): domain Bacteria; phylum Myxococcota_A; class UBA9042; order DTJE01; family DTJE01; genus CAIZWN01. The sequence continues at coordinate 57,640 of CAIOFV010000129.1, forward strand.
ATGAAACTGATGCGCGTGGCCAGCATCGCGTTGCTGGCGTACTTGGTCATTTCGGACGAGCGCACGTCCATGAACAGGATCGGGTTGCCCGTGCGCACGAACGTGCCGTAGACCTCGGTCAGCAGTTCCCGTGCGCGCTCGCTGTCGGTGCCGCAGACGATGCGGTCCGGCTTCATCATGTCGTGGACCGCGTCGCCTTCCTTCAGGAACTCGGGGTTGCTGGCCACGTCGAAGGGGTGCGTGGTGTGCTGGGCCAGGCAGGCCCGCACCTTGTCGCACGTCCCCACCGGCACCGTGGACTTCACCACGACCAGGCGGTAGCCGTCCATGTTCGCCGCGATGGTCCGGGCGCAGGCCAGCACGTGCTGCAGGTCCGCGGACCCGTCTTCCTGGGGAGGCGTGCCGACCGCGATGAAGATCACCGTCGCCTCGCGAACCAGGGTCGGGATGTCCGTCGTGAAGGCCAGGCGCCCCTTGGCGCGGTTGCGCTCGACCAGATCGTCCAGGCCCGGCTCGTAGATCGGGATGCCACCGGCGTTCAGCACCTCGATCTTCCGGACGTCGATGTCGCCGCACACGACGTGGTTGCCGCTTTCGGCCAGGCCCGCTCCCAGCACCAGTCCCACGTACCCGGTCCCGACGACACCGACCTTCATCCCTGCCTCCGCCCGTTCGCGTTTCTGCCATCCTCGGAACCGGTCGTCGTCCCGTTGCCGTCCTGGCCCCCGGCCCGCGACACTTCCAGCGTCATCACCCGCGTCCGGGTCCGGTCGAGCACACGGAACTGCAGCCCCTCGAACTCGATCGTTTCGTCCTTCTGCGGAACCCTGCCCGCGTGGGTGATGACCAGGCCGCCCAGCGTTTCATACAGTTCCTGCTCCGGCAGCTCGATGTCGAACAGGTCGGCGATCTCCTCGATCGCCATCTTCGCCTGGACCGTGTAGCAGCCGGGGCTCGTTTCCTTGATCCGCGGCTCGGCCTTCTCGTGCTCGTCGTAGATCTCGCCGACGATCTCCTCCAGGACGTCCTCGATCGTGACGATCCCGGCGGTCCCACCGAACTCGTCCACGACGATGGCCATCTGGGCGTGCTCGCTCTGGAACAGCTTCAGGAGATCCCCGATCTTCTTGGATTCCGGCACGAACAGGGTCTTGCGCAGGCTGGCCAGCCGCTTCAGCGAGAACGGTTCCGACGCCCGGTTCGCGAGGTGGCGGATCAGGTCCTTCACCGTGAGGATGCCGATGATGGCGTCCAGATCCTCTTCGTACACCGGGTACCGCGAATACTGGTGTTCGCCGACGACCTTCAGTACCTCCTCCAGCGACGTGTCCCACTCGAAGCCCACCACGTCCGTCCGGGGGATGAGGATCTCCTTGGCCATGGTGTCCGAGAACTCGATGATCGACGTCAGCAGTTCCTGCTTGTCCGACGGCAGGGCCCCCTGGGCCGTGCCCAGCCGGATCATGGATTCAATCTCCTCCTCGGTGACCGGCGCGCCGTCCACGCCCACCGAGCCGCCGGCCGCGAGGATGAGGCCCCCGCTGATCCGCTCGAACAGCCAGGCGATCGGCCGGACCAGCGAGCAGACGAGGCGGGTCAGCGGGAACAGTGCGACCATCTTCCGCGCGTTGTGCTTGGCGTAGGTCTTCGGAATCACCTCGCCCAGCAGGATCAGCAGGAAGGTCATCACGCCGACGGACGCCGCGACGCTCCAGCCGGCGGCGCCCACGACCCCGTAGCTGTCGAGGATCTCGGCGGCGAGGCTGGTCGTCAGCGACGACGCCAGGATGTTGACGACGTTGTTCGCGACCAGGATGGACGCGATGACCTGGTTGGGGGAGGCCCGCCACAGTTCCAGGAGGCGGTTGCGCTGGTGCTCCTCGTCCAGGATCTGGTGGACCCCGTTGGGGCCCAGGGCCAGCAGGGCCGTTTCCGAGGCCGAAATCAGTCCCGACACGGCGATCAGCAGGAGGATGACGAGCGACTGGAAACCGTAAGGGCCCACGAGGGCTTCTACCTCAGGAGACGCGCGACAAGACTAGCAGAGGGAGGGCCGGGGGGTCAACGCGGGGGCATTGAAGAGGCCCGAGGCGGCTGCGGCTCCGGCGAGAGTTTCCTGCAAAAACCCGTCCCTTCGCCCGAAGGCTCGGCCACCTACGCGCTCGGGCGGGGTTCGAGGGTGCGCCAGGCCGCGTCGTGGAAGCGAGGTCGGAAGGACTGGATCCCCCCGCGGGATCGATCCGGGTGGACGCGGTTCGTCAACAGGACCACCAGCCGACCGGTGACCGGCTCCATCCAGAACGACGTGCCGGTGAACCCGAGGTGGCCCACGGTCCCGGTGGGCGCCCGGTCACCGGCCATCGAGCCCCGCGGCGAGGGCGTGTCGAACCCCATCAGGCGGGTCGAGCCCGGCGGGGTGGCCTCCCGCGACCACAGGCGCCGGACCAGGGGCGCCGGCCATGGCCCGTCGCCCCGGAAGGAGTCCCGGAAGGCCAGCGCGATGGCCGCGACCTCCCGTGCGGTCGAGAACAGGCCCGCATGGCCGGCGGCGCCTCCCAGCACCCAGGCGTTGTCGTCGTGCACCTCGCCCTGCAGGCACCGCCGCCGGGTCGGGCAGACCTCGGTCGCCGCGATCTGGCCGGTCGGCACCGGGGCCGGGTCGGCCACCCCGCCCCGCACGCCGACGAAGAACGTCCCGCGCAGCCCGAGGGGCGCGGCCACGCAGTCCACGAACTGGCGATCCAGCGGGGCGCCTCCGGCCGATTCGACGAGGGCGGCCAGCAGCATGAAGCCCAGATCGCTGTAGACGCAGGCGGCACCCGGAGGCGCGCCCGGGACCTCGGCGGCGATCCGGGCCCGCACGGCGTCGATCGCGAACGGGGCCCCCGCGACCGACACGCCCCCGGCGGCCACGAGGTCGGCCGCGAAGGGTCGCCAGGCAGGCAGGCCCGACACGTGGGACAGCAGGTGTACGGGGGTCGCGGCCGCCCAGGAAGTACCGCGAAGGAACGGGAGGAAGGCCCCGATCGGGGCGTCCAGGCCCAGCCGTCCCTGCGCGCACAGCGACAGGATCACCGGCACCGTCGCCAGGGGCTTGGTCAGGGAGGCGACGTCGAACACGGTGTCGGGACCGACCGGCGCATCGACGGCACCCGCATCGGGAAACGCCGTCCTGCCGGTCGCGCCCAGCCAGGCCTCGTCGTGGCCGCGCCAGCAGCCCGCGACGGCCCCGGCGAACACCGGGCCCTCGCCCCCCCGCAGGATCTGGTCCACGTCGTCGAACCGGCCGGACATGGGTCCTCCATTGATCAGCCTGAGGCGCCTCCGTGCCCTACGAGGCGAACGGATCCTCGACCACCTGCAGGACGCCCTGGTCCGCGTCCAGGACCGCCTCGACGCCCTCGGGCACCGGGTGCAGCAGGGTCCCGTGGCCGGCCGGGAAGCCGGTCACCACGGGGCGTCCCAGGGCCTGCGCGAACCGCCGCACGGTGGCGACCAGGGAGTCGGCGTCCTCGGCCCGCGCGCCCAGTTCCCCGATGACCACGCCCGCGATCCCCGCCGCATCGGCCGCAAGGGCCAACTGCGTCAGCAGCCGATCCAGCCGGTACACCGGTTCGTTCACGTCCTCCATGACCAGGATCGTCCCCCGCAGCGGCGGGGCGAATCGCGTCCCCATCATGGCTCCCAGCATCGACAGGTTCCCCGCCACCAGGCGACCGCGGGCCTTCCCGCCGGTCACCGTGCGCAGGCCGTCCCAGCGGAAGGTCGCCTCGCGGTCCAGCCCCAGCAGCGCGTTGCGGGCCCGCCGCAGGGACTCCGCGTCGGCCTGGGCCAGCGTGGTCACGTTCGGGCCGTGGAAGGTGACGAGGTCCCCGGCACCCAGGAAGAAGAGGTGCAGCGCGGTCAGGTCCGAAAACCCCTGGAACAGCCGGGGCCGCAGGTCGGAAGCACGTGCCTCCAGGGCCGGAAGCAGGCGCATGACGCCGTACCCGCCGCGGGCCGCGATCACCCCGTCGGCATCGTCCCCGGTGAAGGCGGCCACCAGTTCCCCGGCCCGCTGATCGTCGGGGCCCGCCAGGAACCCTTCGGTCGCGAACAGCCGGGGATCCCACCGCGGGACCAGCCCGAAGCCGGCCAGCACCTGGACCCCCGCGGCGAAGCGTTCCGCGGGCACAGGCCCGCAGGGGGCCACCAGGCGCACGACCGATCCGCGGGCGAGGGGGCGGGGTTTGCGCACGAACACCTCCCGCGACAGGCTTCGATCCGCCCGAGGCGACTGCGGCTCCGGCGAGGGATAGCCGCGCAATCCGCCCGCCGACGCCTTCGAACCCGGGCGGCGTTCGTGAGTATAGTGTGCCTGATGCCCGACGTGGCCATGAACTGGCGGCCCCACTGTGCCGAAGGTAGAATGGGCAACGAGGAGGCGCAATGAGCCTGACCATCCTTCAGAAGAGCGACCTTTCGAAGCCGCGCAAGAACCCCCGCATCGCGCTGGTCCTCGCGGGCGGGGCCATTTCTGGCGGCACGTTCAAGCTGGGCGGCCTGATCGCCCTGAACCGGTTCATCCGGAACCGGAAGGTCACCGAGTTCGACATCTACGTGTGCCTGTCGGCGGGCGCCTTCATCGGCTGCTTCCTGGCTGGCGGCGTCCCGCCGGACGAGATGCTCAAGGCCCTCAACGGCACCTCGACGAAGTTCAACCAGTTCAAGTTCTACGACTTCTACTGGCCTGCGGTGGGCGAATGGGCACGGAGGGCCGCGCGGCTTGGCAAGGACGCCGTCCGGATCTGGCCGCGGGTGGCCAAGGCGGCGGCCAGCCACGTGTCGGCCAACCGCGAGGACCTGGGCCGGCGCATCGGCGAAGCGATCCGCCACCCCGGGTACGGCACGCTGGAAAAGGTCATCGGTCCCTTCGTCACCGACCTGTTGAACGCGACGCCCCTGCCCCACGTCGGCCGCTACATCCCCTCGGGGCTGTTCGACAACGCCCGGATCGAACGGTACGTGCGCGAGAACCTCGTCCGAAGCCACATCCCCAACGACTTCCGGATGTTGAATCGCGAACGCGGCAATTCGCTGTACATCGTGGCGACCAACCTGAACACGGCGAAGGGCGTGGTGTTCGGCCATGACGCCGATCCCACCGCGACCATCTCCCAGGCGGTCCAGGCCTCGACCGCCATCCCGGGCTTCTACATTCCGGCCAAGGTCCACGGCGAGGAATACCTGGATGCGATGGTCCGCAAGACGGCCAACACCAGCCTGGCGGTGCACAAGGGCGCGGACCTGATCATCATCTACAACCCCTTCCGGCCGTTCATGAACCGCAACCGCTACCAACTGGTCCCGACCGCGTCGAGCCTGTCGGAGCTGGGCCTGGGCACGATCCTGAACCAGACGATCCGGACCATGGTCCACACGCGCCTGTATGCCGGCCTCAAGAAGCTGCGACTGGACCCGTCGTTCAAGGGCGACGTGATCCTGATCGAGCCGACGGAATCGGACGCCCAGTTCTTCACGATCAACCCGCTGGCGTTCTGGAACCGCAACGAGGCCGCCAGGAACGGCTTCAACTCCGTGCGCCAGGACCTCGAGCGCAACTACGGCGAAGTGTCGCGCATCCTGGAAGCCTACGGCCTGCAGTGCGATCTGGACGCCATCGGCGAGTCGCTGGACGACGTGCTGGCGACCCCGACCGACGCCCCGGCCCGGAACGCCGCTGCCGCCGTCGCTGGAGGCACCGCGGCACCCGCCGGATCGGCCTCCACCCACGTCGCCTCGCCCCGGCTGCGCATCGTGCAGTAGGCCCCTGCGGCGTCATCGATCCTGCCTATCGACCCCGAGGCCCGCCCGGACTAGAATGCGGCCCATGGAACTGCGACCGCGACTCCTCCCCGCCTTCCTCGCCGTGACGACGACGGTCCTCCTGTCCTCGTGCCACGCATCCCCCGAGGAGCGGGCCGTTCGCGACACGTTCCAGCGCTTCCTGGAAGGGCTGGACCGGGCCGACGCCGCCATGCTGTGGTCGCTGGCCGACGACGAAACGCATCGCTTCTTCGAAGAACTGGCGCAGGAAACCCGCGACGCCGTAGCCGATGTGGATGCGCATTGGCCCGAAGCCGACCGCGTGCAGGCCCGGCGTACCGTCGGAGGCGATTTCGTGGGTCCCGGGACCACCGGGGCCTCGCTGTTCGCCGCCTTCCTGGACCCGCGCCGCCTGCAGGCGCCCCAGGACCCGACGGCCCGACAGATCGACCGGGTCCAGATGACGGGCGCGCGGGCCATGGTGGTCTTGAAGTCGGGCGAAACCCTGGAACTGGTGTCGGACGCCGGGGGCGCCTGGCGAATGGCGATCTTCCTGGCCGCCGCCCGCGACCTGCCCGCGCTGGCGTCCCTGCGCGAAAACGTCGCCACGGTGCGCGCCAACGCCGCGATCCTGTCCGGCAGCCCGACCGGGCAGGCGACCGCCCCAAAAGCACCCTGACGCACTCCCTGCTCGACGATACCTGGCAGTCGGAAGGTCCGGGAGGGGCTACATCTCGCAGGAGCAACCGGCGCCGGGGCCGCCCAGGCGCTGCACCTTTTCGCGGGCACCGATGGGGCTGGGATCCTGGTCCAGGCGACAGACGTCACCGCCGAACACGCGCTTCAACTCCTCGATCTGCTTCTGTTCCACGGTCAACCGACCCTGGATGCAGTACACGCCCCACTCGGGCCGGCCGTTCGCGGGAATCGCCGAGGCCGAAAAGGACATCAGCGCAAGAGACAACGCGGCGGCGAGCCGCAGCGACAGGGTCATGAGCAGCCTTCCGGGCAACGGATTCACCCACCGCCGAGCGTCGATGCCCGGCACGCCATCTGGCGGCGGAGTGTGCCACCTGGGGTTGCCGCTTGTCAATCCTGCCGGGGGAAGACGAGTCAGGACGCCGATTCCACGCTGCCGGGAGGGGGCGTGAAAGGCGCCTACAGCGGCCCGATGATGTGGGCGGTGACCAGCGTGACCGGCCAGCCCATCGACACGGATTCCTTCGTCCCGTCCCCGTCCACGTCGAAGTCGGGCTTGAGGTACAGGGTCAGGTACTGCATCACGATGTCCCGCGTGTAGGGCGGCGGGAAGTCCGCGGCCGGGATCGCGCTGACGCCATCGATCACCGACTGCAGCACGACGACGCCGCCGACGGCGCCCGAACCGGACGTCACGTGGCCGCCGGACAGCGACACCGTGGCGACCAACTTGGCCCATTTCATCGTCAACGGAATGCGGCGCGAACCGAACACCAGCGACACCGGCAGCGTGTAGGCCTGGCCGCCCGCCGTCAGTTTCGTGCCGTCCAGCGTCGCGTTGTCGAAGACGTGAACAGGGTCGCAGACGCCTTGCAACTCGCCGTCGCTGACGCCGTAGTTGCAGCCCGGGGTGGCCGGGTCGCACGCGGCCGGCGCGATGCGCTCGCCCCAGAACAGGTTCACGTTGAACGTCCCGCCCGCGACCGGGCTCTCGGCCTCGATCAGCAGCGCGATGTCCCCGGCGGCGCTGGCCTTGATGATTTCCGGGTTGAACAGCCACGACAGGACGGCGAAGGCGTTGTCGATGCCCTTCACGCAGTTGCCCTTGGGGGCACAGGTGGTTTCCAGGCCGTCCACGTCCACGCCCTGCCCCGGGTTGCCCGACAGGCCCAGCGACAGTTTGCTCGCCTTCACGGACGGGTCCTCGAACTTCGACAGGCCGACGCAGGCGCCCGCCACGCACTGGTCGTCGAGGGTGCAGATGTTCTGGTCGTCGCAGGGCCGTTCGGCCGGCGCGTAGTAGCAGCCGGTCTTCGCATCGCACAGGTTGTCGGTGCAGTAGTTGTTGTCCTCGCAGACGATCGGCTGGCCGACGCACTTGCCCGCGCTGCACTGGTCGTTGATGGTGCACACCGAACCGTCGTCGCAACTGCCCCCGACCGGGGTGTACGTGCAGCCCAGGTCCGGGCGGCAGTTGTCGATCGTGCACGTGTTGTGGTCGTCGCAATCCCGCGTGGAACCGCCACCGCACTCGCCGCCGACCGAGCAGGTTTCCCCGACGACGCAGATGTTCCCGTTGCTGCAGGCGGCGCCCGGGCTGGGCGTGTTGACGCAGTTGCCCGTCGAGTCGCACGAATCCGCGGTGCACGGGTTGTTGTCGTTGCAGTTCTTGACCATGCTCTGGCACACGCCGGCGACACAGGTCCCGAAGCCGGTGATGCTGCAGGGATCCGGGTCCTGGCAGGAACCGGATATCGGCGAATGCACGCAGCCCACGGTGGGCAGGCAGTCGTCCGTGGTGCAGTCGTTCCGGTCGTTGCAGTCCGTCCTGCCCACATCCCCCGCCGGCGCCCTGCACGCACCCGACGAACAGTTCTCGCCGGTGGTGCACGGGTTCCCGTCGTCGCAGGCGCCGCTGGTCGTCAGGTGCTGGCACCCGGTCAGCGAGTCGCACGAGTCGATGGTGCACGCGTTGCCGTCGTCGCACTTGTTCGGCTCGCCCTGGCAACTGCCGTCGCGGCACTGGACGTTCACGGTGCAGGGATCGCCCGCCGTCACGCACGGGTTCACTTCGGGGGTATACGGCGTGTACACGCACCCTGTCGCCGGGTCGCAGCTGTCCAGCGTGCAGCCGTTCCCGTCGTTGCAGACCCGGTCGTAGCCGGTGCAGAACGGCATCCCCAGCGGGTCCGGGCGCGTGCAGTGGTCGTTGGTGGTGCACGCGTTGTCGTCGCTGCATGCCAGATCCATCTTCACCAGGTGCTGGCAGCCGCCGCCCGCGCCTTCCGCGCAGGTGTCGAGGGTGCACGGGTTGCCGTCGTCGCAGTCGACCGGTGTCCCGACGCACTCCTTGTCCACGCAGGTGTCGTTTTCGGTGCATGCGTTCCCGTCGTTGCAGAGGTCCGAGGTCGGCACGTTCAGGCACCCCAGCGCCGGCTGGCACGAATCCGCGGTGCAGGGGTTGTTGTCGTTGCAGTTCCTGGTGGTCCCGACGCACTGGCGGCCCACGCAGCGATCCAGGTACGTGCAGGCGTCATGGTCGTCGCAGGTGCTCTGGTAGTTCGTGTAGGTGCATCCCACGGTCGGTTCGCACCGGTCGAGGGTGCACGGGTTGTCGTCGTTGCAGTCGGTCGCGGGCCCTGCCTTGCACACGCCACTCGCGTCGCAGGTGTCGCCGGAGGTGCACAGGTCCCCGTCGTCGCATGGCAGGCCGCCGGTCGGCGAGAAGGCGTCGGTGGCCACGGTGGGCACGCAGAACAGGCACTGGTTCGCCGGGGACGGTTGCAGCGTGAACCAGCACGCGCCATCGATCAGGCAGAAGTCGGGCTTCAGCGTGGAGCGGCATTCGCCGGTCACCGGGTCGTGGTCCTCGGTCGTGCAGGGCAGGCCGTCATCGACGCAGGGGACGCAGGCCGGTCCGTCGCACGTATCGACCGGCGCGTCCGCGTCGCCCTCGTCGCCGGGCGACACGGCCTCCTCGACGTCGAGGTCCGTCGGAGGCAGCGTGTCGTCCACGACCTCGGGCGACACCTCCTCGGTGCCCGGGTCCCGCAGGATTTCCCGCGTGGTGTCCGCGATCTCGCTCTCGTCCGGCGCGATCCACCCGTCGTCCGCCGGCCCCTCGTCCGGGGGCTGCCCCGGATCGACGCCCGTGTCCGTCCGCGGGTTCGACGCACCGCCGCATGCCGCAGCGACCGCACAGGCCGCCACGACCAACCCGATCCCCAGCAAGCGCTTCATGGTTTGGCCCCGCGTCCGAATCGTGGGGATTGTACCTGAAAGCGGGGAGTTGGCGCACCCGGGAAAACAGGGTGGGGGGAATGTCAGTCCACGCCGGCCGCCTGCCGCAGGCGCTCCACCTGTTCGACGCCCTTCAGGCGGCGCAGGGCGCGCACGATCCCGTCCAGTTGATGCTGGTCTTCCACCTGCAGGACCATGCGGATTTCGTTCTGCCCGTCGGGCAGCGTGCGGGTCAGGATCGACGCGATATTCGCCTTCCGGTCCCCGATTTCCTTCGTGACCTTCGCCAGGATGCCCGGCTCGTCCACGCAGAACAGCGACACCGGGACGCCGAACATCCCGCCCGTCGAGCGCATCCAGTGGGCGTCCAACATGCGTTCGGGGTCCATGCCCCCGATGGCCGGGCACGCCCGCACGTGGATGGTCACGCCGCGCCCGCGGGTCACGAAGGCCGCGATGTCGTCCCCGGGAATCGGGTTGCAGCACTTCCCCAGGTGCAGCAGCATGTCCTCGACGCCGTCCACCGCGATGCCCTCGGACCGGTGCTTGAACAGGTCCCGCAGCTTGCCCGGGTCGCGTTCGACGAACTCGGGCTCGGGCTGGGCCGGCGCCGCGTCCGGGGCCAGGAACTCCACCACGTCCGACGCCTTGAAGCGCCCCGTCGCCACGGCGTGGATCACGTCTTCGGGACCGCCGACCTTGAAGTGGGACAGCAACTTGCGCTCGTCCTCGCCGCCGTCGAACACCTTCTTCAGGTTCAACCCGGCCCGCCTCAACTCCTTGTCCAGGATCTGCCGGCCGATCTCCATCGCGTGGGACTTTTCCTCGGCCTGGAAGAACTGCCGGACCTTGTTCTGGGCTTTCGACGTCTTCAGGAACGCCAGCCAGTCCCGCTTGGGCTGCCCGTTCTTGGACGTCATGATTTCGACCAGGTCGCCGGACCGCAGCTTCGTCCCCAGCGGCACCAGCCGGCTGTTCACCCGGGCGCCGACGCAGGTGTGGCCCACCTCGGTGTGGATGTCGTACGCGAAGTCCAGCGCCGTCGAGCCGTCGGGCAGCACCCGCAGGTCGCCCTTGGGCGTGAACGCGAAGATCTCGTCGACGAACAGCGAGCTCTGCACCGACTCCATGAAGTCGGTCGGGTTCCGGACCTCCTGGGCCCAGTCGATCAACTGCTTCAGCCAGTTGAACCGCTCCTGGTCCTTCATCTGGACCGTGCCGCCTTCCTTGTAGGTCCAGTGGGCGGCGATCCCCGATTCGGCGACGCGGTGCATTTCGAACGTGCGAATCTGGATTTCCATCGGCTCGGCCCGCGGGCCGAACACCGAGGTGTGCAGGCTGCGATAGCCGTTGGCCTTCGGGACATTGATGTAGTCCTTGAACCGCTGCGGGATCGGCGTCCACAGGTTGTGCAGGTGGCCCAGCACCTGCCAGCAGTCCGACACCTCCTTGCAGATGACCCGGAACGCCACGAAATCGTAGATGTGATCGATGTCCACACCCTGGATGCGCATCTTTCGGTAGATGCCGTACAGGTTCTTGGGGCGCCCGAAGACCTCGAACCCCTTCAGGCCCGCCTTGTCCAGCGTCGTGGTGATCGTCCCGACGACGTCCTGGATGAAGTCCGCACGCTCCGCCAGGCGCAGTTCCGACTGCGCCTTCAGGCTGGCGTAGTCTTCCGGGTTCAGCATCCGGAAGGCAACGTCCTCCAGTTCCGTCCGGATCCAGGAAATGCCCAACCGCTCGGCCAGCGGCGAGTAGATACGCAGCGTTTCTTCCGAGATTTCGCGCTGGCGGTCGGGCGGGAGGTATTCCAGGTCCCGCATGTTGTAGAGGCGGTCGGCCAGCTTCACCAGCAGGACGCGGATGTCCCGGGACATCGCGACCAGCATCTTCTTGAAATTTTCCGCCTGGCTTTCCTGGCGGGACGTGAACTGGTAGCGCTGCAACTTGCTGACGCCCTCGACGATCGTCGCGATTTCCTTCCCGAACGTCTCCTCCAGCACCCGGCCGCGGTCGGGGTCCTCGGCGCGGGCGTCGTGCAGCAGCGCGGCGCACAGGCTGGGGATGTCCAGTTTCAGCGTGGCGACGATGTCGGCGACGCCCAGCGCATGCTGGAGGTAGGGGATGCCGGACAGCCGCACCTGGCCCGCGTGCGCGGCTTCCGCCCAGGCGTAGGCCTTGCGAAGCCGATCGAGGTCGGCCCCCGGCTGGTAGGCTTCCACCTTCCGCAGAATGTCGTCGAGGGTGAGCAAGGGCCTTCCTCCCGCCGCGTCCGCTTGATTATGGGGACGGACGGGCGCCCGGGGAAGGGGAAACCATGCGGCCCGACTCCATGCACAGGATGCGCGTGGCCAGACGCCCGGCCTGGGCCCAGTCGTGGGTGGCCACCACCAGCGTCATCGGGCCCGGCAGCGCCCCTTCCAGCAGGGCTTCGACCTGCAGCGCGGTGTCCCGGTCCAGGTGGGCGGTGGGTTCGTCCAGCAGCAGCAGCTCGGGTTCCAGCACCAGCGCCTGGGCCAGCGCGACCAGGCGCCGTTCGCCCCCGGAAAGGTGCGAGGCCCGCCGCCCGGCGAGGACGGTCAGCCCCAGTCGTTCCAGCCAGGCCGCGCACCGCTTCCTGCCCTCGCCGCTCGCGACCCCCCGGTACCGGAGCCCCACCAGCACGTTGTCCTCCACCGAGGCCGCGAACAGGCACGGCTCCTGGGCCACCAGGGCCAGCCGGCGACGCTGGACGAGTGCCCCCGGCGCACGTCCCGAATGGTACGGGCGACCGGACAGGGTCACGACCCCCGACGCCAGATCGACCAGTCCCGCGGCCGCCAGCAGCAGCGTGGTCTTGCCCGACCCGATGGGCCCGGTGACCGCGACGCGCGCGCCCGCTTCGATGGCCAGGGAGGGCACGTCCAGGACCCGTGCCTCCCCCCGCATGACACCGACCCCGTCCATGCGCAGCAGCGCTTCGCTCATCGGGGCCTCCCCCGCGCCGGCTTCAGACCGATCGCCAGCGCGTTCACCCCCAGGGCCACCACCAGCAGCACGATTCCCAGCGCCAGGCCCAGCACGAACTCGCCCTTGGCCGTTTCAAACGCCACGCCGGTTGCCAGGTTGCGCGTCTCGAAGCGCAGGTTGCCGCCCAGCATCATCGACACGCCCACCTCGGCGAACACCCGCCCGAAGGCCGCCGCGCCCGCCGCCAGCAGGCCCCCGCGGCACTCCCGAACCACCGTCCAGCGCGCCTGCCACGCCGTGGCTCCAAGGGCCCAGGCGGTCGGCCGCAGGCGCGGATCGGCCTGCTCCAGCGCGGCGATGGACAGCGCTGCGACGATGGGGAGCGCCAGCACCGCCTGCCCGATCACCATGGCGGCGCGCGTGTACAGCAATTCCATCCCGCCCAGCGGCCCGCTGCGGCTGAGGAGGCCATAGACCACCAGGCCCACCACCACCGTCGGCAGCGCCATCAGGGTGTTGAGTGCGGTGACGACCACCCGCTTCCCCCGGAAGCGGGACAGCGCGACCAGCACGCCCAGGGGAAGTCCCAGGACCAGCGCAATCAGCGTGGCCGTGCCCGACACCGACAGCGACACGCGGACCGCGTCCCACACCTCGGGGTCCAGGTCCACCAGCCGCAGGACGGCCTGCTGGAGCGCTTGGCCGATCATGGCGCCACGGGCACGGCGTCGGGAACGAACAGCAGGGGCCCGCCGCCGTGCCGGAACTCCCCGATGCGGCGCTGCACGTCCGGCGACACCAGCCAGTCCAGCAATGCGGCCGCTTCCGCAGCGTGCACCGCGGGCTGGCGCGCCGGGTTCACCGCGATGCCGCTGTACCGGTTGACCAGGCGGGGGTCGCCTTCGACCAGCACGTCCAACGACAGCGTCGCTGACGCCGTCCGGAAGGTCGAACGGTCGGTCATCGCTGTCGCCTTGCGCTCCGATGCGATCACCAGGGTCTGCAACTGGCCCTGCCCGGCCTCGATGTACCACGGGCCCGATGGGTCGATGCCGGCCGCCTTCCACAGCCGTTTTTCGGCCCGGTGCGTGCCTGATTCATCCCCTCGCGACACGAACGGGACCGATTTCGAAGCGATGGTGCGCAGGGCCTCGACCGCGTCGTGCCCGCCCCGGATGCCGGCCGGGTCGTCCGCGGGGCCCACCAGGATGAAGTCGTTGTGCATCAGCGGCCTGCGGTTCAACCCGAAGCCCGCCGCGACGAACGCCTCCTCGGCGTCCGGGTCGTGCACCAGCACTGCGTCCACGTCGCCGCGCTCGGCCAGCTTCAGCGCCTGCCCGGTGCCAACGGCCAGCACCTTGACCGAAATGCCCGTGGCCGCCTCGAACACGGGCAGCAGGCTGCCCAGCAGCCCCGTCTGCTCGACGGACGTGGTGGTCGCCAGCCGGAGGGTGCGCGGCGGACCGGACGCGGAATCACCACCGCCGCGACACCCGATCGCGACCAGCGCGGATACCAGCAGCACGACGGGAATCCGGGGCGTCCGCATGGTTCCCTCCTACCAGCCGATGATCGTGGTGAACAGCACCGCGTCGTCCTTCAGGTCCTTCTGCTTCGGATCCTGGGTCCGCCGCACCACGTACTCGAGGTGGAGCCGCAGGTAGGGATCGTAGGCCCACTGGATGCCGCTGGTGATGACGTGATGCCGGATCGTGAAGGCCGATTCATCGGATACCGTGTCATAGCGCTCGTAGCGGGCCCCCAGTTCGAAGTGCTGGGCATCCCCCCAGCCGCTGCCGCCCAGGTGCTTGATCAGGGGGTCCAGCCTCCAGATCAGCCGCACGTCGCCGCCGAAGAAGCTGAAGTCGCGCTTGCCGTCCGCGTCGAAGTCGTCGTTGATCTGGCCCCCGGCGACCGTCCCATGCGCCCGCACGCCGGACCTCGGGATTTCGAAGCCCGCGTCCACCGACCACGTCAGCCGGTCCAGGTCCAGGACGGTCCGCCCGCTGTTGAACACCACGTTGTCGTGCCGGTTGTAGCTGACGTGGGCGCCCACGCGCGCCACCCCGAACAGGTTCAGCAGGTCCACCCGCAGCCCGTAGAAGAACTGGGCCTTGTTGGACAGCAGGTACTCGCGCTCGGTGGTGCCGCCGATGAACAGGTTGGCCCCCAGGCCGTTGCTGACCATCGCCAGGTATCGCAAGGTCCCGATGCGGATGTCGATGTCGCCGGCCAGCCCCAGCCCCACGTCGCGCCGCCAGGACTTGTTGCCGTAGAACAGCGACGAGGCGTAGGTGGTCCGGGACAGCGCGTAGTCCGCCAGGGCATCCTCGATGGCCGGACGCAGCGAGAAGTCGAGATCCCGGTCGCTGGCCAGGTTCTCCCACCCGCTGGGGATCTTGAACTGGCCCAGCCGCACGGCCAGCCACGGCCCGAATCGCCACTCGCCGTAGGCGTCCAGCAGCGCCGGCCCCTTTTCCAGGCGCATTTCGAGGACCAGGCCCAACTGGTTCTTCAGGAAATTCCCCGTCAGGCGGAATCGCGCCTGGTCGATCGCGAAGCCGGTCACCGACTGGGCGGCCTTGTCGCCCTGCGGTTGCTGCTTCAGGCCCGACGTCTCTTCCGCCTGCTCGTACAGCGTGAACCGGATCCCCGCGTAGGCCGTCGCGTCCACGCCGGGCGTGATCTCGACGGCCTGCGCGGATACCGATCCCAGCAGCGCCAGCAGCACCATGATGGTCCGGGCGTGCCTCACCTGGCCGTAACCCCGTGCCCGTACACCAGCACGCTTTCGGAGTCGATGAACGCCCAGCCGCCGTAGCGGTAGTCGAAGTCCTCGACGCCGTCCTGCAGCGGGTTCACGCGGATCACCACCACGCCGCGCACCATGTTGCCCGCGTTGTGGTCCTTCGCGGAGTCGTAGTCGTTGCCGTCGTTGCAGTCGGTGGGCGAGAACTTCGAGCCGCGGTCGGGCTTGCCGGCCGGATTCTGCGGCACGATGACGCGCAGCGGGCCCTCGCCGTTGATCTTGCCCGTGATGGGATCCAGCGTGGACACGTCCATGGGCAGGCCGTCGCGCTGGTAGGCGAGGTCCAGCCAGAAGTCGCCGGGGATGGCGCCGCCGTCGGTCAGGCCCGTCGGAAGCGTATTCGGGTACTCGACGTACCCGCACACCGTGCCGAGAGTGGCGGTGTCCAGGCCCGCGTAGAACAACTGCGACGGGAAGGCGCCGGTCACCTGCTCGGCGGTGAAGTCGATCATGAAGCCGTCGGGCGCGATCACCGTCACGCCGGTGAACAGGGGGTCCGCCAGGTCCACGCCGGCCGCGGTCAGCAGGTCACGAACCTTCGCCCCGGTGTAGCCGGCGTACGTGTCGAACTGCTGCTTCGCGGAATTGGCCAGCACGAACTCGGAGTGGACGGGAAGGGCCTTCAGATCGGTCATCGTGAACGTGCGGGACGGCGCCGAGGGCTGGCCGGGCTTGCTGGCCGGGTCGCCGGGATACCGCAGCGCGTCGATCTCGGTCCGGTTGGCCGCCCCGTCGCCGTCGCTGTCCGCGGACTCGATGGCCGCCAGCGCGGCACGGGTGCGCCCGGCAGCGAGGTAGGCCTTCCCGTAGGGATTCAGCGTGTCGGCGTAGGTGGTCGGCTGGGCCTCGATCAGCGTCGAATCCGGGTGGCTGATCAGGTGGCAGTTGTCGCAGGCGTTCTTGAACAGGGTCTTTGTCGCCGTGCCGGACAGGTACGTGTACTGGGCCCCGGTGTGGCAGGTCTGGCAGTCGTCCAGGCGCGTGCCCTGGGTCGCGCCGTAGGCATTCACGAAGTACGTGATGTCCTGGTCGTTTTCGTGCCCCTTGTAGGCGCGGGAAGACGTCAAGGGCACCCCGTCGCCGCTGTCCGAGCATCCCCAGGCACCCAGCAGGAGCGTCGCCACCAGGATCTTGCGCACCATGTCATTCCTCCTTCTTGGGGGCATGCCCCCTCCCTTCGCCGCCGTCCACGTTCGCGACGAAAATCTCCGAAAACGACGCGCCTCCCGCTTCCAGGAACGCGTTGAACTGCGCGATCACCGCGTGGAACCTGGCGATCGCGTCCTCCCCTGCCGCCGTCAGCCGCGTCCCACCGCCCCCCTTGCCCCCGACGACCCGCTCGACCAGGGGCGCCCGGCTGTGCTGGTTCATGTCCTCGACCAGTTCCCAGGCGTTCCGGTACCCGATCCCCATCGACCTGGCGGCCACCGAGATCGACCCGTTGTCGCGGATGCATTCCAGAAGGTCGATGCGCTTCCACGACAGGAGCGTTTCGCCATCGCACTCGATCCACAGCCGGCCGGCCAGCCGGAGCCCGGGGGCCGCGCAGGGCGCCGCGCCATCGCCGGCCGCGTGCTTTCGATTCCTGTGGTAGGCCATGATGGATACCCCTTGCGCCCGAGGCGACTGCGTCTACGGCGCGATTGAGATCGCGCCTCCGCCTCCGTGCTCGGGCGGGCCGAACCGTTGTTCCCGTCGGGGAATAGCGCGGGTGTCGCCGTGTGTCAACCCTGGATCGGACGGGTGGGGGGGGGGACTGATTTGCCTCGCGGATTTCAGGGAGGCGGGTGGCCGCCGCCCCAGATCATCGGGAAGATGTGCAGCAGGGCAGGCCACAGCGCGTCCAGCGATTCCTGGACGCCCTTGGTGGAACCGGGCAGGGTCACGATCAGGGTGGTCCCGACGACGCCCGCCAGGCCCCTGGACAGCACGGCCCGGGGCGTGCGCAGGTAGCCGTGGACCCGCATCGCTTCCGTGATGCCGGGCACCTCCCGCTCGATCACCCGGCGGACCGCCTCGACCGTCAGGTCCCGGGGACCCAGGCCCGTCCCGCCCGTCGTGAACACCAGGTCCACGCCCGCCGCGACCTGGCGCCGCAGTTCCGCCGCGACGAGGTCCGGGTCGTCGGGCAGCACGACCGGTTCGCCCACGGCCACGCCGGCCTCGGCCATGCGGCCGGCGAGGGTCTTCCCGGAGCCGTCCGTGCGCGTCCCGGCGGCCACCGAGTCGGACACCACCAGCACGGCGCCGCGGAGGGGCCGCTCGAACACCTCCAGGAAGTCGGACTTGCCGCCCTTCTTCTTCATCAGGCGCGTTTCGCCGATGACCAGCCCATCGTCCACGGGCTTCAGCATGTCGTAGATGGTCAGGGCGGCCACCATCGCGCCGCACAGGGCCTCCATCTCGACGCCGGTGCGGTCCACCGCGGTGACCCGGCACGTGATGTCGATCCGGTCGTCCCGCACCTCGAAATCGACCTCGACATGGTCGATCCGCACCGGATGGCAGTAGGGCACGATGCGGCTGGTGTCCTTGGCGGCCATCACCGCGGCCACCCGCGCCACCGGGATCGGATCCCCCTTGGGCCCCTGCCCCGCCCGGACCAGCGCCGCGGTCGCCGGGGTCATCGTCACCGACGCCGTGGCCACCGCGGTCCTCAGCGTGGTCGGCTTCCTGCTCACGTCTCGCATGGAACCTCCTGTGCCGTCATCCCCCGATCCCGACCATCGACGCGATTTCGCAGCCTTCCCGCCCGGCCGACGCGTTCTTCCGGCCCACTACCTCCGCCACGGCGCCCCGCAGGGCCTCCGACCCCTGGCCCCGCAGTAAGGGCCTCAGGTCTGTGCCGGCCTCGGCGAACAGGCAGGTCCGCAGGATCCCCCGGCTGGAAAGCCGCAGTTTCTGGCACCCCGCGCAGAACCGGGCGTGGGACGGCGTGATGAACCCCACCCGCGCCGTCATCCCCGGAACTGCGTAGACCCGCGCGACGCCGTCCAGCCCGTCCGGGACCAGCGCCATCGCCGCCCTCAGCGATTCCTCCAGCGCCAGCGAGTTCGCGTGGGCCTCCCGGGAACCGCCCGGGGACCCGGGCGCAGGCGAACGGGTCGTGAAACCATCCGTCGCGGCGGTCGGAATCGTCTGGGGCCGATCGGCGTCCACCCATGCGCCCGCCACCGGCATCGCCTCGATGAAGCGCACGTCCGCACCGCGCTGCAGGCCGTACCGGGCCAGCGCCAGCGCGTCCTGTACCGTCGAGCCGGGCAGGCACACCGAGTTGATCTTGACCCGCAGGCCCGCCGCCAGCGCCGCCTCGATGCCCTCCAGCACGGGCCCGACGGCCCGCCCAGGGGTCCGCGCGAGGCTCCCGCCTCCGCAAACCTCCCTGTACCGCGCGGGATCCAGCGTATCCAGGTGGACGTTGACGCGGTATCCCAGGGGCGCCAGCACCGGCACGAACTCCTTCAACCGCGTCCCGTTGGTGGTCAAGGCCCGGTCCAGCAGGCCCGGCACCGTGGCCAGGTCCCCCAGCAGCCAGGCGACCCCCGGCCGCCCCAGGGGCTCGCCGCCGGTGATCCGCACCTTGTCGATGCCCAGCCCGGCCGCCGCCCGGACGACGGCGCCGATCTCCTCGTAGGTCAGCAGGTCCTCGCGAGGCGCGCCCGCGGCAGTCCGCATCGGGGTGCAGTAGGTGCAGCGGAGGTCGCACCGATCGGTGATGGAAACCCTTAGGTAGGTCACGGCCACAGGCCCGAACCTCGCGTTCACGCGACTGAGCATACAGGTTCCACCGCGCGAGGAAAGCCCCCGTCGGAAGCGCTTTGACGGGCCTTCCTCCGAGTCGTACCATCAGGCCGCGGCACCGCCCAGGAGGCCCCATGGCGACCCGGTTTGCAGGCTACGCTGGCAGGATCCTCGATGTCGATCTCGCCGCCCGTACCTGGCGCCTGTACCCGGTGCCCGAACTCACCTTCGAACAGTTCCTGGGCGGCAAGGCCCTCGCTGCCCGGATCCTGTGGGACGAAATCGAGCCGGGGATCGACCCGCTGTCGCCGAAGAACGTGATGGTGTTCACCACCGGCCCCCTGACGGGCAGCGGCGCCCCGGCGGCCAGCCGGTTCAACTGCTCGTCCAAGAACGTGCTGACGGGCGGCATCATCTCGTCGAACTGCGGCGGCGACTTCGGGCTGTACCTGAAGCGGGCCGGGTACGACGGCCTGATCGTGCGCGGCCGCGCCGACATGCCCACCTGGCTGGAAATCGACGAAGCCGGCGTCCGGTTCCTGGATGCGCGCCACCTGTGGGGCCTGGACGTGGAAGAGGTCCAGCAGCAACTGCCGGCGAAGGTCGGCCACCTGGTCATCGGTCCCGCCGGCGAGAACCTGGTCCGGTACGCGGCCATCCTGTCCGGCGAACGCGTCCTGGGCCGCGGCGGTGTGGGCGCGATCATGGGGTCCAAGAACCTCAAGGTGGTCACGGCCTCGGGGGCCCGCCGCATGCGGTTCAACGACGCGAAGGCCTTCGGGAAGTCCGTCGAAAAGTGGGTCGGCGCGCTGCGGAAGCATTCCATCACGGGCAGGCAATTGCCGCGCTACGGCACCGCGGGCATGGTCACCGGGACCAACGCGACCAACACGCTGCCTACGCACAACTTCCACCGGGGCAACTGGGAGCACGCCGACGAGATCAGCGGCGAGGTGATGGCCGAGCGCGACCTCGTGATGAACGACGGGTGCACGTCCTGCCCCATCCGGTGCGGCCGGATGATCGCGCACGACGGCAGGCACATGAAGGGCCCGGAGTTCGAAACGGTCGGGATGTTCGGGTCGAACATCGAAAACCGCCAACTGACGCGCATCTACGACTGGAACCGGCTGTGCGACCTCCTCGGCATGGACACGATCAGCCTGGGCTCGACCATCGCCAGCGCGATGGAACTGAAGGAGCGCGGGCTGATGCCCGACCTGCCGGTGGCGTTCGGTGACAGCGTGGCGATGGATCAACTGCTGCACGACATCGCGTGGCGGCGCGGGATCGGCGACGTGCTGGCCGAGGGCGCGATGCGGATGGCGGCTCGCTACGGCGCGCCCGAGGTCGCCATGCACTCGAAGGGCATGGAGTTCGCGGCCTATGAGCCCCGCGGCGCGGTAGGGCACGGGCTGGGGTACGCGACGTCGAACCGTGGCGGTTGCCACATCAACGGCGGCTACCTGGTCTTCTTCGAGGCCCTGGGCCCCGTGAACATCGACCCGCTGACCCCGTTGTCCAAGCCCGCCCTGGCGATCTTCCAGCAGAACCTGTTCGAGGCGGTGGCGGCCTCCGGGGGCTGCATCTTCCCGACCTACGCGATCCTGCCCGACATGCCGGCCTGGGTCGCCAGCCCCCACGGAGCGGGCGCGCGGATCCTCGGCGAGGTCCTCAAGATGTCGCACAAGGTCCTGGGCGGCCAGGGGCGCATGTCCCCGAAGAGCCTGGGATTCCACGTACCCCTGATCCCGCACACGAAGTCCATCGAAACCCTCACGGGCATGAAGATCCGCCTGGGGTCCTTCACGGCGGTGGGCGAGCGCGGGTTCACGATGGAGCGGCTGTTCAACCTTCGCGAAGGCCTGACCGCCGAGGACGACTCGCTGCCGAAGCGCCTGACCGACGAGCCCCAGCGCGAGGATCGGCCGGACTCGAAGGTGCCCCTGAAGGAAATGCTGCCGGTCTACTACGAGGTCCGGGACTGGGACGTCCATGGCGTGCCCCGGCAACGGCTGATCCAGAAGCTGGACATGGGGTACGCCGAACCCGTCGTGAAGGCCCTTGAAGCGGACCCCCTGGCGTTCAAGGCCCGGCGGACCGGGCTGTTCGCCCGCGAGGACCAGGTGCTGAGGGAGGTCCTTGCAACCGCGCGCCAGCGGCAGCAGGAGGCGGAAGGCGGGCGCGAGTCCCTGCGGGCGGCCTTCAACCGCCAGCGGGCCATCGAGCGGGCCGATCGGATCCGGCAGTCGATGTTCCGGGTCGAGGAAGCGCGCTGCAAGCAGTGCGGGCTGTGCGCGAAGGCCTGCCCGGTCGATGCCATCCGATGGGCCGAGGGGGTCCATGCGGTCGTCGAGCAGGAGAAGTGCATCCGATGCGGCGAGTGCTGGGTCGCCTGCCCGCCGCACTACGACGCCGTCGTGCTGGAACCCGCCGGGGTCGAGAAGGACCGGTCCGCGATCGCCTACCGCGTCATCGACGAAAAGTGCGAAAAGTGCGGCATCTGCTTCAAGAAGTGCCCGGTGGACGCGATCGCGTGGCAGAAGAAGGAAATCGCGCGGATCGACGACGCCCTGTGCGTCGCGTGCGGCCGATGCAAGGACGTCTGCCCGCCGAAGTGGGCGGCGATCGTGGCCGAGGCCCGGGCCGCCCGTTCGCAGCCCTCGACCGTTCCTGCGCAGGGAGGACACCCGTGATCAAGGTGAAGATGCTGACGCACCTGGCCCGGGCCGTGGGCGCCCAGGAAGCCGCGATCGAGGCGCAGACCATCGGCCACCTGCTGTCGGCGCTGTCGAAGCAGTACGGCGCGCCGTTCGACGCCCAGGTGAAGACCTGCAAGGTCCTCGTCAACGGGACCAACGTCGCGTTCCTGAAGGGAACGGGGACGAAGCTGGCCGACGGGGACGAGGTGGTCCTGATGCCGCCCATGGCCGGGGGGTGATCGATGTACGTGATCCTGGAAAAATGCGACCGGTGCGGCTTCTGCATCGTCGAATGCGCGCTGGGCGCGATCGAGAGCGGCAAGAAGATCAACCGCATCCTCCCCGAAAAGTGCACGTCCTGCGGCGCCTGCGTGCCGGTCTGCCCCCTGGGGGTGATCGTCGAAAGGCCGGCTCAGGAGAAGGACGCCCCGCACGATGCCGCAGCGGGGGCCCGATGATCCAGTTCGAGGAAGCGCTGCGGATCGTCCTGGCGAACGTCCGGCGGACCGGGACCGAGGACGTCGCGCTGGCCGACGCGGCGGGTCGCGTGCTGGCCATGGACGTCGCGTCGGACCTGGACTTCCCGCCGTTCGACAAGTCGTCGATGGACGGCTTCGCCTGTCGCGCCGGGGACCTGGGCCAGTCGCTGCACGTCGTCGAGACGCTGCCGGCCGGGGTGGTGCCGACCCGGGCGATCGGGCCCGGGCAGTGCGCCCGGATCATGACCGGGGCGCAGGTCCCCGGGGGCGCCGACACCGTCTTCATGATCGAGCAGTCCGAAACGCTTCCCGACGGGTCGGTCCGCTTCACGGGGACCACCACGCGACCGAACCTCTGCCGGCAGGCGGAAGACGTGCGCTCCGGCGACCGGGTCCTTCCGGCAGGCACCCGTCTGGACCCGCGGCACCTGGCGGTGCTGGCCTCTGTGGGGGTCGCCAGGCCACAGGTGGCGGTGCGCCCCCGGGTGGCGATCCTGTCCACCGGGGACGAACTGGTCGAACCGTGGGTCCTGCCGGGCCCCTCCCAGATCCGCAACTCCAACGGATGGCAGTTGGCGGCCCAGGTGGCGGACGCCGGCGCCGTGCCGACGTACCTCGGGATCGCCCGGGACGACATGGACGACCTGGGCTGCCGGTTCCGCGAGGCGGCCGCGTCCAGCGACGTGGTGCTGCTGTCGGGCGGCGTGTCGATGGGCGACTTCGACCGGGTGCCCGACGTGCTGAAGGACGAAGGCATCCGGCTGCTGTTCGACCAGGTGGCCATGAAGCCCGGCAAGCCGACCACGTTCGGCGTCCGCGCCTGCGCCGGAGCCGCCTCGGGCCCACCGGAACTGGCGGTGTTCGGGCTTCCCGGCAACCCGGTATCGACCTACGTGGTGTTCGAGGCGCTGGTCCGGCCCTTCCTGGCGGCGATGATGGGCCACGAGTTCCATCCCCGATGGGCCCTGGCGCCCCTGGCGAAGGACGTGCGGCGCCGCAGCCTGGACCGGGACGAGTGGCTGCCCGTGCTGCTGGGGACGGACGGCGGCGCCGAGCCCATCGACTACCACGGATCGGCCGATTTCGTGGCCCTGTCGCGCGCCGACGGACTGACCCGGGTTCCCGCCGGCACCGCCTTCCTGGCCGCAGGGACCAGCGTCCGAGTGCGGCTCCTGCCCTGAACCCCCACCATTTTCCTCTTGACAGGACCGACATCCATCGCTAAATTCCTGCCGGTTTCTTTGACAGACTGCGGGAGTAACTCAGTGGTAGAGTGCGACCTTGCCAAGGTCGACGTCGCGAGTTCGAATCTCGTCTCCCGCTCCATGGAAAAGCCCCGGTGATGCCGGGGCTTTTTCGTATCCAGGCGCCACGGTCTTCCACCCGTAGGTCGCAGCACCTGCCCGGGTCGCAGCGGCAGGTCGCAGCAGTGGGGGGCGGGGCTTGAAACAGGGTTTTCGGATGGTACGCAGGGTACTGGCGCTGCTGGTCGGTTTCACCACCCTCGTTGCCCCGATCTGCGTCGTCGACGCGGTGGACACCCGGCCTTCCGACTTGTTCATCATCGAGCGGAACAAGAACCGCAACCTCGTCCAGTACACGCTGCGGCTGGACGGGAACTGCAACCCGGTCGCCGACGCCCCCGTCGGGGCCTACTGGCGCATGCTCGAGGTCGGGCCGGAGGCCACCGAGTCGGTGGGATGGTTCGAACGGCGCGCGTACGGGTTCGCGTCGCAGGAGCCGCAGACCGACGGGTGGAACGTCCGGCTGAGGGCCCTCCCCTCGCGACTCGTGAAGGTGCAGGCACGCAGGTCGGAGGAAGGTTGCGCGGTCGAGGCTTCCACGTCCATCGGCGGCGGTCCGGCCATCCTCCAGCGCATCTATGTCTTCGCCACCGAACCCGCCCTGATCCCCCGCGTCCTCTACATCGACATCCAGGGCCGGGCCCCCGACGGCACGCCCGTCAGCGAACGGGTGGAGGCAGCGGAGCGGTAGAGGGACTGGACCCCAGCGAAGCATCGGGGAGTCCGCGAAGACCTCCTCGTCCTCGTCAGGCTTCGCGCTGGGTTGTTCCGAGAATGAAACCTTCCGATTCGCTGCCAGGGCGGCCAGTTCACTCCCCAGGAGCCGAGTTCAGTGGGTTGTGGCACCGCTGGTCCTTGAACATGCCGGGCGCGCCGGGATCCCACACCCAAGTCGGGTTGCACCACGGGTTGCACCACCGGGTTGTGCACGTCATCGCTGGTGGATCAACTCCCGGCGCAGTCCTTCCGCCAGCCAGGACCGGATGAGCGTCTGGTAAGGCATCGCCTTCTGCGTGGCAATCCGCTTCAGTGCCACGACCTGGGCAGCGTCCAACTTGATCGACACGTTCTTGAGCCTGCGCCGCCGGGCGCCCTTGACGATCTGCTCGCGGAGTTCCTCGTCAAGAGCGAACTCGACAGGCCCTTCTTCGATCTGTCCCAGGACCCCCTCGCGGTCGTAGACGGCCGCGAGATCCTCGACCTTCTTCAGCAACTTCTTCATCATCGTCCTCCCCGGTGCGACTGGAAGTACCGGTGCTCCGCGGTGCTCATGTCCCAGCCCGTGATCGGCCGCGCAACCCCGTGGTCCTTCAACTCGAACACGATGACCAGGAGGCGCCCCGACTTCGCCGGACCGAAGGCCGCGTAATGGCCCCGCTTCGTCTTCCGGAACAACGGCGTGCCCGCGAACACTTCCTCGGCTTCGTCCGGCTCGATCCCGTGGCCGAGGGCCAGATGAAGTTCGTTGCCGTCGTCCCACTCAAAGTCCAAGATCCGCACCGGCATCCTCCAGCCATCACAGGTAATATATTACATTACCAATCACGAGCCGTCAAGCGTCACTGTTGTCCTGGTTCAAGGTCCCGCCGGGTCGCAGCACCCCGGGTCGCAGCGGGCGGTCGCAGCAGTGGTGTTTCCAAAGGTCGAGCAACCATCGGCATGTTCGCCCAACTCCTTGAATCCACGATCCATCATCCCCGATCTACTGGGGGGTACTTCACCCTGCCAACGTTCGCCTCATGCAAACCGCACAACGATGCGAGGTGTTCAACCTGTCAGCGCGGGCCCGCAGACGCCCGCCCGAAGCAAAACGCCGCTTGACACACCCCCCAGCCCGGGTAACATCGCGCAATCAAACCCTCTTGATGACACCGAGCAAGGCTCGGACCGACAGGATGTCTCGATGAAGAACTCGATCAGGACCGTGGCGCTGTTCTTGGCTTTTTCGGGAATCGTCTTGGAGGAGCATGCCGCGGCCAGCGAAAACCCCACCGCCTCTGATGAGGCGTCTGCTACCGCCCCGTCCCCTCTCCCCATGAAGACCCTCGTTGACAAGCTCCTGAAGACGAATTCGATGGGGCAGGCCTTGGAACTCTGCAAACCCATTATGGACGACACAACGGACAAGCCCTCCGAGGGCGCGCTGGTTCTCGGCATCTGGGCGGCGAAGCACATGAAATGGGCAAACGTGGCTACGAACAGGAATGAAACGTCTTTCGCCTTGGCGATGAAGGACTCTGAGGAGGCGCGAGGCAAACGGGTTTGTGTCTCGGGCGGCATCATCCAGATCGCCGTCGAGAGGACCGACTTCGGCAAGTTCAACGATGGACTCTTGATGTCCGATGAGGGCGACATCTACAAGTTCATGAATGTGGGTACGAGTGGTGACCTGGTTGCGAATAGCCAGGCCAGGATGTGCGGCGTTGTAACGGGACGGTATCAGTATTCCAACAGCGCAGGCGGGACCGGTCACGCCCTTTCCATTGTTGGCATGTTTGATCTGCCGCAGAACCGATGATCCTTCCGTAACCCGAAGGATCTCGGATTGGTTCCAAAATCGAGGAGGGTCCATGAAGCGCTTGAGTTGGTCGCTTGTTGCCTTGGCAGTACTCGCGGTTGCCTGCTCGAAACCGAGCGTCGCACCTCCCCCGCCCGCTCCGGCTGCCCCAGTGATCCCCCCGGCGCCCCCGCCGCCGCCACCACCCCCAGAAGTGCCGATAGGGGAGACACTCCAGAAGATCCAAACGATGGAGCAGGCGCTGCGGTTCACGTTGCCCGACATGGAGGACACGGTAAACAAGTCCTCCACGGGGGCCGTCCGGTTCGCCATCTGGGCAATGAAACGCATGACGCTGGCGGATGTGAAGGTGGCCAAGAACGAGACGACTTTCGCTCTGGCGGCGAAAGACTCCGATGAGGCACGCGGCAAACGGATGTGCGTCTCGGGCGGCATCATCCAGATCGCAGTGTCGAAGACGGAGTTTGGCAAGTTCAACGAGGGACTGCTGATGACCGATTCCGGCAACCTCTACAAGTATCTTGCGGCAGGCTCAAGCGGCGACCTTGTAGCGCACAGTCGGGCCAGGTTGTGCGGGGTCATCACGGGACGGTACGAGTATTCCAACAGCGGGGGCGGGACCGGGCACGCTCTTTCCATCGTAGGCATGTTCGACTTGCCGCAGAACCGGTGACAGGCTCAACAGGGGAGTGTTTGATGAGGAAGTTTCTGTGGCTGCTCGCTCTCACCGTGGTCGTCATGTTCAGTGTCGGCGAAAAGATCGCTCGGGCTGCCGACGGCAACGACGTGATCAAGCAATGCACCGATAGCGGGACAACCTACGAGCAGGAGAAATGCAAGAAGGCGAACGGCGGAAAGCAGTTCACGTTCGAGGGTATAGTTAAGGACGTAAAGGACGCGAAAAAGTTGCGCGTGATGCTGGACAGCGGCAACTACGCCGACGTGGTATTCAAGGATAGAGTCGCAGAGAAGGTCGGCGTGGGCGAAACGATCACCTTCGTCGGCAAGATCTCAAAGTTCGGCAGCGGGATCATGTTCAAGCACGCTATCACGAATGGCGCCCTGAAGAAGTAGCGGCACTCTTACTCGGCCACCTCGTCCACGTTGAAGCGGGCGACGTGAGCCTCGACCCCGTACTCGGTGATGACCCGCAGGGCGGCCTTGCCGATCACCGCCGAGAGGAGGACGTTAGCGTCCCCGACGACGGCGGCGATGGGCATCGAAGTCCTCCAGCACGGCTTCCTCGGTCACACCTTGGGCCTTCAGCAGTGCATCCAGGTGCTTGCCCAGCACCGCGGTCATCTCCCGCCGCAGATCGGCAGGGACGTGATCGGGGTCGTCCAGGGGCAGGTACAGCCCGGACAGTTTTCCGTGCTTCGTGACAAGGACGGGTTCGTGGCCGCCGAACAGGGCTGCGAGGTTTCCCCGGATCTCTCGGACGCCTGCAACACGCATGGCACCACCTCCATCCCGGGGCGGATGGATTGCGGGCTATCGTGTCAACACTTGTGTACACTTGCGGCATGCCATATCGGCGATCTGCCCCTCAGAAACACGATAAAGCGACGAGATTTTTCGGCACGAACCGACCTTTCCGATCAACGCGACGCGTGGGGCGCCACGGGCGTCACGACCACTTCGTGGATCCCCGCCTGGCCGTTCCAGGGCAGCGCGGCCCGGAGCGTCCCGGGCGCCAGGGTGAAGGCCGCGGGCGCTCCGTCGACCGTGATCGCAGCGCCGGCCGGGAAGCGGTGGGCCGGCAGGTACACGAGGGGCGCCGTCTCGCCCCCGACCGCCTGGAAGCGGAAGGTCAGGACCCCGGTGCCGCGGTCGTAGGCGTTCGCGACCAGGCGCCCCGGGACCGCGACCGGGTAGGGCCGGGACAGGTGCTCCTGGCCCGTGGCCATCAGCGCCCAGGTTCCGTCCCCGCGCAGGCAGTACACGGTCCCGGCGCCGTTGCATTGCGGGTTGTCGTTGCCGGACACCCCCCGCCAGTACCAGTGGGCCATGCCCATGTTGCGCTCGTCGGCCAGGGCCAGCAGGGCGTCCATGAACCCGAACATCCCGTCGCCGCCCATCTGCAGGTAGTACTCGTCCATCACCAACGCCGCCCCGTAGGAGGCCGCGGTCGCGGCGAGGCCGTCCAGCACCGGCGCGAGGCCCGCGTACACGTCGTCGAACGTGTTCATGTTCGGCGGCAGGTTGATGCAGTTCCCGAAGTAGCCGTGCGGCGCGAACACGACGTTCCCGTCCGGGAAGGGCGCCGGCCGCGCGGGGGCGCTGCAGGTGATCGCGAAGGTGCCGTTCTCCGGTTCCAGGAAGTAGGGCTGGCGCGCGTCCACCTGCCGCAGCGCCGCGGCCATGGCCACGTGGAAGTCGTCGAGGGCCTGGAAGCCGTCGCCCACGTGGAACGCGATCGGCTCGTTCATCGCCTCGAAGCCCGCGACGGCCGCCCGCCCCGCGTACCGCTTCGCGACCGCCTGCCAGGCCGGCACGAACCGATCCCGAAGGCCGTCGGCGTTCGAAAAGAACGACGCGTACGCATCCATCGTGACCTGGGACAGGCGGCGGTCCGTCAAATCGCCGCACGGGCACTGCAGGCCGCCCTCGGGCCACAGCGGGCCGCCGAGCCGCTCGGGCGGCGGCAGGATCGCCCAGTACGGCGCCCCGTCCTCCCCGATCTCCTTCGAGTACGCGTCCTGGTGGAAATCGATCAGCACGTACACGCCGGCCGCGGCGTAGGCGTCCACCACCTGGTCCAGAAGGTCCAGGAAGGACGCGCTGAACTGGCCCTCGACCGGCTCCAGGCCGCTCCAGTTGATGGCGAGGCGCACGAAGTCGTACCCGAGGCGGGCGGTTTCCGGGGCGTCCCAGAACGCGAAGTCCGGCAGGCCCTCGTTGCGGGTACGGCCGTCGTCGAAGGTGACGTCGAAGAGGTGCTCGTACTTGGCGTTCACCCCCCGGAAGAGCCACTGCCGGCCCGCCTGGTCCACGACGGCGCCGTCGGCCACGTGCAGGAAGGTCAGCGACTGGGGGTCCGCGGGGGAAGGAAGATCCGGGCCAAGGTCCGCAACGACGTCCGCAACGACGTCCCCGGCGAGGTCCGTCCCCGCATCCCGGATCGCATCGGACCCGCCGCAGGCGAGCAGGCCC
>CAIOFV010000130.1 GCA_903857665.1 uncultured Myxococcales bacterium
CCGTGATGGAAGGCGGCGAGGCGAAGGTCCTCCAGAACGAGGAGGGCGGTCGCACCACTCCTTCGGTGGTGGCCTACGACGACAAGGGCGGCGTGCTGGTGGGCCAGATCGCCAAGCGGCAGGCCATCACCAACCCCGAAAACACCATCTTCAGCATCAAGCGCTTCATGGGACGCCGATCGGCCGAGGTCACCCAGGAAATGAAACTGGTGCCGTACCACATCGTCGCGACGGACAACGACGCCGCCGCGGTGAACATCCGCGGCAAGGTCGTCACCCCGCCGGAAGTCAGCGCCAAGATCCTGCAGAAACTGAAGAAGGCCGCGGAGGACTACCTGGGCGGCCCGGTCACGCAGGCCGTCATCACGGTGCCCGCGTACTTCAACGACTCGCAGCGCCAGGCGACCAAGGACGCCGGGCGCATCGCGGGCCTGGACGTCAAGCGCATCATCAACGAGCCGACGGCGGCCGCGCTGGCGTATGGCATGGACAAGAAGAAGGACCAGACCATCGCGGTGTACGACTTCGGCGGCGGCACGTTCGACATTTCGATCCTCGAGGTCGGCGACAACGTCGTGGAAGTGAAATCGACCAACGGCGACACCCACCTGGGCGGCGACAACATCGACCAGCGCGTGATGGAATGGCTGATCTCCGAGTTCAAGAAGGAGAGCGGCATCGACTGCAGCGCGGACAAGATGGTCCTGCAGCGCCTGAAGGACGCGGCCGAAAAGGCGAAGGTCGAACTGTCCGCGATGGCGGAAACCGAGGTGAACCTGCCGTTCCTGACGGCCGACGCCACGGGCCCGAAGCACATGAACATCAAGATCTCCCGCGCCAAGCTGGAGCAGTTGATGGGCGACCTGGTCGAGCGGTCGATCGGCCCGTGCAAGCAGGCGTTGAAGGATGCCAAGCTGGAGGCTTCCGACATCGACGAGGTGATCCTGGTCGGCGGTTCGACGCGCATCCCGATGGTCCAGGAAGCGGTCAAGGCGTTCTTCGGCCGCGAGCCGAACCGCTCGGTGAACCCGGACGAGGTCGTGGCCGTGGGCGCCGCCATCCAGGGCGCGGTGCTGTCGGGCGAAGTGAAGGACGTGCTGCTGCTGGACGTGACGCCGCTGTCGCTGGGCATCGAAACGCTGGGCGGCGTGATGACCAAACTGATCGAGCGCAACACGACGATCCCGACCCGGAAGTCCGAGGTGTTCAGCACTGCCGCCGACGGCCAGACGCAGGTGGAAATCCACGTGCTGCAGGGCGAGCGGGAAATGGCGGCCGGCAACCGGACGCTGGGCCAGTTCGTGCTGGACGGCATCCCCGCGGCGCCTCGAGGCGTGCCGCAGGTGGAAGTCACGTTCGACATCGACGCGAACGGGATCCTGCACGTGGCCGCGAAGGACAAGGCCACCGGGCGCGAGCAGAAGATCCAGATGGTCGCGTCGTCGGGCCTGGACGAGAACGAAATCAAGAAGATGGTGGACGAGGCCCGCGCGCACGAGTCGGAAGACAAGAAGCGCCGCGAGGAGGTCGAGCAGCGCAACAAACTGGACACGCTGGTCTACCAGACCGAAAAGCTGATCAAGGAAAACCGCGAGAAGATCCCCGTGGTGGACCTGAACGCGGTGGAATCGGAAATCGAGAAGGCGAAGGAAATCCTGAAGGGGACCGACATGGCGGCGATCAAGTCGTCGCTGGAATCCCTGACGGCGGCTTCGCACAAGATGGCCGAGGCCATGTACCGCCAGTCGGGCGGCCCGGCCGGCGGGCCCGAGGGGCAGCCCGACGTCCCGCATGCCGATCCGGCGGCCGGGGCCGGCGGCGGCGCCAAGAAGGACGGCGACGTGATCGACGCGGAATTCGAGTGATCAGGGCGGCTTGACCTGCGACTCCACGAATCCCTGATCCAGCACCACGGTCTTCCCCGCCAGATCCGGTCCCGCGAACAGAGTGTCCTGCAGCACGTCCTCCAGCACCGCCCGCATGCCGCGCGCGCCGGTTTCGCGGCGCACCGCCAGGTCCACCACGGCCTGCAGCCCCGAGGGATCGCAGCGCAGCGTCACGCCGTCCAGGCGGAGCAGTTCAATGTATTCCTTCAGGATCGAGTCCGGCGGCTTGGTCAGTACGTCCAGCAGTTCGCCGGTGGACAAGGCGCCCATCTGGACGCGCACCGGCAGGCGGCCCAGGAATTCCGCCAGCATCCCGTATCGCAACAGGTCCTTTTCGGTGATTTCCGGTGACTTGCGGGCGGACGACACGGGCCCGAAGCCCAGCGGGCGGGTCGCGCTGGCGTACAGGTGCAGGTCCGAAAACGTGCCCGCGCAGATGAACAGGATGTCGGTGGTGTCCACCGGGACGAAGTCGTGCTTGGACCAGTGCTGGGAAACGTTGGTCGGGACGAAGACCTGCCGGCCTTCCAGCAGCTTCAGCAGCGATTGCTGCACGCCCTCGCCGCCGATGTCGCGGCTGCCTGCGCCGGTGTTGGCCCCGTGGGAGCGGCGGGCGATCTTGTCGACCTCATCGACGAACACGATCCCGCGCTCGGTGCGCGCGGTGTCGAGGTCCGACGACAGGAGCAGTTCGCCGATCATCACCTCGACGTCCTTGCCGTAGTACCCGGCTTCGGTGTACTCGGTGGCGTCGGCAATCGCGAAGGGGACTTCCAGCAGCTTCGCCAGCGTCCGGGCGATGTGCGTCTTGCCGCAACCCGTCGGCCCGATCAGCAGCACGTTCGACTTGCGGATGGGCAGCGGCGTCCCCAGCGCGCGGGCGCGGGTGCGCTTGATGTGGCTGTATGCCGCGATGGCGATGGCCTTCTTGGCCTTGTCCTGCCCGATGACCCAGCGATCCAGTTCGGACTTGATTTCCGACGGCGTGACGAGTCGCGGTACGTCACGGGCAATCGTACTCATCGGCGACCTCTCCCCTCACGAACCACAACGTTGGACATCGCCCGAGATCATACACGATTCGGTGATGGAAGCATGCGAGGGAGGCGTCAGGGGGCAGGCGCAGCAGCGGGAGCGGGGGCAGACGGGGCCGCCGCGGGGGCGGGTGTCGGGGCCGCCGCGGGGGCGGGTGCGCCCCCGGGTGCCTGCGCCGGGGCAGCGGGAGCCTGAGCGGCGGGACTCGTCGCGCCGCGGCTTCCCAGGGAGGAGGCCAGCGACTGCTTCATCAGG
>CAIOFV010000131.1 GCA_903857665.1 uncultured Myxococcales bacterium
CTCGAGGAACGCCAGCATCGCCGGTTCGGTGTCGATGCCCAGGAAGTGCACTCCCGCGGGCGCCGCGTCCAGCAGCGTGATCAGCCAGAAGCCCGTCCCGCAACCGATGTCCGCGACGCGGTCACCCGGTTCCAGCGCCAGCGCCGTCGCCAGCAGCTCGGGCCGGATGGCCCGCCGCCGCTGCGGATCGTCCAGTCGCGCCGCCTGCGCCGGGTCGAACTTGTGCGCGTTGTCGTGATGCCCCATCCGGTCACCCCTCGTGTCCGCGGAATCCCCTGCCCGTCGGGCGTGGCCCCGCCAACGTCAATTCGAAGCCCTGACGGCCCGCCGGGCGCGGCACTCGGCCGCCTTCACCACGGCGTCCACGCCCAGGCCCTGCAGCGCGTCGATGGCGGCGCCCGCGAGCGCTTCATTGGCCAGTGCGTATTCGCGACAACGCCCGTCGGGGCGGCACGCCAGCAGGCCAGCCTCGCGCAGGATCGCCAGTTGCTTGGAGATCGTGGCCTGGTTTTCGCCCAGTGCGCTCACCAGGTCGCCGACGATCAAGGGGCCCCGGCGAAGCCTTTCGACGATCTCCAGGCGCAAGGGGCTGGACAGCAGGGCCGCCATCGCCCCGACCGTTTCGACCTTCTTCAGCGCCCTCATCCCGATGCTCCTTCAGCAATGTCGTGCAAGGAATATGTCCGCAGGGGAATATCGGGCTGGCAAGCCCCGGAGTCAAGAGGCTTTTCAAATGCGGATTCGTGCACATCTTGTTTCCCGAGGGGCGGTCGTCCCCTTGGATGGGAGGTCAAGATGCTTGAAAAGCTGCTGCCCCGGAACGTCCACAACGTAGAGCGCGTGGTGCGCGTGCTGATCGGGATCGGGATCCTGTCGCTGGCCTTCGTCGGCCCCGAGTCGCCGTGGGGCTACCTGGGCATCATCCCGATCACCACGGGCCTGATCGGCACCTGCCCGCTGTACACGGTGTTCGGGTTCAGCACCTGCCCGAAGAAGAAGGCGGCCTGAGCCGGCGCGGGTCCGTCACGGGGGCGGCGCATCCTCGATGAACAGGCCGGCGTCCGCGGCCGGGGCGACGTGCTTCGTGCCGTCCCAGGTGACCCCGGTGCCGCCCCGGTACATCAGCAGGCCGTCCGCCCGGTTCACGATGACGAGGTCTGCGTCGGTGGAAAGCTGCATGCCATCCGGCAGGGTCAGTGACGATGACCCATCGACCGCGCGCAGCCACACGACGTCCGTTCCGTGGGACCCGGTCACCGCCCAGGCGGCGGCACCGTCGCCGGAGGCCAGGCGTGCCAGCGTGAGGGGTGCTTCGGGCGTGCCGTCGAGGGCCCCGACCTTCCAGGGGGCCAGCACGGCCAGGAAGTTCGGCGCCGGGGCCGTCACCGCCGCGTCGGCGACGGCGTGGTGGTAGGTGGATGGGTCGTCGCCGATGTCGTGCACGTGCGGGGCCTGGCCCTCGACGTACGGCGGCTCGCGGACGTCCGGCGCCCCCGCGGTGCTGGCGATCGCCACGCGCATTCCGGCCGCCGATCGCTGGAAGGTCGCGCCTTGCGCGTCCAGCGCATACGCCCCCCCCGAGTCGTAGCCCGCCCAGCCGTTGACCCGCCAGGTGTGCTCGCGAGCGGCCGAGACGGACGTTTCGACGCGGTCCGCGACCACCGCGTACCGGTTGCGGACCAGCACCATCGCCCGGTGGATCGTCGATTGCTGGTACGACTGCGACACCTCGGCGTAGTCCAGGCGGGGGCCGTCCACGAAGCGGTCCACCGACGCGTCCGCATCCCCCCAGTCGTTCAGGATCCCGCGGTCCGGCGCGCCCTTGCCGTCGATCAGGACGAGGTTGTGCGAGGGCGCGTCGGCGGTCACGGCGTTGTCCAGCGAGTTCGGCTTGTAGTAGCCCGGATCCAGCAGCAGGTATTCGCCGTAGGCGGCCATCGCGAACGACGTCCCGTCCGCGTGGTCGTGGAGCGTCTTGCGGGCGGCGCCCGATTCGCCCAGCAACAGGACCCACAGATCGTCGGGGCCCCAGCCGGATCGCAGGGTGACGTGGCCCGACACCCGGTGCGCGGCCGAGGTCCAGGGCGGCTCGGCGTCCACCGGCGCGTCCGCGATGTCGAACAGGTGCTGGGGCGTCAGGTCCAGGCCGCGGCCCATGTCGGGCTGGGCGTCCCCGGAGTGCCTGCTGTCCCAGGCGTATCGTCCCCGGCCGGACAGCCCGGCCAGCAGCAGGCCGGCATTCTGCGTGCGCAGCCGGCCGTCGCCGGTGGTCGAGCGACGGCCCGAGGGCATCCGGTGGTCCAGCGACCAGTCGAAGGCGCGCCAGAAGCGATTGGCGTGGGCGTTGTCGCCGGGTGCCGCCAGCGGGTCCTCCCACAGGTACGGCGCGCCGTCGGTGCAGTCGATCGGCGCCCACGGGTCCACGTCGTTGCGGTTGATGCAGTTGCGATGCAGCGCGCCGTCCGCCGGCCAGGCGTTGCGCATGGCCAGGAAGACGGCCAGGGCTGGCGGGAAGCCGTAGCCGAAGTAGAAGGGTTCCTCGCTGACGACGCCGTCCTCCTGGATGTAGCGGCCTTCCGGGCCCCAGAGGTAGGCCAGCTCGCCGGCCCCGAAGTCCAGGATCTCGCGGCTGCGGGGCGCGTCGGGGAAGGCCAGCGCGGTATAGGCCATGCCCGAGGACGTGCGGATCGTGATGTTGTTCTGCGTGACGGTCAGCATCGACCAGCGGTTGAAGTCGTCCAGCACGGTCCGGTCGAAGAACTTCTCGTTGACGGCCAGCAGGCGGGTGCGTGCCTCCGCGGCCTCCTCGGCCGGGAAGAAGGCGGTTCCTGCCAGCAGGTCCCACGCCAGGGCGAACGGGATCTGGAAGCCGGCCATCGTGTGGTTTTCGCCCTGGCTGGTTTCCCAGTCGGTGCGGATCAACTGGAAACAGTCCCGGGCCTTCGTCGCGGCGGCGGAATCGTCGAACAGCCAGGCGAGGACGGCGTTGGCCTGCGCGATCGCGCCGTTGGACTGGTGGACGCCGACGTTCCAGGTCGGGTTCGTGTCGGCGGCGCAGGAACCCCCGGCGGCTGCGCGGATGCGGGCCACGATGTCATCCCACGGAGGGATCGCCGTGCGCGCGAGGATGGCGGCCTTGCGATCCGCGTGGGTGGCGAGGGCAGGTCGCCTGGGCCAGTCGGGCAGGGGGCCGGGATCGGCGGGCAGGTCGATGGCGATATCGGCGGGCACATCGATGGTCGTGTCGGGAGAGGCGATGTCCAGGGCGACGTCCACGACGGTGTCGGGGAGCGTATCGACCGGGGCATCCGGCAGCGCGTCCTGGAACGCGTCCGGAGGCAGGTCGGGCGGGCCCGAGGACCCTCCGCCACAACCCGCCGGGGCGACCGCCAGCCACAGTGCCGCCGCGAAGGTGCCCGCCCACGCGAAACGCAAGGTCATCGCCAATCCCCGGTGGTCCCGACGCAGCGTACCCGACCGGGATCGGCAGGGTCAAGCGCGGGGGGGGACGGGCCAGCAGGAACGACCGTGGCGCCGGCGCAGTATCGGGCCGCCGTCGCTTGCGGCCTGGAAGCCGCCGTGATACCTGAACCGCCACGCAGGGAAGGCCCGCAGGCAGGGGGAAACGTGGAAGCCGGTCGGGGCACCGCAGGGATCGTCGTCGGGAACCCGGTCGCGGACGAGGTACGGCGGAACGGCGTGTTCGTCCGGCGGGCCTGCGGAGGTACCGCGACGTATGCATCGCTGGCCCTCAGGGCGCTGGGACTGGACGTGGCGCTGCTGGGGGCCACGGGGCGCGACCATGCCGACATGCTGCGGTCGCCGCTGGGCAAGGCCGGCGTGGACCTGCGGGGCCTGGGGACCGCCGATTCGGGCCCATCGACGGCCTACCTGCTGGACTACCTGGGCACGCCGCCCGTGCGACGCGTCCGCCTCACGCACCGGGGGCCGACGCTGGGTCCGGCGGACCTGCCCGCAACGCAGCCGGGCGCGTGTTTCGTCCATGTGGGAGCGGTTGCGGGCGAGGTGCTGCCCGGGGCGGTTCGCGGCCTGGCGGCCCGGGACCTGCCCATGGGCATCGACCTGCACGCACTTCGCCTGTTCGCCAAGGACGGCAGCGTACGGCTGGGATCGGCGGTCGACAGCGGCATCGACTTCGCCTGTTTCGA
This sequence comes from uncultured Myxococcales bacterium, assembly GCA_903857665.1. Classification (GTDB taxonomy): domain Bacteria; phylum Myxococcota_A; class UBA9042; order DTJE01; family DTJE01; genus CAIZWN01. Next base: position 4,170 of record CAIOFV010000131.1, read on the forward strand.
CACGGTGAAGGGTTCGGTGGAGGAAATCCGCGCATTCGACCCCGCCGCGCCCGATCTTTCTGCCGCGATGCGGGCCATCGCCCGGCTGGGCGTGAGGCACGTGTTCGCAACCGACGGGGCGGCGGGCGCGCGGATGTGGTCCGATGGGGACATCGTGACCATCCCGGCGTTCCCGGTGGAGGAAATCGACGCCACCGGGGCCGGGGACGTGTTCCTGGCAGGCTTCCTGTTCGCCCGGCATGCCCGCGGTGAACCGCCGTTCGAGGCGGCGCTGTTCGGTGCGGCCACGGCGTCGTTCGTCGTCGAGGGCCCGGGCGCCTCGGTGCTGGGCGATCTGCCGGGTGTCGAGCGGCGGAGGGCCCTGTTGCCGAGGACCGCCCGGTAGCGCATCGACAGCATCCTTGTTCCGAGGACCATCGGTCGGGGACGGCAGCCGGCAGGCGAACCTCGGTCGTGACGAGGCCCCCGGGTGCCTCGGATCCCCTAGAAGCGGTGAAGGCTGATGCCCGCGCGGAACTCCAGCGGCACGCCGCTGCCGCCCCAACTGAGGTGCTTGCTGAGCGTGGTATCGACCTCGATGACCAGTCCCAGGATCCAGACGAGGTGGATATCGACCCCGAGGCCGAAGAGCAGCCCGTAGTCGAAGTCGTGACGCTGGATCTGGAGCGGGACCGCGAACCGCAGGTAAAGCGGGATCATGGGGGGGGTCAGCCGGGCGCCGGGCCGGAACGTGAAGTTCCACCGCCCGGCATGCGTGCCGGCGACCTGGATGCTTTCCAGCGTCGTCGACAGGCCCAGGTCGAACTTGAACCAGGACCATCCGAACGACGGCACCAGTTCCAGGCTGAACGGGCCGCGATAGACGTCCTTGTGGACGAAGACCATCCCCTCGCCGATCGTCAGCGCCACACCGAAGCCATAGCCGCCGGAACTTGATTTCTGCGATTGCGAGCCTTCGTCCGCCCGGGCGACGCCGGCAACCAGCAGGATCGCGGCGGTGGACAGGATCAGAGCGGTCGCCTTCATGACCCACCCTCGTACAGAGGCCTCGATTCTACATGGGATGTTTCCCGGGCGCGACGATTCATTCCGCCAGGCGCGGCTCCGCACCCGCCTTGTCGTCGTTCCGGATGTTCCGCTTCACTACGCCCAGCAGATCCTCGTGATGGAACGGCTTTTCCAGGAAGTCGTCGGGGACCGCGTCGGTGAACAACTTCAAGACGCTGCCCCGGTTGTACCCGGACATCACCACGATGCGCAGGTCCGGGCGCGCCTTCTTGATTTCGACGAACACCTCGACCCCGTCCATGCCGGGCATCGTCAGGTCCAGCAGGACCAGGTCGTACCGCGCTTCCGGCGCGCGGATCCGGCCCAGGCCCGCAGGCCCGTCGATCGCGTCCTCGACCTGGTACCCTCCCATTCGGAGGACATCGCCGATCACGTCGCGGACCATCGCCTCGTCATCGATCACCAGCACCTGGCCCGAACCACAGGCCACGTCCGGCTCGCGCATCGCCGGCGACACCTTCAGGGGCTCGTCCGGTGCGCGGGGGAAGAACATGGTGAAGGTCGTTCCCAGCCCGGGCGCGCTGCGCAGCCATATCGCCCCGCCGTGCCCCTTCACGATCCCGAGGACGGCCGCCAGGCCCAGCCCGCGCCCCGTGAACTTGGTCGAATAGAACGGCTCGAAGATGCGAACCTGCGTTTCGGCGTCCATGCCCGGTCCCGTGTCGGCGATCTCGATGCAGGCATACTGGCCGCCAGCCATCCCGTCCGCCGAGAACCCCGCGGCAAGGGCGCGGGAGTCCACGAACCGGATGCCCGATCGGATGGTGATGACGCCCGGTTGGTCGGCGATGGCCTCTGCGGCGTTGATGATCAGGTTCATGACAACCTGCCGGATCTGCGATGCATCCGCCATCATCCGGGGCGCGGAAGGCTCGAGATCGAACTGTACGGTCACCCTCGATGGCAGATTGCTCTTCAACAATTCGACCATCTCGGACAGGGCGAGGTTGATGTCGAGGGGCTGGATGACGAACTGGCCCCTGCCCGAAAAGGCCAGCATCTGGCGCGTCAGTTCCGCGGCGCGCATGGCCGCCGTCTCGGCGCGCTGCAGGGGCGGATCCGCATCGGCAGGCTCCCTGGAGAGGGAACTGCGTGCCAGCGTGATGTTGCCCAGGATGCCGGTGAGCAGGTTGTTGAAGTCGTGCGCGATGCCGCCGGCCAGCACGCCGAGGCTTTCCAACTTCTGTGCCAGGAAGAGGCGCGTCTCCAGTCTTCGCCGGTCCTCCTCGGCCCACTTGGACTCGGAAACCTCCAGGATCGCCCCGATCACGCGCTGGGGGCGGCCGTCCGGACCCAGGCGCAGGATGCCCCGTCCGCGGACCCACGCCTCGCGCCCTTCTTCCCGACGGGCCAGCCGGTACTCGCGATCGAAGGGCGCGCGTCGGCCCAGGACCTCGTCGGCGAAGTAGCGGCGCATGCCCTCTCGATCGTCGGGGTGGACGAGGGCCAGCCAGCCGTTCAGGTCCCTTCGGTAGGACGAGTCGATGCCGAAGATTTCGTCCAGCAGGGCGGAACTGGTCCAGGTTTCGGTCGCCAGTTCGTAGTCGTAGCTGCCGATGCGGGCGATCTGCTGGGATTCGGACAGGAACGATTCGCTCTTGCGCAGGGCGTCTGCGTTGGACGTGAGGCCTTCGATGGCGAGGTCCAGGCGCCTTCGGAACAGCACGAAGGTGTATGCCAGGAAGGACAGCAGGCCGGCGTAGCTGGCCGCCGACAGCAGGTCGCACTGGAAGGGGTCCAGCGGGATGACGCGCGACGCGAAGGGCCCGCCTTTCAGCCAGGCGGTCAGGGGATAGAACCCGAGGGTCAGGGTCACCCAGGCGAGCACCCCGGTCAGGTCGAACAGGAAGGCCGCGGCGATGGCGACGGAAATGCCCCAGAACACCATGGGCAGCGGGTCCGTGCCCAGGTGGACCGCGACGTTGACCAGGCCCAGGTACACGATCGCCAGGAAGGACGAGGCGGACGTCGGGTTCCGGTACCTGCGGGCAACGAGGAGCCAGTTCGCGACTCCCAGCAGGCCGAACACGAAATTGCTGAAGAACATGTAGTGGCTGTGGACGAACACCAGGTAGATGACGCCGAATGCGAAGAAGCACCCCGAACCGAAGGCGTGGATGGGACCCAGCATGGAGCGGGCGCCCAGCCGCGTCCCATCGAGCGTCTTGTCATCGCGAGCCGTGCCCATCGCGTCTCCGGTTTCGCGCTTCCGCACCCGCCTGCATCGAGGATCCTCCGGACTGGAAGCGATGAATTCAGTATCTGGCGGGCCTCGGGGGGAGTCAAGCCGCGCCCCGGGAACCGGAACTTCCGCCTGGGCGAGCGGGCTCTCCGGGGGTTGTGCTTGCATTTCCCATTGATTCAGCCTACAGTGCATGTGACCGGAGGGGTTCCTTCTGCCGCAAATCGTTCCGCCACCGAGTCTACCGGATTCGTCAAGAGCCCGCTGACACGGCACGAACGAACGATGCGCAGTCTGCGCATCGTGCATCAGGAGAAGGCCGGACGCCGCGTGGCGGTGCCTTCGGTGCCCGGTGACGGGCGTGTGCGAATGCGGGCGTTGGGCCTGCGCATCAGGAGTTCGGAATGAAGAACAAGCTGTTCATGGGTGGTCTGGCGTGGGGTACGACGGAGTCCAGCCTCCGCGAGGCGTGCGAGCGCTTCGGCGAACTGGAAGACGTCAAGGTGATCATGGACCGCGAAACGGGCCGCTCGAAGGGCTTCGGTTTCGTGACGTTCACGTCCGACGAGGCCGCTGCCAAGTGCAAGGCTGAGATGGACGGCCAGATCATCGACGGTCGCGCCGTCAAGATCGATTACCCCCGCGAACGCGAAGAGCGTGGCGGTGGCGGTGGTGGCGGATACGATCGCGGCCCGCGTCGCTTCTGATCCCTTCCGGTCCCTTCCGGAATTCGGTTTCTCCCTTCCCGTCCTCCTCGGGGCGAACGGATGGATCCATCGGACATCGGGCGCCGCGCGGAATCGGTAAGAAAACGCGATATCCTCACGCCTGCCGAACTTGACGACGCGCTGATGCGGGACGGGGCCCCTCCCGACCCGCAGGAAGGCGACGACGCCCACTCCCAGCGAGCCGGGAGCGTTCGGGAAGCGGGCCCCGAGATCCGCGGGGCGACTGTCGATTCGGTCCACCTCTACCTTCGGCAGATGAGCGAAGTGCCGTTGCTGACGCGTGAGGCCGAAGTCGATATCGCCCGGCGGATCGAGGACGGCGAGATGGAGGTCTACGACCTCGTCCTGGGCACCGGGATGGTGTTCCCGGACCTTCCGCCTGCGGAAGACGGCCTGCCGCGGGATCGCGTTTCGACCATGCGGTTGAATCGCCCCCGTGTGCAGACCGTCGTCCACGGATGGAAGAAGCGGTTGGCCGAGGCCGATGCCGCGGGGGAGGCTTCCTCCCGGGACTCCGACACGATGCGGGGCATGCTGGTGCGCGTGTCGGCCGCCGAGCGGCGCGCCGAGCGGGCCCGGGGCGAAATGATCAAGGCGAACCTTCGCCTCGTCGTGTCGATCGCCAAGAAGTACGCCAACCGGGGCCTGCAGTTCCTGGATCTGATCCAGGAAGGCAACCTGGGGCTGATCCGGGCGGTCGAAAAGTTCGAGTACCGTCGCGGCTACAAGTTCAGCACCTACGCGACCTGGTGGATCCGGCAGGCGATCACGCGCGCTGTGGCCGATCAGGCCCGTACGATCCGCATCCCGGTCCACATGATCGAGCACCTCAGCAAACTGGTCCGGACCAGTCGCGAACTGGTGCAGATCCTGGGCCGCGAGCCGACGCCCGAGGAAATCGCCCAGCGGATGGAGTGCAGCGTCGAGCGGGTCCGCATGATCCAGAAGATCGCGCGGACGCCGATATCGCTGGAAACCCCCATCGGCGACGAGGGCGACAGCCACCTCGGGGACTTCATCGAGGACCACACGGCGCCCAGCCCGCCCGACTGGGTGGCCAACGCCGACCTGTCCGCCCAGACGCGCAAGGCCTTGTGCCGCCTGCCCCCCCGCGAGGAAAAGGTTCTTCGGATGCGCTTCGGCATCGGCGAGGACCGCGACCACACGCTGGAAGAGGTCGGGCAGGAGTTCAAGGTCACCCGCGAGCGCATCCGCCAGATCGAGGGCAAGGCGCTGCACAAACTGCGCAACCCATCCCACACCGGCAAACTGAAGACCTTCTGGGAATGAGCGTCCGATACGGCGGCTCGGGGCAGGGCTGGACCCGTGCAGGGCGCGCCGACCTCAGGCGTCGAAGGCCGCACGGACGCGGTCCAGCAACTCGCTGGGGGTGAACGGCTTGGTCAGGGACGGAACCTCGGTGTGCCGGGAATCCGCCATGCCCTGCGTTTCCTCGGCAAACCCCGTCATGTACAGCACCGGGAGGCCAGGCCGCAGCGCGACCATCCGGCGGCCCAGTTCCCGCCCGTCCATGCCCGGCAGGAGGATGTCGGTCAGCAGGAGATCGATCGGTTCTTCACTGCCGGACAGGGCCGCGAGGCACGCCGCTGGGGATTCGAAGGGCATCGCCTTGTAGCCGTGCATGCCCAGCACCCGGCAGGCGAACTCGCGTACCAGTTCGTCGTCCTCCACGACGGCAACGGTTTCAGTCCCCCGCTGGGCCGCGAGAGGCTCCGCCAGGGCATTGTCGAGCGCCGGGCTGCCTTCCAGCACAGGCAGGAACACCTGGAACTCGCTGCCGCGGCCGGGATGGGTGGACACTTCGATGGCGCCGCCGTGCTGCTGAAGGATGCCATACGCCGTCGCCAGGCCCAGGCCCGTGCCCTTTCCCCGCTCCTTGGTGGTGAAGAACGGCTCGAACAGGTGTTCGAGGGTCGATTCGGTCATGCCGACGCCGGTATCCCGGACCGCCAGTACGACGTACGGGCCGGCACGGCAACCGGGACGACTGCGCAACCACTCCGCGTCGGGTCTGACCAGGGACGTGGACACCGTCATGACGCCGCCGTCGGGCATCGCGTCCCGCGCGTTGATCGCGAGGTTCAGGAGCACCTGCTCGAGGTGTGCCGCGTCGCCCCGAACCCGGGTCGGCGAGGAACGCAGGTCCAGGCGGACGGCCGTGTCCTTTCGCATCGTCTGGTGCAGCATCGGGACGAAGCCCCGCACCATGTCGTCGAGGTTCAGCGGCCGGGTTTCCAGTACGTGCTTGCGGCTGAAGGCCAGCAGCCGGGCGACCATGGACTTCGCGCGCTTCGCGGCTTCCCGGATGGCGTCCACGGATTGTCGATACGGGTGGTCGCCGGGCATCGAAAGGGCCAGCAGCTCGGAGTAGCCGAGGATCGGCTGCAGGAGGTTGTTGAAGTCGTGGGCCACGCCACCCGCCAACTGGCCGATGCCTTCCAGCTTCTGGGCGTGCCGCAGGTGCTCTTCCAGCCGCCGGGCCTCGGTGATGTCCGACACGGCCCCCAGCAGGCGCACTCCGGGGCCCTCGCCGTCGGGCTCGATCCGGAACGAGTCGTGCAGCCATCGGGTCTGTCCGTCGCGGGTCGTGATTCGGAACTCGATGGACTCGGCTACGGACGAGCCGCCGGGCCGGTGGCGCCGCCGGACCCCGTCCTGATCCTCGACGTGGATCAACGTCTGCCACGTGCCCGGCAGCGCGTTCAATTCCGCGACGGTGTACCCGGTGATGGACCCGAAGGCCCCTACAACCCAGTCGAGGTGCACGTTGCCGTCCGCAAGCGTCCGGCCGCGGTAGATGAAGTCGGACGACATCTCGGCGATGACCCGGAACCTCTCCTCGGTCTCCCGGGCCGCAGACTCGGCACGGGCCCGCTCGGACACGTCCCGCGAGATCCCGAACAGCGCCTCCTGGTCGTCCCACCGCCCGTGGCTGACACGCAGTTCCATCGGCACGAACGAGCCGTCCCTGGCTTGCAGCGGGATCGTGCAGGTCTCGCGGTTTGCAGTCCACATCTCTCCCAGGACGCGCGCAGCCTCCTCGCGGTGCTGGGGAGCGTACAGGTCCAGCGTGCTGAGGCCCACGAGCTCGGCGGCCGGGGCGCCCATCCGGCGCTCGACCGCAGGGTTCACGTGCACGATCCGGCCCTCGAGATCCACCACGAACAGGAGGTCGTCGAGCGTCGAGAACAGGCTTTCCAGGTTGCGTCGATTGTCGGCCAGGGCCATCTGGGCCCGCACCCGGTCAATGGCCGAGGCGCTGTAGGCTGCCAGCGTCAGGAGGGCGCTGCGCGACTCGTCGGACAGGCGCATCTGCCGTTTCGACACGAGGTTCAGGTCCGCGATCACCTTGCCTTCGTTCCGAATCGGAAGCACCAGCGCGGCAGCCAGCCCCGCGCCCAGCCGGACCAGGTCGGGGGTCGAGGGTATTTCCTGGAACGGCATCTCGAAGATGTCGCCGGACATGACGGTCAGCGCTTGCGGCGAGCCGGCGTCGTAGTGGGCGACCTGGCGGACGAAATCCTCGTCGAGGCCGGCGTGGGCCACGAGGTCCAGCGCACCCGAGCGGGTATCGACGACGTACAGGCCGCCCCCGTCGATGCCCGGGACCTCCAGGCAGGCCGACAGGACCAGCCGGCCGACCTCCTTCACTTCCGTCGCCGAGGCGAGGGCGATCGCGAGGTCCCGTTGCATCCGGAGCAGGCGGATCGAATCATCCGCCGGTGCGGCATCCATGGCGATTCCCTCGAGGATCGAGCCTGATTGTGATTCTGGCGGTCAGCATACCATCCCCTGCGCAGGCTGCGACCTGAATTGTGGCAACCGGCGTGTCGTGGAGACCGGGAAGGCAAGGGCTTGCGGCGGGAAGCGGGCGAGGGCCCGGAGGGTTCATGCGGCGGGATCCACCGCCACCTCGACGCGGTTGCGCCCGCCATCCTTGGCCCGGTACAGGGCGCGGTCGGCGGCCTCCAACAGCCCCTCCGGCGTGTCGCCGTGCCGCGGGAACACCGACAGACCGACAGAAAAGGAGTTTCCGCCCCGGGATTCCTGGCCCGGGATCGCCAGCGATGCGAATGCCAGGCGCATGTCGTCGGCACGTCGGGTGGCGGCGTCCACGGGCGCGCCCGGGAGCACCACGACGAACTCCTCGCCACCCCAGCGGCAGGCGACATCCGAGGCGCGGGTCATCGCGCGCAGCAGGCCGCCCAGCGCCCGCAGCACCTGGTCGCCCGCCGCGTGCCCCTGGGTGTCGTTGACCTCCTTGAACCGGTCCACGTCGATCATCAGCAGCGCGATGGGGCGACCTTCGCGGGTCGCGCGGGCGAATTCCCGTGGCAGCGTCTCGTCGAGGTACCTGCGGTTCAGCAGGCCGGTCAGGGGGTCGCGCATAGCCTGGTCCTTCAACTGTTCCTGCTGCTTGCCCAGGCGATCGACCATGGTGTTGAAGGCCGTGGCGAATTCGCCCAGGAACTGGACGCGCTGGGACAGGTCGCCCGCGGCGACGGCCTGGGTCTGCCAGGTCAGGTGACGCAGGTTGGCCTGCAGCGCCTTCAGGGCCCCGGAAACGCGCCCGCGCATGTCCAGCGAGGCGCCGAGGTCGCCTTCCGCCAGGGACATCGTGTAGGCGCGCAGGGAATGCAGTTCCGCGAACAGGACGTCGAAGCCCTCGAGGGCCCCCAGCGCGGGAGGGGGAGCCGTCGGGGGGACCGCATCGTGGAGGACGCCGCGCAGCAGGGGGAAAGCCATCGAGAAACGCGTGTCGCCATCCGCCATGCCGCCTCCTCGTGCGCAGGAACGTGTTTCAGGCAATGACGTCCGCGGTGAAGCGGCACGTTCGTCCCCCGGTGCACCAGCAGTCGATTTCCTTCACCCGGAAGGCCTTGCCCGTAAAGGCTTCCAGCATGCCGGCGAGGAATCCCTCGTCGTAGGTGCAGACCTCGGTGCCGAGGTCCGGAAGGCCCGAACAGTCGAGGTCCTCGGCCATGGTCAGCACCAGCGACAGTGCGTCCATGTCGGCCTTTTCGATCCGTAGGATGCCGATCGACAGGTCCGCCAACGCCTTTTGGGCCTTGGCGACGAACTCGGGGAAGTCCGCGGCGCCCTTCAGCACGTTGGCGTAGAAGGCCTTGCCCGCCATCACGCCGGCTTCCTGGAAGATGCGGTCGGCTTCGGCAGCGCCGTGGCGCTGTTCGATGACGTCCCGGAAGGTGAACTGCATCAGGCGGTACGTTTCAAGCCGGGTCGTTGGGCCGAGGTTGGGCCGGCCCAGCCCGACGTCGCCCAGCAGTGCCCACGAGAACGCGTACTTGCGCTCGGCCATCGCGTTCGCCTCCTCGCCGTCGTCGCCTGGGTGCGCCAAGACCTGCACCAGGATCATATTTGACTGGATCCTGTACGAATTCGCCAAGCAGAAGTCCCGCCCGGTACGGGCCGTGCTGGTCCGGATGCGGCGGATTCCGTGCGATACAGGACACAAGGTCCGGAGGGAAGGCATGACGTTCACGCGGTGGATCCGGGAGCGACCTCGGACGCGCCTGACGTGCCCGGCACGATCGTGCAGGACGGGGTTGCCGAGGACGTTTCTGCGGAGGCCTCCGCGGACGCGGCGGCATCGACGGCCCGGGTCGACTGCAACCAATGGACGACCTGCTGCCCGTCCGGAGTCGTTTGCGAGGGCCTCGTGCAGATCATTCAGCGGAATCTTTTCAATTCGCCGGATTTTCCGCCGGGGCTGACCGACGCCGGCCTGTCGGTCTGCGGCTGCAATTTCGCGATGCCGTGCTTCGCCGGCCTGCCGTGCACGCCGGTCCAGGATTTCTGCGCGCTGCCGAGGCTGGGGGCCGCCCTCTGCCCGGGAGGTATACCGGACCCGGACCTGCCGACGGGCCTTTGCGTCGATCCCGCGGCGCTGGTGAACGAACTGTACCCGCCGGCTACCCCTTGACCCCGCCCGCGGTCAGCCCGCCCACCAGGTGGCGTTGCAGCGCGAAGAACAGTGCCATCACCGGGGTGCTGACCAGGATGGCGCCCGCCGCGAAACGGCCCCACTCGGTCGAGTAGTCGCCGACGTAGCGCTGCAGCGCGACGGGCAGCGTGAAGGCGGTTTCGTCGGACAGGAAGGTCGCGGCCAGGATGAACTCGTTCCAGGCGGTCATGAACGAAAACAGCGCGGTGACCACCAGCGCGGGCCGGGCCAGCGGCAGCACGATGCGCGTGAATAGCGTCCAGCGGCCGGCGCCGTCCATCAGCGCGGCTTCCTCCAGGTCCTTCGGGATCGTGTCGAAGTAGCCCTTCATCATCCACACGCAGAAGGGCACCGCCGTGGTCGCGTACACCAGCGTCAGGCCGATCATGCTGTCCAGCAGGCCCAGCGTGTCCAGCAGCAGGTACAGCGGGATCGCCATCACCACGCCGGGGAACATCTGCGTCACCAGGAACAGCGTCATGCCCAGCTGCCGGCCCGGGAACGCGAAGCGGCTGAAGGCGTAGGCGGCCGTGGTCGCCAGCGTCACGCCCAGCGCGGTGGTCGCGGTCGCGATGACGATCGAGTTCAGCAGCCACCGCCCGAACAGCCAGCGACCGGCCAGGTCCGTCGCGGTGACCAGATCGTGGAAGTTGGACAGGCTGAAGGTTTCGGGGAAGGGGTTGGCGGACAGGCTGAACGCCTGGGACGGCGTCAGGGCCATCTTCACGACCCAGAGCACCGGGTACAGCGTGACCAGGCACGCGGCCACCAGCGCCAGGTTCAACAGCACCGCGCGCACCCAGGTCGGCTTGCGGTTCATGCGGGCCTCCGTTCCAGGCGACGCACGCCCATGGACCAGGCCAGCAGCACCAGGAAGATCAGCGTCGCGTAGGCGGCCGCGTACCCGTACTGTTCCTGGCGGGTGAAGGCCCAGCGGTACGCTTCCGTGATCAGGATTTCGGTCGCGCCGTCGGGCTCGCCTCCGCTGACCAGGTAGATGATGTTGAACATGTTGAAGGTCCAGACGCTGCCCAGGATCACCGCGGGCAGCAGGGCGGGCTTCAGCAGCGGCAGCGTGATGCCGAAGAAGCGCTGGGCCCGCGACGCGCCATCGACCTCGGCGGCTTCTTCCAGTTCCGCGGGGATCGACTGCAGCGCGCCCAGCGTCACCACCATCATGAACGGGAAGCCCAGCCAGGTGTTGGTGGCGACGTTGGCGGCGAACGACGTCCAGAAGTGGCTGAACCAGGACACGGGTTCCAGGCCCATCCAGGTCAGCAGTCCGTTGATGGCGCCGAACTGCTTGTGGAACATGCCCTTCCAGATCAGCGCCGTGATGTAGTTGGGCACCGCCCACGGCACGATCAGCAGCACCCGGTACACGCCGCGCAGGCGCATCCAGGGCTCGCGCAGCAGCAGGGCCAGCCCCAGGCCGAACGACACGTGCAGGATCACGTTGGCGACCGTCCACAGCATCGTGACGACCAGCGTGAACCAGAAGGACAGAGGTTCCGTGATCGAGTAGTCGGCGCTGGTCAGGATGCTGACGTAGTTGGCGATGCCGACGTAGGTGAAGTCGCCCTGGTGATGCGAGAACAGCGACACCGCGGTGCCCACCGTGAACGGCACGAACACCAGCACGCCGGTGGCGATGGCCGCCGGGCCCAGGAACGCGTAGGCATGGGACGACGCGCGCATCCGGGCCCAGGCGTGTTCGCGGCGGGCGCGGCGCAGCACGTACACCAGGCCGGCCAGCAGCGCGACGGACAGGCCGATCAGCACGAACACCGGGCTGGCGGCCGGGGGCTGGGGGCGGGTGGCGATGCGGACGGCCTGCTGCGCGGATGCCAGCGCAGCGTCGGGCTCGGCGGCGCCGCGGAGCACCTTTCGCAGGGCCTGCGACGCAGGCTCCCAGACGGCGCGCATCACGGGCTGGTTGGGCATCGGGATCGCGGCGGTGACCTGGTCGCGGAAGCGCCGGATCACCGGGTCGATGTCGATCGTCGGGTCGTCGTAGGCCGCGGCCAGCGCAACCGCCTGGCGGCCCTGCTGCAGGCGGGCCCGGGCGCCGTCGGACGCCAGGAAGCGGGCCAGCGCCACGGCGCCTTCCGGGTGGGCGGCGCGGGCGGACACCAGCGCGCCCTCGACGGTCAGGAACGGCGTGGCGGGCATGCCGGTGGGCGATACCCGCGGCAGGGCATGGACGGAAAACGCGGTGCCCTGCGCGATTTCGCCCAGGAACCAGGGGCCGTTGACCACCATCGCGGCGCGGCCCTCGTTGAACAGTTGGGTGACCAGCGCCGCGGAAGGCTCCTCCGGCAGGTAGCCGTCGCGGGTCAGGTCACGCACGAACGCGATGGAGGCGGCGTTTTCGGGGCGGTCCAGTTTCGGCGTCCCGTCCGGATCGAAGATCGTGCCCCCGAAGCCGAACAGCCACGGCGCGTGGTGGTAGAACGACCCGGCCTCCCACGCCACGCAGAAGGTGTCGGAGCCGCGGCCCTTCAGTTCCCTGCACAGGGCCAGCAGCGCGTCGGTGTCGGTCGGCACGGGGCGACCGCCCAGCAGGTCGTCGCGCACGAACAACGCCAGCGACTTGAAGGCCAGCGGGAAGCCGTAGTGGCGGCCCTTCCAGGTCAGGGCTTCCACCGTGGCCGGGAAGTACGCGTCCCATTCGGGGCCGTCGGGCAGCGGCGCGACCATGGCACTTTCGGCCCAGTCGCCCAGGCGTTCGTGCGCGGCGATGAACACGTCCGGGCCGTTGCCGTGCGGGATCGCCGACGTCAACTTGTTGGCATAAGCCTCGTACGGGACGGCCAGCAGTTCGATCGGCCACTGGGGGTTGCCGCGGGTGAAGTCCGCGGTCAGCCGCTCCAGCGCCTCCCGCTCGGCGCCGCGGTAGCCGTGCCACAGGCGAAGGGGCGTCGGGGTGTCGGAGGTGGCGGCGGCCGCGTCGGGGACACGGACCTCCGCGGGAGGGGCAGCGGGGGCAGGGGAAGGGGCCGGCGCCGGGTGCGTCGCAGGGGCGGCGAGGACATCCGCGGTGGACCGGGTGCCCGGGTCCGTACGGGAATATTCGGTGGCCGCGCGCGTGGCCTCGTCACCGCCGGCGGGCGCAGGCGCGACCAGGCAGCACGCGGCGATCGCGACGGCCCACGCGGCGGGCCGCATCACGCGTCCCGTCGCCGGGGAAGTGCACGCACGCGCGTTCACGCCCCCCCCTCGAATCGGAGTGCCTTCCCGGTCGCCGGGTCGAACAGCTTGGCCGCGCCCATCGCCGCCCACAGCCGTACCGCCGTGCCGTGATCCAGCCCGCGCGCCTGCCTGGCGTCCACCTGCGCCAGGATCGGCGTGTCGCCGGAGCGCGCGTGGATGTGCACGTCCCAGCCGACCGTTTCCACCACATCGACCACCGCGTCGATGGACCCGCCTTCCGTGGGCAGCAGGCCCAGTTCGTGGGGACGCAGCCCGACATCGACCGTCGCCGGCAGCGTCGCCCCGCGCGCCGCGCCCGGCATCGGGATGGACACGCCGTCGCCCGCCAGCGTGCCGCCCTGCGGTTGCAGGGACAGGAAGTTCATGGGCGGCGAACCGATGAACGACGCCACGAACCTGGAATCGGGCGCCCCGTACAGCCCGGTCGGCGTGTCCACCTGCCGCGCGTGCCCGCCTTCCAGCACGCAGATGCGGTCGGCCAGCGTCATCGCCTCGATCTGGTCGTGGGTCACGTAGATCATCGTGGTGCCCAGCGCCCGGTGCAGCGTCTTCAATTCCACCCGCATCTGGCCGCGCAGGTTCGCGTCCAGGTTGGACAGAGGCTCGTCGAACAGGAACACGCGGGGCCGCCGCACGATGGCGCGCCCGATCGCCACCCGCTGCCGCTGGCCGCCCGACAGTTCCTTGGGCAGCCGGTCCAGCAACTTCGTCAATTCCAGCAGGCGCGCCGCCTCGTCCACCTTGGCGGCGATCACATCACCAGCCACCCGCCGGATGCCCAGCGAGAATCCCATGTTTTCGCGCACGGTCATGTGCGGATACAGCGCGTAGGACTGGAACACCATGGCCAGGTCGCGGTCCTTGGGGGGCACGTCGTTGACCACGCGGCCGTCGATCGACAGCGTGCCTTCGGTGATCGATTCCAGCCCGGCGATCATGCGCAGCAGCGTCGATTTTCCGCAGCCCGACGGCCCGACCAGCACCAGGAACTCGCCGTCGGCCACGTCCAGGTCGATGCCCGACAGGACGCGGACGCCCCCGTCGTAGACCTTGCCGATCCCTCGCAGCGTCACTCCCGCCATGCCCGTTCCCCGCTTCTTGTAGAAATCCGTCCCCGTACCCGTGCCTGTACCCGTACCCGATCTTCCCCGCCCCATCGGGTGCGGGCACGGGTATGGGGACGAATGGGCATCCGTGCCGCCCCCGTCTGCCCTTGTCCCCCGCCCGTCCCCGTCCCCGCCCGTCCCCGTCCCCGCCCCTCACCGCACCGCGAACACCTTCGTCGTCCGCGGCTGCAAGCGCAGCCGGACGCTGCCGCCCGTCCCGACCGTGACGTCGTCCGCCGGGTCCGGTTCGTCCAGCAGGTTGACCAGCTTCGTGCCCGGCGCGAACGACGTGATCATGTCGCCGCCGCCCGCCTGGTCCGCGCTGGTTTCGGCCGTGTTGGCCGCGCTGGTGTTCAGCACCACCAGCACCGTTTCGGCCGGCGCGCCCCCCGCGGCCGGAATCGTGCGCTCGTACGCCAGGATCCCCGCGTCCTGCGCGGTGCCCGTGCCGGTGCTGGACCACACCACCTTCAAGTCGCCCCGGCGCAGCGGGGCCAGTTGCTGCCGCAACCCCGTCAGTTGGCGGATCCACGCGAACGTCTCGCCCTCCCGGGCGAACCCCGACGTCCACAGGTCCTCGCGGTTGGCCGGGTCGTTGCCGCCCGAAAAGTCCTGCTCGGTCCCGTAGTAGACGCACGGGATCCCGTCCATCGTCAGCAGCAGCGACAGCGCGATGTGCAGCCCGGGCCGGTCCTGGTTCTGGTACAGGAAGCGCGGCAGGTCATGGTTGTCCAGGAAGTTCACCGTGAGCCGCCACGGCGGCAGCGGCGTCCCCGACGCATCGACGACCCCGCCCGGTTGCGGGTTCGTGCCGTAGTGCAGCGCCTGCCCCGCGTCCTGTCCGGGGATGCGGGTCTTCCACAGATCCTCCAGGCGCCGCGTCGGCGCGCCGTTCTTGATCACGTCGTCGATGACGAACTTCTGGCTGAAGTAGAACACCGAATCCAGCATGTCGTCCTTCGTGAAGCTGCCGATCAGCTCGTCGTCGCCGTCGAACGCCTCGCCGAAGATCAGGAAGTTGTCCTTGCCGGCCGCGGCGGCCCGCTGCCGGATCGCCGGGCAGAAGGTGCGCCAGAAGTCCGGCTCCACGTGCTTGATCGTGTCGATGCGGAACCCGTCGAAACCCGCCTGCTCGATCCACGTCGCGTACACGTCGATCAGCGCCTGCCGCACCTCGGGCAGTTCGGTCTTGATGTCCTTCAGCCCGCCCGGGAAGTCGCCCAGCATCTCCTGCATGCGGACGTAGTCGTGGCAGGCCGCAAGCGCGCCCCAGTACGCGTCGGAATCGCGCTCGGCCGCGGTGATCCGACCCGCGTCGAAGCACGCCTGCTTTTCGCGCCCCCAGACCGTGACGCGGCCCATCTTGTGGTACCAGTCGTCGTTGGCGAACTCGGGAGGCCACGGCGGCACGCGGTCGATTTCGGGCTGCCACACCCAGTTCAGCGGCGCCGGTCCCGACGGGCCCAGGGACGTGAACGACTGGACGCCGCGCTCGTCGAAGTCCGGGTCCCACTCCGTGGTGCGCGTGATCGGCGACGACGTGCCCGATCCCATCAGTTGCTCGTCGGGCTGCCCGTTGCGGTTGATGTCGTAGTAGAAGAGCTGCCCGATGTGGTTGGTGACGATGTCCAGGATCACCTTCATGTTTCGGGCGTGGGCCTTGTCCACCAGTTCGCGCAGCTTCGGCAGGTCGCCGAAGTGCGGGTTCACTTCGGTGAAGTCCTGCGCCCAGTAGCCGTGGTATCCCGCGACCCCGGCGTCCTCCTCGACGTTCTTGACCACCGGCGAAATCCACAGCGCCGTGACGCCCAGGTCGGCCAGGTAGTCCAGCCGGTCGATCAGTCCCTGGTAGTCGCCGCCGTGGTACGCGGCCGCGTCGCGCGGCTTCACGTTCTGGTCGTTGTTGGCGTCGCCGTTCGCGAAGCGGTCGATCAGCACCTGGTACACGACCTCGTCGCGCCAGTCCTTCACGACGGTGGTCAGCTTCGGCGCCTGCCCGGCCTTGTCCGCGTTGAAGCAGCCCGTCGATGCCGCCGCGGCCAGCGCGATCAAGGCCAGCGCGCCTGCGCACGGGCCTCGCGTCGTCGCCGGCCGACCCTCGGCCCGGGCGCACATCCTGGTGATTCGAACCATCACGCACCTCACGGATAACTGGAGCTGTCCAGCCACCATTCGACCTGCACGCCCAGGTAGTGCTGCCACGCCCGGTCCCGCCGCTCGTCGAACTTCGGGAACAGGTTGCGGGCGTCGGCGTTGAGCCACGAGGCGCTGTACACCACGCGGAACTCGGGGCGCCGGTACATGCCGCGCCCCAGGCTCAAGGCCGGAAGCAGCGACATCTGCACCACCTGCGGGTCGTGGTGCTTGTTGTCGTTCGGGCCGATGCCGCGCGGCACCTTCCACTGGTGGCTGACCTCGGCGGCGACGTGGAAGTGCGTGGTGGCGAACCAGGCGGGGCGCACCACGGTGATGCCTTCCCAGTAGTCGTCCAGGTCGTACCGGTTGCGGTCGGCGTCCACGAACAGGCGCCCGTAGGACGTCGCCATCAGGCCGAAGTCGTGGTTCTCCCAGTTCATCGAGGCCGCCAGCACGAACTCCTTCGCGCCGGATGACGTGCGGTCCAGCGCGACGCCCCACGGCACGCCCCACTCGCCGTACGCGGCCAGGCCCCACGCGTAGCGGGCGAACAGGTTCACGTGCGAATCCGGCCCGAAGCCCCACAACCCGATCTGGGCGCCGATCACGCCGCCGTCGTCGGCCGGCAGCACCGTCATCAGGTCCGGGTTCTGGGCCAGCGCGAACTCCTCGAAGTACTGCTTGTAGTCGCCGCTGTACCGCAGCGTGCCCCTGGGTAGCCGGTGATACTCGCCGTACAGCGACACCTTCAGGGACAGGTCGCCCGCCAGCTTGTGCCCGAACCAGGTCACCTTGGCCGACGCGATGATGCGCTGGCGCTCCATCAGCGTGATGGTGTCCGCGCCGTAGGTGGACGGCACGCTGACGGTGCGCAGCATCGAGCCGTCCTTCAGGCGGTTCACGCCGACGTGGGCCTGCAGGCGCCAGGCGCGGTTCTCGCTGTCCCACGAAAACCCGCCGCCCAGCGTGTTCAGCGCGTCCAGCGGCCACCAGTCCAGCAGGTAGATGTCGTCGCCGCGGTACATGCGCGACCCGACCCAGACCTTCAGGTCCGTCTTGAGGAAGCCGGACGCTTCCGCATACAGGTTGCGCATCGCGATCGCCTGGGTCGCGTTGCCGCTGAAGTGGAAGAACTCGTCGAAGAACGCCAGCGTCATCAGCACGCGCACCGCGAAGCCGTCGGACAGCCGGATGCCGTACCCGAGGTCCGTTTCCGCGTAGGAGCCCTCCATCAGGCGGGCACCGTGCGTGACCATGTTGGTGGTGCGGCCCGGTGCGCCCCGCAGGTCGCCCGAAAAGCCGACGCGCCCGTAGGTACCGAACCGGAAGCCCGTCGGGAAGGACGTGTCGGCGCGCGGCGAGGCGGCGGTGTCGGCGCCCGCGACCGGGAGCGCCGCGATGTCCGCGGCCGTGGGTGGGGTCGCAGGTGTGCCCGAGGGCGCAGACGTGTCCGGGGTCGCCGGCGTGCCCGAGGGCGCGACACTTGCCCCTTGGGGGGACACCGGAGCCTGCGCCGTCCCGTGAACCGGCGCGGGATCCGCCCTCTGGGCCGACTGTGCCTGTGCCGCGGCCGGCGCCCACGCCGGCACCCACGCCAGCACCAGCGCCACGGCGCACAGCGAGGCGACCCTGGTGATGCCCGGTGTCATGCCCCCTCCTTCACGCAGCGCAGGTCCTGGGCCTGGTAGCCGTCGGCGCATTGGTCGCAGTTTGCGCCGGTGTACCCGGTGTCGCAATCGCAGAAAGGCTGGTCGTCCAGTAGGCGGCAGGTCCCGAAGATGCACGGGAACGTTTCGCAGCCGTCCTCGCGCACGCACCGCAGGCCGCGCACGACAAAGCCGACCGCGCATTCGCCGCAGATCCGGCCGGCATAGCCTTCGCGGCAGGTGCACACCCCCTGCCCGGCGACCACGTCGCAGGTCCCGAAGATGCACGGGTCCTGGGTGCAGTCCAGCGCCCCGTCCGGCACGCAATCCGGTCCGTACCCGTAGCCTTGGCCGCCGCAGGGATTCGTCGGGTTGCCCGGGTCCCAGGCCGCGGTGTCGGCCCCCGTCCCCGGGTCGGTTAGCAGGGCATCGGGCGTGCCGTTGCCGGGGCCGCCGTTGTCGCAGGCGGCCAGCAGGCAGGCCACGGACAGCAGCGCGATGACGGTTCGCATCGGTTCATTCTCCTGTTCGGGCGAGGGCCGCGTCCGGCGCCGGGCAGCCGCCCCGGGGCACAACGACCATCGCCCCCAGCGCGGGCAGCACCAGTTCGACGGTGGCGCCGGTGCGGTTCACGGCCCCGCCCAGGCAGTCCACCAGGTCCGTTCCTTCGGGCCAGTCGCCGGCCGGCACGTCCACGCGAACCGGCGCCGCGCTGCGGTTCAACGCGACCAGCGCCGCATCGACCGCGCCCTGAACCCGGTACACCACGTGGTCCGGCGTCCGCGCCAGGTCTGCGCGGGTGCCCGAGCGCATCGCCGCCACCGTGGCGCGCAGCCGTCCCAGCGTGGACGTCGTCGCGAACAGTCCCCGCTGCGGCTCGGTCCACGTCGCTTCGGGCGGCATCGGCCGGCGGTTGTCCGGATCGCCTGCGCCTGCCAGGCCGATCTCGTCGCCCTGGTACACGACCGGCGCGCCCGGCTGGGTCAGCGCGAACGTCATCGCCATCGCGGCCCGGCGGTACGGGTCCGACGAGGCCGGCTGCACCGGCGGGACCAGGCTGTCGACCGAGTCGCCGGCAGCCACCGTGACGAAGCGCGGCACGTCGTGGTTGCCCAGGATGTGGCCCATCACGGCGCCCGATCCCGACCACGCCTCGATGCTGCGGTCCATTTCGTCCAGCAGGTCGGTCATCAGGCCGGTCCCCTGCGCCAGCACCGACCGCATGGACCACATCAGCGGGAAGTCGAACTGGCCGCTCAGCCCGTAGGGCCCGAGGTACCAGCGGATCTGGTCGCGGCCCAGCGATCCGGTGAACGTCTCGCCGACCAGGTACACGTGCGGCGCACCCGGCGCGAACGCCCGCCGAACCGTGTCGCGCAGGTGCCGCGTGACCAGCCGCGGCATCATCGGCACCGCGTCCACGCGCAGCCCGTCGATGTCGAACCGGGTAAGCCACCAGGACACGTCGGCCAGCATCGTGTCCACGACCTCGCGCTGCCGCCAGTCCAGGTCGGGCAGGTAGCCGGTGAACCAGCAGTCCTCGATGTCGGTGGCCCAGTTGCACTGCAGGCCACACACGCAGTCGCCGTCGGGGTGGTTGAACCACTCCTGCCGGTGCTGGACGAAGTACGGGTGGTCCTGGTGCACGTGGTTCGGGACGATGTCCAGGATCACGCGCATGCCGTGGTCGTGCGCCTTGAGGACCAGCGCGTCCAGCCCGTCGGCGCCGCCGAAGCGCGCCTCGGCCTCGCGGGCCGCGATGGGCCAGTAGCCATGGTACGACTGGTACTGCCGACCGTCGAACCCGGGCCAGGTGCCGTCGGCGTTGCGGTTCGCGGGCGAAATCCACAGCGCGTTGACGCCCAGTCGCGCGAAGAAGCCGTCGTCGATCGCGGCCGCCACGCCGGCCCAGTCCCCCCCCATCCGCATCGTGATGCCCGCGTCGGTGGCCAGCGCCCCGTCGCCCTTGCGGAACCGATCGACGATCACCTGGTAGATGACGGCGTCGTCCCAGGCGAAGGGTTTCGGCTCGACCCACCAGGGCAGCAGCAGCGGTGCGGCCTGCCTGCCGGCCTCGTCCGCGACCCGGACCTCGACACGGTGCTTGCCAGCGCCGCCCGCTGGCAGGTCCAGCGCCAGCATGCCGTCCCGCAGCGCCGCGTCGCCGACCGGCTGCCCGTCCTGCAGCACCGCCAGGCTCGCGGGCGAGCAGGCCGCCCCCCCCGCGCCCGCCAGGCAGGCCAGGCGCGCCTGGAACCTGCCGCCCCCGACCGTATACGTATCGACCTGCCATCCGGGGAGCGTGCAATCCTCCTGCACCAGCGCGCTGTGCTCCAGCCCGTCGCGCCCGAAGATCGTGAGGGGGTTGGCGTCGTCCAGCACCTCGTTCCCGTCGATGCGGAAGCGGTAGGCGTGTCGTCCCGCCCCGATCGCATAGCTGCCCCGGAAGGTGCCGTCCGTGCCGCGCGCCAGCGGCATGCTGTCCGGGTTCCAGTCGTTGAACTCGCCGACCACCGACACCTGCTGCGTCGCCGCGTCCGGGCGCACCGCGAACGCGACCTTGCAGGTGCGCATGGGGATTCCGTTGGCCGAGCCCGCGGCGCACCCCAGCAGCACCAGGGGGATCGCAAGGGACCACGCGAGCCCCGGCGCCGCCTTCCGGTTGCCAGCCCCTCCGAATCCCTGGGTCCGGTCGTGCACCCTGTTCGCCTCCGGGCCTACCACGCGATCCCGCACGAAGCCAGCGGCGTGGACGGGTCGGCCTTCTGCCACCGTTCCAGCACGTACGCCCCCGCCCCGAACCCGACCATCGGCACCGCGCCGGCGTAGTCGGCCGTGTCGCGATCGTGCAGCTCCGCGATCAGCCCCCGGTTCGCCAGGCCCTGCGCCGTGATCCAGTCCAGTCGCCGGTTCGCGGTCGCGACCGACGCGGCGTCGCCTGACTGCCGCAGCGCGCCGGCCGTCCGCAGGTCGATCAGCACCCACTCGGACCGGTCATACCAGCCGCCGTCGTCGTTGCGCGACAGGCCCATCCCGTTCGGCACGGCGAGGTCGCTGGAAAGCCGGGCCAGCGTCGCATTGGCGATGTCGCCGGCCGGGTCCAGCAGGTTCCAGTTGAACGCCTCGACCACCGCCGCATCGACGTAGCCCGAGTTGCCGGCCAGTTCCTCGACGCTCTGCGCCAGGAAGTCGTCGGGGTCCACCGCGTGGGCCCGGATCGCCGCGACGATGGCCGCCGCCGCACCGCTCCAGGCCATCGCGTCCGGTGTGTCCTGGCGCGCGGTCGCCAGTTGCGACGCCCGGCACAGCCCGTTGGCCGCCGCCAGCGACGTGTAGGCGTACTGCTTCTGCCGACCGTTCCAGTGCACCTCCCAGATGCTGCTGTCCGGCGCGATCATCCCGTTGGCCGCCTTCAGGCCCACCAGCACGTTGGCGATCCGCCCCTGCACGTCCGCCCAGTATGTGTCCACCAGCGTCGCGTCGCCCGACGCCCGCACGTATTCGCCCAGCGCCCACAGGAACAGCCCGAACCCGTCGAATTCCACGTTCGGCCCGTCCGCGTTCCAGTCCGACTCCTCCTGGCCGCGCCCGTAGTAGCGGCACACCGAAACCCGGTAGTCCGCGCCCACGCCGGTCTGCGTGCCGCCGTTCACCTGGAAGGTCCTGTACCCGTCGGCATCGGCCAGCAGCATGAACTCCAGCGCCGCGCGGGCCTCGGCGAAGTGCCCCATGCGCGCCAGCGCCGCGATCGAATAGGACATGTCGCGCGGCCACGCGGTCGCCCACATCCCGGGCGGCAGCGACGCCAGGATCTGGCCCTTGGACTTGTCGGTCGGCTCCCAGACCTGGCCCATCCGAAGCACCGCCTCGCTGGTCCGGTACACGCTGGCCTCGGCCGGCGTCAGGCCCGCTGGCATCGGCTTGCGCCACGCGGACCATTCTGCCCGCGCCTCCTTCAGCGCGGTCGGGGCGTCCTTGCCGCCGTAGGCCGCGCGAAGGTCCGACAGCAGCGTCGCCGTGTCCTTCCAGGCGTCGAACGCGCTGACGACGCCGAACCACGCGGTGGCGCCGGGCGCCAGCGCCACGGTCGGCGCCTGGAACCCGCAGACGCGATCGTCGCCCGACCCGAGGACGCCTTCGTCGCCCAGGTCGGCCCCCGCGTTGAGGCGCGTGAACGGGTCGGCCGCGGATCCGGCGGCGGCGGCCGTGCAGTGCGCCACGGGGCCCAGCGGGAAGTGCACGACGGCGCCGCCCGCGGCCTGCTCGATGAAGGCCCCGGTGTCGGCGTCGCGCGCGACCGACTCGTTGGACGTGTCCGGGAACTTCGCGGAGTCGTTCTGGGTGTTGCCCACGTGGTAGTTCTGCAGGCTGTAGATCGACACCTGGCGCGACGCCGATCCGGTGTTGGTGACGCGCGTCAGCAGCACGACCGCCGGTCGCGACAGCTGCCACGGCGCGTAGGCGAACGTCTCGACGCGCAGCCCCGACGCGGTCTGCACCCAGTGCGGGATGCCGTCCTGTCCGTAGTATCCCGCGTGGTCGCGCGGGATCCCGTCCAGCCAGGTGCCGACCCCGTCCACCCGCACGCCCATGTAGGTGTCGTACAGCACGTCGCGCGTGTTGATCGCCGCGCCTCCCGCGTTGACGCCCCACGTCTGGTACGGGTGGACGGTCAGCATGTACCGGTAGTTGGACTGGTCCGCGCCGGCCGGCAATTGCGACGGGTCCAGGTTCACCACCAGCGCGCCGTGGCCGTTGGCGGACACGATCCAGCCGAACGACGCGTGGGCCTTCGCGCACGCGGTCGCGTCCACGTCGCAGGCCGCCACGCAGTCGCCGGACACCTCGTCGTGTCCCGGGTCGCACCGGCACTGGGCCACGCCGCCCACCGCCACGCAGGTCCCGCGGTCCGGTTCGTCCCCGCAGGGGTTGGGTGTGCACGGGTTCGTCGGGTCCTTCGGGACGCAGGCCGCCCCGTCCAGCCGGTAGCCCTCCGCGCACGCCGCGCAGCCCGCGCCTTCATAGCCGTCGTCGCACCGGCATCCCAGGCCCGTCCCGGTGCAGGTCCCGTGACCGCTGCACGTGGTGCCCGCGACGCACACCGTCTGCACCACGCAGGTGCCCGCGTCGTCCTGGTAGCCGGGGCTGCACAGGCAGGTCGCGCTGCCGGCGTCCGGCACGCAACGGTCCTTGTGGGCGTCGGGGTGCAAGGCAGGGCAGGGGTTCGGGTCGCAGGGGCCCGGCCCGGGCACGCATTCCAGGCCGCTGGCCACGAAGCCTTCCGCGCAGTCCGCGCACCGGTCGCCGCCGTACCCGGCCACGCACGTGCAGACCGCGTGCCCGGACACCTCGTCGCAGTGCGTCGAGTGGACGCAGGGGTCCGGAAGGCACGGGCTGTCGGGGACGCACGCGCCGCCGTCGTCGTGATACCCGGTGTCGCAGGCGTCGCAGCGGGCGCCGCCCCAGCCGTCGCTGCATCGGCAGGTCGCGCTGGCGCCGTCGGACCTGCAGGTGCCGTGGCCGTTGCAGGTCTGGTCGGTGCACGGACCCGCCAGCACGCAGTCCAGCCCGTCGCGGCGGTACCCGTCCGCGCAGTCGTCGCAGGCCCCGCCCGAGTACCCGGGCTCGCAGGCGCAATCGGGCGATGTCGCGGCGTCCAGGCAGTGGCCGTGGACGCAGTCGGTCGGTCGGCAGGGGTCCGGGTCGCAGGCCAGCGCGTTGCGGTGGAACCCGCTGTTGCAGTCGCAGACCGCTTCGCCCGCCACGATCAGGCAGTCCCCCTGGCCCGAGCAGGCCACGCCGCCGCACGGGTCGTCGCCGGTTCCGGAACCCCCGCACGCCAGCAGCGCCAGCGCCGCCGCCACGACGGGCATCCCCAGGGTCAGGGCCCGGATGCTCATGGCTTCCTCTCGAAGACCGCCGATTCCAGGCGGCCCATCTGCACCGACGCCGTCCCCCCCGACACGACCACCTCGCGTCCGGTCAGCGCGTCCCGCCAGGTCCCGTCGGCCAGGCCCGCCGCGCCCACATTGACGGACTGCGTCCTCGCGTCGCCCCGGTTCAGGGCCACCAGCATCGCGTCGGCGCCCGCCTTCATCACGTAGGTCCAGTACCCGGCCGCCACCTCGATCGTGGTTCGCGCGCCCGTCCGCAGCGCCGGGTGCCGCCGCCGCGCCTGCCCCAGCGCCTGCACGTGCCGCAGCGTCGCCGCCTCGCTGGTCGCCAGGTCGCCCGCGAACCGCATGAACCGCCGGTTGTCCGGGTCGCCCGCGCCCGGCATGCCGATCTCGTCGCCGTAGTAGATCATCGGGACGCCGACCTGCGTGAACAGGAAGGTCCACGCCATGCGCAGCCGCTTGTACGGGTCGTCGGACGAAGGCGGACCGGGCGGCGTGCTCCAGCCCTGCTCCTTGGAGCCGTTGCCCCACATGTCCGCGATCTGGCCCGCCGCGTGGGACAGGGCCCGCGGCACGTCGTGGTTGCCCAGGAACGTCGACATCACGCCGGACGCGCCGTAGTAGCCGTCGTTGCCGTCCATGAAGCCCTTCAGCGCGTCCAGGCCTCTTTCCTGCCGCACGATCGACGCCAGCACCGCCCAGAACATGGGGAAGTCGAACTGCCCGTCCAGCAGCGCCGGGCTCACGTAGGACTTGATCGTCTGCCTTTCGCCGTCGCCCTCGCCGGTGAACGTCTCGCCGACCATGTAGAAGTGGATGCCGGTGTGGGTGTCCACCTCGTCGTGGATGCGCGCCCGCAGCGTGGACGAGAAGTCCAGGATCATGTGCTTGACCGCGTCCAGCCGGAACCCGTCGATGTTCGTTTCCTGGACCAGCCAGATCGCGTGGTCCATCACCAGGTCCATCAGCGCCAGGTTCCGGTAGTCGAAGTCGGGCAGGTACTCGGCGAACCAGCACTCGATGGGCCGGTCCCATCCGCAGACGTAGGCCTTGCCGATCGTGCCGCCGTCCCAGTTGAACCATGGGGTGGCGTCGTTCCTGTGCGCGGCGTACAGCGGCGAGTCGCTGTGCACGTGGTTCGCCACGAAGTCCGCGATCACCCGGATGCCTTTCGCGTGCGCCGCCTGGACCATGGCCTTGAACGCGGCCAGGTCGCCGAAGTGCGGCTCGATCGGGCTGTCCTGCCCGGCCAGCGGCGCGTCGGGCAGCCAGCCCGTGCCGATCGGCCAGTAGGAATGGTACCCCCCGTACTTGTGGCCGTCGGACCCCCACCACGCGCCCTGCGTGTTGACGATCGGCGAGGACACCCAGAGGCAGTTGACGCCCAGATCGGTGAAGTAGCCGGACTCGATCTTCGCCTTCAGGCCCGCGAAGTCGCCCCCTTGCCAGTTCGCCTTGAAGTCCAGGTCCGTGTCCACGATGGGCGTGTCGTTGCCGGCGTCGCCGTTGGCGAACCGGTCCGTCAGCGCGAAGTACAGCGTCGCGTCGCGCCAGTCGAACGGCGTGTCTTCCACCCAGACGGGCACGAACAGCGGGCGCGCGTGCCGCCCGGCCTTGTCCGCCAGATCGAACCGGTAGGCGTACTTGCCGGGCACGAGGCCGCTGTCGTCCACCGCGAAGGTGCCCGAATCCGCGTTGTAGGCGCCCGCGATGGCCACGCCGTTGCGGGTCACGACGGCCTTCGCGGCGTCCAGTTCCGTTCGCTGGCGCCCGTACAGCGCGGTCACCCGGATCGCGATGCTGCCGCCCGTCGCGGTCGGCCCGGACTCCAGCGCCAGCATCGGCGCGTCGCAGTCGGGCACCCGCAGCAGCGAGTTGCGCGTCCCGTTGACATACTTCGTGTAGGGATTGGACGGGTCCAGCACCCACTGGTCCCCGTTGGCATCGTGCCAGAACACCTTGTACGCGTACTCGCCGGCCTTCACGTTCGACAGGGTCGCCGAATACGTCCCGTCGATCTTCTGCATCGGCGTGGCGGTGGCCGACCAGCCGTTGAACTCGCCGCGGAGGTAGACCGAGCCGGATGCCGAGAGCTGGCTGCGGACCACCGTGTCGCAGCTGCGGGTGCCGACGGTGCCGCTGTCCTGCACGCACGCGTCCTGCCCGTCCAGCCGGTAGCCGCCGTCGCACAGGCACGTGAAGGAGGCCCCGTCCGCCTGGCAGATCGATCGGTTCCGGCCGGCGGGGCAGGGGTTCGGCGTGCAGGGGTCCGTCACCGCCGCGTCGGTACAGGCGCCGTCGGCGAAGTGGTAGCCCTCGTCGCACTGGCAGATCGCGGCGCTCCCGTCGGCGACGCAGACGGTCTGGTGCGGGTCGGTGGCGCCGCAGGGGTTCGGGGTGCACGGGTCGGTGGTGCCGGCGACGCAGCGGATCCCGTCGCGGATGAAGCGGTCGGCGCAGTCGTCGCAGGTGGCCCCGGCGTAGCCCTGCTGGCACTGGCACGCGGCCTCTCCGTTGGTCGGGCGGCAGGTCCCGTGGATGCAGGGATTCGGGTCGCACAGCGAGTGCGTCACGCAGCGCAAGCCTTCCGCGAAGTAGCCGTCGGCGCACCGGTCGCAGGTGTCGCCGGCGTAGCCCTGGTGGCACGCGCAGGCCACCTTGCCGTCCAGTTGCGCGCACAGCCCGAACACGCACGGGTCGCCTTCGCAGGGATTGCCTGGGATGCACTTGCCGCCCCGCGGCATGAACCCGGCGGCGCACTGGTCGCACAACGATCCGCCGTACCCGTCGTCGCAGCGGCACACCGGCAGCGACCCCGCCGCATGGCAGGAGCCGTGGGCGCAGGGATCCGCCGCGCAGGGATCGACCACGCAGGAGTACCCGGCCGCCACGAACCCCTCGTTGCACAGGCAGGACGGGGCGCCGTCCCGCAGCGCGCAGACGCCGTTGGCGCCGCAATCGAAGGCCGCGCAGGAGTCCCGGGTCCCGGGCCCGGCGCAGCCGAACGCCAGCAGGGTCACCGCCAGGGCCAGAAGGCGGCCGGGCCCTCCCGCGGACCGGCGACCCGGAAAAACCACGCGTCGGTTCATGTTCCCCATCCTCGTTCCCAGAAGGGACGTGCCGTTGCGGACAACGTAGTCTAGAACAGGGGTGGGGTCGCGGAACGCGAAACTTTCGCGCCGGTTTCGTCCCTGGGGTGCCGGCCTCGGCGGTGCCGCGGACCGTGGCGCGATCCCCCTGAATCAAGTTCGAGAAAGTCCGGGTTCACGATATACTGCACCCTCGATGACCGATTTGAAGGCCCCGGTTCACCACGGCTCCAGGGCGCCGGTTCCGGAAGCACGAGCACGGGAGTGCGCGGATGAATGACGACCGAGAACCGGCGGGACCCGAGGCCGACGGACTCGCGGGGCGCGGCAGCCAGGATCTGGTGTCCTTCCGGAAGACCGTCGAGGCCCCCGCGGCCGATCCTGCGAGGACCCTCGAGGGGCTTCACCGGCAGATCGAGGAACACCGCCGGATCGAACATGCGCTGCGTGCCCGGGCGCGGGCGCTGGTGAAGAGCGAACAGCGATATCGCGGCCTGTTCGAAAGCTCGCGCGACGCCATCATGCTGCTGGAGCCGCCGGACTGGCTGTTCACCTCGGTGAACCCGGCCATGGTCCAGATGTTCAGGGCCAGGAACGTGGAGCACTTCCTTTCCGCCACCCCCTGGGACGTGTCGCCGAAGCGCCAGCCCGATGGCCTGGACTCCAGGGAAAAGGCGAAGGCGATGATCGAAACCGCCCTGCGCCAGGGGAACCACTTCTTCGAGTGGACGCACCGGCGCTTCGATGGCGAGGAGTTCCCGGCCACCGTGCTGCTCAACCGCGTGGGGAAGGGCGGGAAGGCTCTGGTCCAGGCGACGGTGAAGGACATTTCCGACCGGAAGCGCACCGATGAGGACCTGCGGGAAAGCGAGGAACGGTTCAGGAAGATCTTCGAGGAGGGGCCCCTCGGGATGGCGACCGTGGGAGCCGACTTCCGTTTCCTGAAGGTGAACGAGGCGTTCTGCCAGTTCCTCGGCTATTCGGAAGCGGATCTGAAGGATCGGGCCTTCGTGGACATCACCCATCCGGACGACCGCGAGATGGATGCGGCGGCCATCGCGAGGCTGGCCCGGGGGGAACTGCTGCAGTACCGGACCGAAAAGCGCCACCTACGGAAGTCCGGCGAGAGCATATGGGGGGCCGTGGCGGTATCGGTGCTCCGGGATCGCGCCGGACGCCTGGCATCGTACCTCGTGATGGTCGAGGACATCACGGAAAGCCGGGCAGCCCAGGACAAGCTGGGCGCCGAGAAGGAGCGGCTTGCCGTGACCCTGCGGAGCATCGGGGATGGCGTGATCACCACCGATGTCCGGGGCCGGGTCGAATTGATGAACCGGGTCGCAGAGGATCTGACGGGCTGGCGACAGGCGGACGCGGAGGGTCGGCCGCTGGCGGAAGTCTTCCGCATCATCGACGAAAGGACCCGGCTGCCCAGCGAGGATCCGGTGGCCCGGGTGCTTTCCAGCGGCCTCGTCGTGGCCCTGGCGAGCCACACGGTGCTGGTCCCGCGGGAGAAGCCCGAACGCGTCGTGGCGGACAGCGGCGCCCCGATCCGGGATGCCGAGGGGAAGACGGTCGGCGTGGTGCTGGTGTTCCGTGACGTGACGGACCGGCAGCGCATGGAGGACGAACTGCAGCGGGGGCAGAAGCTGGAGTCCCTCGGGGTGTTGGCTGGGGGGATCGCCCACGATTTCAACAACCTGTTGACCGCGATCATCGGCAACCTTTCCCTGGTCCGGCTGGACGCTGCGACTCGAGGCCCGACGTCGTCCTGGCTCGACGGTGCGACCAGCGCTGCGGGTCGGGCCCGTGACCTGGCCCAGCAGCTCCTGACGTTCGCGAAGGGGGGGGCGCCGGTACGTCGCACGGTGCATATCGAGCCGTTGATCCGGGAATCGACCGGATTCTCCCTGCGGGGGGCGAACGTGCGGTGCGACTTCGCCCTTGCGGCGGACCTCTGGCCGGTCGATGTGGACGAAGGCCAGATCAGCCAGGTGATGAACAACCTGGTGCTGAATGCGGAGGACGCGATGCCCGAGGGAGGGACCCTCCGGGTCACGGCGCGCAACCTGGGCCCGGACAGCGATCCCCCGCCGACGCTGCCGAAGGGAAGGTACGTGGAAATCGCCGTGGTGGACCAGGGGGTCGGCATCCCCGAAGCGCATCTATCACGCATCTTCGACCCCTACTTCAGTTCGAAGAAGAAGGGGACCGGCCTGGGCCTGACGACCTGCTATTCCATCGTCCAGAGGCACGGCGGCCACATTTCCGTCGATTCCCGGCCCGGGAACGGGGCGACGTTCCGGGTGGTCCTTCCCGCGTCCTCGCACGAACCCGTTCCGGTACCGATCGACGACGGGATTCCGCGGGGCGTGGGGCGAATCCTGTTGATGGACGACGAGGAGATGATCCTCGCGGTGTGCCAGCAGATGCTCGCCCACCTCGGGTACGAGGCCGACACCGCGCGCGACGGCGCCGAGGCGGTCCAGCGATTCCTCGCGGCCCGGATGGAGGGGCGGCCATTCGACGCGGTGATCCTGGACCTGACCGTCCCGGGCGGCATGGGGGGCAGGGAGGCGGTTCGCCGGATCCTCGAAATCGAACCGCGCGCACGAGTGGTCGTTTCCAGCGGCTACAGCAACGATCCGGTGACGGACGACTACCGCGACTATGGATTCTGCAGCGTCGTGCTGAAGCCCTACCAGGTCGCGGAACTGGGCCGTGCCCTGAAGGAGGCGCTGGGTTCGGCCTAGAACGAGGCCCTGGAGGCCCGGGGGCGTTTCGCGCACCGGGGCCCGCGACGGGCGCACCGGAGGTCCTCAGGGACCCTGCACGGCCGACCACGCCAGCACGGCGACCCGCGCCAGTAGGCCGCCGTACACCCCGGCGACCAGGTCATCCCCCATCACGCCCAGCGCGTTGTCGTACCGGTCCAGCAGGTTCGCCGGCAGCGGCTTGGTCAGATCGAACAGGCAGAACAGCGCGAACGGCAGCAGCAGCAACGGCCCCTGCAGGCCCGACAGCAGGCAGGCCAGCCAGGCGCCGACGACCTCGTCGATGGTGATGGCTGCGGGGTCCTCGATGCCGGTGGTCCGCTGGACCCACGCGGTTGCGAGGGTGCCGGCGACGGTGATGGCCGCCAGCGCGATGGCCGACACCAGCGGGGAAGGAAGGGACGCGGCCAGCAGCATGCCCGCCAGGGCGCCCCACAACCCGCCGATGGGCGGCAGGAAGCCCGTGCCCAGCGTGGACGCGAAGGCCAGGGCCAGCCGATCCAGCGCGGGGCCGTTGCGGAGGACGGCCAGCAGGCGCGGGCGATCGGCGCGCCGCTCGACCGACCTGGTCTTCGCATCCTTGCGATGGCGGAACCACTCCATGGTCACCCGTCGGGACGAAGGTCGTGTCAGGGGACGGCCGCGAGGTTCTCGATGGCCTCGGACGTGCACGCCTTGGGCGCCGTCACGGGATTGCACCGGGACGGGGTGCCGCCGGTCAGGTCGAACCAGTAGGCGCCCGGGGTCGTCGGCACGGGGAAATCGGTGCTGATGATGTGCGCGCCGAGGGTGAGGGCGGCGTCGGCCGCCTGCCGGTTGGCCGCGTCGGTGTCGCCGACGCTGTCCGCGGCGGTCCGCTCGAGGTAGCCCGCAGCCACGTCGGCCGTGACCGCAGCCGAATCCCTGAACGAGTTGCCGTGCTCGATCACGCCGCACCACGGCTCGCCGCCGTCCCCGCGCAGGAAGAAGATGCCGCCCTCGGAATTGGGATGCAGCGCGAGGTAGTTGTCGCGGTGGGCGCCGTTGTCCAGCAGGATGAAGAACGCCTTGCTGCGCGTGCTGCCGAGGGTCGGCCACCCGTCGTTCTTCAGCGCTTCGGCCACCGTCGCCCAGGTGCCGCGCACGTCGTCCGGGACCACCAGACGCTCGCGAGGCCATACGGCCAGGATCTCGTTGTCCAGGTCGGTGTAGTGGCCGACGATCGTTTCCCATTCCTGGTCCTGGTCGTCCTTGGGCTCGACCAGCATGTACAGCACCTGGTGGCCGGGATGGGCGTCGGACCAGGCCTTGACGATGGTCAGGCATTCCTTGAACGTCGCGCAGGTCGTCCCCGGGTCCGCCAGCGGGATGTGGTGCACGGTGAAGGCCAGCAGGTCGCTGTCCCAGTGCACGTCCAGTTCCAGTTGGCGAACGCCCTGGTCCTGCAACTGCACGTCCAGCGGCGCATGCGTGTATTTCCATTCCGGCAGCGCGCCATCGGATTCCACGTGGTAGGAATTGTGCGTACCCTTCACCTGGATGTGGTTCAGCCGCAGCACGTCGTCCAGCGGCCCGACGAAGGGAACGACGTCGGGGCCGACGTCGCGGAGGACGTCGGCGGGAAGGTCGGCGGGCGCATCGGTGGTCACGTCGAAGGGCAGATCGGCACGAACGTCACCGGGAACGTCGCTCGCACCTCCCCCGGAACCGCCGCTGCACGCCGCCAGCGCCAGCGTCGTCGCCAGCCCCAGCACCCACGGTCGCTTCGCCATCGCGCGCCTCGCCCGGTCCAGACGGGAGGGATTCTACCAAGGTCCTCGATCCGCGGTCGGGAACGTTTGCCGCCGTCCAGGATGCATCCCGGTCGGGCAGGCATGGAGGGTGCGAGAGGCGGGACTCGAACCCGCAAGCCTTGCGGCGCTGGAACCTAAATCCAGGGCGTCTGCCAATTCCGCCACTCTCGCGACGACGCGGCGATGCGCGCCTACGGGGATGAGCGTAGCCGGGCGACGCGGGGTGTCAAGGCAGTGTGCCGTGGGTTCCGCGCGGGAACAGGCGACCCAGCAGGCCGCGCCCGGCGTCCGCCATCGCCCGCGTGGCGCCTCGGCCTGCCTTCTTGTAGCGCCAGTGAGCTGCATCGCCGTCGGATCCCTCGGCCAGTTCGTGCATCTCGGGGGTGCGGATCTGGACCTCGAAGACCGGCCCCTCCGACGCCCGCAGGTGCGTGTGCAGGCTCTGGTAGCCGTTGGGCTTGGGGCGGGCGATGTAGTCCTTGAAGGACAGCAACTGCGGCTCGAAGCGGCGGTGCAGCGCTTCCAGGGCACGGTAGCAGTCGCCCGTCCCGGGCACGATGATCCGGAAGCCGAACACGTCCTGGACCTGGTCCGCCCCGATGTCCAGCGCCTGCATCTTGCGCCAGATCCCCGCCACGTGCTTGGCTCGCCGCTGCACATCGACGATGGACACCTCGGCCGCCCCCAGCGCGTCGCGGATTTCGGCCTCGCGCAGGCCGAGCCACGCGGGGGGGGAATCGGTGATCGACGAGAGGTATTTCGAAACCCGGTCCCAGGCGTCGTGGTTCAGCACGCGCAGGGCCGCGTCGTCCAGCCGCGATCGCAGGCCCAGGTCGCCCATGCGC
The DNA here is from genome assembly GCA_903857665.1 of uncultured Myxococcales bacterium. GTDB lineage: Bacteria > Myxococcota_A > UBA9042 > DTJE01 > DTJE01 > CAIZWN01. The sequence continues at coordinate 36,612 of CAIOFV010000131.1, forward strand.
TCCGCCATCAGGACGTCCTGCTCCCAGGTCACCCGTGCGTGTTCGACCACCTCGGGGTCGTCGGGGTTCTGCGATTCCAGCAGTCGCAGCTTGTACGCCAGGTAGATGCGGGCCATCACGGCGTCCGACTCGCCGGATGCGGCCGGATCGACCCCGGCCTGCGCGCCCGGTGCCCGGGCGGCTTCGACGGCCGACGCGACGAAAGGGACCGCGCCGGCAGGCCCGACGATCTCGTCGCGGCGGGGGAGGGCGCAGGCGAGGCCGTCGGGAGGCGGCACGTGCAGCGCGCGCCTCTGTGCATCGACCAGCCGGCGGACGGTCTGTTCGAGGTCCGATCCCAGTCGCCAGATCTCGTGGCCCAGGAACCGCCACTCGGGCGCCCCTTCCACGTCCCTCAGCACACCCAGGTAGCCGTGGCCCATCTGGCGCACGCCCTCCTGCAGGCGGTTCAACGGCCGCGCCACCAGGAAGTGGTTCGCCACGACCAGCGATCCGACGACCGAAAGAACCAGCAACGCCATCTCGACGAACCACGATCGCCAGCGCCGCTTCACCTCGTCGGCCAGGGACGGCGCATCGATCCAGACCGCGAGGGAGCCGCCGGTGGGACCGAGGACCGACGAGAATACCGGGAGGAGGGCGTACGGCACCGCGGTGGACGGGACCGGGTCGAACTGCAGCAGCACCTCGGGGTCCGACGACGCGACCAGTTCCCCCAGGCCATCGACGAGGTCCAGCCGGACGGTCGATCGGGTCCGGTTCAGCACCTGCTCGGAAAAGCGGTCGATGCGCGACTGGGCCGTGGCGAGGTCCGCGGACGACTCGATGTCGCCGACCAGCGAACCCATGAATTCGTCCAGCAGGCGTCTGCGGTCCCCGCGGTCGTTGTCGATGCTCCGGTACAACTGGATCAGGCTGAACGCGCCGACGACGGAGGTGACGGTGATGGCGGTGACCAGGGTGACGCGCGCCACCAGGGGCAGGCGATCCAGGAATCGGCGCACCGCGGTCAGTCGTTCACGGGTCTGGGGCAAGGGGCCTCCGTCGGGCGCGACGCGGGCAAGGGCGCCCGGGGCATCTGGCAGAACCCTGCGCCTCGACGGGCATTCCCCAGGCGGCTTCCGCGCGCGTACTGTACCCCGCGATGGTTGGGCGGGGAACCCTCCGGCCCGGAAAGGCCCGCAGATGTGTCCTGAACGCGTCCCTCGGGGGGAGTCCCGGGAGGATGGCTCGACTTCGACCTGCCGGGCGGCTATCATCCGGCCATGAGACCCACACCCTACCAGGTCTTCTGCGGCTACTACCTCGGGCTGAACCGGGAGTTCGTGTACAAGTTCTTCAACCAGGCGCAGCTTGCGGCGCATTACGGGCTGGGCCCGGCCGAGCTGCGGCACCTGATGGAGGAGTACTACCTGACCCCGGAAATCACGCGCCACGTGAACTACAACCTCGCGAAGGCGCACGCCACGGCCCAGGAACTGTTCGACGCCGGCCAGAAGGACGAGGTGATCGCGTTCGCCTGGAAGGCGTTCGAGGAGTTCCACCAGGCGCTGGTCCGGTACGACCCTTCGAAGGACTTCGAAAACGTGGACTATGACCGGCTGTTCCCCGGAGACAAGCCTCCCACGCCCGTCGATGAAGATGCTGGCGATTGAAGGCCTGCGGGTCGTCCACCTCGGCACGGGCACCCGGGTCGAAGCGGTGGCGGGCCTGGACCTCGCCGTGGCCCCCGGCCGTGCCGTCGCCCTGGTGGGCGAGTCGGGCAGCGGCAAGAGCACCGTCATCAACGTCGTCCTGGGCCTTCTGCGGCGCGCGGTTGTGTCGGGTTCCGTGACGGTGGACGGCGTGGACGTCCTGCGGGCGCCCCGGCGCGTGCTGCGTCGTCTGCGGGGCCGGCGCGTCGGTTACGTGGGGCAGCAGTCGTTCGCGGCCTTCGATCCCCTGTTCGCGGTGGACGCCCAGTTGCGTGAGGCTTGGCGGGCGCACGCGCAGGGAGGGGCGGGTGCGATGGACGCGGCGATCGCGGAATGCCTGGACGCGGCGGGCCTGGACCTGTCCGGCCTGGCCGCCGGCCTGCCCCCGAACCGGCTGTCCGGCGGGATGCTCCAGCGGGCGCAGGTGGCCGCCGCGCTGCTGCACCGGCCGCCGCTGGTGCTGGCCGACGAGCCCACGTCGGCGCTGGACCCGATCCTTGCCCGGCGCCTGGCGGAAGCGCTTCGGGCGCTGCGGGATCGGGGCACCGCGATCCTGCTGGCGACGCACGACCTGGGGCTGGCGGCGCGGGTGGCCGACGAGGTCGTGGTGATGCGCGCGGGTCGTGTCGTCGAGCGGGGGCCGGTCGCCGACGTGTTTGCCCGACCTTCTGACGCCTATACGCAAGCGCTGCTGGCGGCGCACCCGTCGCGGGGCCTGAGGCTCGCGGCCGAAGGGGCCGGGTCATGAGCGGCGTGCCCGTCGATATCCGGGGCCTGACGGTCCTGCGAGGCGCGCCGGGCGAACCGCCGATCCTCCGCGACGTGTCTATTTCACTCCAGGCGGGATCCCGTCACGCCCTCATCGGCGCCAGCGGGTCCGGGAAATCGACGCTGCTGCGTGCGCTGCTCGGGCTTGCCCCGGTGGGTTCCGGCGTCATCCGCATCGGCGACGTCGGGGTGCCGGCCCCGGACCGGGCATCGCGGCGGCTCCTCGCCCGCACGGTCGCATGGATCCCGCAGGACGCGGCCGGGTCCCTGGATCCCTGCATGACGGCACGCGAAGCCGTGGCGGAGGCGCTGCGGCTGCACGGGATCGCCGCGGGCCGCGACGCCTCGCGAAGGGCTGCCGACTCCCTGGCGCGCGTGGGGATTCCCGCCGACGCCTTCGACCGCCGCCCGGGCGGGCTGTCCGGAGGACAGGCCCAGCGCGTGGCCATCGTGCGGGCGCTGGCGACGGGACCCGGCCTCGTGCTGGGCGACGAGCCGACGTCCGCGCTGGACCCGCTGGTGCAGGCCCGGCTGCTGCACCTGCTGTTCGACCAGTGCGCGGCATCGGGCGCGACGGTGCTGCTGGTCGCGCACTCGCTGGGCATCGTGCGACGGTTCTGCGATGCGGTCAGCGTGCTGCACGACGGCCGCATCGTGGAAACCGGGCCCGTTGCGGACGTGCTGGACCGGCCGGCCCACGAAGCCACCCGCGCGCTGGTCGCGGCCGAGCTTCAGCCCTGATCCCGCCGCCGCCCCGGCCCCCCGTTCCCCCTCGGCTTCCCGTCCCCTCGATTGACGCTCCACGATGCGGGACGTAGGCTGAATCCGACATCCAACTCCTGTCGGAGGAACCCGATGAACAACACCTTCACGTGGTGTGCGTTCCTTTGTGCCGCGCTGCTGTCCGCCTGCGGGGGGATCGGCAGCGGGAGCGGATCGGACAACGGGGGCAGGGACGTGATCCTGGCGGTGCCGGACCTGCCCGCGTTCACGCCCCCCGAAAAGAACGTGCTGGTAGGACGCGTGCTGTCGTCCACGGGACAGGGCGTCGAGGGCGCCAACGTGTCGGCCGATACCGGCGGCACCGCCACGACCAACTACGATGGCTACTACTTCATCGCGGACGTGCCGGCGAAGGACCGGATCGTGGTGTCGTTCGCAGCGGAGGGGTTCGTGCCGGCGACCCGCTCGGGTGCGATGGTGCTGGACGGGCGCACCGTGGTCAACGCGGTCCTGTTGCCGCGGGTCGCGTCGAAGACCCTCGCCGACGGGTCGGCCGTCTTCGCGCACGGCACGGTCGCGCTGGACAAGAGCGCCGTGGTGGACAAGAACGGCGCCGCCGTCACCGGGGACGTCCAGGTCCGCGCCACGCCCATCCCCACGAAGGGCCCGGGGGTGATCGCCGCGCCCGGCGACTTCTCGGCCACCACCCAGGCGGGCACCACCGGCCAGTTGGAAACCTACGCGATGTCGGACTTCCAGGTGGTCGGGGAGGACGGGCAGGAACTGAAGATCGGGGACGGGAAGGCGGCCGACATCGAAATGCTGCTGCCCGCGGACACCACGCTGCAGGAAGGCGACGTCCTTCCGGCGTGGCACTTCGACGCCGCCACGGGCCGGTGGGTCGAGGAGGGGACGGGCACCGTCGTCAAGTACTCGCAGGACGCGACGCGCCTTGCGTTCAAGGCCAGCGTCACCCACTTCTCCACCTGGAACTGCGACCGGACGATGGAAGCGACCTGCATCTCGGGCACGGTCCGGTTGTGCGACGGGTCGCCCGCATCGACGGCCGACCTGAGCGCCCAGGGGGTGTCGTACGACGGTGCATCGACCGCCTTCGCAGGCACGGACGGGACGTTCTGCATCGCGGCCAAGAAGTCGTCCACGGTGACGCTGGCGGCGGCGCACGGCTACGGGGCCTCGCGGCTGGTCGCCGTGGCGACGGTGCAGACCGGGGCGGACGCCTCGTCGTGTCCCGGCCCCTGCACGCCGATGGACATCACGCTGCCGTGCACGCCGAAGGACGCGACCGTCGATTGCGACGTCACCTGGTTCGCGGGGTGCACCTCCTGCGTCCAGGGACGCGTGGTGGACCCGGACGGGAAGCCGAAGGCGGCCGTGCTGAAGGCGTCCACGGGGTCCAGCACGTTCACGGTGGTCACCGACGCATCGGGGCACTACTGCGCGCCGGCCGCGAAGGGGGCGCTGGTGACGGTCAGCGCCAGCGCGACGACCGGGGAAACCGGGGCGGTCACCTACGTGCCGCAAACCGCCGGGGCGTGCCCGGAGTGTGAAACGGCGCCGGACCTCGTGCTGGGCGCCGCGGCGGCGGGAGCCAGCGACGGCATCGACTTCACGGGCTGCCCGGGCGACCTGGGGGGGCTGGCCCTGGCCGCCGTGGTGGCCAACGGCACCGATCCGCGCGTCGGGAAGATCGACGCCGGCTGGGCGATCCTGGTGGACCAGGGGGCGCAGGCGGGCAGCGGGCGGTGGCAGCTCGACCTGAACTTCGTGTCGTCCGCGGCCTCGGCCGTCAACGGCTCGCCCATCGTGACGGTGTCGCTGAACCTCGACGCCCCGCCGACCGCGGGCGCGACCTACGACGTCGCGGGGGGCGACGGGTACGTCGTCCGCGGCAACGGCTGGTCCGCCGCGGGCACGCTGACCGGCCTGGGGGGCGAAACCTATGAACTGGGCGGCGGAACCGGCAACGGGGTCGGGGCGGGCTCGATACGATTCGATTCCGCGTTCACCGGAATCGGGGACGAGGCGAAGGGGGCGTTCACGCTGACGCTGGTGCCCGGGTGTGCGCCGAAGGGCGTCCTGCTGACCCTGAAGGGGACGTTCGACACCGCGGTGCACGCGGCGACCAGCCTGTCCCCTCCCGACCTGACGGGGGGCATCGATTCGCCGGCCTTCAAGTTCTGGAAGTGCTCGCTGTTCGAGGTGTTCGTGACGGCGACCGCGATGCAGTCGTTCGAGGGGGCCGTCCAGGTGACCGTCGATGGCGTGCTGGCGGTCGCCGACGGGAACTCGCTGGACAGCGCGAAGTACCAGTGGGAGGAGGACCAGATCACCATCGCCTTCTACGGGAAGGAGGTCACGGTGAGCATGAGCGTGCAGCACCCGGGGGCCGGCGAGAACCTGGTCACCAGCGGCATGCTGATCTTCAACGGGTCGGACTGCTACTACCAGCCCGGTGGCGGCAAGGTGGTGATGCAGCAGTTCAGCGGGGCCGAAACGGACCGGTGGGTGACGGGAACGTTCGACGTCACGTTCACCGCGGCGGCCGGATCGCAGGGAAACTGCCCGGATCGGGTGGTCCAGGGGCAGTTCGGCGCGCCCGTGTGCCGCTAGACGTGTACACTCACCCCGTCGGCACGGGTGAGGGCACATGGCGGACCTCTTCAGCAAGATCTTCGTGGCGCGCTGGACCGACATGGACTTCAACGCACACATGCGCAACACCGCCTACCTGGACCTGGCGGGCGACCTTCGGATGATGTTCTTCCAGGAAAACGGCTTTCCCCCCCAGGAATTCGTCCGTCGGCGCGTGGGGCCGGTCGTCCAGCGCGACGAACTGGAGTACTTCCAGGAGGTGCATCTTCTGGAGGAGGTCGTGGTGACGCTGGCCGTGGCCGGGCTGAGCCGCGACGGCTCGCGCTTCCGCATCCGCAACGAGTTCCTGAACCCGAACGGCACGCGGGTGGCCCGGGTCAACAGCCTGGGGGGGTGGATGGACCTCGACAGCCGGAAGCTGGTGACGCCGCCGGCCGCGCTGGCCGCCGCGCTGGACCGCCTTCCGCACACCGACGACTTCGCCGAGATCGAGCGCGACCCCAAGGGCAGGTGACCTTCCGGGGCCCGGCGGGGCCTCGTCCTACTGCACCTTCGCCATCCAGCCCTGTGCCGTCTTCGTGAACCCATCCAGCGCCAGGCGCACGAAGGTGGACTTGACCTGGTCGCGGGCCAGCGCCGCCTTGGCCGGCGGCAGCGTCAGGATCACCCGCACCAGCGAGTTCAGCACGCGATGGGTGAGGCGCTTCGGGTCGTCGAACAGCAGGTTCTGCAACTTCCCGCGTTCCAGCGCCTGGATCATCACCTTTTCCATCATCGATTCGGGGGTGTGGATGCGCGCGGGGATCCGTCGCAGCGACAGCGCGTCGAACTTGCAGTGGCTGACGCACACGCCGCAGCCGAGGCAGGTGCCCGCGTTCACGACGGCCTTCTTCTTCCGCTTCGGCGCCTGCCCGGTCGGCGATGCGGGGACCAGCTCGATGGCCTCCACGGGGCAGGCCTTCACGCACTTGTTGCAGCCGTTGCAGCCGTCGTCGTCCGACGCGGCCAGCCAGTTCGACGTGATGATCGCCTCGCGGTTCTTCAACATCCGGATGCCTTCGAGGATCTCGCAGCAGCAGGGGCAGCAGTTGCAGATGAAGGTGGGGCGCCGCTTCACGTTGTCGCACATCTGGACCATGCCGCGCGCCCGGGATTCCGCGATGATTTCCAGCGCCCGCACCTTGTCGATGCGACGGGCCATTTCGTTGCGGATCAGGTACTCGGCGCCCAGGCCCAGGCCCAGGCAGTTGTCGGGCGGGTAGTCGCAGCCCCGTCCCAGTTGCCGTGTCACGAGGCGGCAATAGCACATGCTTTCGGCCCACGAGCCGGCCGATTCCACGATCTGGGTGGCCCGCTCCCAGTCCAGGATTTCGGTGTGGCTGGAGGGGGGCAGGACGTCCTCGTTGACCAGCGGGCGGGTGAGGAACGTCGGCCCCTCGAACATCATCCGTGCGAAGTCCTGGGCCGGGTCTGCCCGCAGGTAGTCCCACATCAGCCGCGCGACCTTCTCCTGGTCGATGTCGGTGCGCATCCGGTTCATGCTGAACTCGAAGAAGCCGACCATCGGGGGGTTCAGGAAATAGACCGTCTTGCCGTCCGGGCGCTCCAGATCGACGATCAGGCCCCGGTGCACCAGCCCGTCGATCAGCGCCTGGGTCGTCGGCACGTCCAGGCCGGCCAGCGTGGCGATGCGCCGGACGCCCGCCAGCTTCATCGGCATCACCGAGGCCACCCGGCATTCCTCGGGCGAAAACAGTTCCGCCAGCAGCCCGTACAGGGCGGGGTGCTCGGGCAGGCCGATGGCCCCCTTCTGCAGGCGCTGCTGGAAGTTGCGGTATTCCTTCCGGCCGGGGTCGTGCGTCATCGGCGTTCCTCGTCGAGGCTTGGATCGTACCTGAACGTGGAGCAGGATGGGAACGGTTTCGAAGCGACCGGAGATCAGCCGCGCGCGGGCTGGGTTCCCGCCGCTTCACGCACGCGGTCGATGGCCTCGCGGTGGGCGGACACCCGGTATCGGCCGCCGTCCTCGTCATAGGCCTCTTCCAGGATCTGGCAGGTGTCGAACAGCAGGGCGCGGACGGCCCCCTGGTCGTGCCGCAGCACGATCCACGCCTCCTCGAGGGCCCCCTGGAAGCGGGCGACCAGCCCCGCGTGGACGCGCGCCACGTCGGTGTCGGACTTGGCGGAAATCATCCAGGCGTCCGGGTACGTGTCGCGCAGCGAGGCCAGCCGGGCCGGGTCGGCGACGCGATCGCACTTGTTCAGGACCAGTTGCGCGGGCGTGTCGCCGGCGCCGATCTCGGTCAGGACGTCGTGGGTGGTCTGCATCTGGGCCTCGAAGTCCGGGTCGGACGCATCGACCACGTGCAGCAGCAGCGAGGATTCCAGCGTCTCGTCCAGCGTCGACTTGAACGACGCCACGAGGTCGTGCGGCAGGTTCCGGATGAAACCCACGGTGTCCGACACCAGGATGCGCGGCTCGACGGGCGGGTGCAGGGCGCGGACCGTCGTGTCCAGCGTTGCGAACAACTTGTCCGCCACGTACACGTCGCTGCCGGTCAGGGCCCGCATCAGGGTGGACTTGCCCGCGTTGGTGTACCCGACCAGCGCCACGCGCCGGAAATCCTGGCGGCGCGACCGCTGGGTGACGCGCTCCTGCTCGATCTTGACCAGTTCCTCGCGCAGTTCGGCGATGCGATCGCGGACCTTCCGGCGGTCCAGTTCCAGGTGCGACTCGCCGGCGCCCTTCGCCCCGATGCCGCCCTGCTGGCGCCCGCCCTTGCCCTTGTTCATTTCGCGCAGGCGCGGCGCCATGTAGGCCAGGCGGACGATTTCGACCTGGGCGCGGGCCTCGCGGCTGCGGGCGTGGCGGTGGAAGATTTCCAGGATGACGGCGGTGCGATCCAGCACGTCGGCCTTGACGGCCTTCGACAGTTGCCGCGCCTGGGACGGCGATATCTCGTGGTCCACCAGCACGACCTGGGTGCGCGCAGGATGTGCCTCGCGGTCGGTTTCCAGCAGCGCGGCGATCTGCTCGACCTTGCCCGGGCCCAGGTAGGTGGCCGCGTCGAAGTGGGGCCGCTTCTGGACCTGCCGGTCGATCACCTCCAGGCCCAGGGTCTTGGCCAGGCGGTACAGTTCGGCCAGGGACGCCGTGACGTCGTCGTCGGTGGCGTCGGGCAGTTGCACCGCCGCCAGCAGCGCTCGCGGCGGGGCGTCGGCATCGAACGCGTCGAACACGGGACCTCCGGAAGTGCGATGGGCGCGAATTGCCGCACGGTTACCAGGGCGCGCCGCCGTGGATCCGATGCGAACGCGCCTTGGGGTGACGAGTCGTCCAGCATCTTCCGCCCGCTGGGCATCGCCCTTGCCGGACGCGCGACAAGGCGCCAAGGCGCCAAGGGGACTTGTACCCTGTTTCGTCGATGCGGGGAAGGCGGGTATGATGCGGAGGTCCGTGGCAAGCGTCCAAGCGAGGTCGGCATGCTGAACGTCGCGTTGTTCGGGCCGCCCGGGGCCGGAAAGGGCACCCAGTCCGCGCGGCTGATCGAGCGGTACGGGCTGCTGTACGTCGCGACGGGCGACCTCCTGCGGGCCGAGATCCGCGAGGGCACGGACCTGGGCAAGTCCGCCCGCGCCATCATCGAGCGCGGCGGGCTGGTGTCGGACGAGATCATCGTCCAGATCCTCGAGCACACGATCCGCGACAACAGCAGCGCGAACGGCTTCCTGTTCGACGGGTTCCCGCGGACCTTCGTGCAGGCCTACATCCTGGAAGGCCTGCTGCGCAAGATGCACACGTCGCTGATGAACCTGGTCAGCCTGGAGGTCCCCGAAGAGGTCTGCCTGGAGCGGCTGCTGGAGCGGGCGCGAACCTCCGGTCGCAGCGACGACACCCGGAAGGTCATCGAGTACCGGCTGCTCGAATACAAGGAAAAGACCGCGCCGGTACTGGACTTCTACGACGAGCGGGGCATCCGGGTGGGCGTGGGCGGCACCGGCACGGTGGAGCAGGTGTTCGCGCGGATCACGGACGTGCTGGACGAGTCCCTGCGGAAGGTGCAGTTGAACGTGGTGCTGCTGGGTGCCCCGGGCGCAGGCCGCGGCACCCAGGCGCCTGCGCTGGCCGAACGGTACAACCTGGCCTACCTGTCGACCGGCGATATGCTGCAGGACGAGGTGCGTCGCGGCACGCCGGCGGGCCTGAAGGCGGCCGGGCTGCTGGAGGCCGGGGCGCTGGTGCCCGACGAGATCGTCATCCGGATGCTGGAAGGCGTGGTCCAGTCGCACCCGGACCGGAACGGGATCATCTTCAAGGGGTTCCCGCGCACGCTGGTGCAGGCCTACATCCTGGACGGGCTGCTGCGCAAGACCGGGTCGAAGGTGAACTGCATCCTGGACATCCGGGTGCCCACGCTGGAACTGATCAAGCGACTGGCCCTGCGCGCGGACACCGACCGCGCGATGCCCTACGATCGCGCCACGGACACGATCGTCCGGCGGCTGGAGGAGCACGAACAGTACGCCGCGGCGATCGCCGGCTACTACGAAAAGACGGGTCGCCGTCGCGCCATCGACGGCGTGGGGACGCGGGAGGAAGTGTTCGAGCGCCTGTGCGCCGAGGTGGACGTGGCGTTCCGACAGGCGCGGTGAGGCTGGCCCGAGCGCGAGGCGCAGGCGATGGGTTATTGCAGGAAACTCTCGCCGCAGACAAAGCCGCCTCGGGCCCACTGAACGACCCCGGGGGGTGAAACCATGTTCCTGGGCCACTTCGCGATGGCGTTCGCGGCCAAGGCGGCGGCGCCGAAGACGAACCTGGGCGCCACCGTGTTCGCGGCGCAGGCGGCCGACCTGCTGTGGCCGACCCTCCTGCTGCTGGGCATCGAGCGGGCCCGGATCCAGGAGGGGATCACCCGGGTGATGCCGCTGGACCTCGAGTACTACCCCTTCTCCCATAGCCTGCTGTCGATGGCCGCGCTGGGCGTGCTGATCGGTGGCGGGTATTGGCTGCTGCGCCGGGACGGTCGCGGGGCGGTCGCGCTGGGCCTGGCCGTCCTGAGCCACTGGGTTCTCGACGCCGCGTCGCACCGGCCCGACATGCCCTTGGCGCCCGGCGCGGATCTGCGGGTCGGGCTGGGCCTGTGGGACTCGGTCCCGGGCACGGTGGCGACGGAACTGCTGCTGCTGACGGCCGGCCTGGGGCTGTACCTCTGGCGAACGTCGGCCCGCGACGGGATCGGGCAGTGGGCGTTGTGGGCGTTCGTGGCCTTCCTGTGCGCCGGGTTCGCGGGGAACATCGCGGGGACCCAGCCGCCGGACATGCAGACCGTGGCAATCGTCGGGCAATCCGCGTGGCTGCTGGTCGCCTGGGCGTGGTGGATCGACCGGCACCGCGACGTCAGGCCGTGAGGCTCGCGGTCATTCCGGGTCCTTGAACAGGTCCGCAACCTTCAACAGCCCGGGGGCGCGACCCAGCAGGCGCCTCGCCAGCGCGATGGCGCCCTGGGCCAGCGCCAGGCGCGACTCGGCCCGGTGCGTGATTTCGATGCGGTCGTGATCCCCCAGGAAGTAGATCGTGTGCTCGCCGATCACCTCGCCGCCACGAACCGCCAGGACCCCCAGTTCCGTGGATGCGCGCGGGCCGCACTGGCCCTCGCGACCGGTGACCACGGTGAGGCTTCCGTCCGAAACGCTCTCGGCCAGCGTCATCGCGGTTCCCGACGGGGCGTCGCGCTTGTGGCGGTGGTGGATTTCGACGATCTCGACGTCGTAGGACGGGCCCAGCATCGCCCGGGCCAGGCGGGACAACTGGTTCAGGCAGTGGACGCCGACGCTGGTGTTGCTGGCCACCAGGATCGGGGCATTCGTGGCAGCCTGCTCCAGCGCGGCCATGTCCGCCGCCGACAGGCCGGTCGTCCCGATCAGGACCGGGATGCCGCGCTGCGCCAGGGCGCGGGCGAACGGCACGGCCCCCTGAGGATGGCTGAAGTCGATGCCGACGTCCGCCTCGTCGGCGGCGGCCGGGTCGGTGTGCACCACCAGGGGGCCCAGGGGACCCGGGATCGGGCGGCCAGCCTCGGGATGCCCGGCACTCTCGAGCAGGGCAACCACATCGACGTCGGGCTCGACGGAGGCGGCCTCCAGCACCATGCGGCCCATCCGTCCCCGGGCGCCGTTGATCGCGATTTTCATGGGGCCTGCTCCACGCGTGCGTGGGCCCAGCATCGCAAAGCGGGGCGCGATGGTCAAGGTTCCCGCGTCCAGTCTGCAATTGACTTTTCAGTATCCAGAAGGTAATCCTTTGCCGCCATTTGCGGGAGCAGCACCATGGCCCAGGGTCGCTATATCTTCTCCTCCGAGTCGGTCACCGAGGGGCACCCGGACAAGGTCGCCGACCAGATCTCCGACGCCATCCTCGACGCAATCATCGCCCAGGACCTGCACTGTCACGTGGCGTGCGAGACCCTGGTGACCACCGGGCTGGCGTTCGTCGCCGGCGAGATCACGACGGACTGCTGGGTGGACATCCCCGGCGTGGTCCGCAGCACCATAGAGCGCATCGGCTACACCGACCCCACCATGGGCTTCGACGCGAAGACCTGCGCGGTGGTCACGTCGATCGACAAGCAGTCGCCGGACATCGCCCAGGGCGTCAACCGCGGCTCCGCCGAAACGCAGGGCGCGGGCGACCAGGGCATGATGTTCGGATACGCCAGCAACGAAACGCCCGAACTGATGCCGGCCCCGATCATCCTGGCGCACCAGTTGACGCGGCGCCTGGCCTTCGTGCGCAAGTCGGGGCTGCTGCCCTGGGTGCGGCCCGACGGGAAGTCGCAGGTGTCCGTGTCCTACGAGAACGGCGTCGCGAAGGAGGTCACGGCGGTCGTCGTGTCCACGCAGCACACGCCGGACGTCAGCGCCGAAACGATCCGGGAAGGGATCACCGAGGAGGTGATCAAGCGTGTCCTTCCGGAGCACCTGGTCACGGCGAACACGAAGATCTTCGTGAACCCGACCGGCCGTTTCGTGATCGGCGGGCCGATGGGCGACTGCGGCCTGACCGGGCGCAAGATCATCGTCGATTCCTACGGCGGCATGGGCCGGCATGGCGGCGGCTGCTTCAGCGGCAAGGACCCCAGCAAGGTGGACCGCAGCGGCGCGTACTATGCGCGCTACGTGGCCAAGAACGTCGTGGCCGCGGGGCTGGCGGACCGCTGCGAAATCGAGGTGGCGTATGCCATCGGCGTGGCCGAGCCGGTCAGCGTGCTGGTGGAAACCTTCGGCACGGAAAAGTTGCCGCTGGACCGGATCCACGAACTGGTCAACAAGCACTTCGATTTCCGCCCGGGCCTGATCGTGCGGCAATTGGACCTGCTGCGCCCCATCTACCTGCAGACCGCCGCGTACGGCCACTTCGGCCGCGTCGAGGACGGCTTCTCGTGGGAACGGACCGATCGGGCCGCCGCGCTGAAATCCGACGCGTTCTAGCAAACTCTCCGCACGTTTTCACGCCGGGTTCTGCAGGCGGCTCAGGACCGCCCAGGCGGCGAGGGGGCGCCAGGGACCCACGGCGATGACCACCCGGGCTACCAGCACCGAAGGATTTCCCGGGGCGGCCTCGACCACGTAGGCGCGAACGGCGCGCAGAGGGTTCAGGATCAAGGTCCGATCCGTGCGGACCAGCGCGGACAGGGCACGGGCGAAACGGTTGTCGCGATCGGCCGGATCGACGGATCGCAGCGTGAACACGGCCGGGGGCAGGGGGCAGCGAGCCTCCGCGAAGGCGGTCCAGGGACCCGCGGGGCCGTTCGGCGCGGCCCGGAGCACGGTGACGTCCAGCGTGCCGACGGGACCGGGGGGGGCGGACGAACCGCGCAGCAGGAAACTGCCTCCGAAACCGGGGACCAGGGAACCCGAGCGGACGTAGACGCCGTACTCGGCGCCGGCCAGCGCGCGGAGGTCCGGCCCGCGGCGATCGCGAAGGATCGCCGCCAGGTCGGCTTCGGGGCAGGCCGCGAGGGCCACGGCCGAGTAAGCATCCATGTTTCGCCTCTCAGCCGCCACGAACGGCGGCCCCCAGTGCGGCCAGGCCGACACCCGGGTCGGTGAACCGCGGCTCGAATCCTGCGACCGTCAGCCGGCTGGTCGATACACGGAGGTCGGCGCCCAGGGCCTCCGCCAGTTCCGGGTCCAGGAAGGGAAGCGCGTCCCGGCGCGACGCCAGCAGTTGGTCGGCCTTCACCGCGAGGCTCGCCAACGTCCCCAGCCAACGCGAGGGGACGCCCGGGAGAGGCAGGGCGACCACTCCGCGCACCTCCGCCACGCGCCGGAGCAGCGCGGCCGTCGAGGTGGTCGTGCCGTCGGTCACGAAGAAGGTGCCGTTTTCGCCCAGCGTGTACTTGCACAGGTGCACCGCGGCGCTGCACGCGTCGTCGAGGTGGCAGAGCGGAACGTCGCAAGCCTCGTCACCCGGGACCGGCAGGGCCGGTGCCCAGCCCGGCCGGAACAGGGCCGAAAGAGGAAGGCCGGCATCGGGTCCGAGCAGGTGGCCGGGGCGCACGATCGAAAAACGCAGGCCGGCTTCGGGACAGCGCCGATGCATCACGTGTTCGGCCAGCGACAAGGCGCGCGCGAGGTCCGAACTCGGGTTCGCGGGGGCCTCCTCGTCCACGTCGCGCCTGCCGGAACCCTCGCCGACCACCGACACCGACGAGAACAGCACCACCCGTCGCAGCCGGTTCGCCGCACGGGCGGCCGACTCCAGGGCGTTGCCGGTCCCCTGGGCAACGGACCGCCAGAGTCCTTTCCACGACCGATCCCCCTCCCGGGGTCGTGCCGCCAGGAACAGGAAGTCGATGTCGCGCAGCAGGGGTTCCAGCGCCCCGGCGGACGCGATGTCCAGCGTCTGAACCCACGCGCCGGCATCCCTTGCCGTCTCGAAACGGGCGCGCGCGCGACCTCCCGCGACGTCCAGCACGTCGGCCGACTCGGCCGCGATCACGTCGTGGCCGGCGCGGGCCAGCATCACGGACAGGCGGCCGCCGAGAGGGCTGCCGGCTCCCGTGACGATGCTGCGGTACTTCTTTGCGGCCATGGGTTCCTCCGGGCGACGTTCCGGGCGCATTTTACGCCGGATTGCATCCGTGGTGGGGCTGTGGTATCTAATCCCGGCATTTCTGGGCGACACCCTTTTCGAGGTCGGGCCATGTCGGGTCACAGCAAGTGGGCAACGATCAAGCACAAGAAGGGCAAGGCGGACGCCGCTCGCGGGCGCGTGTTCACCAAGCTCATCAAGGAAATCACCATCGCCGCGCGAATGGGTGGCGGGGATGCCGACACCAATCCGCGCTTGCGGCAGGCAGTGCTGACGGCCAAGGGCCAGAACATGCCGAACGACAACATCGACCGCGCCATCAAGAAGGGCACGGGCGAATTGGAAGGCGTGTCGTACGAGGAAATCACGTACGAAGGCTACGGTCCCGGCGGCGTCGCGATGATCGTGGACTGCATGACGGACAACAAGAACCGCTGCGTGTCCGAAATCCGTCGCATCTTCCAGAAGGGCAACGGCAACATGGCGACGCAGAACGCCGTGGGCTGGATGTTCGAAATGAAGGGGCTGATCGAAGTCGAAGTGGACGGCAAGACCGCCGACGACATGATGGAAGTCGCCCTGGACGTCGGTGCGGACGACGTGACGGGCGAGGAAGGCATGTTCGAGTTCGTCACCGCCCCCAGCGACCTGATGGACGTGGCTGAAAAGCTGAAGGCGGCCGGGTTCAACGTGACGTCGGCCAAGTCGGCCAAGGTCGCGAAGAACACGACCCGCATCACGGGGAAGGAAGCCGAGCAGGCGTTGAAGCTCCTCGACGCCCTGGAAGACTGCGACGACGTACAGAACGTGTTCCACAACTTCGACATCGACGAGTCGGAGCTGGAAAGCCTGATGTCATAAGGCGGGCCCGAGGCGACTTCGTCTGCGGCGCGAATGGGTTCGCGCCTCCGCCTGCGTGCTCGGGCCAGGACGGGCCGGGCCGGATCCCTGCACCCGCGCCTGCCCCCCGGAATCACGATGGGTCGCGTCCTCGGCATCGATCCCGGCAGCCGCGTTACCGGCTGGGGGGTCCTGGAAGGCGACTGGGGGCGCACCCGCTGCGTCGCCAGCGGCACCTTCCGCCTGGGTGACGGGGCCGCGATGGGCCCCCGCCTCAAGGAACTGCACGAAAGCCTCGTTCGCGTGATCGCGGAATACGCCCCCGAGGCGGTGGCCGTGGAGCGCGTATTCGTCGCCAAGAATGCCGACAGCGCGCTGAAACTGGGGCACGCCCGGGGCGTGATCCTGCTGACGATCGAGGAGGCGGGGCTGCCGATGCACGAGTACTCGCCGGCGCAGGTGAAGAAGTCGGTGACGGGCAGCGGCCGCGCGTTCAAGGGGCAGGTGGGCCTGTTGATCCGGGCAATCCTGAACCTGGACCACGACCCGCCCGAGGACGCCGCGGACGCGCTGGCGATCGCGCTGACGCACCAGATGCTGGGCGGGACGAAGACGCTGGCCGAGCTGGCCGGGGCGTCCTGGGGGAGGAAGAAGCGGTGATCGGCTACCTGCGCGGTCGTGTGGCGGCCATCGGGCCGAACGACGTGATCCTGGACGTCGGGGGCGTGGGCTACGAGGTGGTCGTGGACCGGCAGGCCCGCATGGGCGTCGGGCCCGCGGGCAGCGAACTGGTCCTGTGGGTCCGCACGATCGTCCGCGAGGATGCGATCACCCTGTTCGGGTTCGACAGCGAGGTGGGGCGGGCGGTGTTCGACCTGCTGGTGTCGGTGTCAGGCATCGGCCCGCGCATGGCGTCGGCGATCCTGGGCGGCTTCCCGCTGGAGGAACTGGTCGAGGCCGTGCGGGAAAAGGACCTGAAGAAGCTGACCACCATCAGCGGCGTGGGCAGGAAGACGGCCGAGCGCCTGGTGCTGGAACTGTGCGACAAGTTCTTCGCGCTGCCGGTCCAGGCGTCGGCGCGGCCCGACGGCATCCCGGGTGCGCTGTTCGTGGACGTGCGGTCCGCGCTGGCCAACCTCGGGTTCACGGTCCGGGACGTCGAGGCGGCGTTGCGCGCGATCAAGCCGGAGGTGCCGCCCACGCTGGAAGGCGTCGTGCGTCAGGCCCTGGCGATCCTGTCGGCACGATAGCGAAGGGAACGGGGGCGGGCAGCCGCCCCGGGGAGACGCGATGTCGGACGACACGGCACGAGGGCTGGCGACGCCCCTGAAGACCGACGAAGAGGCCAGCGAGTTCGCGCTGCGCCCGCGCACCTTCGACGAGTTCGTCGGGCAGGACGCCCTGAAGGCCAAGCTGAAGATCTTCGTGACCGCCGCGAGGCAGCGGGGGGACGCGCTGGACCACATGCTGCTGTGCGGGCCGCCCGGCCTGGGCAAGACCACGCTAGCGCACATCATGGCGGCGGAGCTGGGCGTCGAGATGAAGCAGACGTCGGGCCCGGCGCTGGAAAAGAAGGGCGACCTGGCGGGCATCCTGACCAACCTGAACGAGCGGGACGTCCTGTTCGTGGACGAGATCCACCGGCTGAACCCCGTGGTGGAGGAAAACCTGTACCCGGCCATGGAGGACTACTCGTTCGACGTGGTGATCGGCGAAGGGCCCGGGGCCCGGTCGATCCGGTTGAAGCTGAAGAAGTTCACGCTGATCGGGGCGACCACGCGGACCGGGCTGCTGACGGGCCCCCTGCGCGACCGCTTCGGCATCGTCGAGCGCCTGAACCACTACCCGATGATCGACCTGGCCACGATCGTGCGGCGCTCGGCACGGATCCTGGGGGTCAACCTCACGGACGGCGCGGCGGACGAGATCGGGCGCCGCGCCCGGGGCACGCCCCGCATCGCGAACCGGCTGCTGCGGCGCGTGCGGGACTTCGCCCAGGTGGAAGGCGACGGCACCGTGACGGCCGACGTGGCCGAATCGGCCCTGACGCGGCTGGACGTGGACAAGTGCGGCCTGGACGCGATGGACCGGCGCTACCTGCTGACGATCATCGACAAGTTCGCGGGCGGGCCCGTGGGCGTCTCGACGATGTGCGCGGCGCTGTCCGAGGAAAAGGACACGCTGGAAGAGGTCGTGGAACCCTACCTGCTGCAGGAGGGGTTCATCCAGCGGACGCCCCA
>CAIOFV010000132.1 GCA_903857665.1 uncultured Myxococcales bacterium
CGCGTCGAAGGCGGCGTCGGCCTCCGCGATCGCCTCCGCGACGTCCTGGGGCCGCACCGAAACCCGAGGGTCCCGGAGGGGATATCCGGCCAGGTGCCCCAGCATCCCCCGGTTCCACTCGATCACGGCCGGGACCAGTTCGACCACGTCCACCCGCCCGTCGTCCGGGAGCCCGCGCAACGCCGCCGCCAGCGTGTATCCCATGCCCAGCCCGCCGACCAGCACCCGGGGTGCCTTCCGGGACGCGATGCGCTCACAGGCCCGTTCGGCCAGCGCCTCCTCCGACCCGTGGACCCGGCTGCTCATCAGTTCGAACCCGCCGACGCGGATCGAGTACTCCTCGCCCCGCCTCAGCAGACGCACATCGTCGCCCCCGGACATCGGCGCGGTCGCCAGCGTTTCCCACGGAACCATGGTGTCCTGCCTAGCCCTGCGAAGCCATCGCGTCTGCGGTCCCGGGCAGCGTGAAGAGGAAGGTCGCGCCGTTCCCCACCTCGGCCTCCGCCCGGATCGCCCCGCCATGACGACGGATGATGCGTTGGACGGTCGCCAGCCCGATGCCCGTCCCGGGGAACTCATCGACCCGATGCAGCCGATGGAACGGCGTGAACAGCTTGTCGGCGTACCTCATGTCGAAACCCGCCCCGTTGTCCCGGACGAAGAACAGCGTGTCCGGGCCATCCTGCCGGACGCCGATCTCGATGCAGGCGGGGTCCGAATGCGCGGTGAACTTCCAGGCGTTGCGAACCAGGTTCTCCATCACCACCCGCAGCAGCATCGGATCGCCGCGCGCGAACAGCCCCGTCGGGATCACCATGCGGACGAACCGTTCCGGATGCGACGCCCGCAGATCGGCCGACACCGCCTCCGCCATGCGGCCCAGATCCACCACTTCGTACCGCAACCGGACCCTCGTCACGCGGGACATCTCCAGCAGCGACTCGATCAACCGGCCCATCCGCTCCGCCTGGGCGATCACCCGGTCCAGGTATTCCCGGCCCGTCGTGTCCAGCCGATCGCCATACTCCTCCAGCAGGCTCGCGCTCCATCCCGTGATCCCGCGCAGCGGCGCCCGCAGATCGTGCGAAACCGCGTAGGCGAAACTCTCCAGTTCGGCGTTGGCCGCCTCCAACTGGGCAGTCCGATCGGCCACCCGCTGCTCGAGCGTCTGGTTCAATCGACGGAACTCGTCCTCGATGCGCTTCTGCTCGGTGATGTCCATGAACACGGTCGCGAACGACCCCGACCGGGGCGAAACCACCGATATCTTGAAGTGCCTGGCCATCGGGATGAAGTATTCCTCGAAGGAGACCGGCTCCCCCGTGATCGCGACCCGGGCGAAGGTTTCCAGGAACGGGGCCTGGACCGTCGCGTACACCTCGGACGCCAGCCGGCCGATCGCGTTGCTGGGCTTGATGCCGGTGTGCCGTTCGAACGCGGGATTCGCGTCGATGATCCGGTAGTCCAGGGGCTGGCCCCCGGGACCGCACACCAGATCGTGAAGGGCGACGCCCTCCTCCATGGCGTGGAACAGCATGCGGAACTCGGTCCAGGCCTGGAGGTCGTCCGCGATGCCATGCGTCGTATCGCCTGGACGCAGAGGTTCCCGGGGCGGTGACCGCGGATCGGGCCCGGGCATGTCGTGCCTCCAGCGAGTCGTTCGGGGTGCACGGCCAGAAGCGAGTGTACCCCATTGCCATCGCGACACACATTTCCCGTCGCCCCGGCCCGCACCCGCCAATTCCCGGTTCGCGCGCGGCCCTCGTCCGAGGTACCATCGGGCGCGTTGTTTGAACCGGAGAACCGGGGAATGACCGAAGACGAACTGCGCGCCCGGATCCTGGGCCTGGTGGGCGAGTACGCCCGGACGCGCTGGTCGCCCCGGCCTTTCGCGCCGGGCATCGACCTGGTGCCTGCCGCGTGCAAGGTGTTCGACGGCGACGACGTCCGGAACCTGGTGGACGCCTCCCTGGATTTCTGGCTGACGGCCGGCCGATACGCGGACCGGTTCGAGGCCGACTTCCCGGCGGTGCTGGGCGCCCGCCACGCGCTGCTGGTGAACTCGGGGTCCAGCGCGAATCTCCTGGCCGTGTCCGCCCTGACGTCGCCGAAGCTGGGCGACCGCCGCCTGCGTCCCGGCGACGAGGTGATCACGGTCGCGGCCGGCTTCCCGACGACGATCAACCCCATCCTGCAGAACGGGCTGGTCCCGGTGTTCCTGGACGTGGTCGTCCCCACCTGGAACATCGACGCCTCCCTGCTTCAGCCGGCCCTGTCCGACCGGACGCGGGCCATCATGGTGGCGCACACCCTGGGCAACCCGTTCGACCTGGACGCCGTGATGGCGTTCGCGCGCAAGCACGACCTGTGGGTGATCGAGGACTGCTGCGACGCGGTCGGCGCCGAGTACGGCGGACGGCGCGTGGGCGGCTTCGGCCACCTGGCGACCGCGTCGTTCTACCCGGCCCACCACATGACGATGGGCGAAGGCGGCGCCGTGGTCACCAGCGACCCGGTGCTCAAGCGCCTGGTCGCGTCCTTCCGCGACTGGGGACGGGCCTGCTGGTGCGGTCCCGGCCACGACAACACGTGCCGGCGGCGGTTCAAGTGGCAACTGGGCGATCTGCCGGCCGGGTACGACCACAAGTACACGTTCGAGCACATCGGATACAACCTCAAGGTCACCGACATGCAGGCCGCCATCGGGGTGTCGCAACTGGCGAAGCTGGACGGCTTCATCGCGGCGCGCCGGAGGAACTTCCAGGCGCTCCGGGACGGCCTCGCGGACCTCGACGACGTGCTGATCCTCCCGGAGGCGACGCCCGGCTCGTCGCCTTCGTGGTTCGGGTTCCCGTTCGCCGTTCGCGACGGCGCACCGTTCACCCGGGACGACCTGGTGGCCCGCCTGGAGGCGGCGCGCGTCAGCACGCGCCTGCTGTTCTGCGGCAACGTGCTGCGCCAACCCGGCTACCGCGACATCCCGCACCGGAAGATCGGCGACCTCCCGAACACCGACTTCGCGATGCGAAACGTGCTGTGGGTGGGCGTCCACCCGGCGCTCACGCCCCCGATGATCGACCACATGCAGGACACCATCCGCGCGGCCTGCCGCGGGTGATCGCCGCCCCAGGGCAGCGGCGCAGCAACGTCTCGAACCGGGTCAGGGCATGGAACGGGTTCGGCGAATCGACCGTGCGATGGCGTGGCTGACCGCCGCGACGCTGCTGCTGAACCTGGCGATGGTGGGCTTCCACCGGGTCATGAGCGAGGGCCTGGGGCTGGCCTACGGGGACCTGGCCGTCGTGGTCGGGATCCTCGGCCTCCTGGTCGCGGTGGTGAACGGCGTCGGCACCTGGGCCACCCGGATGCTGTCGTTCGACGCGGTACATTCCGGTTCGCGCGGCGTGCTGGCGCGGCTGGCGTCCTGGGCCCCGCGCCTGCTGGTCCTGCTGGCCCTCGCGGGGGCGTCGGTGTTCGCTGCCGGGCGCTGGATCGGCGACTGGCTCCGCCTGTCCGACCCGGCCCTGTACGACCTGGCGGTCGTCGCCTTCCTGGCCATGCTGATCGGCGGGGTGCTGCGTGGCGCGACCCAGGCCCTGCGCCGGTACGACGTGCTGGGATGGAGCCTCGTCGCCGAGGGCGTCGGCCGCCTGGGCCTGGGTTTCGCGCTGCTGGCGCTGGGCGGGGACGCGACCTCCGGCCTGTGGGCCTGGATTGCCGGGGCGGTCGCCGGGGCGCTGGCCTGCCTTCCCGCGTTGGCGTCCGGCCCGGCCGCCGAAGGGGCGTCGGTCCCCCTGCCCGCCCGGGAGGGCGGTCGCGCGGGCCTGGTGCTGGACACCGCGTGCCTGGCCCTGTTCGGGCTGCTCGGCTACCTCGACCTGTTCGTGGCCAAGAACACCCAGTCGGCGGACGCCGCCGCGCTGTACGCCCGCGCGGGCATCGTCGCCCGGTGCTTCCTGCTGGTCCCCGTCGCCTTCACCCCGCTGGTGCTGGGCGAAACGGCGGCCGCCTGCGTGGCGGGCCTGGACCCGCGACCGATCCTCCGCAGGGCGATGACGGTCAACGCGGCGATCATGCTGGCGGGCATCGTGGCGGTGTCCATCGTGCCGGGGTTCGCGGTGCGGGCCTTCTGCGGCCCGGGCCCCTTCGAACCGGCGGTGGCGCTGGCCCCGTGGCTGTCGGCCGCGATGATCCCGCTGGGGTCCCTGATGCTGCCGCTGTACCAGATGCTGGTGACGCGGCGCCGCGCGGCGCTGGGCATCGCGTTCGGCGCGGCCCTGTCCTACGGCGCGGCGCTTGCGATCTTCCACGACACGGTGGAGCAGATCGTGGGCTGCCTGGCCGCCACGGGAGGCGTCTGGGCGGTCGTCGCGACGGTGGTGGCGTTCAGGCGCACGACGCCGGATTCGACTGCAGCCACGCAAGCGTCCGGCTGACGGCGTCCTCGAGGGGGATCCGCGTTTCCAGCCCCAGTTCCCGGCGGGCGCGCCCGGTGTCCGGCACGTATCGTTCGGCAGGCACACCGGCCATGGGCGCCTTCGCGATGTCGATGCGATCGGGCATCCTGGCGCACCGCGCGACCGTTTCGGCGACCTCGCGGATCGACCGCGAATCCTCGGACCCGACGTTGTAGGCCCGGCCAGCCTCGCCCCGTCCCAGGATCACCCACAGCCACGACGCGAGGTCGGCCGCGTGCAGGTAGGACCGTCGCGAGGTCCCGTCGCCGCGCACCCGGATCGGGCCGCCGGCCAGCGCGTCCCGCAGGAAGTTGCCCACCGCGAAATGGGCATCCAGCGGAAGCCCCGGTCCCACGAACGCGAACAGGCGGGCGATCGAGGCCGGGACCGCCCCGTCCCGCGCGGCCTGGACGCACAGCCGCTCCGCCGACACCTTCCCTTCCGCATAGGCCGCCGCCGGGGACGCCGGGTCCGGGCCTCCCGTGTACGTCTCGGATACCCGGTCGATCGTCGCGGGGATCCGTCCGTACACCGCGCCGGAACTGACGAACAGGAATCGTCGCGCGCCGCAGCGCGCCGCCAGGCCCAGCACGCGCCCGGTGCCCCGGACCAGCACGTCGAGCATCGTCGCGGGATCGTCGGCGGCGAGGTTCGTGGAGGATTCGGCCGCGCCGTGGATCACGTGCGTGAATGTTCCGTCCGGCACGTCGAAGGACCGCACGTCCCCGGCCAGCAGGTGGAACGCCCGGTTCCCCGCCACGCCCGGCACGCGGCGCGCAAACCCGCCCGGGTCCCGGGTCAGAACGGTGACGTCCACGCCCAGCCCCAGTCGCGCGTCCGCCGCCGCGAGGCCTTCCAGCAGCCACCGCCCGACGAAGCCCGTGCCGCCGGTGACGAACAGCCGGGCCCCGCGCAACTCGTCGAACGCCGGGCCGACGTGCACCCGCACATGGTCGAGGTCGGGTGCCGGAAGCGCTGCTGCCATGGATGGCCCACCCGGGACGATACCAGCGGATACCACGGGACGCCCCCGGTCGCAAGGCGCCGCGTTGTCGGGGCGCGAGCGCGCAGGCCCAGGAAAGAACGCATCTTGACTCCGTTCGGACCCCCGCCCGACAATGGTGCCGGTCCGGGCGATCCCGGGCCGCGTCGCACGGGAGGTCCTCGTGAAGACCGTGATCCTGGCCGGTGGCCTGGGGACCCGACTCGCCGAGGAAACCGAGGTCCGCCCCAAGCCGATGGTCGAAATCGGCGGGCGCCCGATCCTGTGGCACCTGATGAACCTGTACTCGGCGCGCGGGTTCGACGAGTTCGTCGTGGCGCTGGGATACAAGGGCGACGTCATCAAGCGGTACTTCCTGGAGTATCGCCACCTGGCCGGCGACCTGACCGTGCGTTGCGACACCGGGGCCGTCACGATGCACGGCGCGGCCGTCCCCCCCTGGACGGTGCACCTGGTCGATACGGGAACCGCCACGCAGACCGGCGGGCGCCTGCGTCGCCTGCGTCCCTGGCTGGTGGACGGCACCTTCCTGATGACCTACGGCGACGGGCTGGCCGACATCGACGTTCGGCAGGTGCTGGCGTTCCACCGGTCGCACGGGAAGCTGGCGACCGTCACCGCGGTCCGCCCCCCGGCCCGGTTCGGCGGGCTGGACATCGCGCCGGACGGCCGGGTCGTCCGCTTCGACGAAAAGCCCCAGTCGGGCGAAGGCTGGATCAACGGCGGCTTCTTCGTGCTGGAGCCGCCCGTGCTGGACTTCATCGACGGCGACGAAACGCTGTGGGAGCGCGACCCGCTGGAGCGGCTGGCGGCCGAGGGGCAACTGGTCGCGTGGCGTCACGAGGGCTTCTGGCAGCCCATGGACACGATCCGCGAGAAGCGGATGCTGGAAGCGCTGTGGGACGGGGGGCACGCCCCGTGGAAGGTAGGGGATTGACGCGCCCTGGGCGGGTTTCGCACCACGGCGCAGCGGGTGGATGCATGACGTTCTGGCAGGGACGACGGGTGTTCGTGACCGGGGCCACGGGCCTGGTCGGGTCGTGGCTGGTCCGGGAACTGCTGGACGCGGGCGCGACCGTCGCGTGCCTGGTCCGCGACTGGGACCCCCAGAGCGAACTGGTGCGCGCGGGCACGATCCACCGCACCTCCGTGGTGTCCGGGGCGCTGGAAGACCTGGCCACGCTGGAACGCTCGGTGGCCGAGCACGAGCCCGACACGGTCATCCACCTCGGGGCGCAGACGATCGTGGGCACGGCCGTACGCAGCCCGTTGGCCACCTTCGAGTCCAACGTCCGGGGAACCTGGAACCTGCTGGAGGCCTGCCGCCGGCACCCGGACCTGGTGAAGCGCGTCGTGGTCGCGTCCAGCGACAAGGCGTACGGCGAAAGCGACGTGCTGCCCTACACCGAAGCCATGCCCGCGCAGGGCCGGCACCCCTACGACGTGTCGAAGTCCTGCGCCGACCTGATCGCCCAGGCGTACCACCGCACCTACGGCACGCCCGTCGTGATCGCCCGGTGCGGCAACATCTATGGCGGCGGCGACCTGAACTTCAGCCGTATCGTCCCGGGGACCATCCGCAGCTTCCTCGCGGGCGAACGCCCGGTGATCCGCAGCAACGGCCTGTTCACGCGCGACTACGTGTACGTCCGCGACGCGGCCGGCGCGTACCTGCGCATGGCGGAGGAGGCGCACCGCCCGGACGTGGCCGGCGAGGCGTTCAACTTCGGCCCGGCACAACCCATGACGGTGCTGGACATCGTGGATCGCATCGCGGGGCTGATGGGCCGCCGGGACCTTCCGCCGGTGATCCTGGATGCGGCACGGGCCGAGATCCCCGACCAGTACCTCGACGCGACGAAGGCCGCACGGGTGCTGGGATGGCAGCCGCGCTGCGGGCTGGACCAGGGACTGGTCGAAACGATCGCGTGGTACCGGGACTTCCTGCGCGTCGCCTGATCCTTCCCCGCGCCGGAATGCCGCGGTCCCGCGGCAGGCTCAGCCCACCTTCCCGGACTCGTCGGCACCGAAGTTGATCCGTTCCTTCTCCACCACCCTCGGACGCTTCAGCACCTGCGTGTGGATGGCGCCGATGTACTCGCCCAGGATCCCGATGAAGAACAGTTGCACGGACGAGAAGAAGAACAGCCCGATCACGATGGGCGCCATGCCCACCTGGAAGGAGTCCCAGAACACCAGCTTGTACAGGAAGTACCCCAGTGCCACGACGAGGCTCAGGAATCCCAGCACGAACCCGGACATGGCCGCCAGCCGCAGCGGCACCTTCGAGTGGTTGGTGATGCCCAGCATCGCCATGTCATACAGCGAGTAGAAGTTGTTCTTGGTGATGCCCCGCTTGCGGACCGGCTGGTCGTAGGGGATCGCGTACCTTTCGAACCCGATATCGCAGATCAGCCCGCGGAAGTAGGGATACGGATCGTCGATGCCGCGCAGGATTTCCACGACCTGCCGGTCGTACAGGCCCAGGCCGGTGAAGTCGTTGACCAGTTCCACCTCGGAGAGACGCCGGACGAGGCGGTAGTAGATCTTGCGCAGCAGCCAGAACAGCGAAGGCTCGTCGCTGCGCGCCTTCACGCCGATGACGATCTTGTAGCCCTCCTCCCACTTCGCCAGGAACTGCGGGATCAACTCGGGGGGGTCCTGGAGGTCCGCGACGATGCCGATCACGCACTCGCCCGTCAATTGCAGCATCCCGTGGAACGGCGAGCGCACGTGGCCGAAGTTCCGGGAGTTGACGATCACCTTCACGCGGGGATCGCGGGCGGCGATGCCCCGCAGGATCTCGACGGTCCGATCCTCCGAGGCGTTGTCGATGAAGACGTGCTCGTAGTCGTACGTGCCGATCGCCTCGATCTGCTCGCGAACGCGGGCGACGACTTCCTCGACGTTCGCTTCTTCGTTGTAGCAGGGCGTCAGGATGCTGATGAAGCGGCGGCGCGCGACCGGCGCAGGTACCAGCGCATCGTCATTGGGCATCAGGGCCTCCCCGCGTCCGCGAGCCTCTCGTCGGGGACAGCGTAGCACACCAGTTCCCAGCATTCATCGG
Organism: uncultured Myxococcales bacterium; assembly: GCA_903857665.1. Classification (GTDB taxonomy): domain Bacteria; phylum Myxococcota_A; class UBA9042; order DTJE01; family DTJE01; genus CAIZWN01. Next base: position 8,528 of record CAIOFV010000132.1, read on the forward strand.
AGTACCGGCGCAGGTACAGGCGGTGGTCGGGCGACAGGTCGCGCAGCAGGCGCGGGATGCGCCACAGGTCTTCCTGCCGGTGGTACAGGCACGCCGCGACCACCGGCCGCCGCTCGCGCAGGATCCGCGCCGCGCCGCGCAGCACCTCGGGTTCGGCGCCCTCCACGTCGATCTTGATGAAGGTGGCCGGCTGCCCGGCCAAGGCGTCATCCAGGCTGACCAGGGGCGCCTCGGCGCTTCCCTGCCCCGATTGCGAGGCCACGGTGCCCGTGTTGGAAAACGCGATGGTCCCGGTCCCCGCGCCCAGCGCGCTGTGGACCGCCGACACGCGCGATGCGATGCCGGCGTCCAGCGACGCGACGAACTGCCGCAACCGGGGGAACGTGCCCGCGTCGGGCTCGAACGCGACGATGCTGCCGAACCGCCCTGCCCGGCGATCCAGGAACCGGCGCACGGTGTCGCCGTCGAACGCGCCGCAATCGATGAACGCCTCGCCCGGAAGCGGCGCGACCAGGTCGTCGGGGAAGTACAGGTCGGCGGCGGGGCGGTGGGGCGGCAGCGCGGCGGGCGACAGGGACGTGCGCCACGCCAACTGGCCCGCGTACTCGGCCCTCGATTCGTCGTCGGCCCACAGATCGACGGCCGAAAGGACGTCGTCGCGTTCCCGGTGGATCCCGCGCGGCAGATCGACCGCCCAGAACGGCAGGAACGTGTCCGACAGGCTCCACGCCAGCGAGGCGAAGGACACGGCCCCGACCCCGAGGTCCGCCAACTGCCCGAGCACCGGCACGTTGGTGTAGACCGTCACCACGAACAGGGCATCGGGATGCAGCGCCGCGGCATCGGCCGGCGACAGGACCGGGACGCCTTCGACCTCGCGCCCCCAGGCCGCGCGGTTGTTGTCCGCGAACGCCACGGGGAAGCGCCCGACCGCGCGAAGGCGGGCCAGGCAGTCCCGGCCCAACGCCCCGGACCCGAACAGGACGATCGCGTCCGAGCACCGGGCGGCGACGTCCTGGAACCGGGAGCGCCCCCGCGCGACAGCCGCGTCCACGTCCTCGGCCAGAAGGGATGCGACCCGGGCCCGCGCGTCCTCGCGATTCAATCAGGCCTCCTGCCGCGGGAACATATCCGATTCGACCAGCCCGCAGATCACGTGGTAGGCGAACTCGTGGCACTCCTGGACGCGGGCCGTCACGCCGGAAGGCGCGACCATCAGCAGGTCGCACAGCGGACCCATCGTCGCCGCCCCGCCCGATCCCGTCAGCCCGATCGTGGCGACGCCGCCTGCGCGGGCCGCCTCCAGCGCCAGCAGCACCACCGCCGATCGTCCGCTGGTGCTGATCGCAAGCAGTGCGTCGCCGGGACGGGCCAGCGCCTGCACCTGGCGGGCGAACACCTGGTCGAAGCACGAGTCGTTGGCGATGCACGTGAGCACCGACGTGTCGGTGGTCAGCGCGATGGCAGGAAGGGCCCCGCGGTCGAAGCGGAACCGGTTGACCAGTTCCCCGGCGATGTGCTGGGCGTCCGCCGCGCTGCCGCCGCAGCCGCACAACAGCAGTTTGCCCCCCCCGCGGAACACGGCGGCCAGGCGATCGGCGATCGCCTCGATGACCGGACCGCTGCCCGCGACCAGGGCTTCCATCACCGCGGCGTGCTCGCGGTATGACGTGTCGATGAACGCCTTCACGATCCTGACCTCCTTCCGGAAAGCCGGCCGGGGGGCACCGCGTACAGGACCACGTCCCAGAACTCGTTCACGTGGCGACGCAGGAACTGCCGGTAGCCCGGGTTCAGCCGCTGCACCCACAGCGGCAGTTCCCACAGATCCTCGGTCCGATGGTACACGCTGACGGCCAGCGCTGGGGCATCACTGGCGATCAGCTCGCGCGCGCCCTGGAGGGCATCCGCCTCGGCGCCCTCCACGTCGAACTTCAGGTAGGTCGGTCGCGAATCGGGCGGAAGGTCGTCCAGCGCCATGCACCGAACCTCGACGCTGCCGGCGGGATCGATCAGGGCGCCCTCGGAACCGTCGCCGGAAAACCGCAGCACGCCGGGCGCCGCGCCCACCGCGGCCTCCCAGGTCCGGACGCGTTCGCGAACGGCGACGGGCAGCCCCGCGACGTACGCCGCCAGCCGACGGTAGGTCGAAGGGCCCGGCTCGAACGCCAGCCAGCGGCCGAACGGCACGTCGGGCCGCGCCAGGATCGCCCGCAGCGTGTCGCCGTCGTAGGCGCCGCAGTCGGCGACCACCTCGTCCGCGGACCACTGGAACAGGTCTCGCGGCACGTAGATCTCTTCCGGGGACGGGGGCGGGAGGCAGGACGGGTCCCCGTGCAGCGCCAGTCGGACGCGGGCGACATACTCGGTCCTCGACAGGGCGTCGTCCAGCAGACTGAACGCGGCCAGCACCCGGTCCCTGCAGGGCGGCACGGTTTCCGGAAGGGACAGCGACCCGTGGGGCAGGAACCGGTCCGGATACTGCCACAACAGCGGGACGACGGGCACCACCACGCGGCAACCCAGCGATCGCAGATGCGAGCCGAGGTGGGCGTACGTCCGGTCCGCGCCCGAGCTCCACACGGCGACCAGGAACGCGGCGTCGTTGCCGAAGCGGCGCGCGGCGTCCTCGGGAGCCAGCAGCGGCAGGCCCTCGAACGTGTCCCCGCCGGCCTTCGCCGCGCGATCCGCCACCGCGACGGGAGGCCGCCCCAGCGACACCAGCCCGCGCACCACCTTGCGCCCCAGCGAACCCGCGCCGTACACCACGACCCGTCCCGACGCCGCGGCGACGCTCCGGGTGAAGGCCTGGGACCTCCGCTCGCACACGGCGTCGGCGGGTTCGTCCAGCAGCCGGATCAAGTCCGATTCGGTGTCGTCGCGACCTTCCATCGACAGCATCACTCCTCGACGGGAGGGACGATCATGTTGGCACGGAACTCGTCGCGCGGCAGGAACGGCCACATGTCCTCGAGCGGCTTCGACACCATCGAGCCGTCCGGGCGCTGCATCGAGGTGACGCGCGGCCCGCGGGGTTCGTTCTGTACCACCACGACGTCGCAGACCTCCGGCCCGGGCGACGCAAGCACCACCCGCACCGCGGCCACCAGGCCCGCGCGGTCGAGCACCCGCCGCGCCTTCAGCCCGTAGGCTTCGGCCACCTTCACGATGTCCGGCAGCGTCAGCCCGCTGGTCGCGTCGGCGCCGGTCAGGCGGCCGAAATAGCCGCCCTGCGAGGCGCGGATGGAGGCGTATCCCGAGTTATCGACCACGAACAACTTGATCGGCAGCCCCAGCCGGCGGACCGTTTCCAGTTCCTGGACGTTCATCTGGAACCCACCGTCACCGTCCACGCAGACGGTGCGCCGGCCCCCGGCCGCCAGGCAGGCGCCGACCGCGGCCGGCTGGCCGAAGCCCATCGCACCCGTGCCCTTGTTGTGGAAGATGCGCTGGCCGGCCTTGGCGCGGAACGCCGACAGGAAGATTTCGGCGGCGATCCCCGAACTGCCCGGCAACACCACGTCGTCGCAGGCCAGTTCGGCGGACAGCACGGCCGCCAGGTCGTACGTCGTGATCCCGTCCACCGGCCGCAGCTCGACGGGCAGTTCGAACGGGTAGCGAACCTTCCAGTCGCGGCATCGCGACAGCCAGGCCGAACGATCCTTCGGGGCCGCGCCCGCGGCCTGGCGCAGCAGTTGGCGCAGGAAATCCCCGGCGTCGGCGCAGACCGGCACGTCGATCGGCATCCGCATCTTGCCGATTTCGGCCGGGTCCACGTCCACCATCACCTTGCGCGCGCCGCGGGCGAACCGCTCGTGCGAGTACGCGGTCAGCGCGGTGTCCAGGCGGGCCCCCACCACCATCAGGAAATCCGAGTTCTGCAGCGTGAAGTTCGCCCCGCGCGACGCGATCGAGCCGGGCATGCCGAAGGCGAGGTCGTGGTCGTAGGGGATCAGGTCCACACCCAGACGGGTGGTCAGTACCGGGATGCCCAGGCGTTCGACCACGGCCAGCAACTCCGCCTGCCCGCCGGCCAGCCGGACGCCGTTGCCCGCCAGCACGACCGGCCGCTCGGATGCGGCCAGCAACTCCAGCGCGCGGGCCACCTGCCCCTGCAGCCGATCCGCGCCCGCGACAGCATCGATCGTCGGGGCGGTGAACCCCGGCAGCTCGTCCGGTTCGATCATCGCGGCCTGCACGTCCAGCGGCAGGTCCAGCCACGCCGGCCCGCCGCGGGGCGTCTTCGCCAGGTGGACGGCCCGTTCGAGGTGGTAGCGGATCGTGTCCGGGTCCGTCACGGTGACGGCGTATTTCGTGATCGAGCCGACGACGGACAGGATGTCGCATTCCTGGTTGCCCAGCATCCGCACGCCCGACGAACCCTTGAGGTCGGACCGCTTGACCTGGCCCGACAGGAACAGGCACGGGGTCGAGTCCAGCCAGGCGGCCAGCACGCCCGTGACGGCGTTGGTCGCCCCCGGGCCCGACGTGACCAGCGCCACGCCCAGGTTGTTGGTCACCCGCGCATAGGCTTCGGCGGCGACCGCGGCCGCCTGCTCGTGCAGGGTGCTGACGCTGGAAAGGCCCGGGCACTGGCCCAGCGAGTCGTTCAGGTGCATCGCCCCGCCGCCCGGGACCATGAACACGTGGCCGACCCCCTGGCCCGCGATGAACCGGAACACGTAGTCGGACAGTTTCATGGGCACGTCGCGTCCTCCGTCCCGGCCAGGATGTGTTCGATCAATTCGCGCACGGCCCCGCGGCCCCCGGGGAACCGGGACACCATGCCCACGCAGTGCAGTACCGACGGTTCGGCATCGGAAGGAGCCGCCGACAGCCCGACGATCGCCAGCGCGGGCAGGTCGTTGACGTCGTCGCCCATGAAGGCCACGCCCAGCAGGTCCAGGCCCCGCCGGGCGGCGAAATCCCGCAGCGCCGCCGCCTTGTCCTTGCAGCCGACGTACACGTCGTCGATGCCCATCTTGGCGGCGAAGCGGTGCACCTGGGGAACGTCCTCGCCGGACACCAGCGCGAACCGCAGGCCTCGCTGCCGCCCCCGGGAGATCCCCATCACGTCGCGGAAGGAAAACCGCTTGAATTCGGAACCGTCCGGCCCCCACCAGAACGTGCCATCGGTCAGCACGCCATCGACGTCGAGGGCCACCGCGAGGATTCGGGGCACGTCAGGCCCCCACGCGCCGGAGCTTCGCGATGATCGGGCGCTCGCGCTCCAGCACCCGCTTGACCCCGTCGCCCAGGGCCGTTTCGACGATCCGGATGTCGCGAACCAGGTGCGTCAGCCCGCTGGGCCCGACGGAAGCCGCCTGGTCCGACCCCCACATCGCCCGGTCCAGCGTGATGTGCCGCTCGACGACGCAGGCACCCAGCGCCACGGCCGCGGAGGTGCTGGCCAGGCCGGACTCGTGGCCCGAGTAGCCGACCGGAACGCCGTACCGCTGGCGCAGCGTGAGGATCGCGCGGAGGTTCAGTTCGTCGTAGGTCGCCGGGTACGTGGCGCAGGTGTGCAGCAGGACCAGGCTCTCCTTGCCCAGCACCTCGACCGCGTGGTCGATCTGGTCCAGCGTGCTCATGCCGGTCGACAGGATGATCGGCTTGCCCTGGGCGCGCGTATGTTTCAGCAACCGATCGTCCGTCAGGGAGGCCGACGCGATCTTGAAGCACGGCGGGTCGAAGCGGGCGATGAAATCGACCGAGCCCTCGTCCCAGCAGGACGCGAACCACGGCAGCTTCTTTTCGCGGCAGTACCGGTCGATCTCGCGGTACTGGCCCTCGCCGAATTCCAGGCCCCGCTTGAGGTCGCCGTTGGTCATGCCGAAGGGGCTTTCGCGCGGCTTCGCCAGTTCTTCCGCCGTGTAGACCACATCGACGGTCCGCTTCTGGAACTTGACCGCGTTGCACCCGCAGAACGCGGCGAGATCGATCAACCGCTTGGCGACGTCGAGGTCGCCGTTGTGGTTGATCCCGATTTCCGCGATCACGTAGCACCGGTTCCCTTCGCCAATGCCCGCGCCGCCGATCGTGACAGTCGCCATTTCATCCTCTTCGGAAGGCCACAGGGCATTGTAGGCGGGCGGAATGAAGGCTGTCAAAAGGATCGGGCGGCGTCCGGTGCCGGGGTTCGCACGGCCTCCTGCGGGTCCGGGCGCCTCGCCATCCGCAGCGCGCGAAGCGAATATCCGCATTCCTCGTAGGCACGTTCCTCGACCACGTCGTAGCGGGCCTGCAGGAACTCCAGCTCCGGGCCGTGGTCCGCGAAGTTCGGGAACACCAGGTACCACAGCAGGTCGGGCTGGATGCGGCCCAGCTGGATGTCCATGGCGCGCTGGTACCGCGGGGTGACCGCGCCTTCCACCCGGGTCGTCCGCCGGCGCGTGACCGGGTCCAGCGGCCCCGCCACGAACCAGTTCGCTTCCATGTGCATCAGGATGCTCGTGTCGGCGTCCGGGCGAACGTCCTCGAAGAAGCGATCCTCCAGGCGCCCGATCCACAGGTACTGCAGGTTGTACACCAGCGGATCGCGGCCCAGGCCCGGGTACTCGTGGGTCAGCGAGGTCATCACCAGCAGGTCGTGGCGACCGAACGGGAAGGTCCCGAAGATCGCCCGCGACACCGGGTCGATCGTGAAGAACACCGACACCAGCAAAAGCGCCGATGCCAGGGCCAGCAACGCGGTGCGGACGAGGCGCCGCGTGGCCCACAGGCCGCGAAGGGCCGCCCCCCCGATCAGGAACCACAGCGGGAACAGCGGCAGCAGGTACCGCGCGTTCAGGTAGGTCTTGAAGCGGGTCAGCACGAACAGCGCGTACAGCAGCAGCATGCCCAGGAACGCGAGGTCCAGGCGATGGGCGCGGTCCGCCGGGTTCCCGGCCGCAGGACGACGACGAAGCCACAGCCAGCCGACGCCCCAGGCGACGACCCACAGCGTCACGACCCACTGGAACTGCATCACGAAGATCACGACCAGGTTGGCCAGCAACGTCCGGTCCAGGTCGAACGTGAACAGCGTCGCGACCAGGTCCCACGCGGAGTGGTTCTGCCACAGCAGGGGCTGGTCGGGCGTGGCGGCCCGGGCGGCCAGGAAGCCCGCCATCGCCAGCACCGGGATCCCCAGGGGCGACATCCGCAGCAGCCGGCGGGACGCGGGCGCGCCCGGTTGCCGGTCGGCCAGCACGTGGAAGACGCCGTGGCTGGCCACGGCCAGCAGGTACAGCACCAGGCCGGACTCCTTCGACAGGACCAGGCCGGTCCCGGCCACCGCCGCCAGCAGGTACTTGCGTTCGAGCAGCCCGAGCAGCACCGGCAGGAAGAACAGCAGGACCCCGAAGTCCGCGTTGAGGTTGGCGATGCAGGCCAGGAAGACGGGGTTCAGACCCAGCAGCGCCACCAGCAGCCAGGTTTCGACGGGGAGGGCCTCCGGGAACACGCGCCGGACGATGCGGTGGAACCACAGCAGGGCCCCCGCGCCCAGCAGCGCGATCGTCCCGTGCAGCAGCGGCACGTTCCCCGGATCCAGGAACTGCGGCGCGCCCGCCAGCAGGAACCACGCCATCGACGGGTGCCCGAACAGGTTGAACGCCATCGGGTCGAAGGGACCGGTCACGGCGGCGACCAGGGCGTCGAAGTATTGTCGTCCGTCCCAGATCGGGACCGTCCCCAGGAAGGTGGACACGATCGCGGCGTAGGCGCCGAACACCAGCGCGGGCGCAAGGAGCCGGCCGCCCCCTTTCATGGCGTGCGGACCTCCGGCTCCCCGCCCTTCCCTTCCTGCCACCGGATGATCTTCAAGTCCTCGACGAAG
>CAIOFV010000133.1 GCA_903857665.1 uncultured Myxococcales bacterium
AAAAACTGCTACGGCTTGTAATCCCGCCCCGAAGACCAGAACGGTCCTTTCCCAGGGCCGTGAAGGTGAAGATGAGCAACTACAAAAGGAAACGCCCCGTCACGCTGGTCGATGGGCTTAAGTGAATGGCATTGGGCCTAGAACGACGCGCAATCCGGTACCGCGGCCTCGACGCCGGACAGATTCAGCGTGCGGCACGACGCCGTGGGAAGCGCGCAGAGGCAGGCGACGAACGCGTTGTTCTGATCGGTGGTAAGAGCGGGCTTGTCCCCGGCCTTGTCGCAGTCGCCATACGTCGACGTGAACCAGGTCACGCAGGCCGGCAGCGTCGCGAACATTTCGCACGACTTCGCCTGCGCGCACAGGGCATCCCGGAACCGCACGCACGCGTCCTTGGCGTCCGTCGAGGCCACCACCGTGCATGCCGGCGCATCGGGACCCAGGTCCGTCACGAAGTCCTTCGGCTCGACGCAGGCCGAAGCCAGGAAGGTCGCCACACCGATCACTGCCAGGGTTGCGAGCACACGCGTCATCGGGGTCCTCCCACCGGGTTGCGATGGGTGGTACCACCGGGCGCTCGCCGCGTCAATCCCTTGCTGCAAAGGATTCCTCACCGGGACGCGGTCGGATCGGTCCAGGCGCGCATCCGGCGAAGCCGCTCGGCCGGGATTTGCTATCATCGGCGCGTTCGGGCCCCGGGAGGAACCGCCATGTCACCTTGCCAAGCGTGCGGCCGATGAAACATCGTGCGAAGGCACTGGTCACCGGATTCCTGGGCGTCGCGGTCGCGGCCGGTGTCGCCCTGTGGCTGCACGCTCCCAGCCAGGGTGTTTCGCCCTCCATTCCCGCCCCCCGGGACCTCGAGGGCGCCCGGGTGGCGCCGCCCGCGCCCGCTCCGCGTCCCGCCGCAATCGCCCTGCCTGCCCCTGCTTCCAGCGCCCTGGCTGCCCCGCAGCAGGATCCCCGGGCAGCGCCCTCGACGGGTTCGCCGGCCCCGGGACGCGCCGACCCCTCGCCCCCGCAGGACGACCGCATGGCGCCGGGCCGGCGCCTCCACGACGAGGCGCTGGCGCACCCCGAGGACCCGAACCGCTGGGTGGACGTCGGCAGGTACCTGTTCGACCACTCGCAACCCGCCGCTGGCGAGGCGGCCTTCCGGCAGGCGTGGAAGGTCGCGGCCACCCCGGAAGCCCGCGATACCGTGCTGGACGTCTGGCGCCGCCACGGCCTCCCCCGGAAGGGACTGGACCCGGCCGCCCCGGCCTCCCGCAGCGGGGGGTTCGGGCCGCCTGCGAAATGACCCGCTCGCCACGGGCGCGCCTCATGGAGGTCCCGATGCCCCTGGATTCCGCGCCGGCCCACTCGGCGTCCTACCGTCGTCGCCGCTTCCTGAACTGGTTCCCGATGGGCCTGACGTACGCCTTCCTGTACATGGGCCGGTACAACCTGACGGTGGCCAAGAACGCCCTGGGCGACCTGATGAACAAGGAGGACTTCGGCCTGATCTTCGGGATCGGCACGCTGGTGTACGCGGTGTCGTTCCTGGTCAACGGCCCCGTCACCGACAAGGTCGGCGGCAAGAAGGCGATCCTCGCGTCCGCCATCGGCGCCGGCATCGCGAACCTGCTGATGGGCGGCTACATCCGCTCCTTGATCCTGTCCCCGGGCTCGCTGCCCTTCGACCTGGTCACCACGATGTCCGTCCTGTACGCGATCAACATGTATTTCCAGAGCGCGGCCGCCGTCGCGATCGTCAAGGTCAACTCGTCGTGGTTCCACGTCCGCGAGCGCGGCGGTTTTTCGGGCATCTTCGGCACCATGATCGCCTCGGGCGTCTTCTTCGCGTTCAGCGTCAACGAGTGGGTGCTGGCCTGGACCCGCACCTGGGGTCCCGAGGGCGCGACGTCGTCGTGGTGGGTGTTCTTCTTCCCGGCCGGCCTGCTGCTGGTCATGGCGGTCCTCGAATCCGTCCTGCTGCGGGACCGTCCCGGGCAGGCCGGCTTCCAGGACTTCGACACCGGCGACGCCTCGTCGGGCACGGGCGACATGCCCCTCGCGACCATCGTCAAGCGCGTGCTGACCAACCCCATCCTCCTGACGGTCGCCTGCGTCGAGTTCTGCACCGGCGTGCTGCGCAACGGCGTGATGCACTGGTTCCCGATATATGCCAAGGAGGTCTGGGTCCTGCCCGCCAGCCACCCGCTGCGCAACGGCTCGTGGGAGCATTGGCCCTTCATCGTCGCCGCCCTGTGCGCAGGCGTCGTGCTGTTCCTGCTGGGGGCCCGGACGAAGGGCCGCGCGCGCGTCGCGTTCGTTTCGGTCGGCGCGATCGTCACGCTGCTGCCCTTCCTGCAGGCCGGCTGGGGCGGGTGGCTGTTCGTGGCGGGCGTCATCGGCGGCAACGTCGCGGGCTACGTCAGCGACTGGCTGTTCCAGAGCCGCCGCGCGCCGGCCGCCGGCTTCCTGTACATCCTGGTCTTCGTCTGCACGCTGGGCATGCTGCCCACGCTGGGCCACAGCCCGGCGGTCGTGGGCTGGTCCGAGGAGCGGAAGGTTCCGCTGAAGCCCGGCGACCAGGTGCTGTCGGTCAACGGCGTCCCCCTGCAGGCCGACGACTCCTGGGCCGCCGTTTCCCGTGCCGTCCAGTGCGTGCCGTCGGCCTGCAAGGGCGACGGGGTCGCCTGGGACAGGGCGCGCTGCCTGTGCACCCGCGAGGCGCGCGATCCTGATGCACCCGAGGCGGCTGCGTCTTTGGCGGGAGTTTCCCAAGGAAACCCGCCGCCTGCGCCTGCGCGCCCGGATGGGAGTCCCTCCCCGAACACCGTCCGGGTCGCCACGGACAAGGCCGTCCTCCGGTTCGAGGTCCGCCGAGGCGACGAGACGGTCGCGCTGGTGATGGACGACCCGATGCCCTCCGCCGAGGCCGGCGACCAGCGCAGCCTGGCGGCGGGCCCGCAGGTGTCCCTGCCCCCCTGGTACCTGGGCTTCTTCGTGTTCCTGCTGTCGCTGGGCGTCATCGGCACGCACGGGCTGCTGTCCGGCACGGCCACGATGGACTTCGGAGGCCGGAAGGGGGCCGCCACCGCCGTCGGCATGATCGACGGGTTCGTGTACCTCGGCACGGCCGTCCAGTCCGTGTCGCTGGGCTACCTGACCTCGCAGGACTGGCGCTACTGGCCCCTGTTCCTGGCACCGTTCGCGATCCTGGGCCTGCTGCTGCTGTCCCGCATCTGGAACGCCCGACCGGCGGGCGCCGGCAGGCACTGACCCGGGCACGCCCCCGCCCGAACCTTCTTCCCCCCGGCTGCCAGTGCGCCGGCCGGATTCGCGGCGGGTTCCGACCGATTGCACCGGGCTCGTCCGCAGCCTCTTGGCGTTTGCTCCCCACTCGGTTTATCGTTGGCCTGACCTTGATGGATTGGGAGGATTCGATGAAGAAGGCCCTGCGTTGTTTCGCGCTGGCCCTGGTGGCCGCGCTGGTGCTGGTGACCCTGCCTGCCGCGAAGGCGCAGGCGGGGACGAACATCAACCTGTACGACAAGCCCTGGTCCGTGGGACTCGAGCTCGGGTTCATGATGATCGTCATCCCGAACATCGGCACCTACTCGGCGTTCTCGATGGAAATCCCGGTCGAGTACACCTTCAAGGTGGGCCCCGGCGAACTGGCGCCGCACTTCGGGTTCATGGTCAGCGCGCGCAAGGGCGCCGCCTCGATCGGGCTGCCCATCGGGGCGCGCTACAAGATCCGGGTGCTCCAGAACTACCCGCTGTACGTGTGGCCGCTCCTCGATCTCGGCCCCAGTTTCAACGTGTCCAAGGGCGCCAACGGCGAGGCCTCCGGCTTCCTCCGGGTCGGTGCCGGTCTCAGCTACCTCGTCCACCCGAACATCGAACTGATGTTCCAGCCCCTGAACCTGGGCGCGACCTTTGCCGCCAATGTGGACGCCTGCTTCCTCTACCAGCTCCTGCTGGGCGCCAACTTCCGGTTCTAGGCTCCGTCCGGGCCTCCCACTGTGGCAGACGCTTCGCGTGACAGACGCTTCGCGTTGCCCGACAAGGCCATCCGTGCTATTCGACAGGCGCGTCTTCAACGGTCGCATCGATGGACAATGCCCCTCGCCCCCGCCTCCTGGTCGTCGATGATGACGCCGCGGCGGTGGAATCCCTGCGCGAGATCTTCGACCGCGAAGGGTTCGGCGTTCGCACGGCCTCGTCCGGCGAGGAAGGCCTCGACGTGCTGCGCAGCGAGGATTTCGACGTGGTGCTGGCCGACCTGCGCATGCCCGGCATGGACGGCATGGACCTGCTGCGCGCGGTGAAGGCGCTGCGGCCCGACACCGAGGTGGTCATCATGACCGCCTTCGGGACGATCGAGCGGGCCGTGGAAGCCATGCGCGAGGGCGCCTACGACTTCGTCACCAAGCCGCTCAAGCGCCCGCTGGTGGTCCGCAGCGTGACGCGCGCGACCGAAAAGGCGTCGCTGAAGGCGGAAAACCAGGCGCTGCGCGCGGAACTGGAGGCCGTCACCGGCGAGCGCAGCCTGGTCGGCACGTCCGCCGCGATGCGCCGGGTCCAGGACACGATCACCCAGGTCGCGCAGGCATCGACGACCGTGCTGATCCTGGGCGAGTCCGGCACGGGCAAGGAACTGGTCGCCCGGGCCATCCACCGCCGAAGCAACCGTTCCCGCGGGCCCTTCGTCGCGATCAACTGCGCGGCCATCCCGGTCACGCTGCTGGAGTCGGAGCTGTTCGGCCACGAGCGCGGCGCGTTCACCGGCGCCTTCGCCCGCCGCGAGGGCCGCTTCAAGATGGCGGACGGCGGCACCCTGTTCCTGGACGAGGTCGCGGAACTGGACCCCATGATCCAGGCGAAGCTGCTGCGCGTGCTGCAGGAGGGCGAGTTCGAGCGCCTGGGCGGCACACAGACCCTGCGCGTGGACGTCCGCGTGGTCGCATCGACCAACAAGAACCTGCTGGAAATGGCCCGCACTGGGCGCTTCCGCGAGGACCTATTCTATCGCCTCAACGTCATCTCGCTGACGCTGCCCGCGCTGCGGGAACGCACCGAGGACATCCCGCTGCTGGCCCAGCACTTCCTGTCGCGGTTCGCCGAAAAGAACCGCAAGGAGGTCCGCACCATCTCGCGCGAGGCGATGGAACTGCTGATGGCCCACGACTGGCCGGGCAACGTCCGCGAGCTGGAGAACACCGTCGAGCACGCCGTGGTGCTGAGCCGCGGCGACACGGTGCGGGTCGAGGACCTGCCGGACCTGGTCGCGTCCGACGCGTCGGCGAAGCAGTACCTGACGATCCAGCTGGGCACGCCGCTGGACGAAATCGAGCAGCAGGTGATCCAGCAGACGCTCCGACTGACCCGGGGCAACAAGCGCCTCGCTGCGCAGCTGCTGGGGATCGCCACCCGGACGATCTACCGTAAACTGTGACCCTGCAAACCCCGGAGGTCCCCATGATCCGCGCGTTCAAGGGCATCGCCCCCCGGATCCACCCGGACGCCCTGATCCTCGAGCATTGCGTGATCGCGGGCGACGTGGTCATCGGCGCCGAATCGTCGGTCTGGTTCCACGCGACCATCCGGGGCGACGTGGGCGCGGTGCGCATCGGCGCGCGCTCCAACATCCAGGACGGCTGCGTGCTGCACGAGTCCACGGGCCGCACGCCGCTGATCATCGAGGACGAGGTCACCGTCGGTCACAACGCGGTCCTCCACGGCTGCCACCTCAAGAGCCGCTGCCTGGTCGGCATGGGCGCGACGGTGCTGGACCAGGCGGTGGTGGGCGAAAACGCGATGGTCGGCGCCGGCGCGCTGATCCCCGAAGGCATGATCGTCCCCGACGGCCACCTGGCGGTCGGCGTCCCTGCGAAGGTCCGCCGGCCCCTCACGGAGGCCGAAATCGCGGCGCTGAAGGAGTCGGCCGATCACTACGTGGCGTATGCGAAGGAATACGCGAAGGGCCGGAAGGAGGAACGGGTCGGCACCGAACCCGGGACGCTGCAGGAGTAGCCTGCGCGCACGACCGACCTCGGCGCACGACGTCAGGCCATTTCCAGCAGCGCCTCCACCGCCGCGTTGATGCCCATCCACAGTTCCGCGATCCCGCCGGCCACCATGTAGGCGGGCGACGTCACGATCCTGCGCGCCGGGTCGGCCACGAAGGACGTCGCGGCGCAGGTCACGTGGGTCTGCCCCAGCGCGGTGATCACGGACGCTGTGGCCGGGTCGTTGCCGATGGTCATCCGGGCGCCCTTCACGCCCAGTTCCGCCAGCACCTTGGCGAGGATCGGCGGCGCGATGCACAGCGCGCCCAGGGGCTTGCCGGCCTGGTACGCCGCCTTCAGGAACGCCAGCGTGGTCGGTTCCACCGACAGGCCCGCACCCGCGGTCGCCAGCGTGGACAGGTTCAGCGCCGCGCCGAACCCTCCGGGCAGCAGCACCGCGTCCACGTCGTCGGCTGACAGCGACGCCACCGGCCGGATGTTCCCGCGCGCGATGCGTCCGGATTCGACCAGCACGTTCCGCGTCTCGCCGGCGACATCCCGGGCCGAGGCATGGTCGTGCACCTTGGCCTGCGCCACGTCCGGCGCCACGACGATCGCCACCGCCCCCTGCTGGTCCAGCGCCAGCAGCGACAGCGTCGCCTCGTGGATTTCCGACCCGTCGAACACGCCGCATCCCGACAGGATCACCGCGACCCGCTTCGTCCTGGCCATCGAAATCCCCCGTCTGTGGACGCGATCAGCGTGCGTCCGGGCGGGTCCAAAGTCAACCCGCGCGGGCGTCAGGGATTCAGGGTGGCGGACAGGTACGTCGTGGCGATCGCGACGCGATCGCTGTCCATCAGCAGGCAGCGGGGGGCGAAGAAACGCAGGTCGGCAGGGTGGCCGTCCAGGGACTTCAGCGTCAGCGTGGCCACCACGACGTCGCCCGTGAGCGCGGTGTTCGCCAGGTAGTACAGGTGCGTCAGGCCCAGCGCCAGGGACCCGGGCCGCACCTCGGCCGAGCGGTACACCGCCTCGCCCTGCGCCTCGTCGCCGAAGATCGGCGCCGTCGCCGCCGACACCAGGGACAGGGACGCCGGGTCCCACTCGACCCGCAGGGCCATCCCGAACACCGGCGTGAAATCCCGCGCAACGACCTCGATCCGGAAGGCGTCGCCGTCACGTCCCGCGGCGCGCAACCGGATCGAGCCCGCCGGGAGGTAGTCGACCGGGACCACCGTGTCGTGCAGCACGTCGTCCACCGGAACGTCGGGCGCCACGTCAGCCGCGACGTCGGCCGGCACGTCCGCCGGCCCCGGATCGGCCGCGACGGCCAGGGGCTTCGTATCGCATCCGGCCGCCATCAGCGCGGCCGCGCACACACCGCAGATCGCGAGGGCCTGCCTCATTGGGCACCTCCATCGGACGTGTGGCCGAACCCGTCCGTCACCACGGCCAGGTCCAGGTCGTCCACCGCCGCGTTCCGGTCGAAGTCCACGGACGACTGGAAGTTGTCGGAATACCCGTACGCGTTGGACCCCTGGGCCCAGGCCGTGTACATCAGGTCGATGCCGTCGATTTCGCCCGACAGGTCCATGTCGCCCGCCAGGCCGCCGTTCACGCGCTTCAGGAAGTTCCGGGACGGGTCGAACCGGACGCGCACCAGGCGCCCGTCCAGGTCGAACGTGAAGGTCTGGTCCGGCTGGTCGATGACCACGTCCTTCACCGTCTCGTCGATGTCCGTGACCAGCGCCAGCTGGACCGGCATCTTGAAGCTGTTGTACTTGTTGCTGGACACCTGCTGCACCCGAACGACCACCTGCGGCACGCCCGCGTCGGACGTGGCGCGCGTGACGTCCACCGTGTACGTCGGGAAGCCCTTCCTGAACACCCAACTGGTGAACAGGTCCGTCAGGTCCTTCCCCGAGGCGGCTTCCAGGTATGCCTTGAAGCCATACGTGGTGTAGTACTTCTCCTTGCCCGCCATGTCCGAGTACATCGTCTGCAGCGCCTTGTCCCACACGTCGGTGCCCACGTACTTTTCCAGGATGTGGCAGACGACGGCGCCCTTGTAGTACGTAACGGTCTGGTACACGCCGCCGTCGGTGACGCTCAGCGAGTCCATCGACGTCAGCGGGTAGTCCTGCGAATCGGCGACGAAATACATGTACATTTCGCCATACGACGCGTAGACGGCGTTCGGGTAGTCCGCCCCCAGCGACGTCGTGCCCATGTATTGCAGGGACAGGTACTCGGCGAATCCCTCCGACAGCCACGCCGCCCAGCCGTCGTTGTTCTTGATCATGTCCGGGAACCACTGGTGCCCCAGTTCGTGGGCGAACAGCGCGGTACGGCCGTTCCCCGGATGCCGGATCATGCTGTCCGGCACCCACAGCAGGGCCGGCCAGCCGAACGCCGCGCCGGCGTCGTTGGTCACCTGGCAGGCCTCCATCTTCGGGAACTGGAACGCGCCGATGCGAGTCCCGTAGTACGTCAGGATCGACTTGATGTCCGTCAGCAGGCCGGGCACGCCTGCCTGGATCTTCGTGTCGCCGGCCGTCGTGTAGGTTCCGATGTAGCCGGCGTCCCACGGGATGCGCGCCTCGTCGTAGGCCGAAATGCCGAATGACCGGGCGTCGCTGGGGAAGGCCTGCACGATGTGATGTATTTCCTTGCCGTCCGCGACCGGGGTCACCGACGACTCGATGCCGGTGGCGGCCACCTGGAAGCCCGCGGGCAGCGTGATGCGCAGATCGGCGGTGGAGAAGTCCGATCCCATCGACCCGGGCAGGAACAGGTCGCCGGCCACGTAGATGACGCGGCCCCACGCGCACAGGTTCACCGTGAACGCGCCGTTCTGCTGGCACGACGGAACCCCGCCCAGCCGGATCACGAAGTCCTGCAGGGTGCCCTGCGCAGGCGCGGCCGGAAGGGTGACCACCGCCGTCGCGTAGCCCTGCACGTCCTCGGGGACCCACGTCGCCGGCGTGCCGTCGGGGTTTTCGATCGCCTCGATGGGCAGGAAGGACAGCAGCCGGAAGTTGAGGGTGCCGGCGTCGATGAATTCCACCGTTTCCCGAACCACCCCGTCGATGCGGGTCGCCGTCGGGTCGATCGTCACGTCACCGTCGATGTCGTGGATCCGCACGGTCCCGGTCAGGACCTTCTTCGGCACGAGCGTCCGCAGATGCCGCCGGAACTCCGCGATCCGTGCGGACGACATCAGCCCGTCCGTCGGGGTTCGTGCGGCCATCGCGGCCAGCACGTCCCGTCGGGCCTGCGCGTCCAGGGGCCCCGGCAGGTCGGCCGCAACAGCCGGCGTCGCGACCGCCAGCATCGCCAGCACCGCCGCCATCGCCAGTCCGCCAATCATGTCGCGAGTCACGGGCTCTCCCGGATAGGGACGGGCCGGATTGTACCCGTTTCCGCGCGCGGGGACAGCGGAGATCGGGCGGGGTCAGAGGGTTCCCGCGAACGCTCCCTTCGACCTCCCCGGGGGCCTCGCGACGCGGACGTAGGCCCGAAGCGGAGGCCAGATCGGAAGCGAGCGCCTTGACGCAAGCACGGGCGCGCGCTAGCGTCGTCCGCATGTCAAGGCATGCCCACACAAGCCCCGCCCCCCAGGACGTTCGCGAAGCCCAACTGGATCACCTCGACGCGGTCTGCCGCTGGGCGGAAGCCCTGGTCGACAGCCGCACCGCGGAATTCTGGAACCCGGCGGACGCCGCCGACGTCGCGGCCGCTCGCTCCTCCCTGGCGGCAGCCTCGGCCCACTTCGTCGCGACCGCCCGGGCGATCGACGCGCTGGGCGTCGAGCCTCCCTTCGTCGCGCTGGCCCGCTCCTGGGCCCTCGACGACACCGACGTCCAGATCCTGGGCCTGGCGCTGGCGCCCGTGCTGGATTCGTCCTTCCGCAAGCGCATCGCCCGGTTCAAGGACAACGTGCTGCTGGACTACGCCGACGTGGATTTCATGCTGGCGATGCTGCGCGATTCGCGCATCGACCGCATGCGCCTGCGGGAGCGCTTCCTGCCCGGGTCGCCGCTGGTGGACGCGAAGCTGATCCGACTGATCCTCCCCCGCGACGCCGGCTCCGATTCCCTGCTGACCCACGAGGTCCGCCTGCCCGATCGCGTCGTGTCGTTCCTGATGGGCCACGATCACCTCGACCGCACCATCGCGCCGTTTTCCACGCTGGAAATTCCGCACGGCTCGCTGGACCGCGTGGTGCTGGACCCGGCCGTCGTGGAGCAGGTCGTCACACTGGCCCGCCCCGTCCTGGCGCGCACGACGCCCGGCGGCACCGGCGTCACCTTCGGCTTCGGCGGCCTTCCCGGCACCGGCAAGACGCTGCTGGCCGCCGCCGTCGCCGCGTCCCAGGGGCGTCCCCTGATCACGGTGGATTCGCAGCGCCTGGCCGCCATCGATCCCCTGACCGACGAACTGCTGGACGCGGTGTTCCAGGAAGCCACCATGCGCCGGGCGCTGCTGGTGTTCGACACCTGCGAGGCCCTGTTCAGCCAGCGCAACCCGCGCCTGCCCGCCCTGTTCGCGCGCCTGGACCACCATCCCGGCGCCGTGGTGCTGAGCACGTCGGACACGCGGCAACTGGATTCGTCCGTGGAGCGCCACGTGGCCTGCCAGGTCGAATTCGATGCGCCCGACACCGCGCGGCGCGAACAACTGTGGGCGCTGCACCTGGACGGCGACGCCCTCGACGAAGCGGTGGACCTGCCGTCCCTGGGCCTCACGTTCGAGTTCACCGGCGGCCAGATCGCCAACGCGACGGACGTCGCTCGCCAGTTGTCCTCGGCCCGCGGCGCCACCGCCCTGTCGCAGGACGACCTGATGGCGGGCGCATGGGCGCAGGTCCGGGCCGACATGGAAGAATACGCGCGCCGCCGCAAGATCCGGCTGACGCTGGAAGACCTGATCCTGCCCGTCGAGGAAATGAAGATGGTCCGCGACGTGCTGGACGCGGCGAAGCACCGGGCCTACATCCTGACGCACTGGGGTTTCGCCAAGCGCATGCCCACCGGTCGCGGGCTGTGCTGCCTGTTCGTGGGCGACCCGGGCACCGGCAAGACGCTGTGCGCGGAAATCCTGGCCGAACAACTGGGCCAGACGCTGTACCAGATCAGCATCCCGCGGGTGATGTCGAAGTACATCGGCGAAACCGAAAAGAACATCGAGAAGATCTTCCAGACGGCCCGCGCCAACAACAGCATCCTGCTGTTCGACGAGGCCGACGCCCTGTTCACGTCGCGGGTGAAAGTCGATACGTCCGTGGACCGCTTCAGCAACATGGAAATCAACCTGCTGCTGCAGGAAATCGAGCGCTTCGACGGCATCTCGCTGCTGACCACCAACCTCGAAAAGAACATGGACAAGGCGTTCGAGCGCCGCATCCAGTTCAAGATCCGCTTCCCGTTCCCCGACAAGGCGCACCGGGCGAAGATCTGGCGTTCGCTGATCCCGAAGGAATGCCCCATAGACCCGGACATCGACTGGGACCTGGTGGGCGAATCGTTCGAACTGTCGGGCGGCAACATCAAGAACGCCATCCTGCGGGCCGCCTATCGCGCCGCCCGGGACGGCCGCCGGATCGGCATGGACCACCTGGTCGATTCGGCCGAAGCCGAATGCCGGCACGCCGGACGCCTGTTCCGCGGCCTGAAGCGGGAGGACTGAAACCATGGCGCCCGTGTCGATGTCGCTGATCCGGGCGCTGCCCAAGACGGACCTGCACGTGCACCTGGACGGGTCGCTGCGCCTGTCGTCGCTGGTCGAAATGGCACGCGAACGCAAGGTGGACCTTCCGTCGCACACCGAAGGCGGCATGCGCGAGCTGGTGTTCAAGGACCGCTACGCGAGCCTCGTCGAATACCTGAAGGGCTTCGAGTACACGACGGCCGTGATGCAGGACGCCGAGGCCCTGGAGCGCGTCGCGTACGAACTGGCCGAGGACAACTACGCCGAAGGCGTGCGGTACTTCGAGGTGCGGTTCGCGCCGCAGTTGCACTGCAGCGAAACGATGGGCATGGACGACGTGCTGCGGGCGGTGAACCGCGGCCTGCTGAAGGCGACCCGCAAGGCCAACCGCAAGATCGCCGGCCAGCCGGGGCGCCTGGCCGAGCCCGAGTTCATGTACGCCATCACGGTGTGCGCGCTACGCTACTTCAACAGCCGGATGTCGTCGTACTACCGCGACTGGTTTCGCGTGCATCCGTACACGCCCGAACCGGAAATCTTCGGGCTGGCCTCGCTGGAAATGGCGCAGGCCGCGGTGGCCATCCGCGACAAGCACGACGTCCCGATCACCGGGTTCGACCTGGCCGGGCGCGAAAAGGGATACCCTGCCGGCGACCATCGGGCCGCCTACGAGTTCGCGCACAAGAATTTCCTGAAGAAGACGGTTCACGCGGGCGAGGCGTACGGGCCCGAGTCGATCTTCCAGGCCATCACCGACCTGCACACCGACCGCATCGGGCACGGGTACTACCTGCTCAGCCCGGCCATGATCTCGTCGCCGGACATCAAGGACAAGGTCGCGTACGTGCGGCGCCTGGCCGAATACATCGCGGATCGGCGCATCACGCTGGAGGTCTGCCTGACGTCGAACCTCCAGACGAACCCGAAGATCGGCACCTTCGAAAAGCACGCCTTCCGACAGATGCGGGACGCGCGCCTGTCCACGACGCTGTGCACGGACAACCGGCTGGTGTCCAACACGACCGTGTCGAAGGAGATCGGGATCGCGGTCGAGCACTTCGGCCTGACGTCGCGGGAGCTGCGCAACATCATCATCTACGGGTTCAAGCGGTCGTTCTACCCGGGGTCGTACGTAGAAAAGCGCAACTACGTCCGCAAGATCATCGATTTCTACGACCAGGTGGAAAAGGAGCACATGCCGCCCGGCGGGTTCTGGCAGGACGGTGGGGTGAACAATCCGTAGGCGGGGAGCGCGGGCGCGGCGCGCCGGCGACCGCCCGGACGATCACACCATCAGTTGCAGCTTCGCGATGACCGGCGGGTCGTCCGTCGCGAACACGTCCAGGATGCCGGCGTGCATCCGCTGCTTCAGCACGCGGACCACGTTGCGGCCCTTCGCGAACGTCCCGGCGTAGGCCATCGCCTCGGCCAGCACGGCGTCGGCGCCTTCCACGGCCTTCATCGCCACGCCCGCGGCAACCAGTTCCGCGCCGCCCACGCGACGGCCTTCCAGCACCCAGCGCGTGCAATACGGCTCGGGCACGGCGGCCTGGACGATCGCGGTCATGCCGGGCAGGAACGGGATGTTCAGGTCCACTTCCGGGAAGCAGAAGAAGCCGCGATCCGCGCGCATGAAGCGGAAGTCGCAGCAGCAGGCCAGGATCGCGCCGTCGCCGAACGTGTGGCCGCCCATCGCCGCGACGACCGGCAGCGGGAACGTCAGCACGCGGGCGAACATCTTGTCCAGGCCCAGCATGAAGTCGCGGATCTCGTCGTGGCGGCTGGCGTCGGGCACGCAGCCCAGGATCCATTCCAGGTCGATGCCCTGGGACCAGTTCTTCGGGTCGTTGGACGCGATGACCACGGCACATGCGCTGTCGTCGGCCTCGATGGCGTCCAGGGTGGCGAGGATCTCGGCCACGAACGTCGGGTTGTGACGGTTTTCGCCGTTTTCCAGCGTGATGACGGCAACGGTTCCTTCGCGACGCCAGGACATCAGGGCCATGGGAGCCTCCTTTGGGGTTTTGGAGCCAGGCTGCCGGAAGGCTAGCACGGGGCGGGGACGGGGACAACGCGGGATGCGGACACGAGGGATACGGACACGAGGGATGCGGTGAGTGCAAGAAGCGGAGTCGATGTCCGGGTCATAAGCGGGAGTAGATGTCCGGTCTTCGGGCGAAGTGGGGTAGACGTGTCGGATGCGCGGGGTGCGTTGGATGCGGCGGTTCGGGCGCCGGGCGGCGCCGGGCGCTGGGCGAGGATCAGGCGGCGCGGCGCCGCAGGGTGGCAACGGCCAGGGTCATCAGCAGCAGCCCGAACGCGACCGCAAGAGGCGAATCCGGGGTGCCGCCCGCGGCGCAACCGGAGGACTTCCCGCCGGCCGTCGGGCCCGGATCGGCCACGACGGTGTCCGTGGCGCCCGGGTCCGTCGCGACGGTATCCGTGGAACCCGGGTCTGTCGCGACCGTGTCCGTACCGGGAAGGTCGGCCTGGACCTCTTCGGACGTGGCGCCCGGGTCCGTGCCGCCGATGACGTCCTCGCCGCCGGTGCCAGGATCCGTCCCCAGGTCGCCCGGGCCGTCATCGACCGAGGCCGTCACCGTCGCACTGAGCGTGACGAAGCTGTTCGAGCCGTTCGGATCCTGGGTGGTCCCCGTGACCGTCGCGGTCGCCTGCAGCGTTCCGGCCTGCTCCAGCGTCGCGACGATCGTGACGTCCACGACGTCCGCAGGCCGCAGCAGCCCCAGCCCGCAGGAGATCGTCGTCGTCCCGGTACACGTGCCCCGGGCCGTGGAGGACGACACCAGCGTCGCCCCAGGCGGCAGCGGGAAGGCGAGGCCGACGTCCGTGGCAGGCGAGGGACCCGCGTTGGTGACATGCAGCGAGTAGGTGAACTCCCCGCCCTGGGCCTGGCTGGGCGGCGCGGTTTCGCCGGAAACCGCCAGGTCCGCCGACGCGACCGACCCGGTTTCGTAGGCGCCCAGATCCACCACTCCCACGACTCGCGGATGATCGTCGGCATCCAGCGCCGCGGCCATCCCCGCCCACGAACCGCCGACGTTGGCGACCGGCGAACCGTCCTGCAGGTGATAGTTACGATTGCCCTGGTTGACGAAGAGCGGGTCCACGGCGTAGTCGGCGAAGTTCAACGCGGGGTATCCGCCCCAGAAGTTGCCGGACTTCATGTCGAAGTAGTCGTTGCCCCCGTGGACCACATTCAGGTTCGGGGAGGCGTTCTGCAGGGCGATCCCGTAGGTGCGCGTCGCGATGTTGTCGAACATCAATACGTCCGTGGAACCCACGGCCCCATCCGCCCGCAAGGAAATCGCGCGAGCCTCGAGCCCCAGGTCGTCGATGGTGTTGTTGACCAGCGTGACGACGACCGATACCGATTCCGGCGTGTACACCTCGATGCCGGCGGCCGACCCGCAGTGGCAGCCTGCCACCCCGTAGATCACGTTGCTGGCCACCAGCGCGGTGGACGGCGCAGTGCCCCGGAGGTCCAGCGAGACTCCGGACATCGTCTGGTCCGGGACGATGCCCGTGATCCGGTTGCCGACGACCCGGTAGGCGCCTCCCCCGGCGACCTGCGAATTGATGTAGACCCCGCCCCCGTTGGACTGGATGACGTTGTGGGCGATGTCCACGTCCGCGAGGACCGACGCCAGGACGGCTACGCCCGAATTCGGGTAGATCGGCTGGCTGACCGTGCAGTCCGTCATCTGGAACCGGTGGCCGCTGCCCCCGAAGAAGTCGATCTGGATCCCGGCCCCGTCGAAGTTGATTCCCTCGAAGACGATCGTGTTCGAGGAGCCGTCCCCTCCATCGGAGCCTCCCACGAGGGTCGGGTGTGCCGGGTCGGTGGTACCGATGACCGGGACGACGCCCGGGGCGCCCGCCAGGGTCAGGGACTTGACGATGTTGAGGCTGGCCTCGCTGATGCGGGCGCTGGACGTGATTTCGATGCGGTCCCCGGCGGCGACCCCGTCGATGCACGCCTGCAGCGTGCCATTGCACGGCGCGGTCGTCGCGGGGTATCGCACGGTCGCCGCACCGGCCGCGGAAGGTGCGGCCAGGGCAAGGGCCAGGGCGAGGGTCGGGAGCGTCACGGTACGAAACAGGGTAGGCATCACGGTCTCTCTCGCATTTACCAGGACCAAGGTTGTCCTATTGCGGCAGTCCCGTCAAACCGGATGCGGTGATGGCGGCGTTCTGCCTAGGAAGGGGGGCGTAGCGGAAGACGGGCATCGTCCCGGTGGACGGAATCCGGGGAAAAGGCGGGAAGGCAGACGGACACGTATTCCGCGCCATCGAGGCCCGGGGTGCTGTACCGAACCCACTCGCCCGGGTCGGCCAGGACCGCCTGGCCGGCATGGACCTCGAACGCGCCCCCGTCGTGCTCGACGACCAGGCAGCCGCGCAGCACCAGGGTCACCTCGGTGAAGCCCGGTCGTTGCCCGGGTTCGCCCCATCCGCACGGGGAGTCCATCCGGGCGAGGCTGAACGCGCGGGTGCCGGTGCTGGGCACGCCCACGTACTCCTCGATCCGCTTGGGCTTGTTCCCCGCGGCCTCGATCACGACAGGGCGTTCGATGAGCCTGATGGCCATTTCGATCTCCTTCGCGGCCGGTCGCCGCCGGGTCACCCGACCCGAGGCAACGGTCGATGCCGCACCTTGTTCCGAACCTCCCTGCGGCCCGCCGGTTCCCGGTCCAGCAGCCTTCCCGCTAGACACGCCGGTACGTTTCCACGACCTCGATCCGGTCGCCGAGGGTGAGGCGCACCGGAGTCGTGGAGCAGTTCAACGGTATGGATGCCGGTGCTCCGGCCCCTCATCACGACGCTCACGATCGAACCTCCTCGTCACGGGTCGTCCTGCCAGCCCCCGTCGAATCGGTCGCGGCACCGTCGGTCATGCGCTCACCTCGCGCAAATCACGGGGACCGTCGCGACGACCGTGGCGACGACGATCCCGGGGACTCGCATCGTGCACCCCCGTCCGGCACCGGGGCGCGAACGGATTGTACCGCACGGGCAAGCGTCGGGCCCTGTTGACGGGACCCCTGAAGCGGGCCACATCGGCCTACGCCCCCCCCCGCCTCCTGATCCCTGCGGGGAAGATCCTGATTTGCAGGTGGAGAACCACTCCCGGATGGCGTAGTCTGGCGTCCGGATCCCGCAGCAGACGCGGGGGGGGGAGAATGAGGCCAGGGACTCGTGCGGCGCTGCTGGCGTTCGTCGGAGTGTGCGCAACCGGCATGGCGTGCAACCGGGGCGGGGTCTTCTATTGGTGCGAAGGGAACGTCCTCGTCTGGGACGACCCGGTCCGGGAAGAGGACGAAGAACCCAAGGGGCGCCAGGACTGCGGGACCGGGCAGTGCGTCGAGGGGCGCGGGACCGCCCAGTGCGCGCTGGTTCCTCTGAGGAAGTGCCTGGTGAACCGGGACGGAGGCGAGTATTGCGACGGCAACCTCGCGGTCCAGTGCGGCGGCGCCGGATACGATCGCGACGCCCACGATTGCAGCGTGAACGGACAGACGTGCGTCATGTACGACCCCGGACTCGGCAACTACCTGAGGAACGCGTGCGTACTGGCGGACACGTCGTGCAGGCAGCGCTACGACATGTCGGTCTGCGCGGATGACCACACCATCTTCAGCGACTGCATCGGCGACCACTGGGTGTCCCGCAAGACCTGCGGCGAAGGATTCCTGGGCCTGTCGAACCTGTCGTGGCGCTGCCAGGTGTTCGGCAAGGTGGCGGGCACCGACTATACGCGCGACGAATGCGTGACCGACGTTCCCTGCACCACGCCCGCCGCCGACCTGTGCTCGCCGGACGGCGCGCTGGTGCTGCGGTGCGGGTACAACGGGCTGGCGACGACCGCGATGTGGGCGTGCGGGGCGGACCAACATTGCCTGGATTGCAACAAGCCGGGCCAGACGG
Organism: uncultured Myxococcales bacterium; assembly: GCA_903857665.1. GTDB lineage: Bacteria > Myxococcota_A > UBA9042 > DTJE01 > DTJE01 > CAIZWN01. The sequence goes on from CAIOFV010000133.1 coordinate 17,658, forward strand.
CCGAATGCTGGGCCCTCAACGTTTCGTGCGGCCCCTGACGGCGCGGCCTGCCCGTAACGGGTACCGCCTCCGCCCTTGACGCCGCGCCCCCCGGGCCGCAGGATCCGGCCATGTTCGTGCTGCACAAGGAATTCGAGCTCGCCGGCGACCAGGTGGAGGCCGTTGCGGCCCTGGAAGCAGGGTGCAACGCGGGGGCCCGGGACCAGGTGCTGCTGGGCGTGACCGGCAGCGGCAAGACGTTCGCCATCGCGAACCTGGTCGCGCGCATCCAGAAGCCCACGCTGGTGATGGCGCCCAACAAGACGCTGGCAGCCCAGCTGTATGGTGAGTTCAAGCAGTTCTTCCCCGAGAACGCCGTCGAGTATTTCGTCAGTTATTACGACTACTACCAGCCCGAGGCGTACGTCCCGTCGTCGGACACGTACATCGAGAAGGACTCCAAGATCAACGAAGAGATCGACCGGATGCGCCACTCGGCGACGAAGTCCCTGTTCGAGCGGGACGACGTGCTGATCGTGGCGTCCGTGTCGTGCATCTACGGCCTGGGGTCGGCCGAGGCGTACTACGGGCTGGTGGAGTTCCTGGAGGTCGGCCAGGACTGCGACCGCGACAAGTTCCTGCACCGCCTGATGGACCTGCAGTACGAGCGCAACGACCTGGCGTTCGAGCGCGGCGCAATCCGGGTGCGCGGCGACGTGATCGAAATCTTCCCGCCCTCGGAAGAGAACCGCGCGCTGCGGGTGGAACTGTTCGGCGACACCATCGAGCGCATCAGCGAGTTCGACCCGATCACGGGGCGCGTGGAACGGGAACTGCGCAAGGTCGGCATCTTCCCGAACAGCCACTACGTCACCACCGCGGACCGGCTGCGCCGGGCCATCATCCTGATCCAGGACGAGTTGGAAACGCGGCTGATCCAGCTGCGGTCGGAAGGCAACATCCTGGAGGCGGCGCGGCTGGAGCAGCGGACGCTGGCGGACGTCGAGAGCCTGGAGCAGTTCGGGCGCGTGGCGGGGATCGAGAACTACTCGCGGCACCTGACGGGGCGCAAGGCGGGCGAGCCGCCGCCGACGCTGCTGGACTACTTCCCGAAGGACTTCCTGGTCGTTCTGGACGAGTCGCACCTGACGGTGCCGCAGATCATCGGCATGTACCGCGGCGACCGGGCGCGCAAGGACGTGCTGGTCAACTACGGTTTCCGGCTGCCGTCCGCGGTGGACAACCGGCCCCTGACCTTCGACGAGTTCAACGAGCGGCGCGGGCGCACCATCTACGTCAGCGCGACGCCGTGCGAGTACGAGATGGGGCTGGCGGGCGACCGCGTCGCCGAGATGATCGTGCGGCCGACGGGCCTGATTGACCCGCGCGTGGACGTGCGGCCGGCGACGCACCAGGTGGACGACCTGCTGGGCGAGGTGCGGGCGCGGGTGGACGTCCAGGAGCGCGTGCTGGTCACGACGCTGACCAAGAAGATGGCCGAGCACCTGACCGAGTACCTCGCGGAGGCCGGCATCCGGGTTCGGTACCTGCACAGCGACGTGGACACCCTGGACCGGGTCGAAATCATCCGCGAATTGCGCATGGGCGTGTTCGACTGCCTGGTGGGCATCAACCTGCTGCGGGAAGGCCTGGACCTGCCGGAAGTGTCGCTGGTGGCGATCCTGGACGCGGACAAGGAAGGCTTCCTGCGCAGCACGCGGTCGCTGATCCAGACGTTCGGGCGGGCCGCCCGGCACTTGAACGGATCCGTGATCATGTACGGCGACCGGGTGACGCAGTCCATGGCGGCGGCGATCGCGGAAACGGACCGCAGGCGCGCGAAGCAGGTCGAATTCAACGAGGTGCATGGCATCGTCCCGACGACCGTGGCGCGTCGCATCTTCTGGATCGAGCAGGCCGAGGAGGCCGCGAAGAAGGTGGGCATCGAGCGGCCCGAGGCGCTGCACAAGATGGTCGCCGACCCGCGGGAAGCCGGGAAGATGCTGGAGCGCCTGAAGAAGGACATGATGGAGGCTGCGAAGCGCCTGGAATTCGAGAAGGCCGCGGACATCCGCGACCGAATCCGCGCGCTGCGGGCCATCATGGGCAACCTGTAGCGCCGGTGGGGGTTTTGCACCCCGGGCTCTATCGGTTAGACTGTGTGTGTTCCCGAGGAGGTAGCCGATGCGCACGTCGTCGTGGCTGGTCATCCTGATCGCCTGCCCTGCCCTCGCGTCCTGCGCGATCACCGTGCCGGCGCCGGACCTTTCGTTCCTGGAAATCCCGCAGACGGACCCGGGTTCGTCGGACCTGGGCACGGACCTGGGCACGGACCCGGGCACCGACCCGGGCGACAAGGACGCGATCGCCACGGACCCGGGCGGGAAGGACGTGGTGTCCATCGACCCCGGCGACGACCCCGGCACGGACCCGGGGCAGGAAGTGATCGTCATCACGCCGCAGAACGGCGGCTACCCGTGCACCACGAACGAGGAATGCGTGTCCGGCACCTGCGCGGGGACCCGGTGCACGTGCCGCGACGGCAACGACTGCGACAAGGGCCTGTGGTGCGACACGGGGAACACCAACTTCGCGGGCACGGCCAACTGCCTGGACCCGCGAGCGAACTTCGCCGGGTGCACGGCGCACGTGCAGTGCAAGTCGGGGGCATGCAGCCCGCTGACCGGAACGGGCGCGTCGTACTGCACCGTGTGCGAGTTCGGCGGGCCGGGCGGCGGGACCGGCTGCGACACGACCTCGGCCGCCCCCATGTGCTGCGGCGGGATCTGCATCCAGAACACTGGCTGCCTGGCGGACTGCGGCGTCCAGATGCCTCCCGCGCCCCAGTGGGAGTACTGCATGCAGGGCTGCTGGGACCCGGCGACCCAGTACTGCAGTCCCGGCGGCCCGGCCTCTAAGCTGGGCGCGGCCGCCGACTGCCAGTTCCTGAATTCCTGGTGCCTGACGAATTACTGCATGGCGTCGAAGGACGGCAAGACCAGCAACTGCTCGTGCGACGACAGCCTCGCGCCGTGCCGCCAGGGGCTGATCTGCGTCAACCAGGTATGCCAGGAACCCGTCCCGATCTAGCGGGGGCGCGGCCGGGTTCGCGGATCACACCCCCAGCAGCAGCACCGTGACACCCGACAGCGCCAGCACGCCACCCGCCAGCGCGTGGATGTAGCGCTCCAGGAAGCCCAGCTTGACGATCCGCAGCCCGTACCAGCCGGCCGTCGTCACGGTCAGCATCGCCGTCAGCGTCGCCGCGCCGAACACCGCGGTCACGGCCGCCATCGTCATCCAGTCGTGCTGCGCCGCGGGGTAGATCAGCAGCGGGATCAGCGGCTCGCAGGGACCCAGCACGAACACGATGAACAGGATCCAGACCGTGCGGCCGGTCCCGTGCGGATGCAGGTGGGCCTGCTGGTGCCCGTGGGTGTGGGCGTGCAGCGTCCCGTCCTCGTGGACGTGGGAATGCACGTGCGGCCGGTTGCGCAGGGCCTGCCACAACCCCCAGGTGCCGTAGGCCAGCCCGAAGGCGATCAGGGCCCAGGTCGCGAAGGCGCCGCGCTTGTCCTCGACGTCCGTCACCTGCGCCAGCGCCAGGCCCGCGCCCACCCCGATCAGGCCGATCACCACCGACGACAGGACGTGGCCGATGCCGCACAGCGTGGTGATCGCCAGGGTCTTCCGGAGGCTCCACGTGCCGGCCCGGGCCAGCGCCACGAACGGGACGTAGTGGTCGGGGCCCAGGAAGGTGTGCACCGTCCCCAGCACCAGCGCGGTCAGCATCAACGTGGTGCCGGCAACTCCGTCCATCAGGGCGGTCCCCAAGGGTGACCGCCTGATGGTACGCGAAGGCCCGGAAAGGGAACAGCAGGAAATCGAGGCGGATTCCAAGGGCGCGGGCGTCGCGCCGGAGCAGGCCGAACACGGGTTGCCCCCGGGTGCGGAGGCCATGGATCGGTTGACCCCTGCAACCCCGGTCGGCTACGCTGCACGAGGCTTCCCGAGGGACCGCGAATGAACTCCCGGCACGTTTTCATTCATGCATCGGCGCTCCTGGTGGCGATCGCGGCAGGCCTGGCGGGATGCACCGTGAACCTGGTGCCGAACGACAAATGGGATGTCCCGACGGATGTCTCGCCCGACGCGCCGGGCGATTTCGTGGATCCGGGGATGCCCGACGCGGTGGACGCTGCGGACGCGGACGCCCCGGGTGACGACGTCCCGGCCGCGGACCTGCCCGACGTTCCCGCGACCGACGACCTGGGCGGCGACCCGGGCCCCCTGCCCGGCTGGGCCGATCGCCCCGCGCTGGTCACTCGGCCGGATCGGAAGGCGGCGATCCTGGCCCGCATCGACAAGGAACCCTGGGCCGGCACCCTGGCGGCCATTCGCGGGTCGGCCGCAGGCACCTGCGTGGACGACACCAACGTCCAGTGGGACGCCGGGGTCTTCGGGAGCAACGGGCGGATCGCGCAGGCGAACGCGGTGCTGGCCTGGCTGCTGGACGACGCTGCCGCAGGCGACAAGGCCCGGGGCTGCTTCACGCACATCCGCACGGACTGGGAAACGAACACCGTCTGGGACATGGACATCAGCATGGCCGACGGCGAGATCCCCTTCGCGATCGCCTGGGACCTGCTGGCAGGCACCACGATGTTCCCGGCTGCGGAGGCCGCCGAGGCGCGCCTGCGGCTGACCACGATCAACGAGAAGTTCTTCGACAGGTACGTGGGCGACGACTACTACCGCTGGGCCGGCCTGACCGTCAGCCAGAACAACCACCCGATCCGCACGGCCGGGGCGATGGGGTACGTCGCGCTGGCCTTCCCGGACGCGCCGCGCAGCCGCGAGATCCTGGACTTCGCGGCCGGCGAGCTGGACTACCTGTGGGGCCCGACGGGCCGGTACATCGAGGACGACGGCGTGGTCAGCGAGGAGCCGTTCTACTTCGGCTTCGGCTTCCCCCCCGCGATGGCGTTCTTCCTGGCGATGCGCAACGCCTGGCCGGCCGACGGCCTGTTGTATCGCAACTGCATCAACCGCAACAACGTGGACCCCTGGGCGCCCATCGACTGCACCGACGGCGCGCCCTTCCAGTGGGAGGACCCGCTGGCGATGCCCTTCAACGCGAATTCGCACTCGCAGCGCCTGTGGTCGGCGTTCCAGTGGTCGCTGGACCACCGCATGCCGTCGGGGCTGCGATCGACCACGGGCGACGGCAAGATGCGCGTGCAGAACGCCGGGCTGCTGCTGTCGGCGATCTCGGGGTACGGCTGGTTCGCATGGGACTCGCGGCACAACATCGACAACGACGTGTCGATGACGCGGGGCCAGGACCTGACGCCCCAGCACCTGTTCGACATCACGGATGCGCCGGTGGACAACGAGCCGTCGTGGAAGTCCAGCGGGCACCTGGTGTCGGGGCACGCCACGCTGCGCTCGGGCTGGGGCACGGACGACCTGTGGGTGCTGCTGCTGGGCGAATCGGGCCCGGCCCGCAAGACGCTGCACGACCACGCGGACGGGACGTCCTTCGCGCTGTCGGCGTACGGCGAGTACCTGCTGATCGACGCGGGCTACTACAAGCCCAGCGGCATCGACAACGCGGTCACCGCCGACGCCCCGTCCCACAACGTGATCCTGGTCGATGGCCTGGGCGCCCCGGACCGGGGCCTGCTGAACGACTGGGGCGACGCCGACGCCGCGATGACGGCCTTCCACGACGGGCAGAACCTGGACATGGCGCAGGTGGTCCAGTCCTACCAGCAGGCCACGATCACCCGGACGGTGCTGAACGTGCGCGACCGCTACACCGTGGTGGCGGACCAGGTCCACAGCGACATCGCCGGCGCCCGGGACTTCACGTGGCGCGTGAACGGGTACGCGGGCTACGACTCGGGCGGGACGTATTCCATCGACCCCACGGGCGCCACGTTCCAGCGCGACAAGGCCGGCATTCGCGTGTCGGTGGCCTCCACGGCCGGCGAACCGGTGGTCGCGGAGCCGCCGTTCGTCGCCGGCGCGGCGCCGCACGCCCACGCGATCGACAGCGAGGACGGCTACGGCAGCCACGGGGTCGCCGACGCGACGATCCACGCGGTCGCGCCCGGGTTCCTGGCGGTGCTGGCGCCCTGGAAGGTCGGGGCCCCGGCCGGGACGACGCCGGCCCTGCTGACCGTGACCCGGGTGGCCTCCGGGGCGGGCAGCGCCGCCTGGACCGTCACGGGGAACTCCGGACCCACCGGGGCTGCGCACATCGACCTCGTGTGGCTGCGCGACGCCGGGGCCTCCGACACCCTCGACGTGGACGGCGTCCCCGTGCACTCGAACGCCCGCATCACCGTTCTGGCCCTGGACGGGAGCCTCGCCTACGCGGACGGCGGCAGCGACGTGGAACTGTACGGGACGCCGGTGCGGCTGACCGATGACGCGTCCGCCACCGCGAAAGTGCTGGACCCGCCGTTCGACGCTTGCGTGCCCGGGCTGGCCGTCAGCGACGCCTGCTTCGCGCAAAAGCGCGCGCCGGAGTCCGACGGGATCACGCTGGCCACCGCCATCGCCCACCGCCAGATCGCCCGCGCGGCGCCCGACACGCTGGCCTGGGACTGGGTGCCCGCCGTGATGATGACGTCGTTCTGCGAACTGCACCGCGTGACCGGCGACGCCGCGCTGCTGGCCTACGCGAAGGCCTGGATCGACCACCACATCCAGGCGGGCTACGACATGACGTCCAGCGACACCGCCTCGCCCGTCGCGGTGGCGTGGTACCTCTGGCAGGTGACCGGCGACGCCTCGTACAAGGCGGTCGTGGACCACTTCCAGGAGTACATCCAGCACGAGGCCCTGCGCACCCCGGAGGGCGGCATCAACCACCTGGGCACGCTGGACATCATGGGCATCACGTTGTGGCTGGACAGCCTGTGGATGATCGGCGTGCCGATGGCGCGGATCGGGGCCGCGGAAGGCCTGGCGTCGCCGACGTTCGTCGATGCCGGGCTGCAGTTCCAGGTGTTCCAGCAACTGATGCAGGAACCGGCCGGCTTCCTGCACCACGCGGTGAACTGGGCGCTGCCCCAGGACACCGGCATCTACTGGGGACGCGGCAACGGCTGGGTGCTGGCGGCCGTCGCGGAATACCTGCGCCTGGCCGGCATCCCCGGCAATGCCCGCCCGGGCTTCGCGCTGTCCCTGCTGCGCCGACTGACCAACGCCGCGCGCGCCGCGCAGGACCCCGCCACCGGCCTGTGGTGGACGGTGCTGAACCGCCCGGGCGAAACGTACCTGGAAACGTCCGTCGGCGGCCTGTTCGCGTTCGGGATGGCCCGGGCGTGGCGATACGGCCTGCTGGGCGACGAGGTGCTGCCGACCATCGCGCTGGCCATGAAGGGCGTCCGGTCACGCATCATCGACGGAACGGACGGGCCGGTGGTGACGGGCACCTCGGGGCCCACCACGGCGGGCACGTTCGCCGAGTATGCGAAGGTGGCGGTTGCCGACGACATCCCCTACGGGATCGGGGCGGTGATCCTGGCGCTGATCGAGACGTCGGGGATGCCTCTTCCGGCCGTGCCCTGAGAACGTTGAAGGGCCCGAGGCGACTCCGGCAGCGTCGGAAGCTCCCTTCGGAAACCCTCCTCCTCCGCCTCCGTGCCCTGCCCTACCCCCCGAAGTTCGCGTTGAACGCAACCTGGGTGTCGTCCGGCAGGGTGAACGGCACGTCGTGGCACTGCGGGTTCTTCACGTCCGGGCCGTTGCCGCCGGCGCTGTCCACGGTTCCCCACCCGAAGCAGACCCGCAGCGTGTACCCGCCGGCGGCCGCGGCCACGGCGTTCCGGCAGCCCTTGGCCTCGTCCAGGACCCGGAACCTCCCGTCCCAGGTCAGCCACGCCTGCCCGCTGTAGGTCCCGCCCGTCACGTTGCGGACCTGCCGGAACGCGATCCCGCAGACGCCTCCGCCCGGATTGTCGCAGGACGGCACGTCGCACTGATCGAACAGCAGGCGCGCGTTGCCGTCGGGTCCCAGCACCTGGGCCCACGACGGCAGCCCGTAGTCGTCGCCGGTCTGGATGTACACGTTCTCGGGCACGTCGGTGACGTACCGCAAGCCCAGGCTGACGGGGTTCGGCGTGAACGTCGAACGGTTCTGCGCCTCGATGAGCGTCTGCCCGCCGGACTCGTTGGCCACCGTGATCGCCACGTCCACCAGGTCGATTGCGCCCATCCCCAGGGCCTTGAACTGGACGCAGCCGGACGCAGACGCCGCCGTGACGTTGGGGCCATAATCCCACGCCCCGCAAGGGCCATCGGTGTCCCGGGCGACAAGCACGTACGGGAATCCCTGCCCGAACTCGTCGCACCACGGCACCAGGTCGTGGCCCGTGTTCGAATAATCCCAGACGATCGTCACGCAGGCCCGCGCCGCGGCGTCGTATCCCGATACCGCGGCCCGCGTCGAATCGATGGGCAGCAGGAAGAACGTCAGCGAGGCCGGGTCCAGCACCAACCGCTCGGGCAGCGGCCCCGTGTCCGGCGGCACGTCGAAGGCGTAGGGCAGGTCCTGGGCGGGAGGCACGTCGAGGCCGTCAGGCAGGTCCTGGGCAGGCGGGACGTCGAGCACCTCCGGCAGATCCTGCCCGGGCGGGATGTCCTCGGCGGGCGGGATGTCGAGGAGGTCGGGGAGGTCCTGGAGGGGCGGCGTGTCCCACATGGGGCCGACGTCCGGCAGGTCCCCGGCCGGCGGCACGTCGGTCACGCCCTCGCCGCGCGGCAGGTCCGTGCCCCCCGATCCGCCCTCGTCAGTGAAGCAACCGGCGGTCAGCACCAGCCCCCAAGCGGCCATCCAGCACCCGATCCGGCGGTTCATGCCCCCTCCCCTTCCATCCGCAAACTCGTGCCTGCAATGCCTAGAATACCAAGATTGACGGGGGAACGCAGACGCCGGGTTCCCGGCCTATTCGTCCCGGGGCTCGTCGTGCGGAAGGCGCACGAACCCTTCGCGGAACAGCACGAGGATCGACACGTCGTCAGCCTCGCGCACCACACCCAGGCCCCTGCCCTTGTGGTGGATCAGGTCATCGACGCCGAACGCCCGGTGGGGGTCGTAGATCTTGCTCTTCAGGGGATTGGCGTCCTTCGTCGCCTCGTCCCACAGCGCCTTCGCCACCGCCTCGGCCGACAGCGAACCGGTCGTCGTGGCCGCCGGCGTCGAGCGATTGGAGGTTCCCTGGGTGTGCCGTTCCGCGATCTTCATCACCTTGCGGATCAGGGCGGCCCGCTGGTCCTCGATGGGCCTGGGCGCCTTGAAGTCCTGGAAATGCCGGCAGGTGCGGCACTGGACCTTCACGATGCCCCCGTCCGGCCCCAGGGCCGACACGTTCGCGTCCAGGTTCAGCCGGCAGAACCGGCACCGGATTTCGATCACGTCGCCCAGGGCAGGCTTCTTCGGATCCGCCATCGCGCTTCCCCTTCGCCGGAGCCGGAGCCGACTCGGGCCACTCCACGATCAGGCCGTTGCAGGGCCCGGGCCCGCCAGCGCCTGCACCCACACCTGCCGGGCCCGCGGGCCGTCGAAGTCCGCGAAGAACACGCGCTGCCACGTGCCCAGGGCCAGGCGCCCGCCCGTCACGGGGATCGTCACGCTGCATCCCGACAGCAGCGACTTCAGGTGGGCGGGCGAATTGCCTTCGCCGTGGCGGTAGGCCAACCCCTGGGGCGCCAGGCGTCCCAGCACCAGGGCGATGTCGTGCAACACGTCCGGGTCATGGCCCTCGTTGACGAAGATCGCGGCGGTGGTGTGGGGGCACCAGACCAGCAGGGCCCCTTCGGCCAGCCCCGATTCGGCGGCCAGTCCGGCGACCTGCTCGGTGATGTCCACCGACTCCTCGGCCTG
>CAIOFV010000134.1 GCA_903857665.1 uncultured Myxococcales bacterium
AGGTCCGGGCTGCCGACCACCACGACGTAGAACCCGCGATCCGGTCGGGGCGGCCAGGACGGGGTCCACCGGCAAGCCGGCCCGTCGAGGCCCGCGAGGCGCTGCCGAACGTCGGCAGGACCGCGGTAGACGTCCTCGATGGGACCGACGTCGCGGCGGGCTCGATCGAGGCCGATCCCGCGTTCGTACGCCAGGGGTTCGTTCGTGAAGATCGGATTGTCGTCGTCGCGGGCCAGGTCGTCGAAGCGGGCCATCTCGGGAAAGCCGCCGAGCGGCAGCGGGGTCCACCGCGGCAGCGACAGCGTCCCCGCGAACAGCAGGGCCAACGCGACGCCGACGAGGATGCGGGCCGGGTGGGTCCACCGGTCCCCGGCGCCTGGAAGGCCGATGCCGTCCAGTTCCAGGCGGGCGGCCTGCGCCGTCCCGAGGGCCGCGAACCAGGGAAGGAACGGGCTGACGATGGCGACGTAGTAGCCCTGGGCGCGGTGGATGGCCCAGAACTGGGCGGCGACGGCGGTCGCCACCAGCAAGAAGCTGGCGCCGGCGAATCGGACCGGGAGGCTTCTCCTCCAGCCGGTGAAGCAGGCCCAGGCGCCCGCGACCAGCGGAATGGCCATCCAGGCGGAGCGCTGCAGCGGCGTTTCCAGCAGGAAGCCCTCGAGCATGTGTTCCCAGCCCCACGGCTTGGGCTGGACGGCAAACCGGGTGAACGCCTCGGCCAGCAGGGCCGCGGGGACCAGCAACAGGGCCGCGAGGATTGCCACGTGCCGGCCCGGGAACCGGCCGCGACGAGCCTCGAGTCCCAGCAGCAGGACCAGCACCGCCGCCGGGACAATCGCCATCCAGTCCGAGAAGCACGCGCCCAGCAGGAACACCGCCAGTTGCCAGGTCGGGGGCCTCTTCCCGTCCGTTGCGGCGTCCCGGCGCTGCGTCCAGAGCAGCGCGGCCGCCAGGAACGCGGCGCCGACATCGAAGTCGCTGACGTCGGCCAGGCCGCGCCGCAGCCGGACCTGGCAGAGGAACCAGATCCCGGCGAGCACCGCCGCGAGTCGGCCGCCGCGTCGTGCCGCGGTGTCGGCCAGCAGCCACACCAGCAGGCACAGGAACAGGAACGGAACCATCCGGACCGCCCACGGCTCCAGCGACAGCCACGCGGCCGGGCGGCCCAGCAGGAAGGGCAGGAACGGGTGCGCGGGGTCGTCGAACGCGAGAATTTGCAGGTACATTAAGCGGATGAAGCAGCCGTCGCTCGCCTCCAGCGCCATCCCGACGCTTCGCCACGCGAGGAGGCCGGTCAGCAGCATCAGGACGAGGCCGTCCACCGGGGACAGCCGTCGACCGGGTTCCAGGGCCGCCCGTCCGCCACCGAGGCCACCCAGGAACCATGAAAGCGAGCCGGCGCGGAACAGCCGATCGGTCCAGGTCCGGAGGGCTTCCAGGTCCTCCTCGGGAACGAGCGTCGTGGCGCCGAGGGAGACCAGCAGCAGCACGACCCCGGGGAGCGCCACCGATGCGAGGCGAGCGGCGAGGCGCCATGCGGAAGCGCGGTTCATCGGGCTATCGTAGCGGGCGATGGCGCGCGCGTGCAAGCCCGGCGGGTTCGAAGGGATTTGACAGTCGTCGCGCAACGGGTACGATGGGGCGGCGCGAATGCCCGGC
>CAIOFV010000135.1 GCA_903857665.1 uncultured Myxococcales bacterium
CTCCCCCCGAGCGCGCAGGCGTAGGCGATGGGTTTCCGCAGGAAACTCTCGCCGAAGCCGAAGCCGACTCGGGGCGGTCCACTCCCCCCGAGCGCGCAGGCGTAGGCGATGGGTTTCCGCAGGAAACTCTCGCCGAAGCCGAAGCCGACTCGGGGCGGTCCACTCCCCCCGAGCGCGCAGGCGTGGGCGATGGGTTTCCGCAGGAAACTCTCGCCGAAGCCGAAGCCGACTCGGGGCGGTCCAGTGGATGGCGCGTGGGCATCTGCCTGCGGGGAGCCGGCCCGCGCCCTCGATCGGCCGCCCGGCACGGCCGTGGTAGACTCGGCCGGGAACCGGGAGGTCGGTCGTGCGTTTCGCGGACGTCGTGGGCAATGGGCACGTGAAGGAGGTGCTGCGGCGGGCCGCGGACCGGGACCGCGTCCCCCACGCCTGGATGTTCACGGGGCCGGACGGCGTCGGCAAGCGCACGATGGCCCTCGCGTTCCTGTCGTACCTGGTGTGCCGCGACCGCCGCGACGGCGACGCGTGCGGGGAGTGCCGCCCGTGCCGGCAGGTGGCGGACGGCGTGTTCGCGGACCTGCAGGTGCTGTCCCCCGAAAAGGGCTACATCAAGATCGAGCCGCTGCGCGAATCGATGCCGCGGCTGTTCTACCCGCCGCTGACGGGCCCGTGGAAGTGCCTGCTGATCGACGACGCGCACACGATGACCAACGAGGCGGCCAACGCGGCGCTGAAGACGCTGGAGGAGCCGCCGTCGATGGTGATGTTCGTGCTGATCACCCCCAGCCCGGACCTGTTGCCGCGGACCGTCCTGTCGCGCTGCTTCGAGGTGCCCTTCGGGCCGGTGCCCACCGACGAGGTGGTGTCGTTCCTGCAGTCGCGCGGGCGTTCGGGTCCCGAGGTGGCGTCGGCGGCCGCGCTGTCCCGCGGCAGCCCCGGGCGCGCCCTGCAGTTCCTGGACAGCCCGGTGCTGGCGGAACGGACGGAATTCCTGTCGTCGTTCCTGGATCTGGTGGACAACGACGCCGAGCCGAGACTGAAGTTCGCCGACGGGGTGGGGTCGTCCAAGGAGGAAACGGCGGACCTGATGCTGCTGGTCGAATCGATCGCCCGGGACGTGCTGCGGGCCGCGGCGGGCCTGCCGGACGACACGCTGTCGAACCGCGACCTGGCGTACGCGATCCGATCCTTCGCCGACCGCGTGGGTCCCGACCGTGCCGTGGACATGGCGACGGCCTGGCTGGACTGGGATGCGACGCGACGGTTCGTGCCGAACGTCCGCGCGACGATGGACCGCCTGCTGCAGGCCCTGCCGAACCCGCCCGCGCCCGCCCGGGGTTGAGCCTGCCACCTGATGGGGCGCACACAGCCTGCCTGCGCCCCCGGGCCATCGGACCGACATCCCTCCGCCACTTTGCGCTAGAATGCCCCGGGCGAACGGGTCCGAAGGGAGGGCCTGTCCCGTCTGGCCGATTGACCCATCCGGGAGGGGCATGACCGTCCTGCGTTCTCAGTGGGCCAACCTGCGGCTCTTCCCGGCCTATTTCCCTCCCTCGCGAGTGCTTCGGGATGCGCTGTCCTTCGGGGTGCACTACCTCGGGGATGGGCGCGCCGGGCGCCACCCGGCCATCGTGAACCTCCATGTCACCAACCGATGCAACCTGAGTTGCGAGTGGTGCTACAACAAGGGAAACGCTGCCGGGCCGTCGGACGAGATGTCGTTCGCGGAGATGCTCTCGCTGGTTCGCGAGTGCCGTGTGGGCGGCACCGGGGTCTTCCTGACCGGGGGCGAACCCCTGCTGCGGGATGACCTGTTCCGCGTCATCCAGGAGATCAAGTCCGCGCGCCTGCCGGTCGGGCTGGTCACCAACGGCACGCTGCTCGACCCGGGCCGCATCGACGCGTTGATGCGGCAGGGAATCGACAGCCTGATCGTCAGCGCCCAGGGCGGGCCCGACCGCGCGACGCACGCCCGCCTGGTCGCGGTGTTGAGGACCCTGGCGAACCGGATGCGATCCCCCGGCCCGATCGTCAACTACGTGGTTGCGCTGGATTCCCTGGCCGGCATCCGTCCCTTCCTTGCCGACGTGCTTCCGATCGAAAACGTCGCCGTCCGCCTGACCCACATGAGTTTCGCGACGGAGGAGGAGAACCGGGACCACGAGCGGGTCTGGGCCCGGCGCTTCGGCGAGCCTGCGTGCACCCTGCAGACCTACCGATTCGAGCCTCCGCCCGGGGGCTTCGACGAGGTCGTCGGCGTGCTTCGGGACCCCGGGTTCCGGCGGATGTGGTCCAAGCCGACGTTGTCCAGTGAGGAAGCCGTCGCGTGGTACAGGCCGGGCTTCCAGATCCGGCGCCGTTGCATGTTCGTATGGCATTCCGCGTGGATCAACGCCGACGGGAACGTGTCTCCCTGCCAGTACTACCTGCAGTCGATGGGAAACATCCGCGAACAGCCGCTGGAGCAGATCTGGAACGGCGACCGCTACCGCGCCTTTCGCGTCGGCCTCCGGCAAGGGCTTCTGCCCGGGTGCCAGAGGTGCTGCAAACTCTGAGTTCCCAGGGACCGACCCGTGGGCGCCTGCGGCTAGAAAAAGCCCCGCGTCGCGATCCGGATCGCCTTCACCAGGTTGTGCGGCCGGAGGCGCCTGAAATGCCTCCAGATCTGGGATGGGCGGAAGTAGAACTCGCGCAGCGCCCGCTTCTGCAGCCGCCGGATCTGCGCGACGGTCAGCGTCGGCGTCACCCAGATCGGCTCGATGTCGGTGAAGCAGATGTACTGGACGTACCGCTTCCAGACCGACGGATCCACGCTGCCGTCGGGCCGGATGCCCGTGTCGATCTCGCCCCGCTGCGCCAGGGTGTCGAACAGCGGCGATCCCGGGTAGGGGGTGAAGATGCTGAACTGGGCCATGTCGAGGGGCAGCGATCGGGCCAGGCGAATGGTCTGAAGCGCCTCGTCCCAGGTCTCGCCAGGCAGGCCCAGGATGAACAGGCCCTGGGTCAGGATGCGCGAGTGCGCCTTGATCGTCCGGACGGCCGTCTCGACCTGCTCGACGGTGATGCCCTTGCGCACTTCGTCCAGCAACCGCTGGACGCCGGACTCGATGCCCAGGCTGAGATCGTGGCAGTTGGCCGCGTCCATCGTCCGCACGAGGCCGGGCGTGATGTAGCGAACGTGTGCCGGCCCTCCCCAGCGGATCGTCAGTTTGCGTCGCCGGTACTCCTCGCAGATGGCTTCGATCCGTTTCGGGTCCGCCAGGAACAGGGGATCGTCGACGAAGACGTAGTTGGCGCCCAGGTCCTTCTGAAGGTGTTCCATCTCGTCCACGACGCGTTCCGGCGAATTGAAGCGAGGCTGCCGGCTGCCGTGCACGACGCAGAACGTGCAGCGATTCGGGCAGCCGCGCGACGTGATCATCGTCTTGGCCTTCTGTCCCTTCCCCTGCACGAACAGTTGGTTGCTCAGGTTCGACAGGCCGTAGAGCCGCTGATCGACCAGGTCCCGCGCGGGAAACGGCAGCGACGCAAGGTCCGACACGACGGTCGGGCCGGAGGTCTGGACGGCGCGTCCATCGGGGCCGCGGTAGGAGATTCCGGCGACATCCTCGAACCCCTGCCCGCTCGCGAGGCGGTCCAGCAGCTCGCAGGTCGTGTACTCCCCGTCCCCATGCACGACCACGTCGCAGCAGCCGTTCTCGAGGTATTGCCGTGCGAAGACCGCGGCGTGGATGTTGCCCAGGATCACCAGGATGCCGGGATGGCGCTGCTTCAGGAATCGCCCCATCTCGAACACCATCGCGCCGTTGCACGTGAAGGTGGAAAAGCCCACCGCATCGGGGGCCAGGCGGGCGATGTGCTGGAGGATGTCGGTCATCCCGAGGTCTTCGGCGTGCGCGTCGATCACGTGGACATCGTGGCCGCGTTCGCGAGCCACCGCCGCGATGTACAGCAACCCCAGCGGCTCGTACTTCTGGATGAACTCGGCGCCCGGCCCGAGCATCAGGTCGATTTCGTCCGGTGGATTCACCAGGACCAGCCGCACGTTGTCCCTCTTCCCAACCTCAGGGAGGAGTAGCCTTCGCCGGAATTGAAGTCAAGGATGTCCTGCTATACTGCCGGCCCGTGGGACGGTCCGGGAGTTCCGGTCGGGCGGGAGGGAACCTTGACGATCCCAGGACTGCCGAAACGCACTCCGATACGGCTCTCCTGCCTGGTTGCAGTCCTTGCCAGCCTGGCGACGACCTCGTACGCCTCCCCCCTCGAACCCGGTCAGGCCGCCGCCGCCACCGCCACCGTCATCGGCGCGGGCCACGATCAGGAATTCAACGAGGTGTTCTCCGGCCCGGCTGCAGAGGCGCACTTCGCACCGTTTTCGGTCCAGGCCGTCCACCTCTGGACGCGGACCGTGGTGGTATCGTTTTCGCGGCCCTCGGGTCCCGAACTCGACCTGGTCCTTCATCATCCGGACGTTGCCTGCGAACCGTGCCTTCGGATCGGGCATTTCTCGATTTCCCTTCCCTCGGGCGATCCCGATGGCATCAGGCTCGCGGTGCGGCTCAGCGCACGCCTGGAAGCCTCGAGGCTGGGTTCGCCCTGGCAGGAGATCCCCGTCCGATTGCTCCCGCCGGGCGTCGAATCGGACAGCGATCCGACATTGTCGGCCTTGCCGGGCGCCACGCTGGTGATCGGCTCCGGCCACGACGAGGTGTTCGCCAGCGCCTTCGGCGTCGGGGTCAAGCCGTCGCCGCTCGGGCCTTTCGAGACCCTGTCGATCGTCCGGCAGTGGGCGGGCGTCGTCGCGGTCCTTTCGAGGGAGGACGGGAAGGACTTTCGGGTCGTTCTGCGCCGGCCCTCGGTGCCGTGCGATCACTGCATCGTGGCCGGTGGATTCTCGATCGACGTGCCCACCGACGTTGCGGGACACGAGGCGCTCGCCACGCGGCTGGGCGAACGCCTGGAAGCGGCGGGCGGTGTCATCCTGTGGTCGACGCCGACCGGCGAAATGAACTGGACGCCCCCGCGCCCGGTGTCGGACACCTTGGGTGGGTTCCTCGACGGGTTGGGTTTGCCCCGGTACTGGGAAAAGTACACCAACACCAACCCGCTGCCGATCCTGGCCGTCTGGCTGGTCTTCTTCGTGCTGGGCGCGTGGCTGGTCATCCGCCTGCCCCCCGGCGCTCCCAGGCCGTGGATGCTGGCCCTCCTGGTCGGGGGCTCGGGGGCCCTTCGCCTGTTCCTGGCCAGCCCGGGCCCGGGCAACTACGACATCCACCTGTTCACCGCGTACGGGCAGGCGCCGGCCGCCCTGCTTTCCGCCTGGATCCCGTTGACCGGCCTGACCTTCGAGGACGTGATCTTCACGTCGTGGGTGTTGGGGTCGCTGGCTCCTGCGGCATTCGCCCTGTTCGTGTCCGAGGCGGGAGGCACGCGGCGTGCCTCGCTGGGTGCGGGCGTGCTGCTGTCGATCCAGCCGTTGCTGGTTCGCTACTCGGCCGACTGCGAGCGGCAGGGCTTCGTGATCCTGCTGGGCGCCACCGCGTTGTGGGGACTGGCCCTGCACCTGCGGACTCGCCGCGTCGCGCCGCTGCTGCTGCACCTGGCCGCGTCCTTCCTGTGCCTCGAGTCGCGTCCGGAGGCACTGTGCCTGGTGGGAATGTCCACGCTGCTGATCTGGCCTGGACGACCCTTCCGGGCCGCGGCGATCCCGGCCTTGCTGGTCCAGGTCGGGCTGGCGATGATGACCGTGTGGGGCATGAGCGAGGCCAATCCGGGGTCCAATCCCCCCGGCATTGCCAGCTTGATCACGGTTGCGCTTTCCGGACAGCGTTCGTGCCTGTTCTTCGATCCGGACTTCACCCCGGTGTCGGTCCAGTTGCTGTGCCTGGCGGGGTGCGTGATGGCCGTGCGGCAGCGATGGCGGCTGGTGTCCTGGGGCGCGGCGAGCCTGCTGGTCGTGGTCGCGCTGACGATGCCCTGGTCGACCAGCGGGTTCACGCTGCTGTGGGCGCGCCTGCGCACGCTGGGGTTCCTGCCCTTCGTCTTTCTGGCGGCGCTGGGGCTCGACGCCATCGAGGAGGGGCTTCGAGCCGCCCTGTCGCCCCGGTCAAGCCGCCGGGCGATCGTGCTGGTCTGGCTTGCAGTCGTGGCGTCGAGCGCGGGAACGATGATCCGGGTGACCACCCCATCGACGATGGATCTGGAGGTCCAGTTCGTCCTCCAGACCCTGCGCATCCTGCCCCCGGGGGCGGAGGTCCTGTACCCGAAAGGGAAGACGGATTACGGGTTCCGGTCGTTCCCCCTCCTGTCGAAGCTGGCGGGGCGGTCGGACGTGACCTGGCGCGAGTGGCCGGAAGAAGCGTCGGACGTGGGGCGGCAGCGGTTCTTCTATGTCCATTCGCTGTGCAACGACGGCCACCGCGGCCCCTCCGCCGAGGACGACCTGGGAGAATCCGGCTCCACGCCCCTGCAAATGGAGGCGTCCTGCGACGCCGCACTGGCCCTGGCGTCGGGCCCCGCATTGCGGGAAGCCAGCCTCCCGGCGCGGCGGTGGGGCACGGAGGTGTACCGCAGCGACGAGGTTCGCGTCGCGTTCGTCCCGCTGCGCCCGGCGACGGCGAACCCGGCCGGGCCCACGACCTTGCCGCCGCGGGAGCCCGCCGATGGCACAGTCGCGCGGCCCGCGATCGGCGAACCGCCCGGCGTGCGTCATTGACACACTCACCCTGTCGCGTCCTGATGGTGACTGCAGACGAGATTGCTGTTCCTGCCCGGTTTCGGAGGGATTCCCATGCGTGGACGCACCGCCGGATTCGCCGGGTTCGCGATGGCGGGACTGGTCGTGTCGCTGGGGTGCTTCGAGGCGGGCAACTCGGGCACCGACCTGGCCGTGATTGACGGGGATGTCGGGGACCCGGGGGTCGGGGATCCCGGGGCGCCATTCGACGTGGCCGATCCGGTCGCGGGCGACCTGCCGGACGCCGTGCCGGACGCGGTGGGCGACGTGCCGGGCGACCTGCCGGCCGACGTCGTCGAATTGCCGGACGCCGCCGACGTTGCCGACGCCGTCCCCGACGCACCGCTCTGGCCGACGGGCCGGTACCTCCCGTACGTCCAGGACTTCGACAAGGCGCCGACGCTGGCCGCGGTCGACCGGGAACGGAAGGACGGCGGATCCAGCACCGCGGCCAACTGGTCGATCGCGACCACCGCGGGCGACCTGGGTCCCGACGGGCACCTGATGTTCTCCTGGACCCCGACGGTGGCACTGGTCAAGACCGTGGTGATGACACCCCCGCTCGATGGCACGAACTCCGCCAACGACGGCGCCAACACCACCCACAATACGACTCTGCAGTTCCGGATGGCGTACAACCACCAGCAGCCGGGAGCCACGGTCAAGATCCGGGTGCTGGTGTCCACCCTCAACGACTTCTTCACGGCCGGGGCGTTCAAGGAGGTGTTCACGAAGGACGCGACCGCGGACATCCCCTACGACCTCTATTCGTTCCAACTGCCGTCGCCCGAGAACTTCACCGAAAACCTCCAGGTCGGCTTCATGCTGGACACCGGCTCGTCTGCGGCCGGGTCGGCCGACCTGACCTCGCTGGAAATCGACGACGTGAAGGTGGCGGCGGGTGTCCCGAGCCGCATCTGGAAGGTCCGCCTGGTCCGCTGCACCGGGACCGCCGCGGAGGGCTGCAACAACGACAGCCACTTCGTCGTCGTGGACGAACTGGACGCGCAGCAGATCCAGGACGGGACGGTCCCCACGCTGACCGCCGGCGTCTGCGACTGGTACCGTGTCTTCCTGTGCATGTACGACCAGGACGCGTCCCAGACCACCTGGAACTACTCCGGGTTCCCGTCGGCCTACATCGACGGCCCGCCGA
This sequence comes from uncultured Myxococcales bacterium, assembly GCA_903857665.1. Classification (GTDB taxonomy): domain Bacteria; phylum Myxococcota_A; class UBA9042; order DTJE01; family DTJE01; genus CAIZWN01. The sequence continues at coordinate 7,893 of CAIOFV010000135.1, forward strand.
TGGGCCAGCCCTCGTTCATCCAGGCCCCCTTGCCCTGGGGCGAAAACACCGGATGCTCGTCCTTCCCGGGCACCACCCAGGGGATCTGCAACAGCCCGCTGACGGGCCCCGGCTACTACGTGTGCGCGCTGGGCATCAAGCCCGATTGCTGCAGTGCCACCGCGGCGCCGGACTGCGCGGTCAAGGCCGCGGGCATGTACCACGCGGCCCTCGTGGCCAAGGACGAGGACGACCCGGGCAAGGTGCTTCACAGCCCCTTCGAATCCCGTGTCCCGTTCGACCTCACGATGCTGGAAACCGCCCCTGCCGGATCGGCTCCCGGCGCCTTCTAGCATTCCAGTGCCCGGCCGTCGGCTTGCCCGTACCCCCGCCGTGCGGTACGATTCTGCGCCGCGGAAGGCACCTGGGTTCGCGGTCGAGGAGGGTCCCCCTGGAAGCGCCCCTGCCCCCCGCATTGGAATCCGGCGAAGGCCAGGGCGACCTGGGCCGCCAGATCCACCGCATCCGCTACGTTCTGGAAAAGCGCAAATGGTGGACCATCGGCACGCTGGCGCTGGTGATGGCGACCGTCGTGCTGGTGACCCAGCGCCAGCCCCGCATCTACCGCGCGTCGTCGTCGGTCATCATCGAGGCGTCGCCGCCCCGCGTGCTGTCGGGCGTCAAGGACGTCGTCGAGCTGGGTTCGTCGAACTACTGGGCGCTGCGGGACTACTTCCAGACGCAGTACAAGGTCATCATCGGCATGGACGTATGCAGCCGGGTGGTCGAAAAGCTGGGCCTGGACCAGGAGCCGGAATACCTGGGCATGGCCCCCGGGGAAACGCTCACCGACGACGAGCGCCGCGAGCGCCTGGTGAACCTGACGCCCGCCCGGGTGCTGCAGGCCCGCCTGACCGTCGAGCCCATCCGCGACAGCATGATGGTGCTGGTGCACGCCGACGACCGCGACCCCAAGCGGGCCGCAGACCTGGCCAACGAGGTCGTGTACGCGTACCGGGCCCAGAACATCGAGTACCGCCGGTCGGTGACCTCCGAGGCCAACGGCGACCTGCGCGAGATGGTGGACAAGTACCGCCAGCGCAAGGAGGAATCCGACCAGGACCTGCTGGGCTTCGAGCGCAAGAACGGCGTCGGGTCGTTCGCCAGCCGCCGCCAGATGCTGGAGGACCGGGTCAAGTTGCTCAACGAGCGCCAGGGCCAGTTGCTGATCCGCAAGGCCGACCTGGGCGCCCGGGTCGCGCGCATCGCCCGGATCTCGACCGCGGACGACCTGTTCGCGGTGCCGCTGGACGCGATCCTGAACAGCGGCCTGGTGTCGGGGCTGAAGGCCAAGTACGTGGACCTGCGGGACCAGCGCAGCAAGGACGCGATCCAGTACGGCGAAAAGCACCCCCGGATCGTGTCGCTGGACGCCCAGTTGGCCGAAATGAAGTCCACGCTGAAGCGCGAGGTGGACACCTACCTGCAGTCCATCCGTGGCGACCTGCAGGAGACCATCGCGGGCCTGCGGGAAGTGGACACGCTGCTGGACAAGGCGAACGCCGACCTGGGCGAGCTGGCGGCCCTGCAGGTCGAATACAACGCGCTGGCGGAACGGAAGAAGGACAGCGACGGCGTCTATGACCAGGTGCGGTCGCGGTTCACCGAAATCAGCCTGTCCGCCCAGGTCGAAATGAACAACGTCCGCGTCAACGAGATGGCCACGATCCCCGTGAAGCCCATCCGGCCGGACCTGCGCCTGAACCTGGCCATCGGCCTGATGGCGGGGCTGCTGCTGGGGCTGGGGCTGGCGTTCCTGGTCGAGCAGTTGGACACGTCGGTGAAGGATCGCGAGGAGGTCGAGTCCCGGACCGGCGTGCCTTGCCTGGGCCTGGTGCCGTCCATCCCGGGGCCACGCAAGAAGGGCAGCCGCCGCAAGGACCAGACGCTGCAGGAACGCGACTTCTACGTGCTGCAGAACCCGAAGTCGGTGATCAGCGAGGCGCTGAACACCATCCGCACGAACCTGATGTTCGTGCTGCCCGACCGCAAGATCCGGACGGTGCTGGTCACGTCGGGCAGCCCCTGGGAAGGCAAGTCCACCGTCGTGATCGCGATGGGCATCACCCAGGCGCGCTACGGGGCCAAGACGCTGCTGATCGACGCGGACATGCGCCGGCCGCGCCTGCACCGGGCGTTCGGCGTGACCGCGGACACGGGCCTGTCCACGCTGCTGCTGGGCGGCGGGAACCTGGACACCGCGATCCAGCACACCGACGTGCCGAACCTGGACATCCTGCCATGCGGGCCCGTGCCGCCGAACCCGGCCGAGCTGCTGCGCCAGGACAGGGTGCACGGGCTGCTGGAACAGTTGGGCAAGCGCTACGACACCATCATCCTGGACTCGCCGCCGGTCATTCCGGTGTCGGACCCGCGCATCCTGGGCGGGATGGTCGATGGCGTGCTGCTGGTGGTCAAGTTGGGCCACACGACGGTGGATTCCCTGTCGCAGGTCCGCCGGGAGCTGGCCGCCGTCGGCGCGCCGCTGCTGGGTACCGTGCTGAACGACCTGGACATCCGGCGGCCCGGCTACTACGGCTACCGGTACGGCTACGGCTACGGGTACTACGGCCGCTACACGTCCTACGAAGCCTACCCGTCCATCGAGAACGAGGACGGGCCCGCGAAGCCCGAGCCGGGCGCTGGGGAGTAGGGCGAAGGGACCGGACCTGCCCCCTGCGTCATGCCTCGCGATACAGCCGGGAACGGATCGACGCGAAGGTGCGTTCGGCAAGGGGCGCCGGCCAATGGCCCTGTCGGGCATCTGCGAAGGAGCAATCGGCGCGGGCCACGGCGAGGCGTCGGGCCAGTGATTCCGGGTACGCGTCCGGGGATGTGCCCTCGCTGCCGGCCGCGCCCCAGTTCTTCAGGAACGCCGCCACCGCGGGTGCCTCCGCGACCAGCGGGTTGTAGAACAACTCCTCGTCCGGGTCGTCGCCGACCTTCAGCAGCAGCGTCCCGTCACGGTAAGCCTTGATCCGCAACGCCTCGTCCACCGGGCGGACCAGCGCGACGATCGTGGCACGGGGCAGGGCGGCGGCTAGCGCGTTCGAGCGGGCGAAGGCGCGACGCACGTCCTCGGCGATCAGCGTCACGGTACCGGGGGCGTCGGGTCCGCCCGCCAGGTCGCCCACCAGCCACCGGTCGAACTCGCGGGCCTCGGCCGGGTAGAGGGGCGGGATCCGCGAGGCGTCGAACGGCGCGTAGCCACCCGTCGCCAGCACCGCGTCCAGCGCCGCGTCGATTTCGGCCCGCGTCGCGCCGCGGAGGAAGAACTGGGCGTAGCGGAGGGTGGTCATCGTGGGCTCCGCGGAAGCCAGGCTGCGGCCGGGTCCGGTCCGACTCACGCGACGGGATCGGGGGTACGCCGCGCGAAGATCGCGTCGGTGAACTTCAGGTGCTCCGCCAGCGCGAAGCACGCGCCGATCTCGTCCTCGGAGAGGCGCAGGCGCACGTCCGGGTCGGCCATCAGGTTGTTTTCGAAGGTGCCGTCGCCCTGGATGGCCTTCATCGCGTTGCGCTGGACCAGCCCGTAGGCGTCCTGGCGCTTCATGCCGCGGCGGACCAGCGACAGCAGCACCGCCTCGCTGTGGATGATGCCGCCCGAGCGGGCCAGGTTCTCGGCCATGCGGTCCGGGTGGACCACCAGGCCCTTCACGATGCCCGCGAGGCGCTTCGTAGCGAACTCCAGCGTGGCGGTGGCGTCGGGGGCGATGACGCGCTCGGCGGACGAGTGGCTGATGTCCCGCTCGTGCCACAGGGCGACGTTTTCGAACGACGCCAGCGCGTAGGCCCGCAGCAGGCGCGCCTGGCCGCAGACGTTTTCGCACATCACCGGGTTCTTCTTGTGGGGCATCGCCGAACTGCCGCGCTGGCCGCTGCCGAAGGGCTCGTTGGCCTCGCCGACCTCGGTGCGCTGCAGGTGGCGGATGTTCAGCGCGATGTGGTCCAGCACGTTGCCGGCCAACGCGATCGCCGCGAAGAACGCCGCGTGGCGATCCCGCGCCACCACCTGCGTGGCGGCCGGTTCGACGCCCAGGCCCAGGCGGGTCAGCACGCGGACTTCGCGAGCCGGGTCGCCGAAGGCCAGGTTCCCTACCGCGCCGGACAGCTTGCCCACCCGGATTTCCTGCGTGGCGGCGTCGAACCGCGCCAGGGCCCGGACGGCCATTTCGCGCCAGCCCAGCGCCACCAGGCCGAACGACGTCGCCTCCGCGTGCATGCCGTGCGTGCGGCCCGCCAGCGCGGTGCCCCGGTGGCGTTCGGCCAGGTCCATCAACGCGCGTTCCAGGTTCGCCAGTTCCTGGCGGCAGTGGCCCGCCGCCTCCACCAGTTGCAGCGCGAACGTGGTGTCCAGCACGTCCGAGGACGTGAGGCCGTAGTGCAGGAACCGCGTCACGTCGCCCGCCTGTTCCTCGACGTGGGTCAGGAACGCGATGACGTCGTGGCGCAGCGTCGTTTCCAGGGTGTCGATGCGATCGGGGTCGATCGCCACGGTCTTCCGGATGTGCGCCGCGTTGCCCGTCGGGGCGATGCCGTCCTCTTCCAGCGCGTCCAGGTAGGCCACCTCGACGCCCAGGAAGAGGTCCCAGCGGCGCTTCGAGGACCAGGTTTCGCGCATCCGCGCGGTGGAGTAGCGATCGATCATCGGCGTGTCCTTTCGGTGAGGGGGCGGATCAGCGGGTCGCGTCCGCGCAGCAGCGGAAACCGTCCATGCCCTTCGGCATGAAGTGCTTGGTGCTGTAGGCGCAGCCGGAACCCCTTCCGGTGCTGGCGTCGCCGCCGTGCAGCCGGCCGTCGGAGGCCATCTCGCCCGCGTTGCCGACCAGGTCGAAGACGCCCTCGGCGGTCTTGCAGGCCGGGGAGGCGCCGGTTTCCAGCATCGGGCCGGCGACGTTGCAGGCGCCTGCGGCGGGGTCTGCCTCGCCGCAGGCATGGGACCACTCGGCGCTGCTGCACAGGCGCTTGTTGTCCTTCTTGCACAGGCCGATCGCGCCGCCGGCCGACACGCCGGTCTTCGGCTTCTGGCCCTTGCCCGGGTACTCGTATGCATCGACGCAGAAGGCCGCGTCGGCGGGCTTCACCTTGCCGTCCACCGCGGCCTTGGCGTCGGTCACGATCTTCACCATGCCCGCCGGGCAGGTGAGCGCGGCGGCCAGGGTCGGCTTGGCTGCCGGGGCCGGTGCCGCTGCGGGCGCCGCCGCGGGCGCCGCCGCGATAGCCGGTGCGATAGCCGGTGCGATAGCCGCCGCGGGAGCCGCCGCGGGAGCCTGTACCGCCGCGGCCGCCGCCGCCGGGGCGGGTGTGGTCGCGGGCGTGGGAGGCGTCTCGGGAACCGGGGCCGGGGCCGGCTTCGGGGCCACGGCCACGGGCTTCGATTCAGGCCTCTTCGCCACGGCAGGAAGCACGTCGTCGGAACCGCTCTGCCCATTCACGTAAAGGGCCACCGCGCCGCCGCCGACGGCCACGACGAGGCCCAGCAGCACCACGAACGTGACCCAGGAACCGCCCTTCTTCGTCGGGGCGGGCGCCGGGGGCTTCGGGGTGTACAGCCTGGGTACAGGGGCCTTCGCCGGCTCGGCCTTCATCGGTGCGGCCTGCGGGATCGCCGGCGGGACCTGGGGCGGCGGCAGGGACGACGGCTGCGCCATCGACGGCTGTGCGGCCGCGGGCGTCGCAGCCACCTTTTCCGGCTCCTTGACGCCGACCTTCGCGTTCCGGGCCGCCTTCTTGGCGGCCCGCTTGGACAGTTGCTGCTGGCCCTGCACCTTTTCGAACGGCGCCATCAAGGGCATGGGCGGTTCCGGCGGTTCGACCAGCGATTCCATTTCCAGCATCCCGTCCCCGGCCGCCTCGACGGGCATCGGGGGCGGTTCCTCGCCGGCTGCCGCGGCGCCGCCGGGCAGGGGAGGCATTTCGTCGCCCATCACCTCGATGCCCTCGAGGGTCTCCTCGCCGGCACTGGGTGCGACCTCGATCCCGTCGGTCTCCTCGACGTCCAGGACCAGGGGTTCCTCCTCGACCGGGACGGCCTCGATCTTCGAGCCGTCCATCTGGAACGCCATCGGTGCGATCACGGTCTTGTCGTCGTCGTACATCGGCAGCGTGGAGGAGGCTTGCGCGGGCTGCGGCGCCGCGGCGACGATGATGTCCTCTTCATCCGTCGGGGCCTCGGCGGGCGCCTCCTCGAGGACGGCCTCGGGCGCAGCCTCGACGATCTCTTCCACGGCCTCGACCGTCAGTTCCTCCTCGAGGGCCTCGGGGGGCGGAGGCGGCGGTTCCGGGATCGGCTCGGGCTGGGGCGTCGGCGTCGGCGTCGGTGCTGGAGCGGCCTCGACGGAAGGATCGGGTGTGGGCTGCCCGAGGTACGTGGGCAGCGGCGTCACGCCGGACTCCTCGCCGGGCGCGCGGGGCGTGACCTTCAGGGCCCGGAACGACCCGGTTTCGTGGCCCCGGCGGATCCACAGGCCCTCCGTTTCCACGATCGCGACGGCCTCCCGGAAGGCCTCTGCGAACTGTTCGACCGAGTCGAAGCGGTTGGCCGGGTCCTCGGTCGTGGCCACCAGGAACAGGTCGTCCAGGCGCCGGGTCAGTCGCGGCACCTGCGCCGACAGGGGCACCCCGGGCTTCACCGGGCTGATCGCGAGGATCTCGCCCAGGATCAACGCCAGGGCGTACACGTCGGTCTGGGGCAGTTCGACGGTCGGGTCCGTCAACTGCTCGGGGCCCCGGTAGTAGTCGCTGATCGGGATCTGGTCGCCTTCGGCCAGCGCCTTGACGACCAGGTGGAACGGGTCGGACGCCACCAGCCGCTCGGGCAGCACGAAGAAGTTTTCGGGCTTGAGGTTGCCGTGGATGGCCCCGGCCCGGTGGATTGCCAGCACGCTTTCGAACATGCGCTGGGCGAAGGACCGGATCTTCGGCAGCGGGAAGGATTCGCCGCTTTCGTCGTGGAGGTCGATGACCTGCCGCAGCGACATGCCTTCCACCAGGGCACACGTCAGGAAGTGGACGCCCGCGTCCTCCTGGACTTCCTGGATCTTCAGCAGGGAGGGATCCTGGAAGGTGCGCGCGCGATACAGCCGGCGGAGGTTCTGCTCCCGGAAGGACGACGTGAAGAGCTCGGGCCGGAACACCTTGACGGCGACCGGCAGGTCCAGCGCCAGGTCCAGGGCCTTGAACACGAAGCCCGAGGGCCCCTCGCCCCGCCCGAACACCAGGCGATACCGCCCCCCCAGCTTGGTCCCGATCGCCGGCAGCTTCACCGCGTCCATGGGTTCCCTCCTCCACACGTCGAGCGGACCGTAATCGGAGGGAGGTTAACAGAACGATCCGGGCGTGACAAGCGGGGGAAAGGGCTTTGCGGGCGGGGAGATCCGCATGGATTGGGGAGGTCCCGGAACCGGGGTTGACAGGGGTCGATCCTGGGGGTTCCATCGTGCCATGTGTGGCCGTTTCAAACTGGTGGCGCTGGACGAGGAGGCCGCGGCCGGGCTCGGCGTCCCGTTCATCCCTCCCAACCCCCGGTACAACATCGCGCCGACCCAGTCGTCGCTGGTCGTGCGCGTGGGCGCCGGTGGTGGACGGGAGTGGGCCGCCATGCGCTGGGGCCTGGTGCCGTCGTGGGCGGTGGACATGTCCGTCGGCGCCCGGATGATCAACGCACGTTCCGAAACCGTCGCCACCCGGCCCGCCTTCCGGGACGCCTTGCGCCGCCGCCGCTGCCTGGTCCCCGCCGACGGCTTCTACGAATGGTCCGCACGGGAGGGAGGCCGTCGCCAGCCCTTCCTGATCCGTCGCGTGGACCGGCGCCCCTTCGCCTTCGCGGGCCTGTGGGAACGCTGGTCGCCCCCCGACGTCGAGCCGGCTTGCGGTGTACTGGTCGAATCCGCTCGCGGTGAGCCTGCCGAATCCGCTCGCGGTGAGCTTGTCGAATCCGTGGAGACGTTCACGATCCTGACCACCTCGCCCAACGCGGTCCTTTCCCCCCTTCACGACCGCATGCCGGTGATCCTGCCCCGGGCGGCGATCGACGCCTGGCTGGACCCGGGCCTTCAGGACGCGGCGGTGCTGGGTCGCCTGTTCGTCCCCGCCCCCGATGCCGAGTGGGAGGCCGTGGCCGTGGGGCCCTTCGTGAACCGCCCGACCCTCGACGCCCCCGTCTGCGCCGAACCCCTGGCCGGGGACGATGCCCGCGGCGGCGGCACGCCTGGCGGCCAGCTGGACCTGCTGTAGCCCGCCCCCTTGCGGTGCGCGGGCGCTGGCCCTCCTGCGCTGCGTATTGACCGTGTTTCGCAGGGGCCTGATACTTCCGCCCTGACAGCCGGTTTCTCCCGGCCATAGGAGCAGGCAGACACATGCATTTCCACTTCCCGGTCATCATCATCGACGAGGACTTCCGTTCCGAAAACACGTCCGGCCTGGGCATCCGCTCGGTGGCCAAGGCCATCGAGGAGGAGGGCTTCGAGGTGCTGGGCGTGACGTCCTACGGCGACCTCAGTTCCTTCGCCCAGCAGCAGAGCCGCGGCTCGGCCTTCATCCTGTCGATCGACGACGAGGAACTGGTCAACGAGGCTGAAAAGACCATCGCGGACCTGCGGGCGTTCGTGGAAGAAATCCGCTTCCGCAACAGCGACATCCCGATCTTCCTTTACGGGGAAACGCGCACCGCGCGCCACATCCCGAACGACGTGCTGAAGGAATTGCACGGCTTCATCCACATGTTCGAGGACACGCCCGAGTTCATCGCCCGCTACGTGGTGCGCGAGGCGCGGTCCTACCTGGACTCGCTGCCCCCGCCGTTCTTCCGGGCGCTGGTCCACTACGCCGCCGACAGTTCGTATTCGTGGCACTGCCCCGGCCACTCGGGCGGCGTCGCGTTCCTGAAGTCGCCGGTCGGCCAGATGTTCCACCAGTTCTTCGGCGAAAACCTGCTGCGCGCCGACGTCTGCAACGCGGTCGAGGAACTGGGCCAGTTGCTGGACCACACCGGCCCGGTCGCCGCGTCGGAACGCAACGCCGCGCGCATCTTCAACGTCGACCACCTGCTGTTCGTCACCAACGGCACGTCCACGTCCAACAAGATCGTCTGGCATTCGACCGTGGCGCCCGGCGACATCGTGGTGGTGGACCGCAACTGCCACAAGTCGATCCTGCACGCCATCATCATGACGGGCGCGGTGCCCGTGTTCCTGATGCCCACCCGCAACAACTTCGGGATCATCGGGCCGATCCCGCGCGAGGAGTTCGAGTGGGAGAACATCCAGCGCAAGATCATGGCGAACCCGTTCGCCCGCGAGGTGCTGGAAAAGAACCCCGACGCGAAGCCGCGCGTGCTGACCATCACCCAGAGCACCTATGACGGCATCCTGTACAACGTCGAAGACATCAAGGACATGCTGGACGGGCACATCGACACGCTGCACTTCGACGAGGCGTGGCTGCCCCACGCCACCTTCCACAAGTTCTACAAGGGCTTCCACGCCATCGGCAAGAGCAGCCGTCGGTGCAGCCAGTCCATGGTCTTTTCCACGCAGTCCACCCACAAGCTGCTGGCGGGCCTGTCGCAGGCGTCGCAGATCCTGGCCCAGGATTCCGAATCGCGGAAGCTGGACCGGGACGTGTTCAACGAGGCGTTCCTGATGCACACCTCCACGTCGCCGCAGTACGCGATCATCGCGTCGTGCGACGTCGCGGCGGCGATGATGGAGCAGCCCGGCGGCAAGGCGCTGGTCGAGGAATCCATCAACGAAGCCCTGGATTTCCGGCGCGCCATGCGCAAGGTCGATGCCGAGTGGGGCGCGGACTGGTGGTTCAAGGTCTGGGGGCCGGAAGAGCTGGAGGATGAAGGCGTCGGCGACCGCGAGGACTGGGTGCTGCGGGACGGGGAGCGGTGGCACGGGTTCGGCAAACTGGCCAAGGGCTTCAACATGCTGGACCCGATCAAGGCGACCGTCGTCACGCCCGGCCTGGACGTGGACGGCGACTTCGCCGACTGGGGCATCCCGGCGTCCATCGTCACCAAGTACCTGGCCGAGCACGGCGTCATCGTCGAAAAGACTGGCCTGTACTCGTTCTTCATCATGTTCACGATCGGCATCACCAAGGGCCGATGGAACACGCTGATGTCGGAGTTGCAGCAGTTCAAGGACCACTACGACCGCAACCAGCCGCTGTGGAAGGTGATGCCCGACTTCGTGGCCGCGCACGCGATGTACGAGCGCGTCGGCCTGAAGGACCTGTGCACGCAGATCCACGAGGTCTACAAGGCCAACGACGTGGCGCGCCTGACCACGGAAATGTATCTTTCCGAGATGGTCCCGGCCATGAAGCCCGCGGAGGCCTTCGCACGCATGGCGCACCGCGAAATCGATCGCGTGCCGATCGACGACCTGGAAGGGCGCGTGACGGCCGTGCTGCTGACGCCGTACCCCCCGGGCATCCCGCTGCTGATCCCGGGCGAGCGCTTCAATTCGACCATCGTGCGCTACCTGCAGTTCGCCCGGTCGTTCAACGGCCGCTTCCCGGGGTTCGAAACCGACATCCACGGCCTGGTCAAGGAGCACGCCGGGTACTTCATCGACTGCGTGCCGAGCTAGGAGGGAGGAGGCGATGGCAATCCACCGGCTTGCCCTGGCGTGCGCGGCATCGGTGATGGTGCTGGGGTGCCTGCCGCCGCTGACGACGTCCACCTCGGGATCCGACAGCGATCCGTGCTCGGGCAAGGCCCGGGCGTGCGGCTCGCAGAGCGGGAGCTGCTACTCGTGCAGCGCCACGGGCACATACTGCGGCGCGGCCTGCACGAAAAACGGGACCACCTATCCCTGGTGCTGCTACAGCACCCCGCAGACGGGCTACACCACGGGCGTCACCACCACCACCGGAACCGACACGAACCCCGGGTACGGCTGCACCGGCGGCCAGCTGGAATGCTCGCAGCCCGTCGGGTCCTGCGGGATCCAGTCCTGCACCTGCTACTACGCCAACTCCCACGGCGACGTCTGCACGGCCTGGTACCGCGTCGGCACGTCCTACTTCGACTGCGCGCACTGCGGCTCGGACTACGTGAATTGCGACGCGGCCGCACAGGGCGCCGCGCAGGCGTGCCTCTGACTTCCCCGGCGCATTGTCCACGATCGATTACGGCGTTGCCGTAGCCCAGACCGGCAGGTGGTCCGACAGGGTAGCCCAGCGGTCCACGCTCCCGATCCCCGGGTACGAAAATGTCACGTCGTGCCCGAAGATCAGGTCCAGCACGAAGCCGTCGCCCGGCGAGGTGACCCGCTGGTCCCCGGGAAGGGACGCGTGTGCATCGATGAAGCCGCGCGAGGTCAGTTCCGGCACGGTCGGGTCCAGCGGCGTTTCGGACTGCCCCTGGACGTCCGCGAAGTACAGGCCGGTGTTCATGTCGCCGCCGATCACGGAGGGCAGCGCCTGGGCCCGCGCGGCGGTGGCGGCCTCGGCGGCCTGCGCGGTCCGCTCGGTGCCGTCCCCGCCGGACTCCAAGTGCACCGACACCGCGTGCAGCACCGCGGCGTCCCCCACCTTCACGTCGGCGATCACCGAGGTCCGCCCGCCCAGGCGCGGCTGGTCGGGGTTCGGGAAGTCGGGCGCCCGGTACCAGGACAGCTGGCGGGCGAACCGCATCGACTGGACGTTGCCCAGCGGGTAGCGGGACAGCATCGCGTCGCCGTGCTCGCACAGCGCCGTCTGGGTCCCCGCGCCCGCGTCGTTGGCCAGCTCCACGAACTCCACCGCGAACACGTAGTACATGCCCAGCGCCTCGGCCAGGTCCCGGGCGACGTTCTTCCGGCCGGTGCGCTCGCAGCCGCGGTCCAGCTCGCTGGCGAGGATCAGGTCGGGAAGGGGCTCGGGGGCAGTGCCCGCCTGGATCTCCTTGAAGCGTTCCAGGATCCCCGCCAGCTGGGGGCCCTCCGCGAGGTTGTAGGCCCAGATCACCAGCGAATCCTTCGGGCCCGCCATCCCTCCCTTCGTGAAGTCCGCGCCCTCCATCCGGCAGTGGATGGTCGTCTTGTCCGGAGCCTTCAGCGGGTCGGCCGCCTCGTCGCACAGGAAGCCCTGGACCGTGGCCGGCACGATCGTCCAGGGGAACTCCTGGAACGCCGGTGGCGACGGCACCTCCGGCGCGTCGGGCACGTCGCTGGTCGGGGCGTCCGGCAGGGTGTCGATGGACGTGTCGGTCGGCGCATCGGTGGCCGGCACGTCTCCCGGGCCCGGGTCCCCGGGGGCGTCGGCCGCGCCCTTCGTGGACGTCGAGCAGGCGGCGGCCAGGATCAGGAGGGTCGCCAGCAACGCGCGCATCGGGGTCCTCCTGGATCTTCGGGTTCACCCGGTCGATGCCTCGATGGTAGCCGATCGCGCGGGTTCCGGGGTTCCCCGCATCCTGCAGTCAACCGCAGTGGATCCGGCCGGTTTCGCCCTTGAATTCGACGGGCAGGGTGCCGCATGCTTGCCGGGCCCACCCGCGGAGCCCGGCCATGCGACGATGCGCCCTGTGCGGCCTTGCGGCCCTGGCCATGGTGGGATGCAGTGGAGGGTCGGGCACGGACCTGCCCGGCGCGGACGTGCCGGGCGTACCGGGCGACGTGGTACCCGACGTCCCGGACAGCCCCTCCAGCGGCGTGGTCATCGCGCCGGACTCCATCGTCTTTGCGCCGGTGACGTACGGCTGCATCTCGCTCTCCAACGACATCTGCGTGGTGAACACCGGCGAGGCGCCCGTGGACTGGACCGGCCTGTCCACCGCGGCCTGCGCCACGCCCGAGTTCCATGTCAAGGGCACCTTCCCGATCCAGGTGCCCCCCGGCGCCAAGGCGTGCGTGCCGGTCGCCTTCGTCCCCCAGGAGGTCGGGAACAAGACCTGCGATGCCGTGGTGACGGTCGGCCTCCCGGCAGAGCCCGCCGGCACCGTGCACCTGTCGGGCGAGGCGCTCCCGGGCGACGTGGTGACCGACACGTTCACGCAGGTCTCCGGGCAGGCGCTGGACCTTCTGTTCGTGGTGGACGACTCGTCGGCCATGTGTCCGCAGGGGTCGGCACTGCGGAACGCCATCGCGAGCGTCGTGGCCGATTCCAACCTGGCCGCCGTGGACTTCCACGTCGGCGTCGTGTCCACCGATACCGACCCGGCGGTGCTGGGGCGCTTGAACCGCGGGGACAGCCGGATCACGCCGCAGTGGCTGGTCAAGGGGCGGGATGATCTGTCCCTCCTGAAGTCCCTGGCGAACCTCGGGTGCGACGGGGCCGCGGTCGGCACGGAATCGGGCCTGGCCGCCGCCGCGGCCGCCGTGTCCCTTCCGCTGGTCGTCAACACCGGGGCGCCCTGCGCCACCGATTCCGACTGCAGGAACAACATGGTGGTCTGCCCCAACCCGGCCTCGTGCGAACTGTTCTGCCGTTTCGGCACGTGCGGCGGATGGAACGCGGGCTTCCTGCGGGACGACGCCCAACTGCTGATCATAGTGGTGTCCGCCAGGCCGGATCACGACCCGCGCCCGGTATCGGACTTCGTCACCGCCTTCCAGAGCATCAAGGGCGCGTACAACGTCGACATGATGCACGTGAACGCGGTGATCCAGCCGGCAGGAGGGTGCACGGACGGCGCCGACACGCCCATCTCCGCCAACGATCGCTACCGGCAGGTCGTCGAACAGACCAACGGCCTGCTGGCTTCGATGTGCCCCGCCGACTGGACGATTCCCATGTCCATCGGCGTGGCCGACTTCGCGCTGAAGGTGCAGTTCTTCCTGTCCCGACTGGCCGACCCCGCGACGGTGAAGGTCTCGGTCGAGGGCCAGGACTGCACCGATCACTGGAAGTACGACGCCCCTTCGAACTCCGTCATCCCCGACCCGACCTCGTCGTGCATGCCGCAACCGGGGCAGTCGGTCGTCGTCACCTACAACACCCTGTGCCTCACCCACTGATCGCCCCCCCCAGGCCCGAGGACCCTATTGCCCCGAGGGTTCCAGGTCGATGGTAGTCAAGCGAATGAATTGGCGAATGCCGGGAGGGGAGCATGAGAAGCATCGGAGTCTTGGCGTCAGCGATCGCCCTGGTCCTGTGTGGCTGCGAGGTTGGTGCCGGTGACGGGACCGTCCCGCCGGCGCAGGTCCGAATGGAGGCCTCCGCGCCCGTCGTCCAGCCGGTGCTGTCGCCGGAGGCCGCCCGCGAACCGGGCGTCGATCCGTCCGTGGTCCTGCCCGCGGTCGATACCCCGGTGGTCGTCGCGACGGGACCGACCGCGGGGCTGCAGTACGACGGTTCGATCGCCTTCCGGAGGGTGGTGAAATGAAAACGCTGGCAATGACAGGATTGGCCCTGTTGATCCTGGGTTCGGCCGCCCGCGCGACGGCCGACGAGTGGGTGACGGTTTCGGCCCCGATCTTCCCGCAGGTGCTGGTGCTGTACGAACACGAAGGGGCGAACTTCCCGGCGACGATCGACGAGGAGGCGGCCGTCGCGCACGCGGCGGCGCTGAACTTCCAGTCGCTGCTGGTCGAGTGCCAGGCGGACTACCCGGGCATCACCCTGCTGGGCCCGGAAGACCCGCCGCTGACCCCCGAGCAGTTGACGGCCAACTTCGACCTCGTCGCCCAGTGCAGTTACGAAAAGCACACCGCGAAGCCCTACTGGATCCCCCAGTTGGTCGATGACGTGGACATCTGCGGAACCGAGCTGGGTTCCGAGTGGCGCCTGCCGACCGAGGAGGACATCGCGACGTTCACGGACGAGGACTTCGCGTTCCTGCAGGAAACGCTGACGACGGTGGCCGGCGGCGACTGGTGGGGCGGCTTCTACTTCTCGCTGCGGATCTTCGTACGTGCCAGCGACGGGAGCCTCGTGATGGGCGACCTGACGCCCGGCGCGGCGCCCCGGATCCAGCCCCTGCCATCGACCGTGAACGGCACGGCGACGTCCCACCTGGAAGGCGGCATCGTGCTGCGCTGCCTGCACGTCGCGTCTGCGGAATGACTCCCCGAACCTTCCCGCGTCAGCCCCCGAGGCATCCCCCGGTACCGTTTGCCGGAGGCGCCGGCGGATGCAGCATCGGGGGCGTGCACCCGAAGTCCAGCAGGTCCAGGAGGGCCGCCGAGTTGGCGTCCCGTGCGGTCAGGGCCGGGAGGTCGAAGACGGCCTCGATGAACCGGGTGATGGCCGTGTGGTCCTCGACCACGTGGGACACGAAGTTCGGTCGCGAGTAAGGCGAGATAACGACCAGCGGCACCCGGGGACCCAGCTCGGTGAAGTCCAGGTCCAGCGGGATGGGTCGGGGCACGCAGGCCAGCGGCGGCGGTACGTGGTCGGCAAACCCGCCGCACTCGTCGTAGGTCCACACGATGGCCAGCCGGGGCCACTGCGGGCTGGCGACGGCGTGGTCGTAGATCTGCCGGACCCAGGCCTCGCCCACCTGCAGGTCCGCGAACGGGTGGTCGTCCTGGTGGTCGTCGATCCCGTCCACGAACGCGACGTTCGGCAGGGTGCCCGCGTCGAGGGCCGCCAGGAAGTCGCCGAACCGCCCGACCCCCGCATGTTCCGCGCCCCACCCCAGCGTGCCACTGAGGGGACTCCCGTCGGAATACGCCATCCAGGTGAACCCGGCCTTCTCGATCGCCCCGAACAGCGACGGCGTCGTGTCGGATGGCATCGCGGAACCCGTGTCGCGGACGCCGTCGGCGGTGCCGAACAGCAGGAAGTCGCGATTCGGATAGGTGCCTGTCAACGTTGAGGCGAAGTGCCGATCGTCGATCGCGAACGTGCGGGCGAGCCAGGTGTAGAACGGCAGATCGCCTTGGTCGTGGTAGCCCATGACGAAGTGGCCGTCGGTGCCGGTGGTCGTCGCCGCCGACCGGACGAAGCCGTCCATGTCGCCGCTGTTGACCATCGCGTGCATGGCCGTCCAACCGTGTTCCGGATCGTAGTCGTCGCAGGTGGTGGTCGCGGGGGTTGGCGGTACGGCGACGTGGTTCAGGTCCCGGTTCTTGAAGTCCGCCGGGATCGCTTCCACCCCGGGCTGCCCCTGGTCGTGGAGCCTGCCGAGGATGTGGTCGAAGGACCGGTTTTCCTTCATCAGCACGATGACGTGGCGGATCGGGATGCGCGCCGGGACGTCGGCGGGCAGCCCCAGGGTGTCGTGCACCGTGGCGCCGGCGCCGAACTCGCAGGCCGCGCGTCGATCCGCCAGCGTGTCGGCCGGGAGGACGACGGGACACGCCACAGCAGGGTCCTCGGGGGTCGTGTTCCCGACCAGGCCCTCGGCCCACCAGGAAGGCATGCTGGTGCAGGCCAGGCCGGAGGTGGCAAGGACGGACAGCAGCGCGCAGTTTCGTGCGTTCATGGGCGGAAGTGTGGGCGCCGACCCACCGCGGGTCAACCGACTCGGCCCGAACCTTCCTGCAGGACGAGAGGGCGGCGTGCAATCCGGCTCATCGCGGGGACACGGGCCGACCATACGTCACGCCCCGAATCGGTTCGTCCAGGATTGCCTGTCGCAGCGCGTCCAGGGCGTCCAGGCAGACGACCATGGCCTTGCGCTTCTGGTTCAGGGACAGGGCCAGCGATCGGACATTGGTGTTTTCGCGCGACAGCGCCAGGATCCGGGTCTTGAATCCGCCGTACTGGACGAAACTGGACGTGGCCGCTGCCAGGTCGGCGTCGCCCCGGAACGACGGCAATGCGGCGAGCTCGTCGAGATCCTTGCGAACCCGCGTCTCCTCGTCGGCCATCGCGGCCTCCAATCGGTCCATCTTCGCGTCGCTTTCCTCGGCGACATGGGGCGCCAGCAGGCCCTGGATCCGCAGGACCCCGAGCCGGGCCCCGAAGGCGAGGGGCATCACTCGCCTGGCGTCCGACGGGTCGGCGTGCCGCGCCAGCAGGCGGGACAGCGCGGCGTCCATTTCCGCGAGGGCGTCCGCCGCCGGGCCGAACAGCAGCGCGAAGGCCTTGAGATTGGTGTTTTCCACGGCCAGGCGGAGCACCTCATCGTCGATGTGCCGGAGGTTTTCGAAGGTTTCGGAGAATCTGGCCAGCAGGTCCTGTTCGTGCGCGATGCCGCCCTCCGCCAGCAACCCGGCCAGTTGCTGGCGTTCCCGATCGACGTCCGCGGCGGTCGCACGCGCCTGGTCCGCGAACGTTCGCGAATCCTCGTCGGTGGTCGCCAGCACGGCGCTCTTTTCGGCCTCCGAGGCCGATGCGATGGCGAGCTGCATCCGTTCCACGAGGTCGGCGCGACTGGCCTTCGCGGCCAGCAGCCGGGCCGGGTCGGCGCTCTCCTGGAAGTGCCAGGCTCCCAGGAAGATCACGGCCAGGACCGCCGCGCCGGCGCCCATCCACAGGATGTCCGTGATGACGGGTCGGTTCTTCATGACGCCCTCCCCTTCGGGCATGCCGTTGCCTGGATTCAGAATAGGGCGCGTGCGCTCAGGAGGTTGCAAGGACGAAAGGGCGCGGCATCAAGGTTCCATAAGCACGCTATTTCCCGGACGATCCGACCTCGCCATGCCGGAAGCAGTGCACGAGGTGGTCGTTGACCATGCCGACGGCCTGCATGAAGGCGTAGCAGATCGTCGGGCCGCAGAAGCGGAAGCCGGCCTTCTTGAGGGCCTTGGACATGGCCACCGATTCGGGGGATTCGGGGGGCAGGTGGGACAGGTGCGTGAAGCGGTGGTCGATGGGCCGGCCATCGACGAAGCCCCACAGGAAGCCCGCGAACGAGGTGCCCGCGGCGGTCATGTCCAGGAACGCCTGGGCGTTGGACACGGCAGCCCGGACCTTGGCGCGGTTGCGGATGATGCCCGGATCCAGCAGCGCGGCCTGGATGCGGGCCTCGTCCCAGGCGGCCAGCCGCACCGGGTCGAAGCCTTCGAACACCCGCAGGAAGTGGTCGCGCCGGTGCAGGATGCTCTTCCACGACAGGCCCGCCTGGAACCCGTCCAGCACCAGTTTCCCGAACAGCGCCCGGTCGTCTCGGACCACCACGCCCCATTCCGTGTCGTGGTAGGCGCGCATCTGCGGGTCGTCGCCGGGCCAGCCGCAGGTCGTGGTGTCGTTCATGGGACCTCCGAGGTTGCGATTCAATCGTCGGCGGTCGTCGATCGTTTCACGACCCTTCCCGCGACGAACAGGCGAACGCGTACGCGTTGCGGAACATGCGCATCCAGGGGCCGGATTCGCCGGTGAACAGGTCGGCGGGACGGTAGGACATCTGGGCGGACCGGAACCCGCGCTCGGGGTGGGGCATCAGGATCAGCGCGCGGCCGTCCGCGGACGTGAAGCCGGTCAGGCCGCCTTCCGAGCCGTTGGGGTTCAGGGGATAGCGTTCCGTGGGCCGGCCGTGGTTGTCCACGAATCGCACGGACGCCAGTCCGGCGCCCACGATCGCCGCGCGATCCGCCGGCGCATCGAAGACCGCCAGTCCCTCGCCGTGGGCGACCGGGATCGGGATCCGGGACCCGGCCATGCCCGCCAGCAGCACCGACGGCGACGGCAGGATTTCCACCGTCGCGAAGCGCGCCTCGAACTGCTCGCTGACATTGCGGTGGAACAGGGGCCAGTGGTCCGCGCCGGGGATGATCCCCTTCAACTGCGACACCATCTGGCAGCCGTTGCAGACGCCCAGCGTGAACGTGTCGGGGCGCGCGAAGAACGTCGCGAACATGTCCGCCAGGCGCGGGTTGTACAGGATGGAACGCGCCCAGCCGGACCCGGCGCCCAGCACGTCGCCGTAAGAGAACCCGCCGCACGCCACCAGGCCCGCGAAGTCCCGCAGGTCCACCCGGCCCGCGTGCAGGTCGGTCATGTGGACGTCCTGGGACTCGAAGCCGGCCAGCGCGAAGGCGGCCGCCATTTCGACGTGGCCATTGACGCCCTGCTCGCGCAGGATCGCCACCCGCGGGGGCTTGGCGACGGCGCGCGCCGTCGGCACGAGGGGGACCTCGTCGGGCGCGTAGGTCAGCGCGAAGGTCATGCCGGGGTTGCCCGCTTCCAACGCATCCTCGTATTCCTGCCGCGCGCATTCCGGGTTGTCCCGCAGCGCCTGCATCCGGTGGGTCAGCGACGACCACAGGCGGCGGAAGTCCGGGATCTTGGCGTCGATGGCGGCCAGGCCGCCAACGGCGATGCGGACCTTCGTATCGGTTCGCGGCGTCCCGATCACCCGCGACAGGTCGCCCAGGCCGCGGCGCGCCAGCGTCGCGAGGACCTCGTCCACGCACACCCGGGCCACCTGCAGCACCGCGCCCAGTTCTTCGGAGAACAGCGACGCCAGCGGGGCGCCCGGATCGCCCGCCAGGTCGGCGTCCAGGCCGCGCCCGCCCGCCATGGCCATTTCGGCCAGCGTCACCATCACGCCGCCGTCGGACCGGTCGTGGTAGGCCAGCACCAGCCCGCGGTTCACCAGGTCCTGCATCGCCGCGAAGAACGACGCGAACCGTTGCGGGTCGTCCAGGTCCGGCGCGTCGTCGCCGGCCTGGTTGTAGACCTGCGCCAGCGCGCTGCCGCCCAGCCGGTTCCTGCCGGCGCCCAGGTCCACCAGCACCAGCGAGGAATCGCCGGGCTTCAAGTCCGGCGACAGCGTCTTGCCCACGTCCCGCACCGGCGCGAACGCGCTGACGATCAGGCTGAGTGGCGCGGTCTGGCGGTGGGACCCGTCCCCGTTGGACTCCCACACGGTGCGCATCGACAGCGAGTCCTTGCCCACCGGGATCGACACGCCCAGTTTCGGGCACAGGTCCAGCCCCACCGCCGCGACCGTGTCGAACAGCTTCGCGTCTTCCCCCGGCTCGCCGCAGGCGCACATCCAGTTCGCCGACAGCTTGACGTTGCCGATGGGGCCCACGTCGGCGCCCGCCAGGTTGGTCAGTGCCTCGCCCACGGCCATGCGCCCCGAGGCCGGCGCGTCGATCACCGCGATGGGGGTGCGTTCGCCGGTGGCCATCGCCTCGCCGGTGGTCGCCTGGTAGCCCGTGATCGTCACGGCACAGTCGGACACGGGGATCTGGTACGGACCGGCCATCTGGTCGCGGTGCACCATGCCGGTCACGCTGCGGTCGGTGATAGTCACCAGGAAGGTCTTGTCGGATACGGCGGGCAACTGCAGCACCCGCGCCAGGGCAAGCGGCGGCGTGACGCCCGACAGGTCCAGCGGCGGCGGCCGCGTGGCGTCGCGGGCCACGTCGCGCAGCATCCGCGGCGGCTTGCCCAGCAGCACCTGGATGTCCATGTCGATCGGCCGATCGCCGAAGTGGGCGTCTTCCAGCACCAGCCGCCCGTCGCCGGAGGCCGTGCCGATGAACGCCACCGGGCAGCGCTCGCGGCGGCACAGGTCCTCGAAGCGCGGCCGGTCCTCGTTGGCGATGGCCAGCACGTAGCGCTCCTGGGACTCGCAGCACCAGATTTCCATCGGGCTCATGGACGGCTCTTCGTTCGGCACAGCCCGCAACTGGAACACCGCGCCGGTCTTTTCCACCAGCTCGGGGCAGCCGTTGGACAGCCCGCCCGCGCCGATGTCGTGGATGCTGAGGATCGGGTTGTCCGCGCCCATGGCCACGCAGGCGTCGATGACCTCCTGGCAGCGGCGCTCCATTTCGGCGTTGCCGCGCTGCACGGAATCGAAGTCCAGCGCCTCGTCGTTGCTGCCGGTGGCCATTGACGACGCCGCGCCGCCGCCCAGGCCGATGCGCAGCGCCGGGCCGCCCAGTTGCACGATCCACGCGCCCGGGACCAGCGCCTTCTTGTGCACCTGGCCGCGGCGGATGTTGCCCATGCCGCCCGCCAGCATGATCGGCTTGTGGTAGCCGCGGTACCTGCCGGCGACCACTTCCTCGTAGGTCCGGAAGAAGCCGCACAGTTGCGGCCGGCCGAACTCGTTGCCGAACGCGGCACCGCCGATCGGCCCTTCCAGCATGATCGCCAACGGCGTGGCCAGCCTGCGCGGGTGTTCCGCGACCTCGCGTTCCCACGGCAGCAGGTGGCCCGGCAGGCGCAGGTTCGACACCATGAAGCCGCTCAGGCCCGCCTTGGTCTTGCTGCCCGTCCCGGTGGCCGCCTCGTCGCGGATTTCCCCGCCCACGCCGGTCGCGGCGCCGGGTGCCGGGGAGATGCCCGTGGGATGGTTGTGGGTTTCCACCTTCATGATCATGTCGACCTGGTCCGGCTGGAACGAGTACCGGTGCGTGGCCGGATCGACCTCGAACGCAACCGCGGGCACGCCCTCGATGACGCCCGAGTTGTCGCTGTAGGCCACCAGCGTGCCTTCGGGGTGGCACGCGTGGGTGTGCTTGATCATCTGGAACAGCGACTGCGACTGCGGCTGGCCGTCCACCTGCCAGGAGGCGTTGAAGATCTTGTGGCGGCAGTGCTCGGAATTGACCTGCCCGAACATCACCAGTTCCGTGTCGGTCGGGTTGCGGCCCGCCTGCGTGTAGGCGTCGCACAGGTACTGCATCTCGTCGTCGCTCAGGGCCAGGCCCATCGTGCGGTTCGCTTCCCCGATGGCGTCCAGCCCCCGGGCGGCGACGTCGAACACGCGCCCCGGCGCCGGCGGGCGGTGGGCGAAGAAGTCGGACAGGTCCTCGTACAGGCCTTCGGTCATGCGGTCGTGCAGCGCTTCCCCGGCACCACCCAGCGACGCCAACGCGACCTCGGCGCCGTTGGCGTCCAGCAGGTGCACGTGGATGCCGCGCTCGACCCGAATCACGTCGTTCAGGCCGCAGTTGTGGAAGATGTCGGTGGCCTTCGACGACCAGGGCGAAATGGTGCCCTTGCGCGGGGTCACGAAGAAGCCGCCGGCGCGGATCGTCGCGGTGCCGGCGTTCAGCAGCGCCCGGGTGCGGCGCTCGGGCTCGTCGTCCAGCGGACGCGCCAGGTCCAGCAGGTACACGAACGTCGCCTGGATCGTCGCGTTCGCCAGGGACGGCAGGCGAGCGGCCAGCGCGTGGGTCAACGACTCGACACGAAAGGGCGAGAACGCCGACGCGCCCTCCAGCAGGAACGGTTTCACGATCATCCTCCTGAAGCCGGGATCGCCGCTCGTCGGGCGCGTGGATTTTGTACCTGCGCGCGGGAACAATCAACTGGCTCCGGGCGATCCCGGCTTCCGTCAAGGGGCGCGACGACGCGCCTTCGCCAGGCCTGCCGGCGAGGTGGCGATGGGGCCTACCGTTGAACCGACAGCGGCTCGCGGTCGATGAGGATGGTCACACCTCTGCCCCCCCCCGTGATTTGACATGCCTCAACGTGATCAGCATCCTACGGAACCTCGATGCGGCGGACGGAACCAAGGGGGGGCGCCGGTCAGGATCGGCCCGGAGACATGGGCCTGGGCGACGCAAAGCCGCCCGGACCCATGGTTGACAGAACGGCCGAAAACAGTTTACCAATCCGTCCACAGGTCGAGAGAGAACCATGAGCCTGTACGATGATGCCAGGGGGGAGACGCCGGACCCCGCCGAACACGACCAGTGGTGCGCCCTCTGCGCGGGCCATGGAACACCGGGTCACGGACCGACAGACGGCACCCGGATCATCGCCAATCTTCGTTCGGAAGAGCACTTCTGCGGCCGATCCGGCGGCGCACCGTCGCCCGCGGCCTTCGGGGCATTCCTTCAAGACATCGTTGACGAAGCCAGGCGCCCTGCGGGAACCCTTGCTGAGGCCTACGACGCGGTTTGCCGAAGGCATGCTCTCTGTGGCGTCCCTCTCCCATCGAGGGTCCTTCCAGCGACTCTGTTCCGATACGTGACCTTTTATTGGCTTCGGAACATTGCGCTGGGGGGTGACCCCGCCATCGTGGACGAGGTGTCGTTCGACGAAAGCCTGTCGGATGATTGGGACGTGTGGAAGGCGGCTCTCGCGAGCGTCCAGTTCACGAGATCATCCGGCGAATCGGTGTTCGCTGCCGCGCCTGCCGAGGGCTCATGCCCTGCGGACGGCCGGCCCGCCGCTGAACTTCTGGCTGTCCTGGGCCTCAAGCCGGATCCGCCGTCGCGGTTCGAACTCCGGTATCCTTCCGCTGACGTCCCAGAACCACGGTTTCCGACGGTGGCAGACGCAGGCTGGTTCGCGTATTTCCGTCCTGCGGCGCCAGGGGCTACAATCGGTTGCACTTGGCACCGGGACAATGACGTGGCCGGCATCCCGGAGATCGTTCACGGAACCCGGTCGTTGGCCTGCCTGACCCAGCGACCCAGGCGAATTGCATGAGCACCAAGACCGACTCTTCAAGCCTTCTGGGCACCTGGCTGGAAGGACTTTCGCCCGATGCCGTCGAATCCTGGGTACAGGATCGGCTGGCGGGACGGGATGCGCGGTTCCCGATTCGCGAATCCGAGGAATCCCGGGGCGAGATCCTCCTGCGGCTGGCCGAAGGACGGGCCCTGAGCGACCCTTTGATCACGCGCCTCGCCGCGGTGATCGATCGCGCAACGATCGACCAGGTTACCCGGGCCGCGCCCGACCTGCGGGAGTTCAGTGAAACCCTGGCCCTGTATGGACGCTTTCCCGGAACCGGATGCGTCGGAGCCATCCGGTCGGTCATCGGTACGTCCCTATGGACCAGTGTGTACTGGACGGACCACGACCTCGACATCCGCGTGGTGAATGCCCTCGCCTGCAAGGCCTCCCGTGTCGATCGGGAGTTCTGGATGCACCTTGCCGGGCAGCCAAGGACCGGCGAGGCGGCGATTGCGGCCCTCCTGGCGGCGAATGGATGGGAAGCTGCGCTGGATGCCCTGGTCTCGAACCTGCATGTGTTCCGGGATCCCCCGCTTTCGGCCCGGCTCCCGCTCCGCCTGACACAGGTCTACCGGGCCAGCAGCGGCGCCCAGTTCTTCCAGCAGCGGTTGAACACGTTGAACCTGGCGCCGGCTGATCGGGACCTGTTGCAACCGACGCTGATGCGGTTTGGCGTGATGCTGGCCGCGCACGCCCCACCGCCCTCCCTCGCCCTCCTGACCAGGGTGCTCGCCTTGGCGAACAACCTCCGCGCGGATCAGGTGGACCGGTTTGCCCGCGCCAGCCTGGTTCGCGCCTTGGCGGATTCCTCGTCCCTGACCGAAGCCCGGGACCTGGAGGCCGCGTGACCATGTCAGACCGCCCCGACGCCACGTTCGTGACCTTCCACTCCTTCAAGGGGGGCGTGGGCCGGACGCTGGCACTGTACAACGTGGGACTTCAACTCGCCGCCTGGGGACGGAGGGTCCTGCTGATCGATGCGGACCTGGAAGCCCCCGGACTGACCCTGTTCCTGCGCGACCAGATCGATCCCGGCTGCCCCGGTTTCCTGGGGGCCTGGCAGAAGGTGGCGCGGCCGATTCGCATGGCGGTCGAAACCGGAGACTCCGCAGGGGTTCCCGCATTCACCGACCCGGCCGACCTGGCCCCCTTTCTTCAGTCGCTGAAGGTCCCCGAAGCGATCGTCCCGCTGGCCCCCGCGGCCACCTTGGATCTGATGCCCGCCGGTGTCTTCGTCGCGTCTCCCGAGCAGTATTCGAATGAACTCAACGCCCTTGACCTGGCCTTCCTGTACGACCGCCGGATCGCCCGGGCCGTCGCCCAGGTCTTCCGTGCATGGATCCGGACCCGACCCTACGACTACGTCCTGGTCGACTCGCGCACCGGCCTGAACCTGGTTGCCGAACTGTGCGTCGGGGACCTGGCGGACGCGGTGGTCCTGCTGACAGGCCTGAACGAACAGAACCTGCTGGGCACCGAGTTCTTCTTGAAGCGCCTGGCGATCGACAAACTGCCTCCCGAGCGGAGGGAACTGGTCCTCACGCCCGTGCCGACAGGCGAGTTGGAACTGCGACGGATTCGGATCGAGCGGGTTTCCGGCCTCCTGGGCAGCATCACCGGCGGCAAGGAACCCCTCCAGATTCCCTACGACCCGCGACTGGCCCTGCTCGACGAACCGATGCTGGTCTACGAGCCGGAGGCCCAGATCAACGGGCCGTATCGGAAGTTGTCGGATCGGGTCGCGCATTTCCGGGACGACGACCGCCAGTCCTTGATGGAACGCATCACCCGGACACGTCCCGACTCGCCCGCCCACCGACTGGAGCGCGTGGAACTCCTGGAGCGCCTGGCTCCGCTCGAACCATCCTCGTGCGAAGGAATCCTGCGTGCCTTGACGACGATGGAAAAGGCGCAAACGCATGACGACGACTCCTGGGTCTGGCGCGCCCATCACTTGCTGTCGAGGCTCCAGCCCGAGGACAGCGACGTCTTCTACAACTGGGGCGTGGATCTTTCCATGAGTGCAAGGGCTCGGAAGGGGAAGGAAGCCGACAGGTTTTTCGAAGAAGCGTTCGAGAAATATTCCGAGGCCCTTCGCTTCAAGCCCGACAAGCACGAGGCTCTGAACAATTGGGGCTGCGCCCTTTCAGATCAGGCGAAGACGCGAAGCGGGGAAGAGGCCGATGGGCTCTTTGGCGAAGCTCGCGAGAAATTCGCGGAGGCCCTCCGCGTCAAGCCCGACAAGCACGGGGCGCTCTACAACTGGGGCACAGCCTACCTGGATCAAGCCAGGACGCGGAGCGGGGAAGAGGCCGACAGACTCCTGCGCGAGGCCGAACAACGTCTCGGCGAGGCCGAGGAACTTTCACCGGGTTCAAGCAGCTACAATCTTGCCTGCGTTTGCGCCCTTTCCGGCAGGCCCGCCGATGCCCAGAGGTGGCTCGAAACCGCCCTGAAGCATGGCGACCTTCCCGACGATAGCCATATCGAGACTGATACCGACCTCGACTCCGTGCGCAAGGAACCCTGGTTCGAGGCCTTGCTGGAAACCCGCCGCAAGAAGTAGTTCCCCAACCCGGCGTCGATGCATCGGATGGATCGACGGGCGTCGTCCCCCGGCGGGCCGGGTGCGGCGCCCGCCGATTGGCTAGCCCTTCCGCTTCCACGGCGGGGCCGCGGGACGGTCCGGGATCGTCCGGGCGCTGGCGTATTCCGTGGTGAACAGGTGCCCCCAGGGCGAGTCGCGCAGCCAGGTGTCCACGATCTTGCGGCTTTCCAGCGGGTACTTGATGTCGTCGTGGTAGATGGCCGAGGCGCTTTCGAAGACCTTCACCAGCGGCGTGTGGAACAGCGCCTTCTGCATCTGGTTGAAGGGCCACGTGCGCCACAGCAGCATGCCGACGCCGGTGGCGAAGTTGGCGCCGACCTTGAAGTTCCAGCGCTCGTTCAGCACGTCCCGGTCGCCCACCACCTCGATGTGCGTCAGGTCGCCCATGCCCAGGCCGCCTTCGTGGGCCAGCCGGATGCACGGCAGCGACAACGGGTCGAAGCCCATCAGCGTCGCGGCCACCGCGTCGATGGCCACCTGGTCGGCCGACGCGATGATGATGTTCTTGTCGTGCGGCAGCACGGTCCGCGGGCCGGGCCCCTCGCCCGCCGTGGTGCCGTCCATCGTCGCGAACATGCCCGTGTGGATTTCCTGCCCGATGGCCAGGAGGTCCACCAGGGTCTCGTGGATCCAGGTGTGCGTGTAGTGCCGCATCGCGGACAGGAGGCCGCCGAAGGCGTTCTTCATGGCGCCCGTGTAGGTCGTGTAGGTGTGCGTCTTCATCGTGGGCAGTTGCACGATGTTGCGTCCCGGGAAGTAGTCCGGGATGCGGATCCCGTGCGGGAAGATCCGCGGCAGCACCAGCATGTTCGCCTGGGGCGTGAACAGTTCCCACTTCATGTCCGAGTCCCGGAAGTTGTACTTCACGGGGATGTCGTACTTTTCGTAGACCGGCTTGAAGCCCAGGTTCACTTCGCCCTTGAAGGGGTCGGTGACGACCGTGTGGTTGTGCACGTCCACCAGGTCCGTGTACCCGTGATCCCGCAGGCCCAGGATCGTGCCTTCCAACTGCCACGGCGTCGTGTTGACCGCCGGGTGCAACTGGTGCCACGTGATGTTGTCCTTCAGGATGGTCTGGGCCGCCGGGTCCAGCGATTCCTCGACGCGGGCCAGGTGCAGCAGGCGGCGGTAGTCGTCGACGACGGTGGCGGGGCTGGTCCGCAGCACGGCGACACGGGGCGCCGGCGGGATGCAGCGCTTCCAGGGGGCGGGGGTGAACGGCATTTCGATCCTCCTTTCGGGACCGCCTCGGCGGGCGGCCGGACACCATTATCGTAGTTCAGGGGCCCGGAGTCACGTTCGGGCGCCCGGGGCCGGTGTGTGCCCGGGCGGGGGAAGGTCGCGCCCGGGGCCCGGCGTCAGAAGGCGGTGGTGGACGGGACGTGCCGCGGGAATCGCTGCGACACCGCCCAGAAGGCCACGCCGACCGTGAAGCCGCCGAGGTGGGCGAAGGCCGACACCTGCGAGCAGCCGCCCCGCTGGGCCCAGGCGCCGACGACCTGCAGCAGCAGCCAGAAGGCCGCCGCCACGAACACCGGGATCTTCAGGAACGCGAACCTCCAGAACAGCCGGAACACCAGCGCCATCCGCGCGAACGGGAACCGCAGGGCATAGAAGGCGATCAGGCCGGAAATGGACCCGCTGGCGCCCACGAGGGGGATGCCGGGGCGCGGGTCGAACAGCACGTGCGCCAGGTTGCCCGCCAGGCCTGCCAGCAGGAACAGGGCGACCCAGCGCGCCGGCCCCAGGACGTCCTCGACGTCGTCGCCGGCCAGCAGCAGGAAGTACAGGTTCCCCAGCAGGTGGCCCAGGCCGCCGTGGACCACCAGCGACGACAGCCAGGTCAGGCCGCCCGCGCGCCACGGATCGGAGGGCAGCAGGCCCAGCGCAGCGACGGATCCGCGGGTGTCGCCCAGCGCGAACAGCCCCCCGAACAGGATGACACCGCCGGTGATCCAGGTGGCCCACGCGAAGTGTTCGCGCGGCGGGCGGTCGACCTCGATCGGGAGGCCCATCGCCGCGGGGACCCACTGCCAGGGTTCCTCGGGGGCGCTGGCAACCGCATCCCCCAGGATGTCCGGCTTCGCGTGCGCCGCGATGCTTTCCACCTCGGCCTTCGCCAGCAGGACGCGGGCCTCCAGGGGCAGGTCGCGCTCTCGCTGCCGCCGGGCCTCCTCGGCGTGCCGGGCCTCGGCGACCCGGTCGTGCGGCTCGGCGAGGCGCTCCACCTCGGTCGGGTCGAACCAGACCAGGCGGCAGCCGGGGCAGCAGTCGAGGTCCAGGCGTCCGTCGGTCAAGTCGGAATGCACCGCCCGCATGGCCTGCCCGCACCCCGGACAGGACTGTCCCGGGCCGTCGCCGCCGTGCTGCGTGTCCATCCACAGCGCGGTCAGGCGCTGCGGCGGGGTGTAGGGGCGCAGGGCCTCCAGCGTGATGGCGCGGCCCGCGCAGGACGGGCATGCGAAGGACCGGGGACCCAGGCGGGACGAGATGCCCTTCAGGGGTACACGGCAACGCGGGCAGGTCAGCATGGCCGGAAGCCTCGTCAAGCCAGGGGGCGCGAGTTCCCTACGAACCCTTGCCGGCGCGCCTGCGCCGGAGGGCCAGCGCGCACAGGCCGGCCAGCACCGGCAGCCACGCAGCCGCCGGTGCGCTTCGTGACGCGGCCACGCACCCCGAGGATCCGCCCGGGGGCGCTCCGGGGTCGGTCCCCGCGTCGGTGGCGGGCGTGTCGGCGACGACGTCGGCCGCGGGCGCGTCGGGCGCCGGTTCGACGACGTCGGGCGTCGGCGGCGGCTCGGGGTCGGCGTACTTCGTCGGGTTCAGCAGGAACTGCACCTTCAAGGCGATCATCCGGCGCGCGTCCGACACTACGGAATCGTCCAGGTCCCACGGCCGGTTCGCGTCATCGAAATCGTCGTTCAGCGGCGCGCCCTGGGCCCGAACCGCCCGGCGCACCTGGGCCTGCACGTACGCGTCGGCGCCCAGCCCCTGCGCCACCAGCAACAACTCCCAGTCCTCCATGCCGTCGCGGACCTGCTTCAGCCGGTAGGACACCGCGGGGCCGTCCACGTCCATCCCGGGCGGCGAGCCGGCCGTCGGACCGTCCGTGCCGTCGTGGTTGCCGGGATAGATGAGGATGCCGTCGCCGTTGCGGGCGAAGTCGGGGCCGAAGCCCGGGTCGGCCAGTTTCAGCCAGGGGGTCGGGTCCCGCCAGAAGGTGGTCGCCCAGTACAGGAAGCCCGTCGCGCCGGCCTGCCACGCGCCCCACTGGGCCAGCCGCGGCTCCTGGCCGTAGGGGCTGTCCACGTCGTAGCCCAGCATCGGCGGGAAGTTCGCGTTGCAGACGTACTCCCACAGTTCCTTGCCCTGGGCCCTCAGGTCCACGTACTTCTGGGCGTCCGGCCACGTGCCCCTGGGCCAGAACGTGTCGCTGTACATGGCCGAATCGGGGCACCAGATGTCCACCGAGGTGTCCAGCTCGGGCAGCCAGGGTCCCGTGACCAGGATGTGCCCGTTCCAAAGGTCCGTGTACCGGCGCATCGTGGCGACGTCGTCGGCGATGCGCTGGATCGGGCCGGGGTTTTCGTTCTGGTAGGCGGGCAGCCAGGGCTCGTCGTGCGAGTAGATGTAGGTGTGGCTCATCCAGCCCTTGTCGACCAGGTGCTGCGCCACCGCCTTGCCCGCGGCGCCCCACTGGTCCGCGGTCAGGCTGCCGATGCCGAAGCCCGCCTGGAACATGCCCAGGTTGAAACGGTTCACGCCCGCGCCGTCCGGGTAGTACGACCCGTCGATGCGGGGAGCCATGTAGGTGTCGTAGGCCGTGAAGTCGATCGGCTTGAGCGCGCCGGCGTCATCGAACTGGAACGACAGGCCCGGGTTGAGGTCGGTCGGGTCGATCCGGTGCCGGTGCATTTCCCATTCGTAGTTGCGGAGGATCCGGTCGCGGGTCGCCGCGTCGCCGCCCGACGGGCCGCCGTGGTACCGCCACAGGCCGCCGCTGCCGAACCCGTAGGCAGTCGCGACGTGGCGCGTGTCGGACAGCGTCACGTCGTACACCGTCAGCGTGACCGGGATGTCGGCCAGGGAGGTCGTCCCGGCCTTCACTGCCAGTACGCCCGCATAGTCGCCCGGGGGCGTCGCGGCGGGCACGAAGACGTCCACGAACAGGGTCGCGAAGGCGCCGCCTTCGATGGTGAAATTCGCGCCCACGGGCCGCGTCGGGTCGCCATAGGGGTCCCGCAGCGGGATCATCGCGTCCGGGTAGTCGCCGACGGTGCGTACGTACTCGGGGTGGGCCGCGCAGTCGGGGTTCATGATCACGTCGCAGTAGGACGGCAGGTCCACGTGGTGGTAGTGCTCGCGGTACAGCAGGGCCTGGTCGGCCGGGACCTTCGCGCCGCCCGGGCCCGCGAGGTCCGACAGCGTCGCGTCCACGGCGGTCAGCGGCGTGTCGGCCGGGGCAGCGATCACCACCTGGAACGCCACCCACTCGTTGCGGATCGCGTCCAGCACCGCGGCCCGCGGCAGGCCGTCGCGAGGCGTCGACGCCAGCACCTTCGTCGTCGATCGCGCCACGCCCACGTCGGCCGGCAGGGAGGGGCCGGCAAGGACGGGCAGCGACACGAGGTTCAGCAGGACGGGCAGCAGCGCGAACGCAACGGCCAAACGCATTCGAGACCTCCAGGGCACGCAGCCGAAGGGTGCAAGGTTCCGTCGATGGCGTCAATCGCCCGGGCGTGCCTCGGACCGGTTCGGGATGCGTTCGGTCCCTGCCTTCGTCATTTCCAGACCGCCCGCTGCTGCTGCCGTCGATCCGAAACGCCGGCCTGCAGCGCCAGCGTGGCCCCCGCAGCGGCCGAACCGCCCGCCACCACCAGGAACGCGTGGGCGGGGCCGCCCTCGGAAAGGAACAGGTGCACCATCACCGGCGACACGAACTGGCCCAGGAAGATCGCGGTGTTCATCGCCCCCAGCGACCGGCCGCGCAGCGATGCCGGCACGGTCGTGATCAGCCACTGGGCGCCGTTGGGCATGATCAACCCCGTCCCCAACCCGCACACGCCCAGTCCCGCGACGACCCCCGCGATGGATTCGGCCTCGCCGACCACCACGAACCCCGCCCCCAGCAGTGCCAACGATGCGGCGGCCAAGGCCGGGAATCCGACGCGGGCCGACACGCGACCGTACAGCAGCGAAACCGTCGCCGACACCAGCGCGCCCGCCGCAATGGCCAGGCCGGCCGTCGAGGCCCCGCCGCCCGAAAGCGCCTGCAGCAGGAACGGGATCTGCGTGGGGATCAGATAGAACACGGCCATCCCCATGAAGGTCACCGCGTAGATGCGAACCAGCGGCGCCCAGGGGACCCTGTCCGCGACCTCCGTCGCCCCCGGTTCCCGGGACGGCGGTGGCCCGTCGTGCAAGCCCAGGATCGCCCCGGGCAGCACCAGCAGCGACAGCAGGTACACCGCGAACGGCAGGCGCCAGCCCAGTTCCGCCAGGATCCCGCCCAGGGTCAGGAACAGCACGCCGCCGAATCCCATGAACGACCCCTGGAGCCCCAGGAACCGCGCGCGGCGGGATCCGTCGTACGCGTCGGCGATGAGGGCGGTCGAGGACGTCAGGATTCCCGCGACGGCCACGCCCAGCAGGAACCGGCCCGCCAGCAGCGCCCACAGGGTGTCGACGACCAGGCCCGACGCCCCTGCGAAGGCGTACAGAACCAGCGAGGCCCGCAGAACCGGCACACGTCCCTTGCGGTCGATCAGCAGCCCGATGGGGGGCGATGCCAGGGCGATCGCCAGCGCCGGGAGGGACAGGACCAGCCGCACCCACAGGTCGATGTCGGGCGTGTCGGCGAAATGGGTCCGCAGTGCGGGGAGGCTGGGCGCGATCGTCGCTCCCGCCATCACCGTCAGGGTCGCCGACACCAGCAGCGTCGCCGCGGCGAGCCGCGGGTTCGGGCAGGTCGGCGAGGGGCAAGGGGCCCGCGGTGCGGCAGATGCAGTCATTCGTCGTCGCCGTCAGTGCCTGGCTCAGGGCTTGTTCGAAGCGTCCGGGGGCCTCGGCAGGTCCACGCCCTCGTGTTCCGAGGACAGCCAGCCCGCCTGGACCAGCACCCTGGACGGAGGCAGGGCATCCTCGCCCTCCTTGCCCTTCGCCCGCGCGGCGGCCGCCAGCGGGGCGTCCACGTTCCGGATGTGGAAGACGTACCCGTCCAGGAACAGGACGTGCAGTCGCGCCGCGATCCGGTCCATGTCCTCCCCGGCCAGGACGGCCTCCTTCACCTGCTCGACCGCCTCCCGGAGCATCGTATGCTGGCGCCTGTGGTGTTCCGCCCGGTCGTAGCCGATCGCGTCCATCAGGGCCTCCTCGGCCCGGAAGTGATAGTGCACGTACGACAGCAGGAAGCGGATCGCCGGGATCACCGTGTCCCGCGACGCCTCCCTCACGGCCAGCACCCGGTCCGCGGCGTCGAACAGGATCCGGTGCTGCCGGTCCACCTCGGCGTGCCCCGTCAGCAGGCTCTCCGGGAACTCCAGTCGAAGCATGTCGGTCTCCTTCGTCGGACCCCGTCGTCGGGCGATGCGAACCCCGCCCCGGAACCTCCCCAAGGATAACGGAGCGACGGGGCAGACGGAACGAATTCATCAAGGTCGTGGGAAGACCGCGACCGAGAAGCGGCGCGACGGTCAGGAACCCTTTGAGGCGGAAGGGGCATGGGATATCATGGGTCCGCTGCCCTCGACGGAGACCGACATGCGTGGTGCATTCGTCCGCTGGATCCTCGCGCTTGCCTTCATGACCGTCGGATGTGGCGGGAGTTCCAGCAAGATCGAGGACCCGGGCCCTGAAGCGGGCGACCTGGGCGACCTGGACCTGCCGTTCATCGACATCCTCGAACTGCCTGATGGCGGCGACGAGGTCGTCAACCCGCGTGATCTTCCTTCGGACGATGGGATTTCCGAGGGGTGCTCCGGCGAAAGATGCGACGTCCCCGATTTGCTGGTCGAGGACAGCCCCGCAGAAGCCGACGTCGCACCGCAGCCCGGCGAATTCGGCTGGCCCTGCGCGACTCCGGAAGAGTGCCTGTCGGGCTATTGCATTGAAACCATGGAGGACTTCGTCTGTACTCGGCAGTGCGTAACCGGGGATTCCTGCCCCGAAGGGTGGGCCTGCGCCAAGGTCGCCTCGGAACCGGATCCGGCCTATGCGTGCATCGACCGCTCGTCCATGCTCTGCCAGCCGTGCAAGGCCAACGCCGACTGCGCCAGCACCTTCGTCGCCTCGAAGAACGTCTGCCTGGACCAGGGGCCGATCGGCAAGTTCTGCGCGGTGGAGTGCAGCGCCCTGCTGCCCTGCCCCACGGGCTTCTCGTGCAACGAGGTCCAGGTGGATGGCCAGGCCGCGTCCCTGTGCGAGCCCGACTCGGGCGACTGCCCGTGCACGAAGAAGTTCAAGGACAAGGGGTACCTGACGACCTGCCGGGTCGAAAACGGGTTCGGCAGCTGCGCGGGCGAGCGCACCTGCGACAAGGCCTGCAACGCCAGGACGCCTGCCGCCGAAATCTGCAACAACGTGGACGACGACTGCGACGGCTCGACCGACGAAGACGTCCTGCCGGCGTCATGCGACCTGGTGAACGGCCTGGGTACCTGCAAGGGACTGGCGCAGTGCATCGGCGGCCGGCAGGCGATCTGCGAGGGAACCTATGCCACCAGCGAAACGTGCAACGGTCGTGACGACAACTGCAACGGGCAGACCGACGAAGGGTTCCCCGACCTGGACGGCGACCATATCGCCGACTGCGTGGACTGCGACATCGACGGGGACGGCAAGCCGAACGACAACCCCGCCTGCCCGTTGTGCCGGGGCGCCTGCGACAACTGCCCGATGGTCGCGAACCCCGACCAGCTGGACACGGACAATGACGGCATCGGCGACGCGTGCGACTGCGACATCGATGGCGACGGCGTGGCGAACGACAACCCGGGCTGCCCGCAGGCCTTCCCGAAGGACAACTGCCCCTCGCTGTTCAACCCGGATCAGGCCGACACCGACAAGGATCTGATCGGCGACGCGTGCGACTGCGACGTGGACGGCGACGGCGTGGCGAACAACAACCCCGGGTGCCCGATCGTGGCGTCCCCGGACAACTGCAAGTTCGTCGCGAACGGCGACCAGACGGACACCGACGGCGACGGGATCGGCGACGCGTGCGACTGCGACGTGGACGGCGACGGCGTGCACGACAACCGCCCGGGCTGCCCGACCATTGCGAAGCCGGACAACTGCCCGACCGTGGCGAACCCCGACCAGGCCGATCTGGACGGGGACGGCAAGGGCGACGCCTGCGA
>CAIOFV010000136.1 GCA_903857665.1 uncultured Myxococcales bacterium
CGCGTCGGGGGCGGCCCTGAAGGAATCGCCCCACCTGAAACTGGTCGAGGGCAAGGGCAGCGCGGGATGCATCGCGTGCCACGGCGACTTCGAGGTCACCGGGGACGCCCACGCGGCGCCCCCGAAGGTCCAGTGCCTGAAGTGCCACCAGGCGGTCGAGGCCGAGATGTCGGGCAGCGTCCATGGCGTCAGCAACGCCGACGCCCCGAAGTGCGTCGACTGCCACGGGACGCACGACATCGTCCGGAAGGGCGCCAACCACGGGCGGAACCTGCGCATCGCCGCGAAGTGCGGCGCCTGCCACGACAAGGAATTCGCCATCTACAAGGTCAGCTGGCACGGCACGGCGCCCAACGACAAGGTGGCCACGTGCACCGACTGCCACGGGGATCACGACGTGCTGCCCCCGGGCGATCCGAAGTCCACGGTGTTCCGGCTGAACCAGGCCCAGTCCTGTGCGAAGTGCCACATGGACGAGGAGCGCGGGTTCAAGCCCGAGATGGTCAGCGCCGTGAAGGACTACTTCGGCAGCGTCCACGGCATCGCCGTGACGAAGTCGGGCCTGATGGTGTCGGCCACCTGCGTGGACTGCCACGGCAGCCACGACGTCACCCACGGCAACGACAGCGGCAACAACCGGATCTCGCGGGCCAAGATCCCCGCCACCTGCGGCAAGTGCCATGCCGGCGTGGTCAACCTGTACCTGGAAAGCGTGCACGGCAAGCCGTTCCTGGAGGGCAACCTGGACGTCCCGGTGTGCACCGACTGCCACCGGACGCACCAGATCGCGTCGCACCTGACCGCTGGGGCATCGACCTACGCGACCAACGTGGCGCAGACGTGCCTGAAGTGCCACGCCCAGGCCAGCGTGGTGAACAAGTACGGGATTCCCGAGGCGCGGGTGCAGACGTACCAGGAGTCCTTCCACGGCGCGTCGTCCAAGCTGGGCGACACCCGCGTCGCCAACTGCGCGTCCTGCCACGAGTCCCACGACATCCGCGCGTCGTCGGACCCGAAGTCGTCCACCAACCCGGCCAACATGTCGAAGACCTGCGGCAAGTGCCATAACGTCGAGGACGTGACCAAGCCCATCACAACGGGCAAGATCCACACGGCGCTGGCCGAGAACCGCCACTGGCTGCCCGCGCTGATCGAGAAACTGTACATCGCCCTCGTGTCGGTGACGATGAGCTTCTTCATCTCCTACATCATCGCGGACATCGTGCGGACCAATCGCCGGCGGAAGAAGGGCGGCAGTGGCCACTGAGTCGTGGTCGTTCCGGCTTCCCGGTGATTCCCCCTCTTGCCTCCTTCCGGTCGTCGCCACACTGTTTCCGCACTGGAGGTGTCGCATGAAGGCGCGCATCGTTTCGCTGGCCCTGCTGGCCCTGGGCCTGCTTCCCGGGTGCTTCGGGGGCGGGATCAAACTGTTCTCGAACGGTACCGAGCCGCTGAAGGAGTCGGTGCTGGAAAAGGGCGACCGGAAGCACAAGGTGCTGATCGTGCCGGTCCAGGGGGCCATTTCGACCGAGCCCCGGTCGGGATTCCTGGCCGACAAGCCGAGCCTCGTGGAGGAGGTCGTGGCGCAGTTGCACCGGGCCGAGCGTGACGAGGCGATCAAGGCGGTCGTGCTGCTGATCGACAGCCCCGGGGGGACCGCCACGGGCAGCGACGTGCTGTTTCACGAGATCGAGGCGTTCAAGGCGAAGACCGGCGTGAAGGTCGTCGCGCACTTCCTGAACAAGGCCACCTCGGGAGCCTACTACATCGCGATGGCGGCCGATCGGATCCTGGCGCACCCGACGACCCTGACCGGGTCGATCGGCGTGATCTTCGTGCGGGCCAAGGCCCGGGGCCTGATGGACAAGATCGGGCTGGACGCCGAGGTGACCAAGAGCGGCGACAAGAAGGACATGGGGGCCTTCTACCGGTCGGCCACGGACGAGGAAAAGGGGCTGTTCCAGGGGCTGGTCAAGGAAATGGGCGACCACTTCGTCGCGCTGGTGAAGGAGCGCCGCAAACTGACCGACACGTCGGGCTACGCGGATGCGCGGGTGATGTCGGCGCAGCAGGCGAAGGCCATCGGGCTGGTGGACGCCATCGGGTACCTCGCGGACGGCATCCGGGCGGCACGCGAACTGGCGGGGCTGCCGGCGGACGCGAGCGTCGTCACCTACCGGCGCACCGAGGTGGCCGAGGACACGGTGTACGGCGGTGGCGGGGACCCCGGGAAGATGCCGAAGCTGATCGACCTGGAAGTGACGAAGTACCTGTCCGTGCCGTCGTCGGGGTTCTACTACCTGTGGGCGCCGGAACTGGCCCAGTAGGCCGGCGGTCGCGGGTCAGAGCACCCAGGCCAGCGCCAGGCGGCCCAGGAAGCCGTAGCCCTGGCCCGGGGCGTCGATGCCGGGTGCCACGCGGCGCGGGACGTTGGCTGTCGCGGGCAGCACGGCCCCGGCGTTGGCCTTGACCTCGAGGTGCCGCCCGATGGCGAACCAGGCGGTCGGGCCCATCACGACCTTCGCCCCGCCCTCGGCCTCGTCATGCTCCCAGAAGCCTTCCAGATCCTGTCCGACGATCTCGATCCCCAGGCGCGACCACGGGGCGACCCGGTAGGACGCCGCGACGCCCAGCACGAGGTCGGCCACGTCGCGGGCGCCGGTCACCGGGAATTCGACCCGGGTGGACAGGGCCAGATCCAAGGGGCCGAAGGATCGCGAAAGGGCCGCGTACAGGCGCGGCACGGCGATGGCCTGGAAGTCCACCAGGCAGCCGCCGCCCAGCGTCAGGTTGACCTGGTGGCGCTGCTGGTCCAGCACGCTGAAGTACGCGTCGATGGACGCGGCGGAAGCGCGGTAGGCGCCGCCCGCCAGCACCATCCCGCCCCAGCCCTCGAGGACCAGGAAGGACGTCGGGGCCCACCGAAGGCGGACGCCCTCCTCGACGCCCTGCTCGCCGAAGGGACGGGCCTCGCGGGTGCCGTAGGCCGTTTCGCTTTCGACCATGAACAGGTTCGGCCGCGTGCGACCCGCGTGCTGGTACAGGTACGGGAAGTCGCCTCCCGACTGCGCGAGCGCCGAGGGAGCGACGAGCAGCAGCGCCGCGATCGCGAACACCGGGAGGCAGGCGGCGCGGCGCATCGGGGTTCCGGTTGAGGACGCCACATGCTAGCAACCGGCGGGCGCCAGGGTCAAGGGAGGATGCCGCCACCGTGCTCCAGGGCGGCCAGGAACGCAGCGGTCCGTCGCGCCTGGCCCTGGTGCGTCCGCCAGCGACCGATGTGCCGGCCCTGGCTGGCCAGGGTGTCCAGCAGCTCCCGGGTCACGTCATCGACCTCGCCGGGCGGGGCGTCCCACAACTGCGTACCGGGCAGAGGCATGAATGCGTGCGTATGCACTACCGCCCCCAGGCCGGCCAGTTCGCGGATCAGGGCTCGCGTCGCCTCGCGGTCGGACTCGTCCTCGCCGGGCAACCCGCAGATGAAGTCCACGATCGGCCGAAGCCCCGCCGCCAGCACCACCCGTGCGGCCCGACGGACCGCGTCCGCGTCATGGCCGCGATGGATCGCCTTCAGGATCCGATCGCTGCCCGACTGCGCCCCGAAGGCGATGGTGTCGTTGGCGGCATGCCGGGCCACCACCTCGACCAGTTCGGGCGTCACGTGCTCGGGGCGTGCCTCGGACGGGAACGACCCGAAGAAGACGTGGCCCCGTCCGAAGATGCGGACCGATTCGGCCAGCAGCCGCTCCAGTTGCGCCGGGTCCGCCGCGCCGCGGTCCGTCGAACCCCACGCGAACGAGTCCGCCGACAGGAAGCGAAGGTCGCGGTTCCCGTTCGCGCGAGCCACCTCGGCCCAGTGGACCAGGCGCTCCAGGGAGCGGTGGCGGGGACGGGCGCCCGTCAGGAAGGTGGTTTCGCAGAACCGGCAGCCCCAGGGACAGCCGCGGGACAACTCGAACGGCGCGTTGCGGCCGGCGTCCGGCGCGAAGGGAGGGAAGGCGTCGAGGTCCACGGCGCGCGGGCGCGGGTTCCGGTGAAGCTCGCCGTCTTCCATCCAGCACAGCCCCGGGACGTCCCCGTGGGGCGTCCCGGCGGCCAGGCGGTCCAGCAGCGCCGGAAGCGCCTCCTCGGCCTCGCCGCACAGTACGAGGTCGAACCCCATGGCCAGCGTGCCTGCCGGATCGCCGGACGGGTGGGGCCCGCCCGCCAGCGTGACGAGGGGCCATCCCCGCTGGGCGGCCTCGAGGCGGGCGCGGCGCAGTGTGGACGCCGCATCCGGCACGGCGGCCGTCGCGAACGAGCATCCCAGCACGATCATCTGGGGCGAGGAGTCGGGCGCCCGGTCCAGGCAGGCGAACACCAACGGGTGGCCGGGCTTGCTGAAGCACACGTCCACGTAGGCCGCGCAGGCCGACACCTCCACGGCGCCGGTGAGCACGGCGACGCTGTTCTTGTTGTACCGGTGCTCGGCCAGGATCAGGGCAATCCTTCGCATGCCGTGGATCGTAGCCGGCGGGTCGATGGATGCAAGGCGAGGGTGGGGCCGGGGTGCGCTAGTTCGACACGGTCTTCCGGTACTCGATGCGGGCCGTCTTCCGGAGTTCGTCGGCGGCCCGCGCGCGGGCCTGCTCGACCCTCGCGTTCCTCAGGTCCTCGACGATGACCGGCTTCACCGCGTCGAAGTCGAGCGCTGCATCCTCGCGCCGGTCGAGCAGCCGGAGGATCCAGAACCGCCCGCCCGAACCCCGGACGACCTCGCTGGTGTCCCCGGGCTTCAACGTCTGGAGGACGTTCCGCCAGGCGTCCGGGATCTGCTTCCACTTCAGGTAGCCCAGGTCCCACGGGGTCTTGCCCGCCGGGAGGTCCGGGAAGCGTTTCCGGGCCACGTCCTCGAAGGACGCTCCCGAGGCCAGTTCCTGTCGTACCTGCGCGATCTGCGCCTCGTCCCGGGCCAGGATCTGCAGGACGTGTGTTTCGGTGCGGATCGCCGCAGCGTTCTCGTCGAAGTAGCGGCGCGCCTCCTCGTCGGTCACCTGGGGCTGCTGGGCGGCCTCGTGACGAAAGTAGGCGTCGGCCAGCGCCTGCCTCTTCCACTCGTTGACGTCCGCCATCCTGCGGGCCAGTTCCTCGCGGTACTGGACATCCCCCAGGTCCAGTTCGGCGGCCTTCTGCGCCACCAGTTCCTTGCCGATGACCCGGTCCAGCAGGATCTTCTTCTGCTCCGGGCCCAGTTCGCCGACGGAGGTCTTCGAGTGGATTTCCGCGTGGACGTCCGCCTCGGTGACGGGAACGCCGTTGACCAGGGCCAGCACGCCGATGGGTTCGCGGCCGGTCGCCGCACCCGGTGCAGGGGTGCCTGCCGAGGGTCCCTGCCGGCAGGCCAGCATCACAGCGAGGGCCATCCAGGGCAGTGTGCGCAGGATCACGCTGGAAGTCTGCTTGTGCATGTTCGTGGGGCTCCTGGTGGATGGGAAGGGGCGGCGTCCATGGCGGACGCCGCCCCCTTGGAATACTAGTGGCAGGCCGCGCAGGTTTCAACCTCGTCGCCGCTGAACGCGTTCGCCGGGGTCGGATCGTAGGTCTGGATGTTGATGTGGGCGGTCGCCGCGTCGCTGTCGTGGCAGGAACCGCACGCCAGGCGGCTGGGCTGGGTCTGCCAGGAGCCGCTGGACGTCGCGCTGTGGCAGGACTCGCAGTTCCGGATGTCCTGCGGGTACACGATCTGCCACTGGCGGCCGGGGGTCCCGTCCTCGTGGGCGACGGTGGCCAGCGGGTACGTCAGGTTGACGCCCATGTGGACCGCGTGCACGCGCTTGACGATCGGCACGCCGCCGCCCGAGAAGGCGGTGCCGGTGGCGGTGGCGGGCTGGTAGTCGTGGCAGGCCGCGCAGTGATCGACCGCGTCGTCGGTGAACTGCTTGTTGTGCCGCGGATAATCCAGCACGTAGCCCTTCTTGTCCGGGGTCTGGTGGCAGGCATTGCAGTTGTTCGCCGGCAGCTTCTCGACGGTCGCGGTGCCGACCTGGAAGGTCACCCAGGCGACGGACGGGGCCACGTAGTCCGTCGCGACCTTGCCGGTGTTGTTGCCGATGTCGGAGATCTGCAGGTCCACGACGTACGTGCCGGGGGCCAGGTCATCGACCGGGTCCAGCTTGTACTTGATCGCCGAAGCGTCGGTGTAGTCGACCAGCGGATCCTGGCTGGTCGCGGTGGCGCGCTTGGAGATGGTCGGGCCGCCGCCGGCGAAGTTGATTGCGCCGTCGGCTCCGGAGGTGACGCCGAAGACGGTCGTCGCCACGGTGCTGGCCAGCAGCTGGACGGCGTGCAGCTTGCCCAGGGCGCGGCTGCGGATGCCCAGTTTGCCCGTCAGTTCGTCGATGTAGGCGATCGCGCGCAGCTTGAAGTTCGGGTCGGCGTTCAGCCAGTCGGCCAGCTGCTGCACCGTGATGCCGGTGGTCTTCAACGCGGGCAGAAGGGTCACGGTGAACTGCGCGGGAACCGCGAAGTCGCCGTGGTTCGCGTCGTAGCGGGTCGTGTTCTGGCCGTTGTCCACCTTGACGATCAGGGTGGTCGCCGCAGTCAGGTCGAACGGACCGACCGAACTGGACAGGATCTTGGCGCGGGCCGAGTAGGTCAGCACGGCCATGCGGTTGTCGCGCGGGCCGGTGACGTACATGTTGCTGGCGCTGAACTTGCCGTTGCCGCCGCCCACGTATACGGAATCGACGGGGCAGGTGTAGACCGGCGGGGTCGCGCCGTTCGACGTGCACAGGCCGGGGGTCGTGTCCTCGAGGAACGTGGCGGGCGACACGACGGTGCCGTCGGTCTTCTTCGTCACGACGATGCTGACGACCGGCTGCTCGCCCTTCTGGAAGGACGTCCCGTTCGCCGGGGTCGACACGGTCACGCCGAGGTTGAACTCGGGGATGTTGTGCACGTTCTTGGCGGTGAAGTCGTGGTAGCCGGCGATCTTGGTCGGCGTGTGGCACAGGGCGCAGGAGTTGTCGTCGGTGTAGTCGCCGCCGCCTTCATGGTTGGTGCCAACGACGAAGTCCACGTTGTCATGGCAGGCGCCGCAGGCCTTGCGGGACGGGACCTTCTTCCAGTTGTCGACCTGCGCGCCGGTGCCGGTGTGGCACTTGGTGCAGTTCGCCAGGACGGCCGGGAACTCGCCATGCCACTCGACCTTGGTGTTGTTGTAACCCCAGATCGCGTATTCGCCGTTGTCGGCCGACTCATCGACCGTGGTCGCGGGGTTGTCGTAATAGATGCCGTCGGCGCCGCTGACCTGGGACAGTTCGCTGCCGGCGTGGATCTTGTGGATCATGGTGGTCAGGTCGATGGTCTCGCCGCCGTTCGGGTCGATTTCGCCCTCTGCGTGGCAGGTCGTGCAGTTCTCGACGCTCAGGCGGTCGCCGCCATGGGCCTTGAACAGCGGGCCGTGGCAGCTCTTGCAGGCGGCCGTCTGGACGATGTTGCGGGTCAGGGTCAG
The DNA here is from genome assembly GCA_903857665.1 of uncultured Myxococcales bacterium. Lineage (GTDB taxonomy): Bacteria > Myxococcota_A > UBA9042 > DTJE01 > DTJE01 > CAIZWN01. The sequence goes on from CAIOFV010000136.1 coordinate 7,493, forward strand.
GGGTACGGCGGTATCGGGAACGAAGTCGAAGGTCGCGTCGGCGGTGGCGCCGGCGTGCCCGCCCAGCATGATCGACACGCGATGGGTCAGGCCGCGGTCATACGTCGTCGTGACCGCGCCGTCGCAGGCGTAGGCGCCCAGGGCCGTCTTGAACGTGTAGGTGTACGCGCCGGCGCCGACTTCGACCAGCGTGCCGTTGCTCTCGCGGGTGCCCTGGCAGGCCTTGTTGCCGGCGGGCTTCGGCCAGGAACCGGCCGTGTTCGTCTGCAGCGCCTGGATGTAGGGGACCCACTTGCTGTTGGATTCGCCGAAATCGGCGGGGCTGGTCGGCGGGACCAGCTTGGCGATGTCGGCCCCGACGGCCTTGAGGCCGAGGACCGGCTTGCCGGCCAGGTCGGTGACCGTGTAGTTCACGATCAGTTTGCCCGCGGCGTCGGCGGTGGCGGACGTGATCTTCGCGTTCACGAAGAACTTCGCGCCGTTCGCGAACTCGCCGGTCGTGGTCAGGTAGTTGTAGCCGTGGTAGTTCGTGATCTGGTCGTTGCCACCGTTGAGGCCGTTGGTGCCATTGGTGCCATTGGTGCCGTTGGCGCCATTGGTGCCGTTGGTGCCGTTGGTGCCGTTGGCAACGGTCACGGAGGTGCCGTCGGTGCAGGCGATGGTCCTGGTGCCATTGCCGTTGTCCGTCGCCGAGCAGGAGGAACCGTTCGTGCCGTTCTTGACCGTCACGGAGGTGCCGTCGCCGCAGGAGATGGTCTTGGTGCCGTCGCCGTTGTCGGCGACCGTGCAGGACGTGCCGTTGGTGCCGTTGGCGACCGTCACCGACGTGCCGTCGTCGCAGGAAATCGACTTCGTGCCGTTGTCGTTGCTGATGACCGTGCAGGAGGTGCCGTTCTTGACCACGACGGGCTCCGAGCCCGGGCAGGTGATCGTCACGGACTTGCCGTCTTCGGCCGTGGCGGCCGTGCAGGAGGCGCCGTCGGTGCCGTTGACGCCGTTGATGCCATTCGTGCCGTTGGTGCCATTCGTGCCGTTGGTGCCGTTGGTGCCTTCCGTCAACACGACGGGATCAGCGCCCGGACAGGTGATCGTGACCGTGCCCGCCGTCGTGTTGGACGTCGCCGTGCAGGGCCGGCCGTCGGTGCCCGCGGCGCCGTCCTTGCCGTTCTTCAACGTCAGTGTGGTGCCGTCCGCGCAGTCGATCGTCATCGTACCGTCTGCGTTGGACGTCGCGGTACAGCCCTTGCCGGCCGTTCCGGGATCGCCCGCCGGACCCTTCGCGCCTGCGCAGGCTGCGAAGACGAAAGCCAGGGCTAGAATCACCCCACTAGTCCTAGAACCGGTTACTAGACAACGCATCGGCACCTCCATGTGTTTTTCGGCCCTACGGGCGCGTGACGGGGTAATTTCGGATTATTCGGGTCTCTTTGTCAAGGGAATGTTGTTCCGGCGTTGCAGGACGCGGCGCGCCGCATTTCCGTTGAGGGGGTTCATCCGTTGGGGCCTCAATCGCCCCATTTCGCCGGGTCCTTCACGATGTCGCAATCGATGAACGAAACGCCGGCGGCGTTCCTGAACGGCGAATTGCAGTACTCCAGGAACATCGCGACGGCCTCGATGTCGATGCCGCCGACGGTGCTCGATGGACGCGCCTGGACCGGGCCGTCGGGCACGCTGGCTGCCCACAGGTCCCAGTTCGGCCAGTCCTGGAAGTCCGTGACCGCCTGGGCCCACTGCTTCTGGACATGGGCCGCTTCCAGCCACGTCAAGGGCAGGCCCACGGACGCCGCCTGCACCAGCAGCACGGCCAGTTCCTTGTTCCACCCCGAGTCCTGGATCCACGGGTCGTCGGCCGCCGGGTGCATGTAGCTGTCGATGCGCGTCTTCAGCCCGTCCAGCAGCACCCAGGCCATGCGGGCCTGGCGATAGACCAGCGCGTTGCCGACGGCCGCCATGTGGTAGTCCCAGATGATCGGGACGTTGTAGAAATGCGCGGCGCTGGCGAAGCCGTCGTAGATGCTGCCCGTGCAGTTGCCGCACTCGTCGGTCCGGCGCTCGCCGAAGGCGATGAGGTCCGACGACAGGCGTTGGCAGCATTCGTCGGTCGGGTCGATGTCGGTGTAGCAGACGTAGCTGGCGAGGTCCTGGTCGCTGCACGGGACGATGTAGGCCACGCCGTCGGTGCCCTTCGTGCGGATGTTGTAGCCGCTGTCCACGATGTCCTTGTTGAAGCCCCTCATCAGGTCGTACGTTTCCTGGCAGGCGGACCGGACCCATTCGTCCTTCGCGTCCGCCAGCACGTAGGGCAGGAACATGGTAGTGCGGACGATGCTGCGCACGTCGTCCTTGCTGCGCATGTTGGTCACGTACTCGGCGCCCCACGTGGGGTTGTGCGGCCAGGCGAACGTGTGGGCGTTCCAGCCGTCCTGGATCACGTACATGTCGTGGAAGTTGACGACCTTCTTCCGGCCGTCGTCCTGCCAATTCGTCGCGTCCAGCGTGAACGACTGGTCCATCGGGAAGATCGCGCGGGCCATCAGGAACGGCGCCGGGTCGCTTTCGTCCCACACGAAGCCCTTGATCACGGCGGACAGGCCCTTGCAGTACTGCTCGGTCATCTTGGCGAACTTCCAGTCCCCGGTCAGGAGGTAGCCGCCGATGGCCTCGGACAGCACCTTGGAGCCGGGGATCCACATGTTGTGCTCGCCGCCCATGTGGCTGAAGGTGACCGTGTCGCCGGCCTTCGCGACCGCGATGTCGTTGTGCCAGGCCAGGTAGTCGGCCTTGCCCGTCGATGTGTCCACGCCGGTGCTGGTCCGCAGCACCCACCGCGCCCAGTCGGCCTTCTTCCACAGGCCGGTGACCTTCTTGGTGAAGGCGGTCACGTCGGCCGCGGAAATCGGGGTGCCTTCCGCGGTGCGGGTATACGCGAACGGCAGCTCGCGGGGCGGGAAGGGCTGCGTCGATACGTCCGGGATGTCCGGGATCGCGGGCGCATCGTCGATGACGTCGGGCGTCGCCTCCGCGGGCACGTCCGTCGGGAGGTCGGCCGGGACGTCGGGCCGGTCCTGGGCCACGTCGTCCACCGGTGGCACGTCGGGCCCGGCCTCGTCGGCCACGCCGGGGTCCTGGGCGCCCGGGTCGTTGCCCGCGCCGCTGCTGGAGCAGGCGCTGGCCAGGACCAGTCCCAGGGCGATTGGCAGCATCGAGAACCGGCGCATGGGAACCTCCGCAGGTGAAGGACGGCGCGATCCGGAGGCATGATACCCGGAGTCGCAGCGCGGCGGCAGGGGCATCCTTCCGGCAGCCTCGGCGTTCCCAAGCGGATCAAGCACATGTCGTCGTGCTCTGGACGCCCCCGCCCACGGGGCTATGCTGTTCCTGGCACCTCCTGGGGATTCAGGGTGTTCGCGTTCGCCGCCGGGGTGTTCGTCGCCATCGTGTTGATGCCGATGCCGGCCCTTGCGTTCGGGCCGATCGCGCATGTGGACATGGGCCTGGACGTCATCGCCGAGGCCGCAGGGCTGGGGTCGGGCCTCTGGGCGGTGATCCAGTCGTACCCGCGCGAATTCCTGCGGGGCACCCTGGGGCCCGATCGGGAGGTCGCCAAGAACCTCGCCACGTACGACCGCCATTCGCACAACTGGGATCGTTTCTTCACGCGGCTGGAGCAGGCCAGCGGCGATGCCCAGCGGTCGTTCTTCCTGGGGTGCCTGTGCCACCTGGCGGCCGACGTCGTGGCCCACAACTACTTCGTGCCCCTGAAGATGATCGAGTCCCATCGTGCGCGGTTCGCCGGCCACCTGTACTGGGAAATGAGGTTCGACGCGCGCGGGCGCGAGAAGGGTTCCCGGCAGGCGATGAAGGCCCTGGGCCTGAACACGCGGGAGCACCGGAAGTTCCTTCATTCCGTGGTCCCGGGCAACCTCCTGGGCCCGCGCTTCAACGTCCGGGTGACGGGCCTGGCGATGCGGTTGCAGCGCGCGATGGCGTTCCAGGCCGTCAGCGGCTACGTGGATCGCGAGTCGCGCCTGGCGCTGTCGGAAGTCGATGCGAAGGACGTGCGCCACCTGGCGGTGGCCGCGCAGGTTTCGCTGCTGCACGGGCTGGCCCGGGCGCCCATCGTCGCCATCGACGCCCGCGGCGAGGAGTCGCTGGCCGAGGCTCGGCGATTGAGGCGGCACCTGAGGGACCTGGTTCGACGCAATGGCGAGCCGAACGCCGAGGCCGCGACGATCGTTGCCGGCAGCCGGACGGATTTCCGGGATCGCCTGGTCGCGGCGACCGGGATCCCGGCGCCGTGCATCCATGCGGCCTGACCCTGTCCCGGGTTTCCTTCCGGCTCACTCCCCGCAGGGCCAGGGCCTTCGGCAGGCGCCCCACAGCCCACGTCCGTGCGCCCGGGCGACCTGCTCGGCGGCCTCGAAGGCATCGCGGTCGTCGTCGTTCGGCGGCACCATCAGGACGCAGCCGTAGCCCCGGGCCACCTCGTCCAGCCCCACGTCGGTCCCGTCCACCCATACGTGAGCCAGCAGGCGGCCGTACCGGTCCTCGCACCGGGCGTCGTAGGTCAACTGCACCTCGCGGCCATCGACACGGGCGGCGTTATAGGTCGAGGCATCCGGGCCGAAGCATTCCTCGCCGGCCGAAGGGGTCGATTCGGGCGTGTCCACGTTCAGGTAGCGAACCCGGGTCCCGCCCGCCAGGACGATCGTATCGCCGTCCACGACGCGCTCGACGACGCCGCGGGCCGGACCGCACGCGGCCCCCGGGTCGCAGGAGGCCAGGGCGGCCGGGATCGGGACCAGGGCCAGGAGCAGCGCGGCGTGCGCCCGGTTCATCTGCACCTCGCGGCGATCCAGGGCCTACGGGCACGGATCGTTCGGGGCGCCCGGGGTCCCCAGGCCATCGAAGACGCCTGCGCGGGTCCCGGCGCACCAGTTCCCGGGAATCGAGGCCGCCGCAGGAGCCGGGGCCGGGTCGGGCCGCAGGCTTCGCGATGCCCCTTCCAGGGAGGGCGGGGGCGTCGCGGTCGCAACCGTTACGCCGCCGGTCGTTTCGAGGGATAGTGTTGCCAGGCCGTCGTACAGGGGCAACCCGGCTTCGAACGCGTGCGTGACCGGCGGCAGGCCGCCGTTCGCCGTGGGATCCGCCGATCCCGCCAGCACGGCCAGGTCGCCAGCGCGGATCGCGAGGCAGGCGGAAGACTCGATCGGGAACGACCGCGCGTGGCCCCCCTGGCGATTCACCAGCGACAGCCCGTTCAGATCCGCGTCCCGGATCGCCAGCACCTCGACCCACTCCTTCCGGGGGTCGTCGGCGCCGGCAGGATTCGCAAAGACCTCGGTGAGGGCGAGGTCGCCTTCGGACGGGGCCGCGGCGGCCCGCCACGCGTTGCCGTCGCGGCACTCGCCGGGCAGCGGGCAGTCCCGGTTCGGGGCACCCGGTGTCCCCCGGTCGCCGGTCGCGTCGTACACGGCGTCGTTCGCCGCCAGGCACCAGGTGGCCGTCGGGGCACCTTCGTCCGGAACCATCGACTGGCCGGGCGAGGGAATCGCTCGGGACGATCGCTGCCACGAAACTCCCTCGACGGCCCGGCCCGGCCCGGGTTCCGCGCCGCCCCAGGACACGCGGTCCACCACCGCGGCGCCGCAGCGGACGGTGAGGGTCGCGCCGTCGTCCGCCAGCATCATCTGGGGCCAGGCATAGCCCGTGATGCCATCGTCCAGCAGGCCGTTGCCGACGACGAGCCGGCCGCCCGGATCGAGGCCCGGGTCGAGGAGCGCCGGGATGCGGTGCTTCCGGGGGTTCGACGGGCTGCCGGCCTCGAGGACCACGCCCGCAAGATCCAGGCGCCGGGGCGTCGGGTTGAACAGTTCGAACCATTCGACCCGGCGGTCGGCCGGGACGGGTCGCGCCATGATTTCCGTGACGATGAGGTCGCCCGGAGCGAGGTCGCACGGGACCGCTACGGCGGAGGAGATGCCCGCGCCGTCGCAGGCCAGGAGGCATGCCGCCAGCACGGCCGGGGCCAGCAGGCGCGCGGCGGGGCGGGCCCGGTCCTCCTTGTCCACGCTGATGCTCACGTCCACGTCCACGTCCACGTCGAGGTCCGCGAGGCCGCCGGCGACCTTCCGGTTCGACCGGTCAGAAACGGACCGTCAGGGAACCCTGGACCGCGACCGAATCCCGGGACGGCGTCGGGTCGCAAGGCGAGCCATACCGCCACAGGCCCCGGTGGTCCAGCCAGCGGGACCACATCGCTCGCAGCCGGGCGATGACCTGGCGACCGGGACTGAACGCGAACGCCTGCGAAGCCAGGAGGATCGCGTCGATCCGGGTGCCGCCGCGACACGATGCCGGAAGGCGCGCCGGCAGGTCCGGGCCGCGCTCCTCGAAGTCGCAGACCTGTCCGGGCACCCGCCGCGGGTCATCCACGGTCGACTCGTCCTGGAAGTTCACGCGAAGTGACACTGCCGGCCCCGGGGACAGGTTCGTCGCCACGCGCAGCCACGCGGACCAGGTCTGATCGAACCGCGAGGAGAGCGTGGCGACGTCCTCGAACGCCTGCCGCACCTGGAAGGCGATCGATGTCCGCGGGAGCCGGGTCGTGACGCCCGACAGCGTCCAGGTGACCTTCATGCCCCCCGAGAAGTCGCCATCGACGTTCCGGTACGGAGCGTACGACAGGCGCCGCCCGGAGCGGGCCAGGTCGCGGTCGTTGCAGGTCGCCGTCACGGACAGGCGCTCGTGGCGCGTCGGCAGGATCTGCAGGGTCACCAGCGACTGCAAGTCCGTCGCTCGGCGGAACGGCCCGGTGAGGGGCGACGACACGCAGGATGCCGCGGCATCGGAGTCCGCAGCCGCGGGGGGGCACACGGTGACGAGGCGCTGGTGGTGCGTCACGTCCACGTCCATCCGCGTGCGCACCATCGGGTGGGGCCGCCACTCGACCTCCACGCGTCCCCCCAGTTCGTCGCGCGCCCGGTTGCCCAGCACCTCCTCGGCGTCGGCCTCGGTATGGGCCCAGGGGTTGTCGAACCCCGGCGAAAAGTACCGGGCCGACGGCCGGATCTCGAGGCCCGTCACGGGGGTCAGGCGGCCCGTCAGGAGCACCGCGGGGTGGCCCCTATCGGTCACGGTTGCCTCGCCGGCCAGATCCAGGATGCCGCGCCCGAACCGGACGTCCAGGTCCGCCGCGCCGAAGAGCATCCGGTCTTCCGGGTAGGGCGAGGACGGTGCGAGGCGCAGGCCTGCGGCCCGGGGCACGAAGCGCAGCCATTCCGCGTAGCCGGTGACGCCCACGCTGGTGCGATCGTCGCGTCGCCAGGTGAGGTTGGCGCCCCCCAGGACGTCCCACAGGACGAAGGGGAGGGTGGGTTGTTCGCAGGCGAGGCCAAGGTGCCGCACCTCGCCGGTGGCCGGGTCGAGGGTGGCGCAGGCGTCCACCAGCAGCGGTACCTTGCGGGAATCGGGGCATCCGGGATCGCCGGGCGGGCAACGATCATAGGTGACCTCGTCGGCCGGGAGGTCCCGGAGTCGCGCCGAGGCGAACACGGCGAGGTCCAGCGAGCCGAGGGGAAGGCCGATCCCCCTGACGCGCAGCGCGAAGCCGTGGAAGGCCTTCCGGGGGGCCACCCCGCCGTTGCGAAGGTCCCAGTCGGCCTCGCCCGCTGCGGACCAGGCGCGAGGTTGCGCATGACGCCCGTCGCCGATGGTCAGCCCGAGGCCGAAGCCCAGGCGGAACGACCCCCCGATCACGGACCAACTGGGGCCGTCCCAGGCGATCCAGAACGCGCCGGGGTCCAGCCGGAAGGCGGTTCCCGCGGCCGACAGCGACTGGCCCGGCGCCGCGTCGTGCACCATCCCCAGGCGGGGGCGGGCGGTCACCAGGAAGCCCGCGGAACCGTGCTTCAGGAAGGCCGTGCGGGCCGACAGGGACAGGCCCGGCAGCCGGTGGTCGGGATGCTCGACCGCGGTGCGCCAGGTGGCGGCCACCGAGGCCTCGGCGGACCAGGTGCGCGGGTCGATGGCGGGCAGGATGGTCACGTAGGGAAGGATTCGCTGGTACTCGTCCCGGGGCAGGCCGGGGACGCTCGCCAGGTCCTCGACGCCCTCGAAGCGCCCGGCGGCCGCGCGCGTTGCAACGATCGCGTCGGCGATGGCCCAGGTCACTCCCGGGAGCCCATACAGTGTGTCACGGTCGGCGGCGTTCAGATCGACGGGGTTCCAGAGCCGATCCAGCAGGCCATCGTGCTGGTCCCGGGTCAGTTCGCCGTCCTCCAGTGCCTGGTCCAGGTCCGCCTCGTCGTCCAGGTCCGCGCCCATCGGGACCGGGAACGCGGCGGCAGGCGCGTCGGCAAGGACGGCGGCCGCGGCGAGGCAGCCGATCGCGAGGCGGAACCTGCGCGGCCTCAGATTCGTTTGACACCCGCGAGGTCGCGCCGTTGAATACACCATTCTTTCCCGGCCGGTCGCCGGGCCCCGTGGAGGTCTGCCCCGTGAATCGAATGAAGACGCGTTTCGTGCCAGGGAGCAGCCTCCTTCCGGCGCTCGTCGTGCTGGCGACCGCGTGCGCGCCGGTGCCCGGCAAGGTCCCGGCGCCTCTCGCCTCGGGGCGGCAGGCCTCGTTCATCGTGGGCGGCACCGCGGAAAGCGGGTGGCCGGCGGTGGGCGCGCTGACGGTCAGCATGGGCGGGATGTACGCGGGCGAGTTCTGCACGGGTACGCTGATCGCCCCCCAGTGGGTGCTGACCGCGGCCCACTGCGTCACGCCGACCCAGGACTTCCCGGTTTCGGCCGCCATCACCCGGTTCATGATCGGCAGCGACGCGCTGGCGACGGGCACGCAGCAGAATCCCCAGCCCCCGGCGACCGGCACGTTCTACCAGGCCGACAAGTTCTATCCGAACCCCGACTACACCACCACGGCGACCGCGGTGGACAACGACGTGGCGCTGGTCCACCTGGCCAAGCCCGTCACGGGCGTCACGCCGCTGCCTCTCAACACGAAGGCGCTGGACGGGTCCTTCCTGAACCAGAGGGTGAACTACGTCGGGTTCGGCGCCACCGAGGGCATCAACCAGACGGGATCCGGCAGCAAGCGTTCGGGCACGATGGAACTGGTCGAGGTGGATCCCCACTGGTACGTGAGCCAGTTCGGCGGGCAGGGCATCTGCTTCGGCGACTCGGGCGGTCCCGGGCTGTACCAGGTGGACGGCCAGTGGAAGGTCATCGGCGTCAACTCGACCGTCGGCAACGACCCCAACAAGGACCCCTGCCTGGGCATGGCGAACGACATGCGCGTCGATGTCTACGCGGCCTTCATCACCGGCATCACCGACCAGCCGCCCCCGGATTGCCGCAAGGACCCCGGCAACTGCGATTGCGCCACCGCCTGCCAGGCCGACGGGACATGCAACAACGACGTTTGCCAGAACTTCACCTGCGAGGCCGCCTACAACTGCATGACGAACTGCGGGAGCGACCAGGCGTGCCAGCAGGCCTGCTACGGGCGGGCCACGCCCGAGGCCCAGACGATCTTCGGCAACATGTCGACCTGCTTCCAGGACCAGTGCAGCGTCCCGGACGCCCAGTTCCAGGAATGCGCCACGTCGAAGTGCAGCGCCGAGATCGACGCGTGCTTCCCCAGCCAGGCAGGCGCCCTGACATGCGCGCAAGCCTACGACTGCATGGTGCAGTGCAACGGGGATCAGACCTGCAGCAGCGGCTGCTACAGCGAAGGCTCGACGTCGGCCCAGGGGCAGTTGGGGAACCTGTTCCAATGCTTCCAGACGCAGTGCGGGACGATCCAGGACAAGACGCTGTACCGGGACTGCGCCCTGTCGAAGTGCGAATCCCAACTGGTGGCGTGCATGCCTCCCTCGGAATGCCCCGTGGTCGGCTCGGGGGCCTGTCCCACCGGCCAGGCGTGCTGGCGCTGGCTGGGCACCCACACCGACTGCCGGCCCAGCAGCGGCCTGACCGATGGTGCCGCGTGCGACGCGACGAAGACCGATGTCCTCCCGTGCGCCGACGGGCTGGGGTGCGCGCTGGACGGCGCGGCGACCGTCTGCCGTCGGATCTGCAAGGCCGACACGGACTGCAAGGCGCATGAAGCGTGCAAGATCCCGCTGGTCGCCGACTGGGCCGACGTCGGCTTCTGCCAGGCCGTCCCGTGCATCGACAACGACAAGGACGGCGTCTGCGCGACCGAGGACTGCGACGACGACGACCCGACGGTCCATCCGGGCGCGATCGAAAAGTGCGGCAACGGGCGTGACGACAACTGCGACGGCCGGACCGACGAGGGCTGCGACAACTGCGTGGACAACGACAAGGACGGCATCTGCCAGCCCGAGGACTGCGACGACGCCGATCCGCTGGTCTACCCGGGCGCGGTCGAACGGTGCGGCAACGGTCGTGACGACAACTGCGACGGCCAGACCGACGAGGGCTGCGACAACTGCGTCGATGCCGACGGCGACGGCTACTGCGCCAACGTCGACTGCGACGACAACGATCCGTTCGTGTTCCCGGGCGCCAACGAGCTTTGCGGCAATGGTCGGGACGACAACTGCAACGGGCTGACGGACGAGGGGTGCCGGCCCTGCGTGGACGAGGACGGCGACGGGTACTGCGCCGACGTCGACTGCGACGACCACGACCCGGACGTGCACCCCGGGGCGGAGGAGATCTGCGGCAACGGCATCGATGACGACTGCAACGGCCAGACCGATGAAACCTGCCTGGCCTGCGGCGACGACGACGCGTGCAGCGTGGTCGAGGAAACGCATGTCGGCAAGTCGGGCGGCGGCTGCGCGGCGGGCGTCGGCGGCCCGGGCGGGCCGGTTCCGGTGGCGCTGCTGGCGGTGTTCGCGCTGGGGTTCGCGGTCCTTCGCCGACCCCGGTCCCGGGTCGCGGACGGGCGTGCCGGTTCCCGCCAGGCGGCTTGAAGCCATTTCCGAGGATGACGTGGGATCGAAGGCCGCGAAGAACGTGTACGCGTGGACGGCAGGGGACGAGGAGGGCATCGCCGCCTCCTGGCCCGAGTGCGAGGCCCGGGTCGTCGGCCGCAAGGGCGCACGGTACCGGGGATTCGCGACGCGCCAGGACGCCAGGGCGTGGCTGGACGCGGGCGCCCGGTACGAGGATCGGGGCGCGAAGAAGGCGCGCGATCGCATGGACCTGCCCGAGGACGCCGTGTTCTTCGATGCCGGCACGGGCCGCGGAAACGGTACCGAGGCGAACGTTACCGATCGCGACGGCACGCCGCTGGCGCACCTGGAGGCGCCCGAGCACGTCCTGACACCCTTCGGGACGATCCAGTTGTCGCCGGGTCGCACGAACAACTTCGGGGAGTTGCTGGGCTGCTACTATGCTTTGAAGATCGCGCGGCGCCTGGGTGTGAGGCGCGTGCTGGGCGACTCCGCCCTGGTCCTGGACTACTGGTCGAAGGATCACCTCAGCGCGGAAAAGCGGGCGAACGATCCGGACCTGGTCCGGCTGGCCGCCATGACGGCCCGGGAACGGATCGCGTTCGAGGCGGGCGGCGGCGCCCTGTCGCACGTTCCCGGCGGGCAGAACCCCGCGGACCTTGGCTTTCACCGCGACTGAATCGTCCGGCAAGAGCACTTCAAGGTAGAATGAAGATCGACGCGTCTTTGACGGGAGGGCGGCGTGCATCGCATGCGCGAATTCCGGTGCATCTGTCGACGGTCGGTTCGGCCGCAACTCCGCCTCACCCGGCGGGTGGACCTGTTCGCCGGGACCGGCGATGCCCAGCGATTGTCGATGCGCCTGATGCGGGGCGAAGCCGCGGAGATCCCCGACGCGGACGTTGCCGCGGTGCTGGGGGATGAGCCTGTCGCGGCCTTCCGCTTCGCCGAGGAACGCCTGCGGGGACGGCGTCGTCGAACCACCGACGAGCCGGTGTTCTGCCACTCCGCCGACATCGCGATGCGGGCCCTGGACCTCGGGTATGGTCCCCGGACGGTGATGGCCGGCCTGCTCCACGACGTCGTGGAGGAGGCGGCCCCGGAACCCGAGGCCATGGCGGCCCTGCTGGGCGAGGTCGTGCGCCGGTTCGGCGCCGACACCGGCCGCGACGTCCGCGTGCTGACGAACCGCTACTCGGCGCTGATGGACGCGGTGCGGCGCGAGGTGCCGCTGAACCTGCCGTTCGTGGACGGGTCGCGGGAAATCGTGGCCGGGGCGTTGCGCGGCCTTCGCGACCGGATGCCGCCCGAGGTGTCCGCGGCCTATGCTTTCGAATTTCACCAGTTGCTGGACTACTTCCTGCCCCGTGCGGACGTGGCCCGCGGCGCTCCCCGTGCCCTGGTCGATCGGGGCCACAGCGTGTTCGCCGAACTGGCCCTCCAGACCTACCGGGTGTTTTCGGAAGACATGGCCGACGACGCCCGGTCGCGGTCGGGCCCGTCCTCGGGCGTGTTCTGCGAAACGCCCCTGGTCGTCAAATGCATGGACCTGGTGGACAACCTTCGGACCGCGGAGGTCGTGTCCTGGCGGGCACTGGACCGCATCCTGCTGAAGAGCGAGATGTTCCTGGACGCCACGTTCTATCTTCACGACCACCTGCACGGGATGGAGGCGCCCGACGTCACCTTCATTTCGGCCTACGACTTCCTGAAGCACCAGATGGTCGAGCAGATGGAGGAGCGCGCCCGCGCGTTGGCCTACCTTGCGGACACGCGGTTCGCGCCGCTGGCCGAGTTCCTGGAGGGCCAGTTGGGGCGGCTGCGTCGCAAGTACCAGGTCGGCCGGAACCCCGTCGAGGGGCTGGCCCGGCTGCGCAACCGCATCCGCGCGCTGAACGTGCCCCGGCGGCCTTCCCGGCAGGGCTGATTCGATCCGCCCCGGACGGCCGGGGCCGGCGCCTCCCGGAAACCCGCACCGCGCAGGGGAACCGTCGTTGACACCAAGGGACCGCACTCGCACACTATGCACGGCCCTTTTTTGAGGCGACGATGCGAGGCGGTGGACGGGCCCTGGTGTGCGTGGCTTGCTTGGCGTTGCTGGCATCGTGCGGTGGCGGCGGAAGTGGCCGCGACGCGACGATCGACCCGGGCACGATCGACGACCTCGGCTCGCCGGACCTCGCGATCGACGATGCGATCGACGACGCGGACGCGTCCCGCGATGAAACCGCCCCGGACGACGTGGTCGCGGACGTCGCCACCGACCCGGGCCCGGAACTCCCGCCGCGCGTCTGCAGGACGCCGACGCCCTGGACCCCGGGGACGAAGGTGTTCACGGACGTGTCGGTCGATGCCGGCCTGCGCACGATGAACGTCAACGGCGTCCGCCTGGGGGCCGTGGACTACGACGGCGACGGCCGCCCCGACCTGTCGGTTCGCGGATATGACAACCGCCGCGATGACCTGGCCGGCAACACCATCCGCAACACCTTCCTGCTGCGCAACAAGGGCGGGTTCCAGTTCGAGGACGTGACCCGCTCGTCGGGGTTCCTGGCCACCCGGGACGGGGGGGAAGGCCGGGTGGTCGGCGCCGTCGTGTGGGGCGACATCGACAACGACGGCGACCTGGACGCGCTGACGCTGGTCAACGTGGACCCCAATCCCGCCCACCCCGACACCGGCGACCGGACCGAGGTGATGCTGAACGACGGCCACGGCAAGTTCACGCTGGGTCCCGTCAGCGCCATCGCGGGCACCGCGGACGATCGGATCCCCGCGTACGCGGCCACCCTCACGGACATCGACCGGGACGGGAACCTCGACGTGTGGGTGGGGACGGCGTTGGGAAACGCCGCGCCCGACCCCGACCGCCTGTTCCGGGGGGACGGCACGGCCAGCTTCTCGGACGTGACCCAGTCGGCGGGCGTGATGACGCGCCCGTGGATCATGATCGCGGACGAAAAGAACGGCCTGGCCCACCGCAACACGTGGGGCGTCACGGCCTGCGACCTGAACGGCGACGGGTGGCCGGACCTGCTGTCGTCGGTCTACGGCCGGTACTTCAGCGCCCTGTGGATGGGCGGTCCCGGCGGCCAGTACCAGGACCGTTCGTTCCAGTCGGGCTTCGCCGCCGACGACCGGAAGGACTGGACCACGAACCTGAACGCCCAGTGCTATTGCAAGCTGGTTCCCACGGGGGACCAGTGCACGGGCGTCCCGGCGCCGCCGGCGTACTTCGCGTGCGACCCCGCCACCACCAAGGTGACCGACCTGCGCTGGGACCACGGCGGCGATCGGCAGGACTGGCGCCTGGCGGGCAACCACTTCTCCACGGTGTGCGGCGACGTGAACAACGACGGGAACATGGACCTGCTGGTCCTGACCATCGTCCATTGGGACGTGGGTTCCTCGTCGGACCCGACGGAACTGCTGATCAACCGGGGGGGGGGCAGAGCCCGGTTTCGATCGGCCCGGGAACGACAAGATGGGCCTGGTGCGGGACTTCAAGCGCATCGACTGGAACGCCGGCGACATGACCGGCGCGTTCCTGGACTTCGACCTCGACGGGCGGCTCGACATCCTGATCGGGTCGTCGGACTACCCGGGCACGCGGGCATTCCTGTTTCACCAGAAGACCGACGGCACCTTCGAGGAGGTGGCGATCACCGACGGGATCGACCACCCGCGCTCCCACGGTGTCGCGGTGGCCGATTTCGACGGCGACGGCGACGTGGACGTGGCCCTGGGGCACGGCACCGCGCGCTGCAGCGGCGACCCGTCGTGCCACCCGACCGCCGAGGTCCACATGTTCCGCAACGAAATCGGGCAGGGGTCCAACCGCCTGCAGATCCGGCTGGCGGGGGGGCCGGGCTCGAACCGCTCGGCGATCGGTGCCCGCGTGCGCGTCACGGCCGGCGGCGTGACCCAGACGCAGGAGGTCGGCGGCGGATACGGCCACTTCGGGATCCAGCACGACCTCATGCTGACGTTCGGGCTGGGCGCGAGCTGCGACATCGACAAGGTGGAGGTCCGCTGGCCGGACGGGGCGTTGACCACGCAGACGTTCGCGAACGTCCGGGCCAATTACAGGATCCTGGTGACCCAGGGCGTCGCCGACCCGGAATACCAGCCCCTCCCCTGAATCGCACGCCGAACCGACGTCATTTCCCTGCCTGCCTTGACGGCCCGAAGGCCTCACCGGACAATCGGCAGGTGGCATCGAGGTCTGTCGGCACGTGGGAGACCGGTTCACCAACCTGTGGAGCCGTTTGCGCGGTGGGGCGAAGGGGCCCCTGGGACCGACTGCGCTCACCCTCGGGGAGGGGGTGGTCGTCGATGGCCGGTTCGCCGTGAAGGGGCTGCTGGGCATCGGCGGCACCTCGGCCGTGTACATCGCCGAGCAGACGTCGATGGGACGCGAGGTCGCCCTCAAGATCCTGCGGTCGGAACTGATCACCCGCGAACAGGCCACGGACCGGTTCGTTCGCGAGGTCCGCGCCATCAGTCGTCTGAGCAGCCCTCACACGGTGTCGGTGTACGACGTCGGCCGCACTCCGGAAGGGCAGCTGTTCATCGCGATGGAACTGTTGCGCGGCCGTTCCCTGTTCCAGGTGATGTCCGACGAGCCGGGGCCCATGTCCCCGTGGCGCGCCGTCCAGATCGTGGACCAGGTGCTGGAAAGCCTGGCCGAGGCGCACGCCAGCGGGGTGCTGCACCGCGACCTCAAGCCGGAAAACATCTTCGTCATCGAGGGGACGGCGGCCAAGGAGTTCGCGAAGGTGCTGGACTTCGGCATCGCCCAGCTGGGCGACGAGGCGGCCGTGGAGACCCAGCCCCGGGGCATGGTCGTCGGCACGCCGCGGTACATGAGCCCGGAGCAGATGTCGGGCAAGCCGCTGGATGCCCGGTCGGACCTGTACTCGCTGGCGACCGTGCTGTTCGAGATGCTCAGCGGGCATCCGCCGTTCGAGGCCGCCACGCCGCTGGCCCTGGGCCTGAAGAAACTCCGCGAGCCCGCGCCGTCCCTGCGCCAGTTGAACCCGACCGTCGATGTTCCCGAGGAGATCCAGATGTTCCTGGATCGGGCCCTCGCGACCCTTCCCGAGGACCGGTTCACGACCGCCACCGAGTTCCGCAACCTGCTGGCGCTGGCGATCGAGGGCCACGAACCCGATCCGGCCACGCTGCTGGCGATCGAACCGGCGCGCAGGACCCGGAACACCCGGTACGCCACGCGACCGAAGCCCGCCGAGCCGGAACCGCCACCGCCGTCGCCCAAACGTCCTGCCGACCGCCGTGCGAACGGGCGGGAACTGCGTATGATGAACGTGCGGTTCCGCGTGGACGGGGTCGATCACAAGGCGACGTCGACGGACGTCGGGCGCGGCGGGGCGTTCTTTGCCAGCCGTTCCCTGCCGGCGGTGGGCACCCGGATCGAAATCGCGGTGCTGGGGCCCGCGGGCGACAGCGCCGTGGCCCGCACGCTGGCCGAGGTGGTCCGGGTCGTCGAGGCGTCTGGCGGTCCGACCGAGGTCCGGGGCTTCGCGGTCCGGTGGCTTCCGGCGGACCAGGCGCGGAAGGCGGTTTCCGTCGATGACCTGGTTCCCGCGCCCGGGAAGCCCTGAAGGGGCGTGGAGGCCGCGAACCGTGTACAATACCGGCGACCCGCATCGGGGCTGTCCATGAAGGCGTACATCCGCGGCTCGTTCCTCTCCCTGGCCCTCGTCGGAATGGCGGCCTGTGGCGGCAGTTCCGGCAAGGACCTGGGCGCCGATCCGGGGGCCGACACCCCGTCCGTGAACGACCTGGCAGCCGACGAAGCCGGCCCGTCCGATACGGGCCTGGACGACACGATCGGACGGGACGTGCCCGAGGTTTCGCCGGATTCCATCGGCCCGGAGGAAGTCGCCATCGAGGACCTTCCTCCCGAACCCGAGCCGGACGTCCCTCCGATGGACGAAGGGGTCACCGGCGACCTGTCCTCTGAGATCGTGCCGTCCGACGTTCCACCCGAACCGGGAGACCCGTGCGAGGGGCCCGAGTGCGTCCCGTGTCCCGACGACGGCCTGGAATGCACCGATTCGGTCCACGGCGGGGATGACGGCGCCTGCGTGGTGGTCGTGAAGGCCGGTTCCTGCCTCATCGACGGGGTCTGCTTCCTCCGGTATTCGAGGGACCCGGCGAATCCGTGCAGGACCTGCCAGCCGGACTTGAACCAGGATGCCTACGTTCCCGCGGTGGGCGATGCCTGCACGGACACGACCCCCTGCTCGCTGGGCGGCGTGTGCACGGCGGACGCGACGTGCGTGCCGGCCGTGAAGCCTTGCGACGACGGCAACATGTGCACCGTGGACCGCTGCCTCAGCGGGGTCTGCGATCACAAACCCTTCGTCAGCACCTGCGACGACGGCGACAAGTGCACCCAGTTCGACACCTGCGTGAACGGCGTGTGCAAGGGCACCCCGGTGACCTGCGTGGACGACCACAACCCCTGCACGGACGAGGCGTGCGACCCGGCCACTGGCCGGTGCGCCACGACCTACAACACCAACGGATGTGACGACCTCAACTGGTGCACCCAGGACGACGCCTGCCAGAACGGCGTCTGCACGGGCCGCGATCGGGACTGCTCGGATACCGACCCGTGCACGCGGGATACCTGCACCGCGTCGGGCGTGAACGTCGGCGAGTGCAAGCACACGGCGACTCCCGGACAGGCGTGCGAGGACGGGAACCTGTGCACCTCGAACGACATGTGCGACATGTCCAACATCTGCCGGCCGGGCGCTGCCCGGGTCTGCAACGACAACAACGCGTGCACGGACGACTCGTGCGACCCGGCGATCGGCTGCGTGTATACGCCCCATACCCGGGGATGTGACGACGGCGACCCCTGCACGATCAACGACGTCTGCAGCCCGGCGGGCTGCCATGGCACGAAGCGCTCGTGCGACGACGGGAACCCCTGCACGGTCGATTCGTGCGTGAACGGTTCCTGCCTGAACCTGTCGCTGCCCAACGACACGGGGTGCGATGACGGCAACGAGTGCACCACCGGCGATCGGTGCCTCAATTCCTACTGTGTCGCCACGGGCACGAAGTCGTGCGACGACGGCGACGCCTGCACCCTGGATGCCTGCCAGAAGGGCGTGGGGTGCGTCCATTCGACGGCGTCCTGCGACGACAACAACCTCTGCACCGACGATACCTGCAATTCGGCGACCGGTTGCGTGCACACGCCGAACGCCGTCTCCTGCGACGACGGCGACCCGTGCACCTTGAACGACGTGTGCGGCGCGGGTTCCTGCAAGGGCGCGCAGAAGGACTGCAAGGACAGCGACCCGTGCACCAACGACTCGTGCGTCGCCGGGACCTGCGTGCACCTTCCGAACTACGGCGCATGCGACGACGGCAACGCGTGCACCGTCGGTGAAAAGTGCTTCAACGGCATCTGCCAGGGCGGCACGACCCTGACCTGCAACGACCTCCAGGACTGCACGGCGGACTCCTGCAACCCCGCGATCGGCTGCGTCTACACGCCCATCGCCGGCGACTGCGACGACCACACGGCCTGCACCACGGGCGACCATTGCTCGAACGGCATCTGCGTGGGGACCCGGTTGGATTGCAGCGACGGGAACCCGTGCACCGACGATCTTTGCAGCGTGAATACGGGCTGCTACCACCAGAACAACACCGCCGTGTGCGACGACAGCCAGCCCTGCACGATCCTGGACCAGTGCAACGGCGGTTCCTGCGCCGGCATCAGCGTCTTCGCGAACCCGCTGTCCAAGGCGGCGACCCTTCAGTTCACCCGGCACGGCACCGCCGGCTATGGCCTTGACGTGGACGGCATCCCCTCGACCTGCTCCCCGGCCGGGGACTGCGGCGACGGGATCGACAACTACTTCGGCCGCATGGACAACTTCATCGACGACCAGTTCGCGCCGGACCTGAACCGGGTGGTGGTGGATGGTCGCCTGTCGCTGCTCCTGGAGCACGAGTCGCCCGGCCCCGGCGCGGGCCCGTACGGACTGAACGTGATGTTCGGCAAGCGCACCGACCCGACGTCCTGCGACCCGGCGACGGCAGGCTGCAACTACCTGGCATTCTCGGACAACCTCGTCGGCCAGTGCTCGCCGCGCTACGTGCTGTCCAACGCCACGGTCGTCGGCAACACGCTGACCGCGGGCGGAAAGGAGTTCCAGGCGGTCGTCTACTTTTCGTTCTGCGGCGGCACCAGCCAGTGCGTGATGCTGTCCCAGACCCTGAAGTGGGCCCAGGTGAAGGCCACCGTGACCCTCGACGGTTCGGGGAAGGTCGTCGGCGGAAGCGGGGTGCTGGCCGGCGTGATCAACGTGAAGGAATTCCTGCTGCTGCTGCAATCCTCGTCGCTGACCGATGCCCAGTTCAGCCCGTATACCCGGGACCAGGTCATCATCAAGGCGGACAACCGCCTGTGCAGCGGCCCCAGCGATTGCGGCGACGTCGATACCGACGGGAACGGCTACAAGGATTCGGCCTCCATCGGCCTGCCGTTCACCATCGTGACGGGGTACGGGGTGGGCAAGATCTAGAAACGCTTCGATCGCAGGCGGTCATGGGCGAGACGTTCCGAATCCCGACCGCCTATCGCGGGTTCACTCCTCCTTCGGCGCCAGGTCCGGGAATTCCGCCCAGTTCGGCTGGAAAGGGTCCAGCATCGTGATGGCACGCCCCAGGTGCGTGGCCAGGTCAGGCCCCTTCGTCGGGTCCGGCAGGGCACGCTCGATCGCCTTCTGCCAGTCCCGGTACTCGCTGGCCAGGAACACGAACCCCGGGAAGGGCGACCGCCACTTCCCGAACTGGCGCGCCATGGGGAACCCGAATTCGTGATCGCGCAGCGTGAAGATGACGCGCGCCGTGCCGATCTTCGGGTTCAGGGCGACCTGGATGACGTGCACGTCGGCCTTCCTGAACCCCGCCAACCGGCCCAGCGCGCAGGTCCAGCGCGCCCCGGGGTGATCGGCCGCCGCGTCCAGCCCGACCTCGGGCAGGTCCACGAACCTGTCCAGCGCCTCCATGGCGCCCTGGGCCTTCTGGGTGTGCGCCTCGATGAAGTGCACGGGGTCGCAGGTCTCGACCGACGCCAGCAGCGCGTCGAAGCCCGCCCGCACGTCCGCCTCGGTGCTTACAGCCGCGGACGACGCCTTGTCCTCGCCGTCCCGGGTCTTGCAGGAAACCGCCGCCAGCGTCGCCAGCAGGAGGACCGCCGCCCAGCGTGTCATGGAGCCTCCCTGTTTCATCGAGTGGGCCCGAGTCGACTTCGTCTTCGGCGAGAGTTTCCAGCGGAAACCCGTCCCTTCGCCTGGCGGCTCGGCCGCCTTCGTGCTCAGGCCTGGCGCACGCGCGAAAAGGCCTCGTACAGGTGCACGCCGGCGTCGATTCCCTTCCAGAAGTTCCGGATCGGGAAGTGCTCGTCGGGCCCGTGGATGTTGTCGCTGTCCAGGCCGTAGCCGACCATGATCGACGGGGCGTCCAGCGCCTCCAGGAACACCGCCGTGATCGGGATCGACGCGCCCTCGCGTACCAGCACCGGCCGCCGGCCGAACGCCGCCTCCATGGCGTCCTGCCCGGCCCGCAGGAACGCGCTGTCCGTGGGCACCATCACCGGCGTCCCGCCGTGCAGGTACGTCACCTTGACCGTCACGCCGGGGGGCGCCAGCTTCGGCAATTCCTTCTGCAACAGCGCCCCGATCTTGTCCGGGTCCTGCGCCGCCACCAGCCGGCAGCTGAACTTGAACCCGCCTTCCGACGCGATGACGGTCTTGGAGCCCTCGCCCGAAAAGCCGCCCCAGATGCCGTGCACGTCGAAGGACGGCCGGCCCCAGTTCCGCTCCAGCGAGGTGTAGCCCTCCTCGCCCCACAGCGCATCGACGCCCAGGTCCTTCATCCGTTCCGCATCCGGCACCGACACCTTCCGGAACTCGGCCTTCTCGTCGTCGGTCAGTTCCACCACGTCGTCGTAGAACCCCGGGATCGTCACCCGGCCGTGGGCGTCCTGCAGCCCCGCGATGATCAGCCCGATGGCGTTGAGCGGGTTGCGCAGCATGCCGCCGTACACGCCCGAATGCAGGTCGCGGTTCGGGCCCTTCACATCGACCTGGAAGTACGAAATGCCGCGCAACGAGTACACGATCGTCGGCTGCTCCGGCGAGAACCACGACGTGTCGGACAGCGCCACCGCGTCGCAGGCCAGCAGGTCCTTGTGGGCCCGGACGAAGTCGTGGGTGCCGCCCGATCCGCCTTCCTCCTCGCCCTCGATGAACACCTTCACGTTGCAGGGGAGGCGGCCGTGGACCTTCAGCCACGCCTCCAGCGCGAACAGGTGCGTCAGGCACTGGGCCTTGTCGTCCGAGGTGCCGCGACCCCAGATCTGCCCGTCCTTCACCTCGGGCTCGAACGGCGTCTTCAGGATGACCCACTTGTCGATGGGATCCTCGGGCTGCACGTCGTAGTGGCCGTATACCAGGATGGTGGGCGTGCCCGGGGCGTGCAGCCATTCGCCGTAGACCGCCGGGTGGCCGCCCGTCTCCATCACCGCCACATGCTCGAAGCCCGCACCCGCCAGGAAGTCCGCCACCCACTGCCCCGCGCGCCGCACCTCGCCGGCACGCGACGGATCGGCCGACACGCTCTGGATCCGCAGGATTTCGAACAGTTGTGCGAGGTACCGGTCCTGGTTCCCCGCGACGAATTCCAGTACGTTCCGCATCGGTTCCTCCATGTGCGGTCGAATGCGACCGGCGGTACTCGCGCAGCGTACCCCGGCCTCCGCGGAAGGAAAAGGGGAACCCGCCGATTCCTCCCCCCGGGAGGATGGCGATTCGCCGTGTTCCCGCTGATTCCATGCGTCGGCGGTTTTGCGATTGTCGATGGTCCCCGTAGAATGAAACCGTTCTTCGAACTGCTGGGGAACCCCGATGTGTGGCCTGGTTGGAGTGTTCCAGCGTGCCGGCAACCGGGTCGAACCCGACGTGCTGGCCCGCATGGCCGAGGTGATCCGTCACCGCGGCCCGGATGACGAGGGGCAGTGGATCGACGGGGAGGTCGGCCTGCACCACCTGCGCCTGTCGGTCATCGACCTGGCGACCGGGCACCAGCCCATGCAGAGCGGTCCGGCCGTGATCGCGTTCAACGGCGAGATCTACAACTACGTCGAACTGCGCGAGGAGCTGAAGACGCTGGGCTGCGAGTTCCGCACCTCCTCCGATACCGAGGTCATCCTTCAGGGATACCTGCAGCATGGCCCGGCGTTCGTGGACCGGCTGAACGGGATGTTCGCGTTCGTGCTGGTGGACAGGGCGCGCGGCATCGCGGTGGCCGCGCGCGACCACTTCGGGATCAAGCCCCTGTACCTCCACGTGACGTCCGAGCACATCCTGTTCGCGTCGGAAATCAAGGCGTTGCTGCGCCATCCGGACGTCCGGGCCGAGCCCGACCGGGACGCGATCCGCGACTACCTGACCTTCCAGTACTGCCTGTCCGATGCCACGATGTTCCACGGCGTGCGCAAGGTGCAGCCGGGCCACTACCTGACGATCGACCTGGGCGACCTGGCGATCCACGACCACCTGTACTGGGAGCCTCGCTTCGAGGTCGATGCGTACCACACCGAGGAGTACTTCAAGGACCGGATCCGCGAGGCGATCACCGACTCGGTGCGGCTGCAGATGAGATCGGACGTTCCCGTCGGGACGTACCTGTCGGGCGGCACCGATTCTTCGCTGGTGACGATGCTGGCCTCGCGCTACGCCGGCGAGCCTCTCAAGACGTTCACGGGCGCGTTCGCCGAGGGGCCGCAGTTCGACGAATCCGAGTACGCCCGCGTGGCGGCCGACGCCTGCGGCGCCACGTCTTTCCTCATCCATCCGACCGAGCAGGAGTTCGTCGATCTGATGCCGCACCTGGTATGGCACATGGACGAACCGGCGGCCGGGCCCGGGCTGTTCCCGCAGTACATCGTGTCGGGCTTCGCGCGCCAGCAGGTCACGGTGGCTCTGGGAGGGCAGGGGGGCGACGAGATCTTCGGCGGCTACGCACGGTACGTGGTGGCGTACCTGGAGCAGGCCATCAAGGGTGCCATCTTCGAAAACAACGAGGAAGGCGAGCACATCGTGTCGCTGAAGTCGATCCTGCCGAACCTGCCGTACCTGAAGCAGTACGTGCCGATGCTGAAGGACTTCTGGGCGGAAGGGGCGTTCGAGCCCATGGACCGGCGCTACTTCCGGCTGGTGGACCGCAGCGGCGGCATGCTGGACCTGTTCACGGACGACTTCCGCGCCGACTTCGATCACGAGGGGACCTTCGCGCGGTTCCAGTCGGTGTTCAACCACCCGGACACGCAGTCCTTCTTCAACCGCATGACGCACTTCGACATGGTGTCCAGCCTGCCCGCGCTGCTGCACGTCGAGGACCGGGTCAGCATGGCCCACTCGCTGGAGTCCCGGGTGCCGCTGCTGGATCGGCGCGTGGTGGACCTGGTGACCCACATGCCTCCGGCGATGAAGTTCAAGGGCGCCGAAATGAAGTACGTGCTGAAGAAGGCCATCCGCGACATCGTCCCCGCGCGGATCCTGGACCGGAAGGAAAAGATGGGCTTCCCCGTCCCGCTGCACCTGTGGGCCAAGAACAAGGCCCGGGACCTGTTCGCCGACGTGCTGCTGTCGGACCGATGCCGCCAGCGCGGCCTGTTCGACCCGACCGTCGTGGAGGGCCTGCTGGACCGGGAACACGCCTTCGGGCGACGGCTGTGGGGCCTGTTGAACCTGGAAATGTGGTATCGAACGTTCATTGACGCGGCCTGATGTCGCCGCGATTCGCAAGGAGGACACCATGCCCCTGACCCTGATTGATGGCCGGCCCGAAGGCTGGTCGATCCGCCGCATCGGCGTCATCGGGCCCGGCATCGTCGGGATGCCGATGGCGGCCATGCTGGCCCACGCCCGGATCTGCGAGGGCAGCGACACGCCCGCCCGGGTGACGGTCATCCAGCGCGCCTCGCCGACGTCGGGCTGGAAGGTCGATTCCATCAACGCCGGGAAGTCGCCCATCGGCGGCGTGGAACCCGATCTGGACCGAATCGTGGCCGAGTCTGTCGCCGCGGGCGTCCTGGACGCGTCCCACGACATTTCCACGCTGGCCGACGCCGACGTGGTGCTGGTGTGCGTCCAGACGGACAAGAAGGGCTTCGGCCCCGACTACGGCCCGCTGTTCGACGCGCTGGAGGGACTGGCGGCGGCGCTGGCGAAGCGTCCGGCCGGCAACGTCCCGCTGGTGGTGTTCGAATCGACGCTGGCGCCGTCGTCGATGGCGACGCTGGTCCGGGACCTGTTCGCCCGGCACGGCCTCGTGGACGGTCGCGACATCCTGCTGGGCAACAGCCCGAACCGCGTGATGCCCGGCCGCCTGGTCGAGCGCGTCCGCGATTCGGACAAGATCGTCGCGGGGCTCCATCCCGCCACGCCCGAATTGATCCGTCGCCTGTACGCGAGGATCGTTACGCGCGGGATCCTCCAGCCGACCAACAGCCTGACCGGCGAAATGGTCAAGACGCTGGAAAACGCCTATCGCGACGTCCGGATCGCCTACGCGGCCGAGGTGGTCCGCTGGTGCGACGACCACGAGGTGGACTTCTTCGCGCTGCGGGATCGGGTGAACGCGCGGCTGGCGCAGACCGACGCGGCGTCGGACAACCCGACCGCGGTGCCCACGGGGGGCCTGCTGGTGCCCACGGTCGGTGTGGGTGGCCACTGTCTGCCCAAGGACGGCATCCTGCTGTGGTGGCGCCGCCTGGAATCGGGCCACGACGGGCGGAACAGCCTGATCCTGCGGGCGCGGAAGATCAACGACGCCTCGCCGATGACGACGGTCCACATGGCCGAGCGGGCGTTCGGCGAACTGGACCGGCGGAAGGTCACGCTGCTGGGCACGGCCTACCGGTTCGATTCCGAGGACACGCGGAACTCGCCGACCCTGACGCTGGCGCGCCTGCTGATCGATCGGGGTGCCAAGGTCACGCTGACCGACCCCTACGTGAAGCGCGGGGATCAGAACCTGCTGCGCACGGGGCTGGACCCGTTCTTCCAGCCCGACCTGGCCAAGGCGCTGGCCGGCGCGGAGGTCATCATCGCGTGCACCGGGCACCGGGTCTATGCCGACGACGTGCCCGGGATCCTGGCAGCCGCCGGCCCGCTGCTGAAGGGGTTCGTCGACGGGTGCAACCTGACTCGCCGCGAGGCCGTGGAGTCGCACGGCGTGGGATACACCGGCATCGGCCGCGGGCGGAAGGCGCCCGGCGAAGGCCTGGTGGACGAGGTTCTGGGGGGGTTCCACGCGGTGGAGCGGGGCGTTGCCCGGGAAGTGGCGGACCTCGCGGACTTCTACAACGCCCGGTACGCCGAAAACGACTTCCAGCGGATCGCGTTCGCGGACGTGCAGCGCATCGCGGGCACGTGCACGACGGGGTGCGCGATCGTGGACCCCCTGCCTCCGGACCCCTTCCCCGGCTTCGAGGACGTCCGCTCGACCCTCGTGGACTGTGCCTTCGGGGACGGCCCCAACCCCTGATCCCCGCCGATCCGCATCCGGCAAGTCCGAAATAGCGCCAGTGCTGGCGCTGATTTTTTCACACCACTAGAGATTCCCGATCCAAATCCCGATGATGCTGGAAGTGCGATCGACACCCGGAGGGAAGGGTCGTGCGAAACACGCCGTGCAACACCTGCCTCCTCGCGCTGATGTTTGTCTCTGCACTCTTCGCTTCGTCGAATGCCCGGGCGGACGATTTCTTCCCGGGAATCGGCGATCGACTCTACCCGTCCGCGACGCCGGCTCCCACGCCGCCGCCGGCGGCCTCTGTGTCCTCTCCGGCGCCTGCTCCGGCGATCGCGCGGCACGTCGAGTCCGCTCCCGCGGCGTCCGCCTCGGTGGCGCCGGCTCCCTTGGTGTCCGCTCCCGCGGCGTCGGCGCCGGCCGTTGTCGAGGCGTACCTGCCCGCGGCGGCAGCCGTCGCCTCGCCAGGCACCGTCCCGGCCGTCGAAGCGGCGCCCGGTCGCGTTTCGATGTCGCTTCGGGAACTGTCGGCCTACCTGGCCCGGACCCGGACGCCGGCCGGTGACGCGACGCCCCAGCCGGCCGCGCCCGTCGCCGAGCCCGTCGCGATGCCCGCCGCCGTTCCTGTGGCCGCCTCCGTCGCCGAACCCGTCGCCGAGCTCGCCGCATCCTCGATGCCCGCGGCCGAGGTCGCTGCGGCTTCCCCGATCATCGAGCCGACCCCTGCCGCCCCGGTGGCTTCTGCCGAACCGGCCGTCCCGGTGGACACGATGCTGCCGCGGCGCATCGACGTGGCCTCGACTGACGCGGCTCTCTCGGCCGTCGCGAAGAAGGAGGACCGACCGACCTTCACCGACAAGGACCCGGCGTTCGCGGGCAGCGACCTGTTCGTCGGCCGTTCCGTGAAGGCGCCGACCGAAAAATACCGTATCGAGATCGGCGTCGCCGGCCAGGTGGTCCCCTTGAACCTGGTCCTCGCCAGCAGCCGCAGCGCGCTGATCACCAACGGCGTGACGGCAGCCTGCGCCAGTTCGACGGATCCGAACTGCGCGAAGCAGGCGGCGACCTACGCCGGCCAGGCCCTGAACGTGCTGGACACCATCCCCGATTCCCAGTGGGCCGGCATCGTCGCGGCGTCCAAGGATCCCACCGCGCTGGCGACGACCCTCAAGTCGGTCGGCGTCACCAGCGCCTCGGATATCGCCGCCGTCCAGAAGTACCTGTCCACGATCCCGACCGCCAACCGGACGGCTGCGATCCTGCTGGCCCGGCACCTGGCCGACAGCACCGCGGATGTTCGCCTGGAGCCTTATGCGAACGTCGATCTCAAACTGGTCCAGTTGCGGCTGGGCGTCCCGATTTCGCTGGGCGTCCAGGGATCCGGCACGGCCTTCGACCTGGGCAACCTGAACATCGACGTGGCCACCGGCTGGACGTTCCCGGTTGATCACGCCAGCCTGGGCGTCAGCGTGGGCCTGTCGACCTACCTGCCGACCTCCACCGGCAGCGAGCGCGTGTCGATGATGTCCGACCTGTTCCAGGTGTCGAAGTACCTGTACGGCTACATGACGTTTGCGCCATACGTCGTCGCCGGCGTGGACGCCAGGTGGGTGTCGCTGCAGGTGCACGGCGACCTGTGGCTGCAGGCGCGTGTCCGGAGCACGTCGGCGGTTTCGAACGCCGAGGTGTTCCAGTACGGCACCGGCCTGACGATCCTGCCGCACTTCCCCGTGTCGGTGATCGGGCAACTGGAGGGCCTGGAAGGGCTTCACAACGCCGGTTCTTTCCGCTCGCTGTTCGTCGTGACCGGCCTTCAGTTCAACGTGTGGCACGTCCGCCTCGGCGTGGCCGTCCAGCTTCCGATCCTGGACCGCGCCAAGGAGAACCTGGGTTCGTACGACGGCATGTCCATCGGCGGGCTGGCGAAGTACACGATCCTGGCCCGCACCGCCGCCGCGTTCTGACCCCCGCCCGACCTCCGGTCAACGATGTCCACCACCTCACGAAGTGCCTGGGCTCTCAACGTCACCCGGGAACGCGAACCCGTGCATCTCCCCCCATCCATCCCAAACCCCTCGACCCACCGCCCCACCAGGCGTGTTCAGTTGCGCCATCCATTCCAGCCCGGGTTGGCATGAAGAGGGCGACGGTGCCGATCGACCTGGTCCTCCCACGCGGAGCCAGCAAGACGTGTGAGCCCGGCACCCGTCGCCGCGCCCGCGGCCCTTCCTCGGCAAGCGACCGCGGGCCGGGTCCGGGGGTGCCTGTCGGGGGGCCTCCGGAGGCGCGGTCCACCTTGCGGGGGCAATAATGACTGGACCGCGCCGAGTAGGCAGCGTGCCGGCTGGGGGCAAAGCCCCCGGCCGGACACCGGCCCCCGACAGGCACCCCCGGGACCCGGCCCCCCAGGGCGTCACGCCACTTGATTGCCCTGAACCAGCGAGCGAGGTGAGCGCATGGATGGAGGATTCGAGAGTACCGATCGAAGCCAGCGTCAGGAAGCGCCGCGCCCGCCCACGACGGCCCAGATCGTCTTGGCCAGCAGCTTCACGTCCATGCCCAGCGAGCGGTGGGTCGAGTACCGCACGTCCATGCGCATCCAGTCGGTGAAGCCGACCTGGTGGCGCCCGCTGGTCTGCCAGATCCCCGTGATCCCGCCGGTCAGTTCCAGCCGGCGAGCCTGCCAGGGGGCGTAGGCGGGGATTTCGTCGAGTGTCGGCGGCCGGGGGCCCACCAGCGACATGTCGCCCTTCAGCACGTTCCACAACTGGGGCAGTTCGTCGAGGCTCGTGCGCCGCAATACGCGACCGATCGAGGTGACCCGCGGGTCGTTCTGCATCTTGAACACCGGGCCCTCGGCCTCGTTTTCGGTGCGCAGGGCTGCCTTCAGCGCCTCGGCGTTCGGGACCATGGTGCGGAACTTGAAGAACGTGAAAGGCTTGCCGCCGCGGCCGGCCCGCGGCTGCCGGAAGATGATCGGCCCGGGACCGCCCGCCACGCGCACCGCGATGGCCACAGCGAGGAATACCGGCGACAGGACCAGCAGCATCGCTGCCGACAGCAGGATGTCCATGGCCCGCTTCCAGGTCGGCAACGGCTTCAGAAAGAACGAACGCAAGTCATCGACGCGGACGATCGGCGCGGGACGCGTCGGGGCCATGGCGGTCTGCGTGGCGGGTTCGAGCTTCACCAGCGGCGTCGGCGACCCAGGCTGCGTCGGGTTCCGGGCGTCGTCCGGCGAACGGGGGGCGGCGCCCACATCGAGGAATCGTCGGAGTTGCCCTGGTAGGTGTAGATGCGATCCTCGACGTCGCACCCCGCCTTCTGGAGGACGCCGTGCATCTTTTCGGCGAACCGGCGGGCGCCGACGGCGGGCGTGTCGGGAAGGAGGGCACCCAGGTCGGGCGGGTCCACCCAGCCCACGTCGTCCGTCAGGCGGCGCTGTTCGCGCAGGATTTCGGCCACGCGACGAACCTGGTTCGGCGGTGCCGCCGAAGTCCTGAAGACCACCAGGGAAAATGCGTGTGAATTGCGGTCCGACCGCGCGCGCTCCCGGGCCAACAGGCGATGGAACTCGTCCCGGGTCACGATCCCGGGCATGTGCCCCATCCAGACCTGCACGGCACGTCCGCGAGCACGGCGGCTGAGTGCTGCCAGCAACATCGTCGTTCCCCCGTTCCCGATGTAGGCGCGATCCTTTCCGCCGACAGCCCCCCGAAGGCCGTCCCTCCCGGTTCCATCGAAGGCATGGAACGCCACGGGCTCAAGATCGCGCGAACGTCCTCTTCATCGGCACCACGGGCTGGGGGGTTTAGGGGGTCGTCGATCGGGTGGAACGGCTGCCGCGAAGATGCCTGGAAGGCGCGGACCAGATTCAGGGGGGAGGCGGCAGCCGGTAGACCTTCACGTCGCCAGCCTGGAAGGCCGGGACGAGGGAATAGGCCGCCTCGCTGACCAGGTACGAGGCGTGGTACTGCGCGGCAAGGCGCCGGACATCGGCTTCGGACAGGGATTTCCAGGCGGCCTTCGCCCGGACCCATGACAACCCGAGATCCCGCGAATCCGCGGTGGTCACGTCGCCCAGGAGGGCTTCCATCCGCCGGTGCCACTCCGAAAGGCGGTCGTACCGGGGCATCGCGCAGTGCACCACCTGGCCGTGGCGGGAGCGGAGCGTGCCGTCCCCCCGCCAGGGAGGCACCAGCCCGATTTCACCGTCGGGGATGTTCGCGGCGATCCAGTCGAAGGCCAGCGCGTAGGCGTCGGGCTGGGAACGCCACGCCTTCGCCAGCACGGTCCCTTCCGCCTTGATCATGCCGGGGAGCGCCGGGAGGCACAGGAAGGCGGCCGCAGCCATCAGCGGGGCCGCGATCCCGGTCGCGCCAAGGGACGCCTCGGCCGCCATCGAGGCCATCGCCAGGAAGAACGCCAGCAGGCTGATCGCGGGAAGGAGGCGATAGGGGGTCAGCGCCATCAGGTTCCAGGCCCCGGCCGCGTGGGCCGCCAACCCGACCCCGAACAGGAGGGCCGGCAGGACGTGCAGCCAGGCGAGGATGCGGAAGGCGGGCCGGTCCCGCATCCGGCGGGCCCAGGCCAGCGTGTATGCGATGGACAGCACGAGGGCCGCCAGGAGGCCCAGGTCGAAGGTCGATGCATCCATGTGGATCCGCAGGAACGACGTGGACAGGAAGCGCCAGTCGTCCACCGTGGACGGCTCGGAGCCGATCGTCATCAGGCCGGTCTGCACGATGCCTGGCAGGGCGGTTGCGATCCCGACCAGCGCGGGCTTGAACAGGTCGCGAAGGGGACGATGTACGACCAGCACCGCCACCGCCAGGGAGGCGCCGCCGACCACGCCCACGGCCGGGTGGAACGTCGCCGCCAGCCCCGCCAATGCGGCGGCCCGCGTCCAACGGCCCGCCATCGCGGCATCGATGGCGTGCAGCAGGAACACCCACGCCACGGCCTTGGCCTCGAACCAGCCGATCATCCATTCCCCGCCCACCAGGGACTGGCCCATGAGGATCCACACGGCGGCGGCGAGCGACGCGAGGGGCAGCGGGATCGACAGCCGTCGCCCGATGCGGAGGATGGCCCACAGGGACAGCACCCAGCAGGCCAGGCGCCCGCCCCACCCGATGGCCTCGACCGGCACGATCAGCGCCAGCGCGCCGAAGATCGCGTCGAACGTCCAGCGGTCGGGCAGGGAGGTCGAAAAGGTCCAGTCGTTGGGCAGGAAGGACGGGTCCCACATGCCGCGCAGGACCACGAGGTAGTGCTCCTCGTTCCCGGTCGGGACCGGCGTGCCCCAGGCGAAGAACGTGACGGCCATCAAGGCGGCCACGTTCAGGGGCATCGAGCCGGCGAGCCGTCGCACCAGGTTTCGCATGCAGGCCTCACGGTGCCGTGGCGGCGGGCATTTCGACGAAGTCCGGGTCGCGGACGGGAAGGTCGGTCCGGGCCTCCAGGGCGCGGGCGTGCACTCCCATCGGCAGGATCTCGAAGCGATCCGCGAGGTCCCCCAGGTACCGGGACACCCGCTCCAGCTTGACGCGAGCCGGGAGGTTCATGCCCGGGAAGAACGCCAGTTCCTTGACGTCGTCGCCCCCCAGGAAATCGAGGGGGTGCATCAGGATCGAAGGTTCGACGCCGGTCCGCAGGCACGCTTCCAGCGCGGTCCGGAAGTACAGCCGGGCCGCGGCTTCCGAGAACGTGGACAGGTACAGCACGTAGGACAGGTGGAACGGCACCCGGGCCACCGGGAACACCGTGACCGGGATCTCGACGATCGAGGATCCGGAAGGCAGGCGCCACCGGTACGGGTTGACCGGGCGCATGCCGTCCCGCACCGTCCCGAAGAGGGCGCCGCGCTCCTCGCGCTCCTTCGAACCCAGCCGCGCCGTCATGAAGTAGTACGCCCGCGCCAGAGGCCCGATGAACGTCGGCAGCGTGGACGCGTCGAAGCGGTAGCCCCGTGCCGCCAGCACCTCGAGGACCGTGGTGGACACGCTGAAGCCCGGCCCCCGGAAGCCTTCAGGCTTGCGGCCCGTCGCGGTTCGGATCGCGTCCTCGGCCCGGGCGATTTCGTCGTCCACCTGGGTTCGCGTGTACCGGTGCAGCCAGGGTTCGTGGGCGAAGGAGTGGTTGCCCACCTCGTGGCGCGAGTTGCCGATGCGCGCCAGCGCCTCGCGGTTGCGGGGGATCGCGGCGTCCTGGCCCACGACGAAGAACGTGATCGCGTGGCGCCTGGATTCCAGGAAGTCCAGCACGCGCGGGACCACCAGGTCGAGGTAGGACGGGAAGGATTCCCACCCGGGGTCATTGTGCACCTTCATGTACGACCAGAGGTTGTCGAGGTCCAGGGAGAGGCTGGCGATCGGCTTCATGGCTTCCTCATGGTCCATCCAGCGGAGGCAGGTTGGCGCCGACCCATTCGCCCTGGAAGGCGCGGGCGCCTCGCTCGGCCAGTTGGACGGTTTCGTTGACGTTGAGCGTGCCGTTGACGATGTGGGCGGAGTTCAGGGTGTAGACCCCGGGGATGGAGGTCCGGACCGACGGGATCCGATCGGAGTATCGCAGCGTCGGCAGGGCCATCACGTACGGGACGCGGCTGACCCGGAAGGCCAGTACGTCGTCCTCGCACAGGTCCGGGAACATGCCGAACAGGGCCTGCAGGAACGACGCGCGGATCTGGTCGTCCGGCACCTTCAGGAACGGGTCGTCGGTCGCCACGTACCGCGGCAGGTACACCAGGTGGCGGCCTCCCAGGAAACGGTCGCGGTCCACCAGCGCGGACATTTCGATCACGCCGGTGAACGGCGCCGGGTCCAGCAGGTTGGTGACGTAGAAGCCCGCCAGGGGGCGCCGGAGCAGCAGGGAGGGGCAGACGATGCCCTGGTAGCGGACCCCCGCCAGGCGGTCGTGCTCGTCGGCGGAAAGGCCGTCGCACAGGCGGGCGGCCAGCGGGGCCGCCGCGGTGACGACCACGCGGTCGAAGGCCTTGTGCGAGCCGTCCGCGAACGCGATCGTCGGCGCGTCGCCGTCCGCGAAAATGCGGGCGACGGGACGGCCCAGCGACAGGTGCACGCCCTCGGCGGACAGGGTGGCCGCGAACCTTTCCAGAATCCGCGCATACCCACCCGCGACATACCCGAAGCGCTCCTCCTTGAGGCCGCTGCGCCGGGCCGCGTACAGGCGCCGGATGGTGGCCCAGATGAACGCCGCCGAGGTCTGCTGGTAGTTGTCGCCCAGCTTGCTGCGCAGCAGCGGCAGCCAGAAGCGCTCGAAGGCGCGCCGGCCGGACCACCGGGTCAGCCATTCGGCGACGGGGATCGATTCCAGCGCGTGGCCGTCCTCGATGCGCGACGCGTGCAGGATCGTGGCGGCGAGGCGGGCCTTGTCCACGAGGCTCAGCACCGGGAATGTCGCCATCTCGACGGTGTTGGAGAGCGACAGCAGGCGGCCGTCGGCGAGGACGCCGGTGCGGGTCGTGGCCCACTGGATGTCGCCGTCGAGGCCGATTTCCGCGAGGATGCGCCGGAAGTGGGCGTCGGACGCCAGGATGACGTGGTAGTGCCGGTCCCAGGTGACGCCGTCGATGGTCCAGGCCGACGCCAGTCCCCCCAGGTACGGCGCGGCTTCGACGATCGTGACGTCCTTGCCCTGGCCCGCGAGGCGATGGGCGAGGGCCAGGCCCAGCATCCCGCCGCCGACCACGGCCCACCGCGGGCGGTCGGGAACACGGCGGACGTCGGTCCCGGTCGCCGCGACCGGGGCGGTCGGGGCCGGTTTCACGGTCGTCTTCCTGCCTTTCGTCGTCACTCGTCCTTCCCCTGGAAACGGGTCGCGGTCATGCGCGCCAGGAGGCCCAGGTGGCCGCGGATCGTCCGGACCACCTTCATCTTCGACTGGCCCATCATGCGGACCTCCAGCACCGCCGGCGCCTCGACGATGCGCGAGCCGGCGAGGTCCATCCGGGCCAGCATTTCCACCACGCCGAGGTAGCCGCCCTCCGTCACCTCGATCTGCGCGACGGCGGAACGACGATACACCCGGAAGCACGCGGTGTAGGTCGCCAGGCGGTTGTGCAGCAGGCGCCTGTACAGGAACGACAGGCCTTTCGACAGGGCCAGCCGCCACTCGGGCACGTTCATCACCTGGCCCTGCGGGTGGTACGGTGACGCGGTCACCATGTCCACGCCGTCGGTCATCATCGGGATCATTTCCAGCAGTTGCCGCGGGTCATACGTGCAGTCGCAGTCGATCGAGCAGACGACCTCCGTGGCGGACGCCCGGATGCCCGCCAGGATCGCCGCGGCCACGCCGCTGTTCTTCGGTTGCTGCACGAAGGCGCAGTCCGGGCGGTCGCCGAACATCGTCCGAAGGACGTTCCAGGTGGCATCCGTGCTGCCGTCATCGACGAACACGAACCGAACGTCGTACTGCTTGTGGAAATCCAGCATCGCCTCGTCGAGGGTGTTGCGCAGGTAGGGCAGCGCTTCCTCCTCGTTGAACAGCGGGATGACGATCGTGATCGGGACCCGCGGCTCGTCCGGCGGGGGCGTGGACGCCTTGCGTCGCCGGGACGTCCGGGCGCCGGTCGGGACGGCTTCCTCGACGGCACGCGTGGCGGGAGGCGCAGCCGGGTCCAGGCCGAGGTGCGCGGCGATGCTGCCGAAGCGGTACCGGGCGAAGTAGTCCCGGAGGATGCCTTCCATCTTGTCCAGGTTGCGGTACTGGCGGACCCGCGTCAGGCGGTCCACGGCGTCGATGCGCGGCATCTCGGGATCCAGTTCCCAGACGTGGAAGTACAGGTTGAACGGAGCGGCCTGGGTGCGGTCCCAGGAATCGACCACGAACCGCATCAGGCCGGGCGGCATCTGGCGGAAGTAGTTGCCGCCCGCCGCCGGGATGGACAGCCACGACGGGCCCACGCTCGACAGCGGGAATTCCCACAGGTCCTGGCCTGCGTGGTGGTGCTGGTGCGGGAAGCGCCGCCAGGGTTCCTTCCGGATGTCGGCCAGCCGCGGGAAGAACGACGAGTCGTAGACGAAGCCCTCCTCGGCCAGCACGTCCAGCGCCCACAGGTCGTCCGGCGTGAAGGTGCCCTGGGCGACCCGGTGGCCCCAGCAGCGCACGCCCGAGGCCCGTTCGATGGCCACGCGGGAACGCCGCAGGTCGTCCCGGAACTCGCGGTGGGACATTTCACGCAGCGGGCGGTGATAGAAGCCCTTGCTGGCGACCTCGTGCCCGCGACGGGCGACCTCGGCCACCACGTCGGGCATCTTTTCGGCGATCCACCCTCCGGTGAAGAAGGTCGCCCGGATGTCGTATTCGTCCAGAAGGTCCATCGCGCGGCGGGTGTTGGTGCCCACGCGGGCCTCGAAGCGGCGCCAGCGGTCCGGCTGGATCAGGTTGCTGAAGGCGGAATGCTGGAAGTAGTCTTCCACGACGACGGTCAGAAGGTGGCGGCGCGGGGAGGACGCGACCGGGGCGGCAGCGTTTTGGGAGTCGCGGACGGGAGCGTCGGCCATCATGTCTCCTGGAACAAGTCCCTGGAAGGACGAGTGTGCTATCGTTGCGCATCGCATCCGTGCACGTCAAGGACGCGACGGTCCACAGGGGGTGGGAATGGCGCGGGCGGGACGACTGGTGCTGTCGGTATTCGTCGATGCGTTCGGCTGGGAATTGGCGCAGCGGATCCCGTTCCTGGACGACGTCCTGACGCACAAAGCCGCGCTGGGGACCGTGTTCGGGTACTCATCGACCTGTGATCCCACGATCCTCACCGGCGTGGCGCCTCGCGAGCATGGGCATTTCAGTTTCTTCGTGTACGACCCGCCGCATTCGCCGTTCGCGGCGCTGCGCCCGATGGGGCTGCTGCCGTCCTCGGTGGTGGACCGGGGGCGCGTGCGGTCCTGGATCAGCAAGTGGGTGGGCCGGGGGCTGGGCTGGAACGGGTATTTCCAACTGTACAACGTACCCTGGAACGTCCTGCCCATGATGGACTACATCGAAAAGAAGGACATCTACTTCCCCGGGGGGATCCTCGGCGGCCAGAAGACCGTGTTCGACCCGTTGCGGGAGCGTGGCATCCCGTTCTCGCTGTCGGATTGGCGTCGGCCGGAGGTCGAAAACCTGGCGCGGCTGGAACATGACGTCGGGGAAGGGCGCATCGCGCTGGGCTGGCTGTTCCTGGCGTCGCTGGACGCGGTGCTGCACGCCCAAGGCACCCGGGGGGCCGCCGTCGTCGATCGGCTGCGGTGGTACGAGGAGCGGCTGCGCCGGATCCTGGCGATCGCGCACGAACGCTACGAGGACGTGCGGATCCACGTGTTTTCGGACCACGGCATGACCGACGTGAAGGACACCTGCGACGTGATGGCCCGGGTGGATGCGACCGGGCTGCGCTTCGGGCGCGACTACGCCGCGGTGTACGATTCGACGACGGCGCGGTTCTGGTACCTGCGCGACGGCGCCCGCGAGCGGATCGAGGCCGCGATGGCCGGGGAACCCCGCGGGCGTTGGCTGGACGACGAAACGCTGCACGCCTGGGGCGTGGACTTTCCGGGCCACCGGTACGGGGATCGGTTCTGGCTGGCCGATCCGGGAGTGCTGATCGTGCCGTCACACATGGGGCTCAAGCCCATCCCGGGCATGCACGGCTATGCGCCGAACGACAAGGATTCGGTCGCCTTCTACGGCACGAACACCCCGGATGCACCACGGCCCTCCGGCCTGGCGGACCTGAAGGGAGTCGTCCTGTCGGAACTGGGACTGTGAGGGAGCGGCGCGTCGGGGCCGGAGGGGCGGCATGAAGTACGCGGTGTTCGCCCTGCTGCTGGTCCTCGCCGTGCCCGCGATGACGGCCCTGGCCTGGCAATCCGAAAAGTTGCGAGGCTACCTGTTTTCGGCGCTGATCTTTGCCACCTGCCTCGGGGATCACGGCAACATCCACCTGCTGTCGATCGAAACGTACCGGGGGCCGGACCGCGGCTTCGAGGTCACGCTGGTGGACCTGATCGCCTGGTCGCTGGCGATCGCCGTGATGGCGCGCAAGCCGGGCCGGATCTCGTGGGTCCCGTACAACACCTGGTTGATGCTGCTGTATTTCGGGGTCGCCGCGCTGTCGATCGTCGATGCGCCCCAGGGGCTGCTGGCGTCGTTCACGATGGTGAAGATGCTGCGGGGGTTCGTCCTGTACTGGACGGTCGTCAACGTGCTGCGGGTCGGCGTCCCGGTGAAGTCCATCTGGCGCGGGATCCTGGCCATCGGCATCCTGTTCGGGCTGTACGCCGTGTACCAGAAGTACGGAGTCGGGCTGTACCGGATCCCGGCCACCTTCGATCACTCGAACACGGTGCCCCTGTTCCTGAACCAGATCCTCCCGATCCTGCTGGTGATGGGATTGGCGGCGGGTTGGCTGTCCGGCAAGGCCTCGATGCTGAGCCTGGCGACCGTCATGGCGATGCTGCTGACGGTGGTGATGACGTTCAGCCGTGGAGGCATGGTCCTGTCGCTGATGACGATCCTGGGCGTCCTGTTGGTCGCGAACCGCAAGACGAAATCGTTCCGGGTGACCGTCGCGTCGCTGGTCGTGGTGGGCGGTCTGGCACTGGGCGGGCTTGCCACGGGGAAGAGCATCGCGGACCGGTTCATGGAGGCGCCCGAGTCGTCCCACCTGGCCCGCGAGGAGTTCAACCGGGCTGCCCAGGCGATGGCTGCCGACAACCCCCTGGGCGTGGGCATCAACCAGTTCTCGTACGTGCTGTCCAACACCCCGAAATATACCAACATGATCAAGGTCATGGCGGCCGAAAAGCAGAAGGGGGTCTGCCACGAGGTGTACTTCCTGACCGCGGCCGAGCTTGGGTGGATCGGGCTGGTGATCTTCGTGATGGTGCTGCTGCGGTTCCTGTGGCATGCCTCGTTCGAGGCGTTCCGGCGGAAGGGGTTCCACGGGCTTCTGCAGGCCGCGATCGCGCTGGGCATGCTGGCATTGCACCTGTCGGGGTTCCTGGAGTGGGTGTTTCGGATCACGCCGATCTTCTACATGTTCCTGGTGTGTTGCGGTCTGTCCGTGGGCCTCGCGGACTCGTGGCGGCTTGCGGATCGTGCCGCGCGGAAGCCCCGGCGGATTGCCGATGTCACGACCGGCACTCCAGATGCGCCGGACGCGCCGGATGGGGACGGAACGCCGGATGGCCCGATCGATCCCGGGCGCCGGCTGCAGGTCACGGGCGAGTGGGCACCGATCCGGGACGAGCCGCCCGCATGGGCGCAGAAAGGGGAGTTGGCATGAGCGGACAGGCCCGACGGGTGGCGACCGACACCCTCACGTCGTACGTGCGCTATGGCGTCGTCATCCTGGTCCAACTGGCGCTGGTCCCCTACATGATCGGGCACCTGGGCGACGCCGGGTACGGCCTGTGGACGCTGACGTTTTCGGTGCTCGGGTTCCTGTCCCTGGTGGACTTCGGTTTCACGACCAGCGTGGTGCGGTTCACTGCGGAGGCCCGCGGGTCCAACGACGTGGACCGCCGCAACCGGATGCTGAGCACCGTGATGGCCGTGTACCTGGGTCTGGCGCTGCTGGCGGCGCTGATCGTCGCAGGGGTCTCGCCGTTCTATGCCGCCCTGTTCGGCATCCCGGAAGCCCAGCGCGACGCGGCCCTGCCGCTGCTGTGGGTGCTTGCGGCGCGGTCGATCGCGGTCAGCCTGCCGTTCGGGATGTTCCGGGCGATCCTGTTCGGCAACGGGCGGATCGGCCTGATGAACCTGTTGCAGGCCGGCGGAACGCTGCTGTATGCCGTGTCGTCGGTGGCGGCCCTCGAGATGGGCGGCGGGTTGATCGGGCTGGCGTGGGCGAACCTGGCGGCGTTCGCGGTCGAGAACGTCGCCTACGCCGTGGCCGCGTTCACGACGACGCCCGACCTGCGGATATCGCCGCGGCGCTTCGACCGGTCGATGCTGGGCTCGGCGGCCTGGATCAGCGCCGCGCAGTTCGTCGTGACCGTTTCGTCGCTGGTGCTGCTGCGGACGGACCCGATCATCGTCAACGCCTTCCTGCCGCTGACCGCCGTGGCCCTGTACGGGGTGGCCCTGAAGGTCGCCGAGAACGCGCTGATGCTGATCAAGCAGGGGGTCAACGTGCTGGGCCCGCTGGCGGCCGAGATGAGCGGCGCCGGCCGGACCAGCGAGGTGCGCACCCTGCTGGTCACCGGGGCCCGGTTCGCGCTGGCGCCGGCCGCCGGGATGGCCGTGGCGTCGCTGGTGCTGGGGCGCGAGGCGCTTTCGGCATGGGTCGGGCCGGACTACGGCGAGGCGGCCACCGTGCTGGCGATCCTGATGACGTCCGTGGCGCTGCTGGTCCCGCAGATGGTGGCCTCCGGCGTGTTCAGCATGACCGGGCACCATCGACTGACGGCCTGGGCGGCCTTCCTGAGCATGACCGTCAACGTGGCCGCCAGCCTGCTGCTGGTGTGGTGGATCGGGCTGCCGGGCGTGGCCCTGGGCACGCTGGCCGCGACGGCGCTGGTGGACGTCTGCGTCGTGGTGGGCCTGGTGCGGCGGGCCTACGGGGTCGGGTACATCGAGTACGTGCGGGGCGTGTTCGTCCCGTCGATGCTGCCGGCGCTGGGCGCCTGGCTGGCGATGACGGGGCTGAAGACGGTGCTGCCGCCCACGAGCCTGCCCGCGGTGCTGGCCGAAGCGGTGGCGGGATGCCTGGTGTTCGCCGCGCTGTTCCTGGCCCTGGGGTTGACCCGGCAGGATCGCGTCGTGATCCGCCACATCCTCTCGCGGCGGCGCTGACAAACCTACAATTCGCTTCGCAGTTGCTGGAGGAACGATCGGAGGAAGTCGGTGCATCGGCGCGCCTCCTCGCGTCCGGTGGCGGTCTGCATGGTCCCGGCCAACCCCAGCAGTTTCGTGTAGAAGTGGTCCACCGCCGAGCGCGTGTCGTCCGGAGGGCGCGACTCGCAGAAGGGATCCTCGGGGGACGTCAGCGGCTTTCCCATCGCGCCCGCGAGCATCAGGCACCGGGACAGGCCGACGGCGCCCAGCGCGTCCAGGCGGTCCGCGTCCTGCACCACGCGGGCCTCGAGGGTCCGAGGAGGGATCCCGGCGGTGAACGAATGCGCCTCGATGGCGTGCTCCACCTGCGAAACGATCGCCGGATCGACGCCCCACGACGACAGCAGCGCGGCGGCGCGCGAGGCGGCCATCCGCGACGCCAGCGGCCGGTTCCGCGAGTCCTTGGGCACCGTGACGCAGTCGTGAAGCCACGCCGCGGGCACGATCACGTCCATGCGGGCGCCCTCGATCGCGGCCAACCGCTTCGCCGTCGCGACGACGCGAACGACGTGGGCGCCGTCGTGGGCCGTATCGCCCCGGCCGTCACGCACGATCGCCTCGCAGCGGGCTTCCAGGGCGTCCGTCGTGGGGGATGTGATCGACATGCCCGGGATGGTGGCACGCCGGGTGGGCGCGGGCAAGGCCTCCCCCTTCCGCGGCACGCATTCCGGGGGGCCGACCTGCGCCTGGAGCCGCGGCACTCGGGATCCAAGGGGGCGTCAATCCCCGCGGGTGGAGGGCACCGCCGTTTCGACGGTCACGTCCAGGTGCGCGGAGGCGCGGCGGCCGTCGGGCCAGGTCGCCTCGGCCTCGATCCACTGCGCGCCGGGTTTCGCGAACACGAAGATCGGGGTCTGCCCGTCGTCGGGCTGCAGGCCGGACGCCTCCCAGATGATGTCGGCGGTCGATACGTCCATGCCCGTCACCTGGAGGCGTGGCGTGACTGCGCGGCCGACGCGCACCCCCTTTTCCGGGGTGACGATGACGGCCGACGCCGAACGCCACGGCTGGCTCTTCAGGGGCGTGCGCGCCATCCAGGCGGCAGCCGCGGCCAGCGCACGTCCCTGGGGCACGACCGTCGCCTCTGTCTGGACGTTCCAGGCGTCGGTCCACCGGTTGTACAACGGGTAGGGCACGCGCGTGTCCTTGTCGCCGTCGGGCGGGAAGGCCAGGCGCGAAAGGTCGTGCTCGTATTCGGGCGTCCACGCGGGCCCCGCCGTGATGTCGCCGACCAGGAGGCCCGTCGGGGGCAGGGCCCGGCCGTCGTTTTGCGCAAACTGGCTGACCACGTTGCGCGGGCGGTTCCGGCCCAGGCCGGTGATGAAGCACACGTCCACGGGGTTCGCGCCCAGGGCATAGTCGAAGTTCGACGCGGCCACGGCGCGCAGGTCGGGGCGGTCCCGACCGACCGCGGCGACTTCCAGGTCGAAGGCGTTTTCCGGGCTGAAGTACCATGCGGCCGTTCGGAAACGCTTGTTCTCCAGCGGGAACGACGTCCGGTACGCCGAGGCCAACGCCCACGACGCCAGTTCGTCGCCGACCTGGTCCAGTTCCCTGCGGCACCGTTGCTGGAGGTCCTTGTCCAGCCGTGCCGCGAAAGGATGGCCCGCCCGCGTCGCCAGCGCGCAGGACCGGGTGGCGTTCCCGTAGCCCTCTGTCATCGGGACCCACTCCCAGCGGCGGGTCCGGCGGTGGTCGAGCGGGTCGAAGTCCTTCCGGGCCTCCTCGGCGAACCGCTCCTCGCCCGTCGCCAGCCAAAGTTCCATGGCGGCCCAGGCGATCTCGTCCGAATCCTGGAACTGGTCGCCGTAGTGGGTCACGCGCTGGTACGAACCCTTCTGCCCGTGCTCGCTCCAGGCCTTCTGCAGGAACGACCAGCCTTTCAGCGCGCGGGCCAGGTAGTCGGCCGCTTCCGTCGGGAAGTCGCTGCGCATCCGGGGCGACGAACCCGCCTGCGCCAGCGCGGCCACGGCCGCCGCGGTGGCCGAAGTGTTCTTGGGCAGGACGACCTGGGGGTCGCCGTGGTCGGGCATCACGTTGTCTTCGTAAGGCCGGTTGCGCGGGTGGACCAGGAAATAGAAGCCTCCGTCGTCGTCCTGCATCCGGGCCAGGAAGTCCGCTTCCCACTTCGCGATCTGCAGCACGTCGGGCTTCCCGTCCCCGCTTTCGGGCAGGCCCAGGTTGTCCAGGTCCGCCACGCCGGGGAAGGCGTCCACGGCCAGCACCAGCGCGTGGATCAACGCGGCGCTGTTGGTGACGTACTTGCCGTAGTCGCCCGCGTCGTGGTGCCCGCCGTGGACGTCCACCGGGCCCGGGCGCGAATACGGGAACAGGGCGTGGCGCAGGGAGTCCAACTGCGGCGCTTCCTGGTCATCGGCGGACTTCCCGTCCTGGAGGCCCGCGAGGCGATCGTTGAAGCGGGCGTCGGCAGGCGAGGGGACCGCCGCGGGTGCCAGGTGGCATGCACCATGGACGAACCTCGTGAACGGCAGATCCAGCGCGAACCCGCAACGCTGGTGGAACAGCCCCAGCGCCAGCGTGCGGGCCAGCAGGGCGGGCAGCCCGGGGTCGATCCGGAACCGCGGCGACGCGCCCAGCCCGGCCACCCGCAGGCGGTAGGTGCCCGGCCGGTCCAGCGGCGTGAAGTCGGCCTCGCGGACCTGCCGGTTCGGCGGGACCTGGTCGTCGAAACCGTCCTCGGTCGTGTGCACCAGTCGTCCGGAGTACGCGACGTCGCCGGTTGCCGCGTCGATGACCTGGAACGGCGTGCCCTCCTCGACGGGCAGTTCGCCGAGCGTCCCCAGCCACGCCCCCACGGGGGCCCGCTTGGCCGAACCGACCGCGTACCCGACGTGGGCCACGTGGATCGCCTCCCCTCGGCGCAGGGGATCCAGCCTCGCCACGAGGTCGTCGCCACCCGTCCAGACGTCGCCGGTCGGGTTGCGGACGTGGACTTCCACGCCGTCGGGCAGAGGCGACGCCAGGCGCAGGTACAGTGCGTTTCCGATCCGCAGATCGCGGCGGCCCTTCGGGGCGAAGGCGGGTCGACGCCTGAAGCCCACTGCCTCGACCGCCACGGTCGTCCCGCCCGCGCGCACCTCGAAGGTCGGAGGCGCCGGGAGGCTGGCCTGATCCCCCTTGACGAAGTCCCAGGTCGATGGGTTTCCGCCCTTCAAGGCGCCGTTGAACCAGTCGATTTCGATGACGGACGGCGACACCGCCTGGACGTCCCAGGCCCCCAGCCCAGGCACGTCCAGCGGCGACGAACGATCGATCCGCAGGGCCGGATCGAAGGTCGCCGGGGTCCTGCGGGTCGAGGCCCCCGCGCAGGGCGCCAGAGCGGGGATGAGGCCTGCCAGGATCAGCATGGCCACGAGGCGCGACCGCGATGTGGCGCGGGGGGAAAGTGGCACCGTCACCTCCATGTCCAGGGTCAGGATGGGGCCAGGGGTGGGGGGCGTCAATGGGTTCGTTCGATCACGCGCCAGACGTCCAGCGCGCCGTCGAGGATCGCCGTGAAGGTGCGCGGGTCATCGGTGCCCAGGACCTTGCTGCGGGGCAGGGCGAAGCGGTCGCTGGATCGCTGCAGCCTGCCGGTGACGGCCACCATGGCGGCATCGTACCCGGCCTCGGCCGCCAGTGCGCGATCCCGGGCCGACACCGTGCCGGGCGTGCCGTAGGGATAGGCCAGGAGGGTCACCGGCCGGCCCAGCAGGAGTTCCAGTTCCGTTCTGGAATCGACGATTTCGTGCCGCGCCTGGCCCGCATCCAGGCGGGCGAGCGGCGCGTGGGTCATGCCGTGGGAGCCGAGGGTCCACCCCGCGCCAGCAATTTCGCGAACCTGGGCGCCGTCCATCAGCGGGCGGCGCACCTGGAACGCGGAATGCGCCGCCGTGGCGCCGCCTCGCACCAGG
The DNA here is from genome assembly GCA_903857665.1 of uncultured Myxococcales bacterium. Taxonomy (GTDB): domain Bacteria; phylum Myxococcota_A; class UBA9042; order DTJE01; family DTJE01; genus CAIZWN01. The sequence goes on from CAIOFV010000136.1 coordinate 50,787, forward strand.
CCGGGCGAAACGAACACGGCGCCGGGTACCCCGTGCCGGGCCAGGATCGGCGCGCCGTACTTCAGGACGTCCAGGTAGCCGTCATCGAAGGTCACGGCCACGGCGCGGGGCGGCAACTCGGCTTCGCCGCGCAGCCACGCGACGATCGTCGCAAGATCGACGGGCACGCGGGAGCGGGCCAGTTCCTCCATCTGCTGGTGCAGTTGATCCGGCGTCACGCACCATTCGTCCTCGCTGCGGTGCGACACGCCGTGGTAGCACAGGATGCGCGGGACGTCGGGGTCGCCGGAACCTGTCGCCCGGGCGAGCCGCGCGGTGGTCTTGCGGGCCAACCCCTTCACGTGGCTGCGGATCGTCGGGGACGCGGCAGAACGTCCCTCGTCGTCCACCCCGGGCCAGTCGTGGGCCCCCTGGAGATCCGCCGATACGCAGCGCGCCAGGAAGCGCGGGATGCCCTCGAAGTAGCGCCGCGACTTGATCGGCTGCTGCGACACGATGAACAGCCACTCCAGCCGGGCCTTGCGCGCCCATTCCGGCGCGCGGCGGAGGGTGCCCCCCCAGTACTCGAAGAAGCCGCCCACGGCCAGCCACAGGATGCCCTGCAGGCGCGGGTCGTCCAGGCGGCGCCCGATGAAGCGCACCTGCCGAGGGTTGCCCATGCCCACCATCACGATGTCCGGCTTGCAGCGGGCGATTTCCGACGCCACGGCCTCCTCGCCGGCGACATCGAAGAAGCCGTGTTCGTGGCCGACGAACGCGATGTCGGGAAAGCGTGCTGCCATCCGCGAACGGGCCCGCTCGATCACGTCCGGACGGCTTCCGACCAGATACACGCGCGTCCCGGCCGGCGCGGCGCCGAGCAGCGCGGGCATCAGGTCCGTGCCGTTGAGGTTGGCCGGGAACGGTTTGCCCCTCCGCCACGAGGCCCATGCAAGCCCGGCCCCGTCGTTCAGCACCAGCAGGCGTTCCTGGAGCAGCCGCCGGAAGTCGGGTTGCTCGTACGCGACGTTCATCGAGGACATGTCGGGGAAGCACACGCCCGCCGTCCGGTGTTCGCGAAGGCTTTCCAGCAGGGCTTCCAGCGCCCGTTCGCGCGTCCATCGCGGAAAGCGGATTCCAAGGATATCGACCACCGGGGTGCCGTCCGCCAGTTGACCCGGCTTCACCTCCGGCCCGCTCGCCGGAATCACGTCATCCTGCTTTCGCCCGCTCATGCGCCCACTCCCGGGTTCCCTGCGGCCGTCTCGGGTCAGTCCAGATCCAGGAAGGCCCGTCGCACGCCGACCAGCACGACGCCGAGGATCGGTGCCTTCGCCAGTTCCAGGTGCTTGACCGCGCGGCGCATCGCGGAGGCGCGGGTCTTGCCGGCCCGTACCGCCAGGATCACGCCGTCGCAGTTCCGGGCCACCAGTTCCGCGTCCACGGTCGGCAGGGCGGGCGCCGTGGTGACCAGCACGATGGACGCCCGCGCGGAGGCCTCGTCGAGCACGTCGCGCATCACGGAGCCGCCCAGCGGCTCGGGCGCCGTGGTCGATCGCCCGCGGGGCAACAGCGCCACGCCGGTGAGCACGGTCTTGAGGACGATGTCGTTCATCACGGCGCGATCCCCCTGGATCAGGTCGCCAAGCCCGCGCACCGAATCCTGCCCGACGGGGCTCAGGTACTCGAGGCCTGTCGCGTTCCGGGGCTCGCGGACCTCGGCGTCCACCAGCAGCACGCGTTCGCCTCGCTGGCCCAGGGCCGCCGCCAGGTGCGACGTCACGAGGGTCCGCCCGTCTCCCCGGCCCGCGCTGGTGATCACGATCCGCGCGCCGGCCTTCGGCGCCTTCGCACGAAGGCGCTCGGCCAGCAACCGCGCGGATTCGACGAGGTGGCCGCCCGGTTTCCACGGCAGGACCAGGCCCTCCCTGCGCACCCACGGCAGCACGCCCAGCACGGGCAGGTCCAGCTTCGCCCGGACTTCGGCCGCGGACCGCATCCCCGGGTGCAGCGCCTCGAACAGCGTGACGCCCAGAACGCCCATGCCCAGCACGCCCAGGAAGATCGCGATGGCCAGCAGCTTGCGCGTGGACTTGGTCGGGTAGACGGGTTCCTCTGCCTCGGCGATCACCTCGAACACGCCGCCTTCGCTGCCGTAGGCGGTCAGCACACGGGTCAGCGTGTGCTGCAGCGACATGCGGTCCTGGAGGACGGGCTCGCCCTCGCGCCTGGGTCCCTTGCCCGGGTCGAGCAGGGGCGACAGGGCGCCGGACGGCTTTTCCATCATGGCGTTGTGCGCCTTGACCTCGGTCAGCAGGTCCAGCGCGCCGCCGATGTCCGCGACCTTCTGCTGCGACGTCACGCGCTGCATGTCCAGGTCGTAGGATCGCAGCAGCGTGGCCTGGAGCAGCGACAGCGTCGAACTGCCCTCGGGGCTCTGGGACGCCATCTGCTGGGACAGCGTGTCGATCTGGGACTTCCACGCCTTGATCTGGCCGGTGTCCACCGTGACCGCGGCCTGGCTCTTGTAGGACGCTACGGTCCGCTCGAATTCGGCCGGCGAGATCAGGTCCTGCGCCCGCAGGCTGCGAGCGCGCGAGATTTCCGATTCCCGGCGCGCCAGTTCGGCCATGTTGGCCCGTCGCGACTGGTCCGACGCGATGGCCTGCTGCAGGCTCTGGAGCTTGAAGGTGGCGTTGCCCTTGCCCTCCTTCGCGGCCTCCTCCTGCTCGGTCTTCGCCTTGTCCTCGAGGCTCGAGATGCGCTCGTTGAGCTTGTCCGCCTGGGCGTCGAAGTTCTTCAGTTCCGACGCCGCGTGGTCGTACATCAGCCGCAGGTTCACGGCCTGGGCCGCCAGCCAGGCGTCCAGGTAGACGTCCCGCAGCGTGTTGGCCATCGAGGCCGCCATCGCGCCGTCGTTCCAGGTGGCCCGGATGAACATCAGGCTGCTGTTGTTGGCGGTTCCGACCTGCATGGCCGCGCCGATCGCGTCCAGCGACGCCTCGATGGACAGCAGCATGCGCACGCGGGCCAGGTTCTGCGTGATCTTGACCTGGTTCTGCTCGGTCTGCAGCGCGGTGCCGGCGCTGGCCATCTTGTCGCCGACAGGCGTGTATCGCAGCACCGTTTCGGCCTGGTAGGTGCGCCTGCCCAGCAGCGCACCGCCGGCCCCGCCCGCCACCGCCGCCACGACGAAGAGGATCGCCAGCAGGAGGACGCGCCGCCGGATCGCCGCGAGGATCGTCGGCACGTCGAACGGCAGCTTCAGTTCTTCGCCCTGGGTTTCGTCGCCGGGACCTGGCACCGCGGCCTCCTTCGGTATCGCCGGCAAGGTAGCGCGGCGGACGGCGGATCGTCAAGGATCCGGAGTCGCTTCGGGCCTACCTGGACTCCCCGCGATACGCCTTCGGGAGGGTGCCCAGGGCGCGCTGGTAGGCGGTCCAGGCCAGGCCCACGTCGTACTCGGCGCGCACTACCTCGGTTTCCGCATCCGCCGCGCCCTTGCGGGCGTCCATGAACTCGATGGCGTTGCCCTCGCCGGCCTTGTACCGTTCCTCGGCGAGGTGCAGCGCCTCGTTGGCCGCCCCTACCGTGGCGTTCAGGGGCTGCAGGCGGGAGGTGGTCGCCAGGACCCGCAGCCGGGATTGCTCGACTTCCGCCCGGACGGCCAGGTCGAACTCCCGCATCCGCACCTTCAACGCCTGGAGGTTGTCCTTGGCTGCCCGGTACCCGTGCAGCGTCGCGAGGCCGGAGAACAGCGGGTAGGTCAGGCCCACGTTGACGTTCCAGTTCCACGCCAGGGCGTTGATCTTCGTGCCTGCGTCGGTGAATCCCAGGCCGGCCGTCAGGATCGGGAACCAGTCGCCCATGGCCCGGGTCACCTGGGCCTCGGCCGCCTTCAGGTTGGATTCCAGGCGCGCGCGCTCGGGCCGGCTCTTCAGGGCCTCGTCCACCGACGCCTCCAGATCGATCATCGGTTCCCCGCCCAGCACCGGGTCCAGCGGGGCGACCGTGTACGCGAACCGGTCGGACAGCCCGATGGCGGTCAGGAGGGCCGACCGCGACAGGTCCAGGCCCTGGACCGCGACGCCCAGCGCGGCCTCGGCGGCCTGCGCTTCGGCCTGGGCGCGGATCATGTCCAGTCGCGGGCGGGACCCGACCTTGTAGAACGCCTCCGAAACCTGGGCGTGCCGCTTGACGGCATCGCGCGTCCGCGTGGCGACGTCCACCAGGCGCTGGGACGCCAGTACCGCGTAGTACGACGTCACGACCCGGAACCACAGGTCCAGGCGCGACACCTCGATGCCCAGCGCCGCGCCCGCGACGGTTGCCTGGGCCGCCCGGTAGTTCCCCAGGGTCCGGCCGAAGTCCCAGATGGGCTGCACCAGCGTCGCGCCGACGGTGAAGTAGTCGTAGGTCGCGCCGCTGTTGGGCGGCCGCTGCGTGTTGACGGGGTTGGCGCCGGGCGTGGCGGCGAAGTTGGCGGTGGTCCGCTGGTAGCCCGCGGTCACGCCCGCCTGCGGCAGGAAGCCCGACAGGGATACGCCCTCGCCCTCCTTCGCGGCCTGCAGGTCCAGTCGCGCGGCCTCGATGGCCGGGTGCGAATCGAGCGCCATTCGAATGGCCTCGTCGAGGCCCAGCACGCGGTCCTGGGCGGCCGCCGGAACGCTCGCGGCCATCGCGACCAGCGGGACGACGAGCGCGAATGTACGTATCTTCATACAGACCTCCGAAGGCTCAATGATAGAGGATGGCCGGGCCAGGGGGGAAATGCGCGACCCCCGGGGCCTGCTCCTCCGTCGCTTGCGCCCGCGGCCCCCGGGCGCCCGTCGCGTTGAAAACCGTCCGGCCCGATGGTAGCGTTCCCCCGACCGAACGGGCCGCCACGCGATGAACATCCTCCTGGTCCTTGCCGCCTCCCTCACCGACCCGTTGCGGCGCAACGATCCCTTCATGCCCCTGTCCCTGCCGCTGCTGGCGGCCACGGCGCCGGGCCACCGGTACACGCTGGTCGACCTGCTGTGGGACGACGACGTGGATACCGCGATGGACGTGGACCTGGTGGGCATCAGCATGCGCTTGACCGGCGAGAACCGGGCCTACGCGATCGCCGATGCGTTCCGGCGCCGCGGCGTGAAGGTGGTGATCGGCGGGCCCCAGGCCTCGGCGGTGCCCATGCGGGTGCGCGAGCACGCCGACGCGGTGGCCGTGGGCGAAGGCGAGCCCCTGTGGCCGACGATCGTGCAGGACGTTGCCCGCGGGGCGCTGAAGGACTTCTACGTGTGCTCGCCCGTCCCGTTCCTCCCGCCCGAGCACGCAGGCGTAGGCGATGGGTTTCCGGTTGAGACTCTCGCCGGAGCCGAAGTCGACTCGGGCGCATCCAAGTCAGCCCCGGCTCCCTTCACCGTGCACCAGGTCGATGGCTACGCGGACCTGTCGGCGCTGCCCGTCGCGCGCCGCGATCTGTACCGTCGCTCCTACCGCTTCGACACGGTGTTCGCAGTCCGGGGCTGCCCGATCGACTGCGACTTCTGCGCGGTGCCGACGCTGTTCGGCCGGCGCTTCCGCACCCGCCCGGCCGAGGCCGTCGCCGCGGAAATCGACACGTTCCGGAACTACTACTACCTGCTGGACGACACCGTCTTCGGCAAGCCGTCCACCTACGACTACTATCTGGACCTGTACGCGCGGATCGCGCGCCTGAAGAAGCGGCGCTTCTGGTGCGGCCAGGGCAACCTGGACGCCGCGGGCGACGAAAAGGGGCGCGAGGTCATCCGGGCCGCGGTACGGGCGGGCCTGCTGTACGTGATGGTCGGCATGGAGTCGATTTCCCCGGCGACGCTGGCCGCCAGCGGCGCGATCCGCAAGATGGGCGTGCACGGCGGCGAGGACCCGGTGCGGCGCATGGCGGAAAACATCCGCTGGCTGCAGGGCCAGGGCCTGGTGGTGTCGGGCTGGTTCGTGGTGGGCTACGAATCGGACACGCTGGAATCCTGGGACGCGACGCTGGCGTTCTGCCGCGAGAACCACGTCATCCCGGTGATTTCGCCCATCAAGGCGCTGCCCGGGACGCGCCTGTACGATCGCCTGCAGGCCGAAGGCCGGCTGGACGACACCCGGTTCCTGAACCTCCGCCACCCGACGATGCGGGATGCCGACGTGCTGGCGGCGTGGCAGCGCGTGGCGCGGGAAGGCTACTCGACGAAGGCGATCTGGGACCGGACGCGGTTCTACGCCAGGTGCTTCCAGGACCCGGAGCGGGGCGACCGCATCCACAAGACGATCTTCACGTGGATCCTCCAGACCAAGATGAAGAAGGGCATGATCCACGACGAAGTGTTCGACCCGGGGGACGCACCTCGTTGACAGGATTGAGGGACTCCGGATTGATTCCTGTCTCCCGATTCCCGACAATGCTGGTGTACGAACGTCGATTCGGGTCCTGATGGGGAGGGGTATCATGGTCCATCGCATCGCAACGGTGCTGCTGCTGGCCGCCTTCACGGGGCTTGCCGCCTGCTTCGGCGGCGGGACTCCGTCGATCCCCGTGACCCCGGTTCCCGAGGTGACCGCGACCGGGCCCCTGAGCCTGGACGAAACCGACATCGCGGGCGTGCTGGACGGCACCGACCTGGTGCTGTCGCTGGTGCTCCACCGCGAGGGCGAAGGGCACATCGCGGGCCGCGTCGTGGCGCTGGTCGAGCCCCTCGACGGGACGTCGCAGGTGCAGGGCGTCGCGTCCTTCCAGTTCGACAGCGGCGCCGAGACCGTGACCGTGCGGCTGCCCGCGCCGTCGGGCCTTGCAAACCCGGACGTCCAGGCCGCCCACCTGCTGCGCTACCGCGTTGAATCGAACGTCGGGACGCTGGTGGGCCTGCGCAGCCTGTTCGTGATGATGCCCAAGGGCCAGGTCGTGCTGCTGGGGCCGAAGACCTACACGCAGGGCGAATCCACCCGCGTCAAGATGTTCGCCCGGAACCCGATCTCGTCCGTCCCGCTGGCGGGTCAGGCCGTGGCCCTGAAGGCCGTCCTGACGGTCGATGACAACGGAACGCCGGTGGTGACCGAGCGCACCATCAACGTGACCACGGACGAGTTCGGCGCGGCCCAGGCCGACCTGACGTTCGACGACGCGGGCAAGCTGGACCTGTCGGCGCTGACGGTCGCCGCGGGCGGCACGCAGATCCAGGCCCTGGCCACGTGCGATGTCGTGCGCCAGCGCCGTGTGCTGGTCACGACGGACAAGCCCCTGTACCAGCCCGGCCAGGAGATGGACGTCCGCGTGCTGTCCCTGCGCAAGCCCCGCCTGCATCCCGACGCGGGCGCCAGCGTGCTGATCGAGGTGCTGGACGGGAAGGGCAACAAGGTGTTCAAGCAGCGGTCGGTGGCGTCCGACTTCGGCATCGCGTCCGCGAAGATGCAGATCGCGTCGCTAATCAACGTCGGCACCTGGAAGATCCGCGCGACCGTGGGCGACACCACGACCGAAAAGGCCGTCACCGTCGATCGCTACACGCTGCCGAAGTTCAACGCCGCGCTGGCGCTGGACCGCGGCTGGTACCTCGTGGGCGGTACGATCAAGGGCACCGTGAACGCCCGGTATTTCTTCGGGAAGGCCGTGTCCGGCGGCGACGTCAAGATCGTGTTTTCGGCCTTCGACGTGGACTTCAGCGACTTCGCCACCGTCACGGGCACCACCGACGCGGAGGGCCTGTACGCGTTCACCGTGCAACTGCCGTCCTACCTGGTCGGCCAGCCGCTGGAACAGGGCAAGGCCCTCGTGAAGGCGTCGCTGGAGGTCACCGACACCGCGGGCCAGACGGTGTCCAAGGACGCGGCCATCGTGGTCGCCCAGTCGGCGCTGTCGGTGCTGCTGATCCCCGAAGGCGGCACGCCCGTCGCCGGCGTCGAGAACATCGTCTACGTGTTCGTCAACGACCCGGCGGGCGCCCCCGTCGCGGCCGACGTATCCGTGACCGTCGCGTCCGGCACGCCGGTTTCCGCCGCCACCGACGCGTCCGGTGTCGGGCAGTTCACGTGGACCCCGGACAAGGCGGGCGCGGTGATCGACGTGACCGCCCAGACCTCCGACGGCCAGAGCGTCGCGTCGCAGTTCACGCTGGTCCCGGGCCAGTCGGGCGAAGCCGTGCTGGTGCGCAGCGACAAGGCCATCTACCAGGTCGGCGACACCGCCGCGGTCACGGTGCTGGTGCCGTACGCGAAGGATCGCGTGTACCTGGACTTCATCCGTTCGGGCCGCGTGGTCCGCGAGGAAACGCTGCCCCTGGCCGCGGGCCGCGGATACGTGGAAGTGGACCTGGACAACGAGATGGCCGGCGACCTGGTGATCGCGGCCTACTACCTGTCGAACCAGGGGCGGATCGTCCGCGCCGAGCACGTCGTGTTCGTGCAGGGCGCCGACGCGCTGACCGTGACCGTGACGCCCGACAAGGCGAAGTACGCGCCCGCGGACGGGGCCAAGGTCGCCTTCAAGGTGACCCGCGGCACCACCGGCGAAGGCGTCGTGGCGGCCATCGGCGTGCAGGTGGTGGACGAGGCGGTCTACGCGCTGTCCGACAACCAGCCCGGCCTGCTGCGCACGTACTTCCAGATCGAGGACGCCATACGCCAGCCCAAGTACGAAATCCACGGCGCGTCGTTCGACCTGACCGGCATCGTCACCGACGACTCGACGGATCCGACCGCCCAGGCGAAACGCCAGAAGGAAGCCACGGCGGCGTTCGCGGCGCTGGGGTCCACCGGGTCGGCCCAGGCCGCGTCGTCGTGGGACAAGGACCTCGCGGGCGCCGCCGCGGTGCTGAAGCCCTATTATGAAAAGGACCAGGCGCGCGTGATGACGACGCTGCAGGGGCTGTCCAACTCCGGCAGCCTGAACTGGGACACGATGGTCCCGTTCCTGCGTGACCAGCGCCTCTTCTACGACTTCTTCGGCAACCTGTACCGCTTCACGTCCGCCGACAACTACACGGTCGTGATGCACAGCCTGGGGCCCGACGAGATCGACGGCACCGCCGACGACTGGTCCATGTCCTTCCAGATGTGGGAGGCCATGTACAAGAACGGCGAGGGGGACTGGAACGGTCCGGGGGGCGGCGGGCCGACCGCCGGCGCCTCCGATGCCGCGTCCGCGACTGACACGGGCGCCGTGCCCACCGTTCCCTCCGATTCCGGCGGCACCGCGCCGCGCGTCCGGACCTGGTTCCCGGAAACGCTGTACGTGAACCCGGCTGTGATCACCGACGGCAACGGGGAGGCGACGGTCCAGTTCCCGATGGCCGACAGCATCACCGAATGGCGCCTGTCCGCGCTGGCCAACAGCGCCGACGGCCGGCTGGGATCGACCACGAAGGGCATGACCGTGTTCCAGCCGTTCTTCGTGGACGTCAGCATGCCGCGGGTGCTGCGCCGCGGCGACGAGGTCGCGTTCCCGGTGGCCGTGTACAACTACCTCGACACGGCCCAGCAGGTGCACCTGACCATCGAGGCGGGCGCCTGGGCGGACCTGACGACCGGCGCGGACGTCACGGTGGACGTTCCCGCGGGTGCGGTCACGGGGATCAACGTTGGGCTGAAGGCCAAGGTGGTCGGCTGGCACGGCGTCACGGTCACGGGCCTGGGCGGCGACGTGTCCGACGCGGTGATGCGCACGGTGGAGGTGCTGCCCGACGGGTTCGAGGTCCGCGACCAGGCCTCGGGCCGCCTGACCGCGCCCTTCACGCAGACGGTCACGTATCCCGAAACGTCGATCCCCGGCACGCCGAACCTGCTGGTCAAGGTGTTCCCCGGCGTGATGTCGCAGGTGGTGGAAGGCCTGGACAGCATCCTCCAGATGCCGTCCGGCTGCTTCGAGCAGACGACGTCCACGCTGTGGCCGGACGCGCTGGTGCTGCAGTACCAGGCGGCGTCGAACAAGATCACGCCCGACATCGAGTTGAAGGCCCGCGACTTCACCAGCCTGGGCTACCAGCGGCTGCTGACCTTCGAGTGCACGGGCGGCGGCTTCACGTGGTTCGGCGACCCCGAGCCGGCCAACCTGATCCTGTCCGCGATGGGCGTGATGGAGTTCGCGGACATCGGGTCGGTGATGGACATCGACGAGGCCATCGTGCCGCGCACCGCCGCGTTCATCGCGACGAAGCAGGCCGCCGACGGATCCTGGCACGAGGCGCGCGGCAGCGAGTTCGCCACGGTCCAGTACGACGACCTGATGACCACGTGCTTCATCGGGTGGGCGCTGGGCGGTGCCAAGGCGGACGCGGGCAACGCGGTGTCGTACATCCGCGGGCACCTGTCCGCGACCACGTCCACCTACGCGCTGACGCTGTGCGCGAACGCGCTGGCGGTGCTGGACCCGAATTCGTCGGCGACCGCGGGTGCGTTCGACGACCTGGCGGGGCGGGCGGTCAGCGAGGCCGGCACCGTGCACTGGAAGGCCGACGTGTCGCAGTCCGAGTACAACTACTCCGGCGGGGACGGCAGCGACGTCGAGGCGACCGCGCTGGCCGTGCTGGCGATGCTGAAGGCCGGCCGCAACCCGGACCTGGTGTCCCAGGCGCTGGGCTACCTGTCGTCCAAGAAGGACACCTTCGGCAACTGGGGGACCACGCACGCCACCATCCTGACGCTGAAGGCGTTCGTGGCGTCGCTGACGTCGCTGGCGCAGGACGCGGCCGGGACGGTGACGGTGACGTTGAACGGCGCGCCCGAGCAGTCGCTGGTGGTGACCACCGACAACGCCGACGTGTTCTTCCAGTTCGACCTGTCGGGCCACGTGGACCCGATGGGCCCGAACGTGGTGGACGTGAGGTTCGACGGCACGGGCACGCTGATGTACCAGGTCGTGTGGTCGCACTTCGAGCCCGGTTCCGCGGCGAACCCCGCCGACGGGCCGCTGCAGATCGAGATGTCCTACGACAAGACCACGATGGCGGTGAACGACATCGTCAACGTGACGGCCCGCGTGACCAACGTGTCCGCCGTGGTGGCCCCGATGGTGCTGGTGGACCTGGGCCTGCCGCCGGGGTTCGACCTGCAGGCCGACCTGCTGCAGAAGGCCGTGACGGACCGGCTGATTTCCAAGTTCGAAACGACGGATCGCCAGATCCTGGTATACGTGGACGCCATCCAGCCGGGCGAGGCGCTGACGCTGAACTACGCGCTGCAGGCCCGGCACCCGCTGAAGGTGAAGTGCCCGGACTCGAAGGCGTCGCTGTACTACGACCCCACCAGTGTCTCGACGACCACCTGTGCCCCCCTGGAAGCCGACTAGGCTCTGCCTGTCGATTCCGGTCTTGCAGCGGCGGACCTCCCCTGGTGGAGGAAGCCTGCCCGCAGGGCGTCACACGGCGCGTTCCCGCCCCTCAATGACCCCCTCGGCACCCGCGCGTGCTAGCATTCTGTCGCAAGAAACCGTCGTGTCCGGGGGGCGTCATGGACGAATTCGGGAAGCACGTGCTGCTGGGGGCGGGGGGGCCCATCTCGTCGTCGTTGGCGGAGGCACTGCTGCAGCGGCGCCAGGACGTGCGGCTGGTGTCGCGGCGCGGATACTCGCTGCCGGACGCCGAGGTCGTGCGCGCCGACCTGATGGACCCGGCGGCCATGAAGGCGGCGGTCCTGCCCGGGTGCACCGCGTACCTGCTGCCGGGCCTCAGGTACCGCGCGGACGACTGGGCGGCCCAGTGGCCCGTCATCATGCGCAACGCCATCGATGCCTGCGCGGAACGCGGCGCACGCCTCGTCTTTTTCGACAACGTGTACATGTACGGCCGCGTCGATGGGCCCATGACGGAAGACACGCCCGTGAACCCGTGCAGCCGCAAGGGGGAAATCCGGGCGGCCATCGCGGCCGACCTGCTGGACGCGACGAAAGCCGGCCGGCTGAAGGCGTGCATCGCCCGTTCGGCGGACTTCTATGGCCCCGGCTCGGGGGACAACAGCGTCCCGAACCTGATGGTGTTCCAGCGGTTGGCGAAGGGGCTGTCGGCCCAGTGGGTGGGCGACGCGGGACTGCCCCACAGTTTCACGTACACGCCGGACTGCGGGCCGGCCATCGCGCTGCTGGCCGAGGCCGACGACGCCTGGGGCCAGGTCTGGCACCTGCCCACCGCCGCGCCGGCGCTGACCGGGGAGCAGTTCGTCGCGCTGGCGGCCGCCGCGTTCCACCGGAAGCCCGGCGTCAGCGTGCTGCGGCCCTGGATGGTGTCGATGGTCGGCCTGTTCAACCCGCTGGTGCGGGAAGTGAAGGAAATGCTGTACCAGAACACCGCGCCGTACATGTTCGATTCGTCGAAGTTCCAGCGTCGCTTCGAGTTCGCGCCCACGTCGTACGAAGCGGGCATCCTGGCGTCGGCCGAAGCCGCACGGATGTAGGCGTCAGGTCCCTTCCAGCCGCCATTGCCCCCCCGCAAGCAGGGTGATACCTTCCTCGGGCAAGGCTTCGGCTTGTCGGGGGAAGGATGCGCCACGGACTTTCGAGCACCCTGGTATGGCTGTCAGTTGCCTTCGTGCCCGGGACGGCGCTTGCCCAGGAGGGGCCGATACCGGTCCCGGCCGCCACGGAGTTGCCGGCGCCGCAACCGCCCGTGATGCAGGGACCCGCGTCGCAGGTGCCGGAGCAGCCGCCGCCCGTGCAGCCGCCGCCCGCGCCGCAGTTGCCGCCGCTGGCGTTGCCGACGGTGGCGCCCGGCGACCTGGCCTTCACCGAATCGTTTTCGGTGGGCCTGCCGTCGTTCAGCCTGCAGTCCCGCAACACGAACTACCAGGGGGCTGTGCAATACGTCACGCCCTCCGGCTACCTGGCGGTGGGGGGCCTGGGGTCCGCGCTGGACGGCGTGCAGGTGACCTACCCGACGACGCTCGCCTCGCTGCTGGAGCGCGGGTCGAACTGCAGCCCGGGGTCCAGCCACCATCCCTGCGTGGCGCTCAACGCCACCTTGTCGGGGTCCTACCGCCGGACCTTCGAATCCGTCCGGTACGCCTACGATCTGGTCGCCGGGTTGAGTGTGGCCCCCGGCGTGAACAGCGGCCCCGTTTCGAGCCTGGACAACACCCGGAAGACCCAGTTCACCCTGTCGCTGGCCCCGGTGCTGGGGGGCGAAATCCGCTGGTACCCGGGTCCCCAGGCCGCCGAAATGTTCCTGTACCTGGGCCAGGTCGCCAGCGACGCGTTCAACTACCAGCACTACACCGGCGTCGCCGACTCTTGGAACAACACGGTGCAGTCGATGACGCGGGGGGGCGTGGGCTGGGGCCGCGTGCTGCCCGTCGGCGTTTCGACCCGGCTGCGCAAGCTGGTGCGGCACCTTTTGCAGCGCGGCGCGCTGTCCGGTCCCGTGACGCCCGAGATCGGCGACGAGATCCTGCGCCACTGGTACGCCTTGCGCAACCACACGGGGTGGTACGACCACGTGGCCTACCTGGAGCAGGTGCTGCGGCGGCACGGCCTGCTGGCCCGCCCGCTGGATCTGGAGGAAGGCTACGTGACCGTGGCGATCCTCCAGGACGCGGTGCTGGAGGACCGCGAGCAGGGCTGGCGCGCCGACGTGTCGGTGGCGTTCCGGGAAACCGCCGTGCAGGTGGAGGAGCCGTCCGCGAGTTCCCTGTCCTACTACGCCAAGCCCTTCCACCGCGAGCAGTTGGCCGTGGACCTGTCGGGGCGATGGGTGTCGAGGGTCGGGTTGGACGACCAGGTCGATGTGCCCGCGGTGCTGCACATCACGCCCCGGACCCTCGACGATTCCTTCCCCTGGCTGGCCTTCCAGGCCGAGCCGCGCTTCGTGAAGTACTTCTACTCGCCGCACCAGGATCCCCTGGGGCGCCTGACGGCGGGCGTGCACCTGCTGCTGGCCACCGCGTGGGGATCGCACGTCAAGACGATTCCGTCGTATTCATCGGATACATCCCCCAGCGAGTACGTGTCGTTTTCGCACCCCGTCGTCGGCACGACTTCCCTGGGGGTCCAGGGAGGGCACCTGATGGCCGAGGTGGGCGGTTCCATCCAGTACAGCCGGACGCTGACCCGGGGCAGTTCCTGGCAGGTGGGCCTGAACTCGGGCCTGCAGAAACTGCCGGATCACGACCCCGGCTACTACCTGGGCCTCACAGCGGGCGTGACGTTCGGGGTGTCGAAGGGCTCGTTCGCGCGGTTCTGACCGGGGGCATCCCGGGGAGGGAAGGGCGATGAAGAAGGCAACCGGCGTGCGATGCGCGGGAATCGTGGCGGGCGTGATGGCGGCGGCGGCGATCGGGTGCGCGTCGGACTGGACCTCGGTTGCCGAGGACGTCCCGTACGCGGGGACCGATGCCTACGGCGACACGGGCGCGGTGGCGCTGCTGACGGGGATCCAGGCTCCGTCCAGCCTGCAGGTGGATCGGGGCACCGTGTTCTGGGTCACCCAGGACGGCCTGTGGTCGATGCCGGTGGCCGGCGCACAGCCCACCCGGATTTCGGAGTCGGTGAACTCGCACACGTTCGCGGTGGACCAGGACTTCGTGTACTGGGAGGACGACACGGACGCCCTCCTCCGTGCGCCGCGGTCCGGGGGTGCCTCCGTGCGGATCGTGTCGGACATCGGGTCCCTCCAGGACCTGGCCCTGTGGGCCGACACCGTCTACTGGTCGTCCGGGCCCCGGGTCATGCTGGTGTCGAAGTTCGCGACCGATGGACAGCCCCAGGAAGTGTCCACGGATCTCCCCGACTGGATCTCGGAGGGCATGGTGGTCGATGAGCACTTCGTATTCGCCGGGGTAGGGGGCGCGGTGTATCGCGCGGACCGGGCAGGTACGGGCGACTGGGCGGTGGTGGTCCCGAACGCCGGCCTGACGTCCAACGACCTGTTCAGCGACGGGACCGACCTGTTCCTGTCCTCTGGCGGCGTCGGCCTGGTGCGGCGGGCCTCGAAGGACGGGGCGGGGCTACGGGTATTCGAGGACCAGTCCTACACCATCGACATGGCGTTCGACGCGGGCTGGGGATACTGGACGGGCTCGTACCCCTGCGCGTCGCGCATGTCGTTGCAGACCGGTGACACCCAGTTCCTGCGCATCGACAACCTCTACTGCCACGAGGTGGCCGTGGACGATGCCTGGATCTACTGGACCGCGCAGGCTCAATCCGGCGACGTGCAGGGGATCTACCGGGCTCCCCTGACGAACTTCAAGTAGTCCTCAAGGAATTGTTGATCAGTCGCTCACCACCACGATGGGCAGGTCAAGACCTTGCCCACTGCGTGGAAGTTGTAGGCCCGGGAATCAGGCTGACGTCTGCGGCAGGCTGGCTTCGTCGGATGGATTGCGAAGAGAACTACTTCTGTGCGGCCGGGAAGTCCGTCGCGTCGTCGAGTTCCTTGAAGGCCTTGTCGGCACGCTGAACGACGCCCTGACGGACGCCTTCGTCCAGTTGCTTCATCTGATTGATCTGGTCCTTGAAATTCTGGACGTCCAGCTTGACCAATACCCAGAGGGTTCCAACGCCAGACATCCACGTCTTCGCCAGGGTCGTGCCCGACAGCGTGGTGTTCACGATCTGCTTGGCGGTGTTCGAAACGTTCTGTTCGTCTGCGGCGGCCTTGCCGAAGCTCTCGCCACCCGTGGTCGTCGCCTGGTAGTCCTTGTAGAGGGCCTTGACCTTGACCTCCAGGTTGCGCGCGAGATCCGTGCGTGCACGGGCGATGGCGCCGTCCCGGGCCAGCGAAATGTTCCGGGTGCCGGTGAACGAGCCCACGCCGCAGATCGGTCCCTTCTCGCCAGCGAAGGCGGCGCAGCCCATCAGCACCCACTCGGGTGCACCGACCAGTTCCTTGGCGAGCGCGCCCTCGACGGGGAGCGGCTTCACCGCCTGCTGGGCGCCGCCACATCCTGCAATGCCCACCAGAAATGCCAGTACCAGAGACTCCTGAATCCTGCTCATGTCCTTCTCCTTGAGGGATGTCCGGCTTACGCTTGGTGACGGGATGCTATCCCTATCCGAGGTAGTTCGGCGGGGACAGGAAGCACGGCGTACGAAGCATCTTGAAGCAGAATATCCACTTCTGTCAAGGTATTACGCTACTCGAAAGTGCCGGCCTGAGGTGCCGGCCCGAGGTGCCGGCAAGTCATCCTTCGCCGGGTCGGCGAGACCCTTCAGGTGTGTTGTTCGATGGACGCCGCGATCCATTCCATCAGAAGCGTCGTGACGGCGCCCCGGGTCGCCTGGTTGCGAGCGTCTTCGAAGGAAGGCGCGCTGACCGGGAGGCTTCGGAAGCGGGAATCCGGGAACTGCCAGGACCAAAGCGTCTGGCCGGTCGCGTCAGCGAGACGCACCGAAGCCTCCAGGATGGCTCGATGCAGACTCCCCGCGGGGTCGTCGCGAACTCGAATCTCCACGTTCAGGACGTAGTCCGGGTGGCTCTTTCCCCGGGCAATCTGGAAGCCTCGACGTTCGAGAACGGTTGCCAGGG
Organism: uncultured Myxococcales bacterium; assembly: GCA_903857665.1. Taxonomy (GTDB): domain Bacteria; phylum Myxococcota_A; class UBA9042; order DTJE01; family DTJE01; genus CAIZWN01. Next base: position 67,223 of record CAIOFV010000136.1, read on the forward strand.
CGTTTGTCCAGACTCCCGCGGCATCCGCTCCAGTTCCGGCGGGTGTTATCGACAGTGCCATGGTTCCCGGACGTGCCAGGATTTCCACTCGCCTGGACACCGGGGTGATCACTCCTAGCGTCGCAACGAGAGGCGAGCCGGGTCGTGCCTCCACGACGTAGCGCGGTGCGTGACCCTTGAACGACAGGATCGTCGCAAGGACACGGCCGTCGTCGCCGGTGCGCGGTGTTCCGACGAACTGCACGTCGCCCTCGACGCTGCGAAGGCCGATCGTCAGTCCTGCGGCGGGTACTCCCTTGGATCGTTCCGCCTTGAAGCCGAGGGGTTGAGCCATGAGTTCTCGCCGAAGGCCCTCGATGCGTTCGACGTCAGGCACGATCTTGAGTTCGGCCAGAAGGGACTCTGCCGCATTCCGTAACTGCTCGCGGCACTCTCGCAGGCGAGCCGACACTTCCGTGGGAACTCCATCGATGCCGTCGAGCACGCTGCCGGCGTTCGTCGCTTCGGCCAGCGCGCGAGAGGCTCCATCGAAGTTTCCTCCATCGGCCAGTCGAGCAGAGCGCTCGCTCGCCCCCGCGATTTCCGAGCACGCCTCTTCTGCCAGGCCGTCCATGTAGTCCAGGTGGTCCTGCTTGGAGAAGGCGACGAGCACCCAGGCCGACCAGTGACAGGCGCCGTCCCGACCGCAGTCCTTCTGTGATTCATATCGGTCCGTGCGAACACGCACCAGGACTTTGGACACCGCACGAATGCGCCGATCGATCGACTCGGAGGAGTCCTCGCGTCCTTGCTTCACCTGAAGGACCGACTGCTCGAGGAGTTCCCCCTCGACGCGTACCCCGAGAGAGTGGGCGATTTCCAGCAGCGCGGAACTCGTGGCCGCCTGTCGAGCCAGGTCTTCGGTTGCCAGGGCCGAGGCCGTCCCAAGGAACCTTCCCTCCGGGAGTGTTCCCGCGGCCCATTTTGGCGGTCCGGATTCCCGCGCGGCAGCCTGGCCTGCCAGTCCGAGGAGCAGAATGGCGGTCACGGAAGCTGCACGCATGAACCCTCCTACGGCAACGCCGCCCGAAGCACGGGGGTGCCGTTCGATCAATGCATCCCGCCCGGCGCCGCGGCAGCCTTGGCCGCGATGCTCCTGGCCAGGTCGGACACCGACTCCTGGGCGGCCACCAGGAACAGGTCCCGCGCATCCACTTCCTTGCCGGGGAGTATGCGTGACAGTGTCACGCCCTTGCCTGCAAGCACCCCGGACACGTCGATCCTGTCCGTGATCGTCGGTTCAAGTTCCGCGCTCCACTCCAGGTGATAGACCTTGGCGGCCGTCACGACCCCGAATGCCTCCTCCGCCTCGATGTCATTCGCCCGCGTCGGCTTGCGCTGGATGCTCGCGATCGTCGCGTTGATCCCGAATGACGGCAGCACCCGCTCCATTCGTATCTCTACCGCACTGGTCGATACGATCGCCATCTGCCGGAAGCGGTCCAGCGCTCGTCGGTCCCAGACGACGTCGATGGGGGGGATCATGTGCAGTGCCCCGCCTGCCGCGAGCCTGCCGTGGAGCTGGAGCATCAGGAATGCTCCATCCTGCTGAAGATCACCCGCCTTCTCGTCCGTCACGAACTTCTGGATCATGTAGGTCGGCACGCCGGGAGCGTCCTTCCGGTTCAGGATCGTGAAGATCCGGGCGCCGGGCATGACCTTGGTGTCCACAGGCGCGGACAAGGTCAGGACGCCGTCGGTCGCGGACGTGACCCGCAGCTCGCAGGGGCTGACGGGACTGCCGCTCCGCGTGCACGCCGGTTCGAGCACATGGAAATTCTGACCGGGACCGATCGACGCCGGACGTTGAAGGCGCATTCGAAGCGCCCCCTTTCCCGCGTCGATGGTCCCGGTCACGAAGTCCGGGTCGAACTCGCGCCCAGCCGTCCGGATCAGATCTGGAAGCATCTCGGCGAGGGTCCGGTCCAGGAGGCCCACGCGCTCCTCCTGGGACAGACCCGGTGCCGGAGTCTGAAGGGATTTGTACCCCGTCCTCATCGCCGAGTAGTAGATGCTTCGGGTCTGGACATTGAAGAACTCCAGGGACCAGGTCAGCCAGGCCGTGTGGCGGTGTATCCCGAGGGCATTGAATGCCGTGTGGGTGATTTCGGCCCGCGATATCACCACGGCGACGAAGATGACGTTGCCTTCGGAGGCGTCGTCGCCATGGAAGGTGTCGTTGCGATCGACGAAGGACCATCCGGGGACGGCCCGCAGCAGATCGCCGGCCTGCGTCTCCAGATCCCCGAGGTCGCGCCCCGCGAATGCCGGGTCGATGGCCCGTCCGCTTCCCCCGTTCGGCAGCACCCCGACGAACACCATGCGGCAGGATCGGTAGTCATCCGGGGGGGCTCCGGGAGTTCCAGCGCCTGCCGACGCAAGGATTGGCGCAGTCGCCAGGAACAGGGACAGCGATGCGCACATCGACAGCCTGGAACACGTCATCGACGACATCCTCGAAGGAGTGGGAGATCGGAAGCGACTAGATCGGCAGGCCCTTCTGGAGTTCGGGCGACAGCTTCATGTCCTGGACCAGGCTCTTCGTCTCGGCCGCTGTCATGTCCGGAAGCCCCTGCTTCTTGGCGAAGCCGCCGATGGCCTTGTTCCCGGCGTCAACGTTCTTGGCCGTGGCCACCAGGTTCTTGCCGGCGTTGATCGCCGGAAGGAGGCTGGTCGCGCAGACCTTGTTGCCGCTGATGGCCTGGGTGGCCTGGAGGGCGATCGGCACCGCGATCAGCGAAGCGACCGTGATGAACAGGTTCGCCTTCGTGGCGCTCTTCCGGGCCTGGCCGATGAGAGCCTTTCCCGCGTCGTCGAGCACCTTGGCGCTCTTGTCGAAGTCGTCGAGGGCCTTCTGCGTGCCGGCGACCGACTCGGCTGCCGCCTTCTGCGCGTCCTTGGGGCCCTTGTCAGCCTTCAGATCCTTGGTCTGCGACCGGATCTTTTCGGCGTCGGCCTTGTTTCCGGTGGCCTCGAGGGCATTCGCCCGGCACTCCTCGGCTGCGAGGTAGGAATTGAAGAACATCTCGTTCATCTGCTTGAACAGGACGCCGACGCCCTTGTCGTCGCCGCACGTCATGCCCCCGCCAAGACCGCCGAACTGCGCGTGCGCGGTTCCTGCCAGACCCAGCACCACCGTGGCCAGAACCGCACTCAACAGGATCCTCATCAGGCACCTCCGAACTACGGCTGGAACAGAACGTGGACGGTCGACGTCGATTCGTCCACGTCAGAAACCTGGGTGTTGGACATGGGCCCGGACTCGAGGATCTCCTTCAGGCCGTCCACGAACCCGAAGAGGTCGCCCTTGAAGGCCATCCGGGCGGTCGCGGTGTTCGGACGAGCGCCCTGGCCGCGCACCACCGCGCCCCGGCATTTCGAGCAGGCCAGCAGGACCTTGTCGTAGAAGAGCTTGCCGTCCTTCGAGAACCACGTCAGGCCGCTGACCTCGACCTGGACCTGGAGCATTTCGTTCCAGCGCGAAACCATCTGGTCGATGATGCGGGGCCCCAGTACCTTGGCTGCCTTGACCGCGGCGTTGGTGATTGCGATGTTGGCCTCGACCCCGCGCCCTTCGAAGGCGTCGGTGGTCGTCGCAACCACCTGTGCGGAACCGAGATCAACGACCCGCAGGCCGGCTACGGTCAGCGTGGCCGCCGCGGATCCTTCGATCTGGCCCGCCTTGGCTGCCGTCGTGCCTGTCACGAGGAAGTCGACCTCCCGGAGTATCGCCTGATCCGACTGCATGGCGTCGACGTCCTCGGGCGAAAGTTCTCCCGCATCCAGCTTCCTGCGAAGTCTCTCCCCGACCAGTTTCGCCAGGACCTGCGGTTCCTTGATGTCGAAAAGCCCGCGGGCGTTGAACTCCTCGGCGATCGCGTGGGACAGGATCCCGGTCGGATCGGCCAGAATCACCACGACGCGCGGTTTCACCGCACCGCCGCTCTTCTTCGAAAGGAGTTTGTTCACGTCGTCGACAAGGCGGCGCTCGTTCAGTTTGACGCTCAACTGCACCTGATAGAGGCCGTTCGCCTCGCCTTCAGACCGCGTGAATTCAGCCAGGATGTAATCTCCGGCATGTTCCAGGATTCGAGGGCGGAGGGTGGACGCGACCGCCTCGTCTTCGACTGCAGTCTTCATGTACCGGGAGAGCACGTTCTTGACTGCGTTCCATCGCGCTGCGGCAATGGCAGCCTCGCGCGACGCCACCTTGTCACCGTTCTGAATCGTAGCCGTTCCGCCAACTTGAACCATGGCTTCCTGGCTCAAGGCGGGGAAGGAGAGTTCCAGAAGACAGACGACAAGAACCCCCGCAATCAAATGACGAGTCATTCTTTGACGTCTCCCAGGATGTGCCGCATGGTCGGCCTTTGCAGAAGGGTCTGTCAAGGGAAATCCCTGCGAATTTCTTTGAATTTCTTTGAATTCGCGATTTCGAATCGGTCCGGATCTCTCGGGGACCGGAGCGATGGTGATCCGGGGAGCGAGTTGAGCCTTGGAACTTCTAGTCAGGCTCTTGTCACGCTCCCTTCGGTGCGGAGATCGTCAGTTTGATCACCACCTCGTCGCGGATCAGGTCGTCGGGCATGCCGGGGTAGACCAGGCCGAAATCCTTGCGGTTGATGCTGAACTCGCTGTTCGCCTTGAGGTCACGATCGGTCAGCACCACGCTGGTCGGGAAGGAGATCGCCTTGGTCACGCCGTGCAGCGTCAGGTTGCCCGTGACTGTGAACGTGTTCGGCGTGCCGGCGGGGGCGATGCCGGTGGACGTGAAGGTGGCCTTCGGGAACTGCCCCACGTCGAAGAAGTCCGGCGACTTCAAGTGGCCCCGCCAGCTTCTCGGGCTCGATCGCCAGCGACGCGGTGTCGATGGTGATTTCGATCCGCGCGTTTTCAACCTTGCTTTCGGGGATGTTCGCCGAACCGGTGAACTGGGCGAAGGAACCCTCGTGCTTCCCGGTGACCTTCGAACCCACGAACTCGATCTTCGAGGACGCGGGGGCGATGGCGTACAGGGTCGGGAGGCCCGCCGGGGCGGCCTGGATCGCCGCGGGTGCCGCCACGGTGGCCTTGGGCTTGTCCTTGGCCGGGTTGGCGCAGGCGACCAGGCTCAGGGCCAGGATCGCGAACCCGATGCTGTTGTGCTTCATGATGTCGTCCTCCAAAGGGGGGAACGTCCCCCCGGGGTGCCACAGTTCACGTTGCGATACTCTTGGGTTCCGGGTTGACGCAGTCAAGGGTCCGGGGGGGCGCCGAGGGGGATCAATCGTCCGGATATCCGTCGGGGTTCTGGCGCTGCCAGCGCCACGCGTCCACGCACATGCGGTCCAGGTCCCGGGTGGCGTGCCAGTGCAGTTCGCGGTTGGCCAGCGTCGGGTCGGCGTAGCAGGTGGCGGCATCGCCGGGACGGCGATCGACGATCGTAAAGGGGATCGGGCGACCGGACGCCGCGCCGAAGGCACGAACGACGTCCAGCACGGATGCGCCACGACCGCTGCCCAGGTTGTACGGGATGATGCCCGGGCGATCGGCCAGGCGTTCCAGCGCCTTCAGGTGCCCTTCGGCGAGGTCCATGACGTGGATGTAGTCGCGCACGCCGGTGCCGTCGGGCGTCGGGTAGTCGCCGCCGAACACCCGCACGCCGGGCAGGCGCCCCACGGCGACCTGGGCGACGTAGGGCAGCAGGTTGTTCGGGATGCCGCGCGGGTCCTCGCCGATCAAGCCGCTTTCGTGGGCGCCCACCGGGTTGAAGTAGCGCAGCAGCAGCACGTTCCACGACGGGTCCGCGTGGTGCAGGTCCCGCAGCATGTCCTCGATGACCAGTTTGGTGCGCCCGTACGGGTTCACGGCCGACAGCGGGAAGCCTTCGGTGATGGGCACGGTGTGCGGGTCGCCGTAGACCGTGGCCGACGAGGAAAACACCAGGTCCTTGACGCCCGATTCGGCCATCACCTGCAGCAGGACGATCGTGCCGGACAGGTTGTTGTGGAAATACCGCAGCGGCTGGGCCACCGATTCGCCCACGGCCTTCAGCCCGGCGAAATGGATGACCGCGTCGAACGTGTCGCCTGCGAACACGGACCGCAGCGCGTCGCGGTCCAGCAGATCGACGCAGTGGAACGCCAGCGGGCGGCCCGCGATCCGCTGCACGCGGCGCAGGGCCTCGGGCTTGCTGTTGCAGAGGTTGTCCACGACCACGACGTCGTGGCCCGCCTGCAGCAGGCACACGCACGTATGGCTGCCGATGTACCCGGCGCCGCCGGTGACCAGGACCTTCACGTGATTCCTCCGTGCGATGGGGTCAGTTCGTCGCGGCCGTCTTCGCGTGGTACACGCAGTACGCGGGCAGCGAGGACGGCAGGCCGGCCGCGAACGGCGACGTGGTGGTGCCCCGCGGGTGGGCCTTGAAGAAGTCGATGATGTAGGCCGGCGGGTACCCGTCGGAGGGCGGCGTGTGGCCCTGGGTGTGCGGGCACAGGATCACGTCGTGCCCCAGGCCGTTCAGCCACGCCAGGTCGTTTTCGTTCCAGACGTTGAAGTGGGCCGTGAACATCCCGGCCGCGGACCATTGGTCGGTCACGCCGCCGTGGAACGCCACCTGCACGTAGCCGGACGATGCGACCGGATCGGGCCAGTAGATCGGGAACGTCTCGTCGAAGTTGGCCGGGTCCCCGAGGTAGGCGCCCGACCACGTCAGCAGGGAAGCCATGCGATCGCCGCGCATGATGCCGATCAGGTCGGTCAGGATGCCGCCGGCCGAGAAGCCGACCGAGTGGATGTGGTCGGGATCCACGCCGTACTTCGCGTCCAGGCAGGCGAGCACCGCGTCGAACAGATCGACGTCGGGGTTCGGCTGGTGGATGTCGTTCGGCATGATGTTCCAGTCCAGGAAGGCCGAGCCGTCGGCGAACGGCGTGACCAGCAGGAACGGCATGCGCGAATCGTTCACCGCCGGGCCCAGGATCTGGTTGTGGAAGTAGTTGACCTCGGAGCCTTCCTGGTTGCCGGGCGTGGCCGCGCCGACGAACCCGTGCCACAGGAAGATCAGCGGCCACTTGCCGCCCGGGCCCGTGGCGCCAGTCGGCACCGACAGCAGGAACCTGCGCGCGACGCCATCGACCGTCAGCGTGTTGATCGCGCTGGAACTGGGTGTCAGCGCCGCGCACTCGGGCGACAACTGCGGCGCGGTGTCGGCGGGGACGTCGAGGGTGACGGGCACGTCCTCGGCCGGCACCTCGCGGTCCACGTCATCGACTGCGGGCACGTCGTCGCCAGGCAGCGCGACGTCCTCGTCCGCGGAGCCCGGGTCGGTGGGCGGGGTCGTGTCGGCGGTGCTGGAACTGCTGCTGCAAGCGATCGCGAACAACGCGGCAAACAGGAACTGACCCGCGACACGCCGTACCACGTCAACCTCCAGGCGAAACCAGGCGACGCTAGGATAGCGTCACATGGCGCGGCGCGAAAGGGGCCAGCCCGCCCGGGCACGAAGGCGCAAGCCCGACCGGTTTCTATACGTCGCGGGCGCGGTGCCCGTAAGATCATTCGACACGGGAAGGAGGCTGTGATGCGGCGACTGCGATCGGGAAGCGTCCTGTGCGCGTTCGTGCTGTCGGTGGCGGGCGGGGCCTCGTGCGGCGGGGGCGCTTCGAGCCGGGACGATCCCGGTGCAACGGACATCGCCCAGGAGGTCGGGGATCCGGGTCCAGCCGACGCGAGCGGCGAGGGACTTTTCGCGGACGACGGTCTCGTCGAAGACCATGGCGCCATCGACACCCCGCCGGACTCCGTCACTGATTCCCAGCCCGATTCGCCATCCGGCGACGTCGAACCGGACGCACCCCCGGTCTGCCCGGAGGGGTGGGCCCCGTGCGAGTCCGGCTGCGAGGACACCCGGAATGACCCGTTCAACTGCGGAACTTGCGCGCACCTTTGCGACGAGGGCATGGAATGCACGGCCGGCGAGTGCCAGCCGATCTGTGGTCCGGGCGAGGAACGCTGCGGCCACGGTCCCGAGTCGCTGTGCGTGGTGTTGGCGACGGACAGCCTGCACTGCGGCGGCTGCGACGCTCCCTGCCCGCCGGCCAACGCGTGCATCGGGTCGACCTGCACGGACGCGGGCCTCGCCGACCTCGGCGACGCGGGCGCCGGGTTCGACTGGGCCCTGCGATCCTGTTCCGTCGCCTCGGGCAGCGGATTCGGGGCGGACCAGGTGCTGACGCTGACGCTGACCGCCGGGCCATCCAACCTGTTCATCCTGGCCGCGGTCGGAGGGCGGATCACGGTCAACGGCCACTATTGCGTGAACCCGGCCGGGAAGATCCTGCGGACCGAGGGGACGCCGGACGCCGCGGTCAGGAAGATCGTGGTGCTGGGGCAGGTCGACCAGGCGGAAACCCTGCTGCTGGACCTGCTGCAGGGGGCGTTCGGCCCGATCCTGTCCGGCGCGAACGGCACCGGGATCGACGTGAACCTGGGTGCGAGCCTGGGAGACGTCTTCCAGGTTCGCGGCACGAACGGGGCCGACATCGTGACGATGGGCGAAGGCGAGCCGGGCGAACTCTTCCTGGACCTTTCGGGGGACCTGAAGGCGGATGTCCGGGTGCGGAACGCGGAGTTCGTGGACGTGGCCCTGGTGGGCGGGGATGACACCCTGACCGCGGCGGGCGGGGTTCTGCTGCCGTCGGGGTTGTGGGCCGGGGCGACGAGGCTGGCGCCCGTCGGCGTCACTCCGCTGCGCCTGTTTGGCGGTGAGGGCGCCGACACGCTGCAGGGTGGCAACGGCGACGACTGGCTGGACGGCGGTCCCGGGAACGACACCTTCCTGACGTCGTCGGGGGCCGTTGGCGATGGTGCGGACGTCTATGTGGGCGGGGACGGGACCGACACCATGGACTACAGCGGGCGCACGCAGTCCGTGAACGTGACCATCGGGCCGGCGCACGCGACCGTCCGGGGGATCATCGACCTGGCGACCCTGTCGTACCCGTCGGACCTGGCGGGCCAGACGTTCCGCTTCCTGCTGGACGACGGCGCGGTGACGACGGTTCCCTTCGGGGCGCCGGAGTCCCCGGACGACGTCGTGGCGCAGATCAACATCGCTGCGAACGCGACCGTGGCGTCCCTGGAATCCGGGTTCCTGGTGCTGTCCAGCCCTTCCAGCGGGCCCCGGTCCAGCGTTCGCGTGCTGGATGGCGGCGCGGTGCTGGCGACGCTGGGCCTTCCCGTGACGCGCGTCGATGGCGCGCAGCCGGACGACGGCCAGGCAGGCGAGGGGGACGACGTCACCTGGACCGTCGAGAACCTGGTCGGCGGCACGGGGGACGACTTCCTGTACGGCAGCGACCGCGTCAACGTCATCCGAGGGGGGCCGGGCAACGACACGCTCGATGGGGGCGCGCCGAACGTCGAGTGCCCGGAGGGTGGCGGGGACGTGCTGCGGGGCGACGAGGGAGACGACCGGATCGTGATGCGCGCGATCAGTTGCGGGACGGTCGTGCAGGGCGGCAACGGGCGGGACACGGTGGACTACTCCGGCCGCGTGGCGCGCGTCGAGGTTTCGCTGGACGGCGTAGCGAACGACGGGGACCCCCTGGCATACGGCGGGCTGGGCGAACGGGGCAACGTCAGCGCGGTCGATATCGAGGTCGTGCTGGGCGGCTGGGGGGACGACTTCCTGGTGGGCAGCGAGCATGACGACGAGCTTCACGGCGGCTACGGGAAAGACACGCTGGCGGGGCGGGGCGGCAACGACACCCTGGTCGGCGGCCCGGGCGACGACCTGCTGAACGGCGGCGAAGGCGACGACGTGTTCCTGGAGGGCGGGAGGGACGACGCGTACCTGTATCCCATGCCCGTTGAACGGGGCGCTGGCAACGACCTGCTGAACGGAGGCAACGGTTTCGACAAGGTGGACTACGGCGGGCGGACGTCCGGCGTGAAGGTCACCCTGTGCGTCAACGAGGCCCTGACCGGCTGGCCGACGGGGACGCCGCCCCCCGAGTGCGAGGACGCCGACGGTGATCCCGCGCAGATCGAGGCGGACAACGTGGTGAACGTCGAGTGGCTGGTCGGCGGCAGCGGGAACGACCAGTTCTTCGGAACCGCGGCGAACGAGACCTTCGAAGGTGGAGCGGGCAACGACACCCTGGTTGGCGGCGATGGCAGCGACCAGTTGTTCGGCGGCGAGGGCGACGACACGCTGCTGGGCGGGCCCGGCGACGACTTCCTGGAGGGCGGTCCCGGCAACGACGTGCTGGACGGGGGTCCGGGCGAGGGCGACATGTGCGTTTCCGACGCGGACGATCTGGCCCCGGTCGTGAACTGCGAGATGTGATCGCGGGCGCGGGTTCCGGCGTTCGGGGCAGGGCGTCCCGGCGGAGGGCGTCAGCGCTTCGACGCGGGGGCCAGCAGCGCGCAGTCGCATCCCCACGACGCGGGCGCCTTGGCGCAGATGCGCGCCGCGATGATCCGGTGGCCGTCCTTGTTCGGGTGGATGTGGTCGAAGGCGCGCAGGTCCTTGCGCAGGTACCAGCGCGGGATCTCGCGGGCCTGGGCCAGGATGCGGGCGCGCTCGGCGGCGCGTTTCTCGGCGGTGAGGTCCTCGATGGTCGCCTTCACGTCGGGATCGGAGTCGATCCGGGCGGCCAGGGGACCTTCCGGGCGCGGGTCGGCGTCGCGGTCCCGCAGTTCGCTGTCGTACAGGTCCACCGACACGTCGGGCAGGTCGCCTGGCTGCCACGCGGACAGGCCCGCGGCCTTCTTGCCCAGCGCCTGCGCGGGCGTCAGGCGACCCATCGTGAAGTCGCACGCCTTGCGGGTGTTGTCCTGCCGGCGGATGCCCGCGAACCCCGCCCAGCGCTTGTCCGATTCGTCGCCCCAGGGCCCCAGCGTCAGCCCGAGGACCTTCAGGCCGGCGCCGTGGGCGTCCCGGTAGATGCCCAGCACGTCCAGGTTGGTCTGCTCGGGGTTGCCGACGCTGTTGAGGCCGCCCATCACCAGCGTCCAGCGCTCGCCGGTGCCGCCCCAGCCCTTCGAAAGGTTGGGGTTCTGCAGCACCTGCATGTCGAAGCGGGCCTTGATGGCCGCGGCGCCCAGGCGCGCCTTGGCCAGGTTGACGATCTCGACATTCTTGCACGCGCCCTGCAACTGCTCGGCGAACCCGCCGGGGAACTCGGCGACGGACCCGCCCACGACGACCGCCTTGACCGGGCGGTCGGTCGCGAAGGACCAGGTGCCGACGGTTTCGTCGTCGCCCGGTTTCGCGGTTGCGACTCCGGCCGGGCCCCCGATTCCCGCGATTGCCAGCAACGCCAGGATCGTCGGGGCCGGGAACCGCGCCATGGACCTCGATGTGGACACGTGAGCCTCCCGCGTGCGTCGGAACCGGATGGTAACCGAAGCCCGGCGGCACCGGCGAACGCGCGACACGGTCGGCGAATTGCTGAAGGATTCCAATGGCCAGGTCGTCCGCTTGGCGGCGACCCCCGGACGGCGCATACAATCGGGCGCTCGCCTGCACGATCCGACGGGGGGACGCGTCAGGCCGGGCGACGCCGGCAGGGCGTTCCCCCTACCGCAGGATGCCAGGCCGTCGATCATGCTGTTCCACAGCCTCGATTACATCCTCTTCCTGGCCGTCGCGGTCGCGGGCTTCTGGGCGCTGATCCGGCATGACCGCTGGCGCCTGCTGTTCCTGTTCCTGATGTCCTGCCGGTTCTACATGGTCTGGAACCCGTACTACGTGGGCCTGGTGCTGTCGAACATCGTCATCGACTACGTGGTGCAGCGGCGCATCGCGGCCACCGACGACGCGCGAAAGCGGAAGGCCTGGCTGGGACTCAGCCTGGCCTGGAACCTGGGCGCGCTGGGCCTGTTCAAGTACTTCAACTTCTTCGTGGGGGCGGCGGCCGACAGCCTGGGGTTCCTGGGACTGGACGTGCCGCGGCCCTACCTCGCCGTGCTGCTGCCGGTGGGCATCTCGTTCTACACGTTCCAGACGATGTCCTGCGTGATCGACGTGTACCGCCGGCGCGCCCCGCCCCCGGAAAGCCTGCTGCACTACGCGACCTACCTGCTGTACTTCCCGCACCTGGTTGCGGGGCCCATCGTCCGCGGGCACCTGCTGCTGCCGCAACTGCTGACGCGGCCGGCGCTGACGCCCGAGATGGTGGGGCAGGCCCTGTTCCTGATCCTCAAGGGCCTGCTGAAGAAGGTCGTCATCGCGGACTTCCTGAGCGTGAACCTGGTGGACCGGATGTTCGACAACCCGTCGGCATATACGTCGCTGGAGGTGCTGGTCGCCCTGTACGCCTACACGATGCAGATCTACTGCGACTTTTCGGGGTACACGGACGTGGCCCGCGGGTCCGCGATGCTGATGGGCTTCACGCTGCCGGAAAACTTCGATCGGCCCTACCTGTCCACCAGCCCGGCGGCGTTCTGGCGCCGCTGGCACATGACGCTGTCGTCGTGGCTGCGGGACTACGTGTACTTCCCGCTGGGCGGCTCGAAGGGATCGCCGTTCAGGACCTACTTCAACCTGTGGCTGACGCTGTTCCTGATCGGGATCTGGCACGGGGCGTCGTGGAACTTCGTCATCTACGGCGCGCTGCACGGCGGCGCGATGGTGGTGCACCGCTTCTTCTACAAGCGGTCGGGGCGGAACAAGGACACACGCGATGCGCAGTGGTTGACGGTGCTGAAGATCGCCGCGACGTTCCACTTCGTGGTGCTGTCGCGCATCCTGTTCCGGTCGCCCAGCCTGGGCGCAGCCGGGATGGTGACGTCGCAGCTGTTCAAGGGGACCACGTCGATGGCCCAGGTCCCGTGGACGGTGTGGGCGGTGCTGCTGGCGTCGTTCGCGATCCACTGGTCGCCGAAGCGGTTCATGGGGATCGCGCGGGATCTGTTCGTGGGGCTGCCGGCGCCGGCCCAGGGGCTGGTGCTGGCGATCGCCGGCGTCGTGATGATGAAGATGTCGTCGAGCCAGGTGGTTCCGTACATCTATTTCCAGTTCTAGGGGCTGGCCCGAGCACGAAGGCGGAGGCGCGAACTTATTCGCGCCGTAGACGGAGTCGCCTCGGGCCCACTCGATATTGGAGCTGTTGCATGGGCGACGTGGAGCGGAAGGACGACGGGGATCGGCAGGAGGAGGCGGCCGCCGCGACCGGGACGATCCGCACGGAAGCGATCCGCGACGCGGGGCAGGACGAGGCGGGGTTCGGGGCGCAGTACGCCCAGGCCTCGCTGCCGAAGAACGAATTGAAGGAGCCGGTCCCTGTGGCGGGCCCCGGCGACGACGGGAACTGGCGCACGCGCTGGCCGGCCCTCAAGCGGCTGCTGACCGCGTCGGGGACGTTCGTGGCGATGGCGCTGGTGACCTACGCGATCCCGGGGATGGACGCGTTGCGGCCGTGGGTCCCGGGCGAACCGGTGCCGATGGCCAAGATGCTGTTCCTGAAGACGGGCGGCGAGGGGGTGTCGGGCGGCGGCGCGACGGCGGACGGGCCGATGACACCCGAACAGGCGCGGGCGGCGGCCGAACAGTCGCTGGGCAAGGACCTGGCCAAGAACCTGTCCCCGGAGACGCTGGCGGCGGGCGACGGGGCCGAGGTGCCGGACGTGCCGGAAACGCACGCGGGCATCACGATCGCGCCCGAGGAGATGGAGGGGCTGGTCCGCGAGATCGAGGACCCGTCGGGCCACGCGCTGGACGCCTTCTACGCGTCGCTGGCCCGGACCGCGAAGGGGACGGCCGGCGCCGTGACGCGGATCGCCCACTGGGGGGATTCGACGATCGCCGCGGACGACGTGACCGGCACGCTGCGGCGCAAGTTCCAGAAGCGGTTCGGCGACGCGGGGCACGGCTTCATGCTGGTGGGCAAGGGCTCGCTGCCCTACCGCCATAAGGACGTGACCTGGGACGAGCCCCGGAACTGGAACGTGCACTCGGTGATTTCCGACGAACGGAAGGACGGGCGGTACGGGTACGGCGGCTTCCTGCAGCGGGGCACGACGGGCGCGAAGGCGACGTTCGGGACCGTCGAGCAGGGGCCCGTGGGCCGCAGCCTGTCGCGGTTCGAACTGTGGTACCAGGCGCACCCGGAGGCCGGGACGATCGACGTGATGGTCGACGGCGGCGCGCCGCAGGCCGTGCCGATGAAGGCGGGCGGGGTCGAGGATCGCTGGTGGGCCACCGAGGTCCCGGACGGGCCGCACCAGGTCGTGGTGAAGGTGGCGGGCGGCGGCGATGCCCGGGTTTACGGCGTGGCCATGGAGCGCGGGGGGCCGGGCGTCGTGTACGACTCGATGGGCATCGTGGGCGCCCGGGCGAACCGGCTGCTGAACGCCGATGCCGACCATTTCGCGGAACAGGTGAAGCACCGGGCGCCGGACCTGCTGGTCATCGCCTTCGGCGGCAACGAGGCGGGCGACGAGCGCATGAACGTGGAAAAGTACCGCGAGGGGCTGGCGAAGGTGGTCCGCGAGGTGCGCGCCGGCCGGCCCGAGGCGTCGTGCCTGCTGCTGGCCCCGCTGGACCAGGGCGAGGTCGGGCCGCGGGGCGGCGTGCGGACGATGCCGACCATCCCGAAGATCGTCGAGTCGCAGCGAATCGTGGCCGCGGCGGAAGGGTGCGCGTTCTTCGACACGTGGACCGCGATGGGCGGCAGCGGCGCGATGGGGCGGTGGTACAAGTCCAAGCCGCGCCTGGGGTGGGGCGACTACCGCCACGCCTCCCCGGCGGGATACGAGGTCATCGGCAACCTGTTCTACAAGGCGCTGCTGAAGGGGTTCGCGGGGTGGCTGGCGCGGCCAGCCGAAGCAACTCCCGCAGCAGCGCCGCCCCCATGACCGAATAGCCCTCGGCAGTCAGGTGCACGTGGTCCGAGGACCCGAGGGGCGGGTTCGCCCGGATCCACGTCCGCATGCCGCCGTCGCCGCCCATCAGCGCCGCCGCGTCGAAGAACCCGCACCCGGCGTCGGCGGACACGCGGCGCTGCACGGCGGTGATCTGGGCGCGACGGGGCCGCGGGCCCCACTCGTCATCGGGCAGCGGCACCGGGCGATCGGTCGGGCCGATCAACAGGCAGGACGCCTCGGGCGCGGCCGCCTTCACGCGGGCGACGGCGGCTGCCAGGGACGCCTCGTAGTCCGCGATCGGGACGTCGTCATCACCCGACTCGTTGGTGCCGTAGGACAGGATCACGAGGTCGGGCCGGCGGCGCGCGACCTGCTCGCGGAACAGCGGTTCGTCCCAGTGCAGCAGGGATTCGGCGCGGGATCCGGGGATGCCCAGGGTATCGAGCACCACACCGGGGGTGCGGCGTTCCAGCAGCACGCCGAACAGGCGCACCTCGCCGTCGCCGACCGGGCGGATCTCGATGGTGTGGCCGGCGTCCTTGAGGTCGAAGGCCTCGTGGCCGGGCGCGGGCGATTCGGCGGCCGTGGCGACGCGGCGGGCACGGCGCCCGTCGATGCGGACGTCGAAGGCGCCGCCGCCGGGCTGCCGCAGGTACCACGCCTCGACGATCGACGCCTTGCGCCCCACCGGGTTGTCGCGGGTGGTCGACACGCGGACCCAGTCGTCGGCGGAATCGGAACGCACGCTGGCGCCGGCGATCCCGTACAGGCCGTCGGCGCGGGCGTCGGCCTTGTCCACGCGATCGCAGATCCAGCCGTCGGACGCGGCGAGGTTGACGTCCGAGTGGCGGTAGTGTCGCCAGGGATTCCCCGGCAGCACCAGCCCGTGGCCCGCGTCGCCGAAGCGCTGCTGCAGGCCGCGGCGCAGGAACCCGGTGTACAGATCGCCCGCGGTGTGCGACGCGCCCCAGGCCAGGATGTGCGCGGTGCCCTGGCGGGACGCGGCACCACGAAGGGCGGCCGCGAAGGCGTCCAGGGCGTGCCCCGACGGGTCCTCGATGGGCGTTTCGACCGCGACGGACGGCAGGGGAGGCGGGGGCGCGAAACGGGTCGAAGGGGCGCGGGCCGCCACCGGCGTGCACGCCAGCAGCGCCAGCGCGAGGGCCGTCAACGCGCACGGCTTCATCGGGGCCCCCTCGTGGACGTCATTTCGCCAGGGCCGCCCGGACGCGGTCGCAGTCCAGCACCGGGTGGGAACCCGGGTGCCGGAACGGCGACGCGCAGAAGGACAGCACGGCACCCAAATAGCGGAACGCGTACCCGCCCCCGCCCGGATCGAAGGAGTACTCGCCATCCGGGGTGGCGGGGTCGAACACGTGGTAGCCGGGCATCGCGGCCTCGGACAGGTAGCCCGCGTGGGCGTCGCGGATCCGGTCCTGGGCGAACCGGACCTCCCGCCAGGTCAGGGGCACGCCCACTGCGTCGGCCATGATCATCAACTCGGCCAGGTCCTCGTCGTTGGGGCGTGGCGGGTCGCCGTTGGCCGGGTCCCCGTCCAGGATCTTGTCGATGCGCAGCGCCAGGCCGGGCAGGAGGGTCCCCACCAGCGCGTCCTGCCCGTGGATGAGGGCCTGCGCGACCGCGGCCTCGTGGCAGGACCGCAATTGCTGGCCGTTGTCGGGCTTCATGCTGACCACGTCGTCGATGATGCTGATGCCGTTGCCGCAATCCAGCGTGCCACCGTCGCCGCGGCCCATCAGGCGCGTCGCCAGCGCGACGTCGCATTCGGGGTCGATGCCGTTGACGTCCATGATGTAGTACGCGAGGTCGTCGTCGGGGTACCAGGTCGCCAGGCTCTTGTCGTAGGTGGCGATCCGCCAGCCGTCGTCCTCGACCTGCCGGCTCCACTTGCCGTACAGATCCAGCAACTGCGCCCACTCGGCGTTCAGGTTCGGGTCGTTGGCGGCCTCGACCACGCCCTTCACCAGCGCGATGCTCAGCAGAAGGTGGCCGATGTCGTCCTTGGACCGC
Organism: uncultured Myxococcales bacterium; assembly: GCA_903857665.1. Classification (GTDB taxonomy): domain Bacteria; phylum Myxococcota_A; class UBA9042; order DTJE01; family DTJE01; genus CAIZWN01. Next base: position 84,152 of record CAIOFV010000136.1, read on the forward strand.
TTGTTCTTGACCCAGAGGTCGCCCCAGGTGGGGTTGTCGGGGATGTGCACGTACTGGCACGCGCCGTTGTCCAGGCCCGGGTGGTTCAGCGAGTAGTCGATCGTGACCTCGCGGCCGTCCCAGGCCCACGTCGTCGCCGGCGGGTACGAGGCGCGCGTCATCATCGTGATCCCGTCGGGCTGCGACGTGCGCTGCATGGCGAGGATCCACGAGTTGTACCCGCGCACGAGGCGGCGCAGCAGGTGCAGGGGCAGGACATTTTCCGACAACTGGTAGGCGTACGCCGCACCGACCAGCAGCGGGGCGGTGCGCATGCCGTTGTTGTCCGCGCCGTCCGCCGAGTGCAGGTAGGTGACATGACCGTCCTGCTTGAGGATCCGGACGCCGCTCCACCACGTGCCGTACCAGTAGCCCTGGGCCGGGTCGCTTTCCGGCCAGCCGTGGACGCGCTCGTCCAGCAGGCCGAAGTACCGCATCTGCGCCAGCAGGTCCAGGTACAGGTCCGTGACCGCCGCAGTGTCCTCGGCCGTGACCGGGTCGCCCTTTTCGGCGCGGGTCCACGGCACGTCGGCCGGGACGTCCGGGGGGGGTACTTCGGCGTCGTCCAGCGAATCGGGCGACAGGGTGTCGAGGGTGCCGGGATCGCTGGAGAGATCGGTGATCCCGGGGTCGATCGCGTAGGCGAGATCGGCCGGGATGTCTGCCGAGACGTCGGGCGGCACGTCCAGCACGTCGCCCGGGTCGGACGTGCCCGAACCGCCGCACGCCGCGAACGCCAGCGCGATTCCCGCCGTCGCCGCCAGCACCGCCATCGATCGTCGCATGGACGCCTCCCGCCGAAGTCCCGCAAGGATACTGCATCCTGCGCCTTGTGGCGCGCCGCCGAAGTGCCTATTCTTCGCGCGGTCGGGACCCGGAGTCGGTCGTGCTGGGCGAGATCGCATCCTTTTCGCTGCTGGCGTTCACGTCGATCTTCTTCATCGTGGACCCCATCGCGATCGTCCCGGTGTTCCTGGCCCTGACCGCCAGCCAGACTCCCGAGGAGCGCCGCCGGACCGCGTGGCGGGCCTCGGTGGTGGCCTGCGGGGTGCTGATCGTATTCAGCCTGCTGGGCATGCTGATCTTCAAGCTGTTCGGCATCACCATCGGCGCCTTCCGGATCGCGGGCGGGATCCTGCTGCTGCGGGTAGCGCTGGACATGCTGCACGGCCAGACGTCGCGCACGAAGTCCACGGAAGAGGATCGAAAGGAGGCGACGGCCCGGGAGGACGTCGCCATCACCCCGCTGGCCGTTCCGCAACTGGCGGGGCCCGGCTCGATCGCGACGGTGACGCTGCTGGCCAATCCCGGCGAGTTCTCGTGGAAGGTCATCCCGGTGCTGGCTTCGGTGGTGGTGACGTGCGCCGCCGCGTGGCTGCTGATGGCGGGCGCGCAGCGATTCCAGCGCTGGCTGGGCGATACCGGCACCCGCATCCTGATGAAGCTGATGGGGCTGCTGCTGGCCGCGGTGGCGATCCAGTTCGTGGCCCAGGGCCTGCAGGAACTGCTGCCGTTCATTCTCGCCTCGAAGGGAGGCTGACCTCCCGACGGCCGGCCCGCATTTCGACGATCCAATGCCGTTTCGATCCATGTGCGCGGAATTCGGTCTGAGGTATCATCGCGCCCGGAAGTTTCTGGGGTGATCCATGCGAGGTATCGTTGGGACGCGCTTCGGCCTGCTCGTGGCGCTGGTGGCCCTTGGGCCGGCGGCCGGCTGCAGCATGGGCTGGACGCAGGGCTGGAAACTGGACGGCGAGATCCCGATGCCGGGCTCGCCGGACGCCGAGGCGCTGCGTGTGACGGCCCGGGCTGCCGACGCCCAGGCCGTGAGCCGCGAGGGAGTCGAGGCCGAGGTCCGCGCGTGGAAGGACGTGCTGCGGGCTGCGCCCCAGGACTACGAAGCGCTGTGGAACCTGTCGTCCGCCTACACGCTGCTGGGCGCGGGATACGCGCGGTCGATCGGCGAAAAGGGCGAGTTCTACCGCAAGGCGCTGCAGAGCGCCGAACGCGCCATGGCGCTGGACGAGGGCTTCCGGAACCGGATCAACCTGGGCGCCGAGACGTGGGACGCCATCGAGGTGCTGCCCGCCGGCCAGGCCGACGCCATCGGGTGGTGGGCCACCGCGGTGATGCGCATGTACAACGAGTGCCTGTCGGGCGTGGTGCAGGAAACCCGGAAGGTCTGGCAGGACCGCGACGTGAAGGTGCTGGCGCACCTGCAGGCGCTGGCCCCGGCCTGGGGCGGGAGCCTGGCGATCTACGACCGCGCCGTCACGGCGGCCGCGATGCCGAAGCGGGCGGGCGGGGACCTGGCGAAGGCGACCACCCTGTTCGACGAGGCGATTGCCGCGTCCCCCGACTCGCTGCGCAACCTGTGGGGGCGGGCCCGCTACCTGGCGACCGAAAAGAGCGACAAGGACGGGTTCCAGAAGGACCTTTCGCGCGTGGTCGGCCAGGATCCGAAGGCCGTGCCCGGCCCGTACGGGTGGACCTTCCTGTTCCAGCGCGAGGCCGCGGATCTGCTGGCCCACGAGTCGTACTGGTTCTGACGCCGCAGTTGCTATGGATTCGCCTGGCCTCGCGACGGACCGTCATTGTTGGACAGAACCCAGGCCCGGTTCCGGGGCCGGTTCCTACGGACACGCCTCGAAGTAGGTGACGACGACCTCCGAACCCGGTGCGGGAAGGCAGGCGCCGGTCGTGTCGAACACGATCGCAGGCGTCGCGGCCTGGCTGGTCCAGCCGCCCGTGCAGACGACGCCGTCCACCGTGACCTTCAGCGAGTCCTGCCACGGTTTGCCCGACAGCGGGAACAGGGTGCGGGGCACGTAGGGCAGCGAACCGATCGCCGCGAAGGCCGTGTCGAAATTGCCGGTGCAGATGCTGGTGAACAGGCCGCCCGTGGCCTTCACGGCTTGGGCGTACCGGGTGCCGGCCGCGCCGAAATGCCAGGTGTTGTTGCAGCCGTCAGGAAGGTCCCCGGCCATCGCGTGCAGGCGGACCAGGGCGTCGCCGCCCGTGCCCTTCATGCCGGCCAGGAACGCGGTGTAGGTCGCGACGGGATCCGTTGACTGGTCGTCTTCGTCCGTCACGACGACCACGTCCAGCGACGCATCCGGTCGGAGGAAGCCGCGGTTCGGCCCCCCGCAGACGCCGTCCACGCACGTGTGTCCCGTTGCGCAGAACGCGTCGAGGGTGCAGGACTGCCCCTCGTCGTCGGTGCGGGGGGCCGACAGCGCCAACCGGGCGGCTTCCAGGCCGGTCTCCATCGCCGAGGCGTCGCACGCGGTGTCCGCGCTCATCGCGGTCACCGTGGCGCCGAGCGAGCCGATCGTGTTCGGGTCCAGGAACCGGGGCGTCCCCCGCAGGTTCGCGGCCGAGGGACAGGACGAGGCCGTGCCGATCCCGATGACGCCGAGGCGCGCGTCGGTGCCGGCCTGGGTCGCCGCCTTCATCAGGGCCGACGCGGAACCGACGATGCGGTCGAGGGTGCCGTCCTGCATGGACCCCGTGGCGTCCAGCACCAGCAGGATGTCGGCCTTGCGAGCCGCCTGGACGAAGTGTTCCGTCCGCGAGCCGTCCGAGGTCGAGGTCCCGGCCAGAGTCACCAGCAGCGTCTGCGCGGCCGGCGCAGCGAAATCGATGCGCAGGGCGCACTTCGACGCTCCCATGGAGTTCGGGACGAAACCGACGAAGGCGTCCAGCCAGGCCCCGGCGGCGATGACCGAGGGCAGGGGGGAGGGCGCGGCCAGCGTGAACGCGGCGAGGTTGGGGCAGGCGGGGTCCAGCGCGACCGACGTCATCGTCACGGCGGTGTTGCCCGTGTTCTTGAAACGCACCCGCGTCGTGGCGGTTTCGCAGCCCTGCTGCGTGTCGGTGAACTGGACGGCGACCGGGTCGGCCACCAGCGACGGCGTGCCGACCACGACGCCGAGGTTCGGCGGGCACGAAGACGCAGGGGCGCAGTCGGAGGGCCAGGTGAACGTTTCGGCGCCCGGAGATCCCGCGGGGCAGGACAGGGTGATCGCGGTGCGACCCGGGAGGTTCGGGAGGGTCGCGCTGCCCGCCGGAGGCACGTCCAGGCGCAACCGGAGCCGGGTCTGGCTTCCGGAAGTGACGACCGACGCGGCCTCGGGGGCCAGCACGAGCGTCCACCAGGGCGAGTCCCCGAGCGTGGTGCTGCAGGTCGTGGTCCCACCCAGGTCTTCGCAGGCGCTGACGGACAGGCGATCCACCTGGATCGAACTGGCGCCGGTGTTCACGAGGTTCAGCACCCAGTCCTTCGAGTACCCCTCGGGGACGGTGCCGAAGTTCAGCGTGGACGGCACCAGTTCAAAGCTGCACGCGGGAACGGCGGAGCGCTGGGCCGTGAGGGCGACGTCCAGAGCAGGGTTCGCCGGGTCGTTGGACGCGATGCGCAGGAGGCCGCTCATCATGCCGGTGTCGGCGGTGACGTTCATCACCGACAGCGCGATGGCTGCCGATTCGCCGGGGGCGATGGGACCGGCCAGCACCGCCGTGGCATCCGCGGTGAATTCGCCGGAGGAATCCTCGGGGAGCGTGACCGACGAAACCACCAGGGGAGCCGACCCGGTGTTCTGCACGGTCAGGGTTCGCTGCGTCGCGATCGCCCGCGCGGCGAACCCGAAGTCCATCGACGTCGGGAGCACGGCGATCTTCGGCACGGCGCTGGTGTCGGGGCCCGGATCGACCGGCGCTTCATCGGACGAGGTGTCGGCCAGGATCTCGGGCAGGACGTCCACGGCGTCCGACGTGTCCACCCCCAGGTCGGTCGTGGGCGTGTCCCGGGCCGGCAGGTCCGAGGGCAGGTGCATGTCGGTGAGGCTGATGCCGGGGTTCGCGGCACCTCCGCAGGCGAGCAGTGCGAGGATCGGCAGGGCAGGGATCCACTGCGAAAACTGCTTCACGGGGAACCTCTGTCGATCGGTCTCCTGGATTCTAGCGGAGCCGGCCTGCGGATGCCACACGGCGGCTTTACAGCCCGGACATCCGGCACGGGTCCAGGACGGCCGCCGCGGCATCGGTCAGGCAGGTCCCATCGACGCAGGCATGGCTGGCGCAGTCGCGGGGGGTGGAGCAGGCGCCGTCATCGGCGACGGTGAAGTCCTGGCGGCAGGCGTACGTGGCCGTTGCCTCGTCCGCCGCGCCCGTGCCTGTGGCGGCGCAGTAGCCGCCATACCCGCAGGTGCCCTCCCCGGCCGGGTCGCAGGTCGTTCCCGCGGGCAGGCCATCCCTGCAGACGCCCGCGACGCAGCTGAGCCCTGCGGCGCAGGGCACGAGGTCGATGCAGGGAGCGCCGCGGCCCGGCGTCGCGATGCAGGAACCCTGGTGTTCGCCAAGCGGCAGGCGGCACCAGGTGCCGGCCGGGCACACGTGGTAGCGCCCGTCGTCACCGGTGATGGAACACGGCGCCGTCGGGCCGTCCGTCGGGACCAGCACCCGGCACGTCGCCGCCCAGCGGAACTCGTCGGCCTCGAAGTCGTCGCAGACGGTCCCGGGCCCGCAGAGTTGCGTCGTGCAGGGATCGCCGGCCGAAGCGAGCGCTTCGCACCGACCGTCGTCCCGGCAGGTGGCTCCGACCACGCAGGAGTCGGCGGAATCGCACTCGGCGCCAACGGCCTTCCTCTTCGTGCAGGTGCCGGTGCACGTCCCCGACGGCCCGTCCGTGCAATACATGCCCGACCGACATTCGGTCGAGGTGACACAGGGCCCGCCTTCCCCGACCCGGCCCGCGAACGCCTCGGGACACACGGCGACGGGGGACATCGGGTACACGCGGGGCGAAAACGTGGCCGCGAACCCCTCGCATCCCGACCAGGTGCGGACGCGGTCCACGCAGCCTCCCAGCGCCGCCAGGTCGATCGTCAGCGAACCGCGCGCCTGCGAGGCTTCGAACGCCGTCGACAGGTAGGGGCACCAGCCGCTGGACAGCGCGCTATCGAGCACCTGGGCCACGTCCATGCCCTCGTTCCCGTCGGGGTTGAAGAAGGTCAGGGACGAACAGCTTGCCAGCGAGCCCTTCCAGGCCTGCACCAGTTGGACGCATCCGTCCTCCAGCGACGATGCGGCGACGGCGGGTGGGTTGCCGGCGTCGCAGCCGGCGGCGGCGACCCAGAGCCCCGCCACCGCCAGAAGGTGGGCGTGCCGCGCGGCGAAGCCGGGGGAGGACCGGATGAAGCGGCGCAGGCGCGATGCGGCAGGGGCGGTGGTCACGGGGGCGCCTCGTGGTCGATGGGGCGATTGTATCCTACGGCTCGACGGGGCGGGGGGCGGAAGGCGTGCAGGAGGTGTCGAGCCGCACGGATTCCTGGACCAGGCGGCTGACGTGCGCCCGGATGTCCTCGGGCCAGTCCCGGATGAGTTCCTCGAAGCGCCCGGTGTCCCGGGCGAACAGGGCGCGCGAGGCCTCCTCGAAGCCGGGGAGGTTCCCGGCCATCGCCCACATGAACTTCCCGGCCGCCTCGCGGGCGATGCGGGCGCGCTCCCGGTCCGGTTCGCGCTTGCGCGCTTCCTCGACCAGCCTGCGCAGCGCCCCGGAAATCCCCTGGGGCTGCTCCTCCAGCCACTCCCAGTGGCGAGGCAGCAGCGACACCTCGCGGCTGACCACGCCCAGCCGGGGACGGCCGGGACCGGGTCGCGGGGCGCCTGGTTCGCCGGCCGCGAACAGCGGGTGCGACGCCAGCCTGGCCAGCACGTCGGATGGCGTGCCCCGGAAATCGAAGTCGATCTGCCGGCCGGTGCGATCGTCGAAGATCAGGATCGGGCCGGTTTCCCCGTGATCCATGCAGGCCTTCGTCGCGAGGAGCATGGCGTGCAGATCGCCCGAAACGATGAGCTGGTTCCCGCGGAACGCCGTGTAGGTCCGTTCGTCTTCCAAGCGACACCCCCGGTTCGTGCACGCCGGGCAGGGAACCCGGTGACCGAATATTACCCGGTGATAATTCGGTGTCAATATCCGCCGGGTAGAATTGGGCGCCGCGACCTTCTTTCGCCTTGCGGTGCCCCGATTCGCGTTGTAGAAGCGGCCCAGCGACGCAGGAGTGCCCGATGGAGCGCGTGAACCGGTGGTGGATCCTGGCCCTGTGGACCGGCGTCGGCGTGCTGGCCGACTGGGGCACGAAGGCGATGGTGCTGGCCGGCATCGAGCCGGGCACGATGCACCCGGTGATCGGCGACGTGCTGCAGTGGACGCTGGAGTTCAACCCGGGCGCGGTGTTCAATTTCGATCCCGGACGGTGGATCCCGGGTTTCCCGACGAGGGGCTTCTACCTGGGCGTGTCGATCGTCGGCATCGCCGTGCTGATCGTGGCCTGGGCCCGGCTGGATGCGCGGCGCCACCGCCTGATGCGCCTGGGCCTGGCGACCGTGCTGCCGGGGGCCGTGGGCAACTTCCTGGACCGCATCCTGGGGCGGCCCGGCGTGGTGGACTTCATCCAGGTGGACCTGGGTTTCCCGCCGTTCAACCCCTGGCCGATCCTGAACGTGGCGGACATCTTCATCACGGTGGGGATCGGGCTGGTGATCCTGGACATCCTGCGGGACGAGCTGCGGAACCGGGGTGCGAAGGGGGAGGGGGACGCCGCGGGCTGACCGCCTGGAGCCGACCGCCTGGAGCCGACCGCCGGGAACCCCGGGGCCGAAGACCTACTCCGCCGCCGCGGTCCTGGCATCGGCCGCCGCCAGCAAACCAGCCACGGTTTCGGCCAGCTTCTCGGGCTTCACGGGCTTCTCCAGCAGGGCTTCCGCCGGCCAGTCGTTGCCCAGCACGAACTGGAACTTGTCCATCTTGTCGGCCAGGTGCTCCTGGAACGACGACACGATGATGACGGGAAGGTTGCGCAGTTCCGGATCCTCCTTCAGCTTGTAGGCCAGTTGGAAGCCCTCGGTGTCGTTGTCCATCATGATGTCCAGCACCAGCAGGTCCGGACGCCACTCCTGGATCATCTTCAGGCCGTCGGTACTGTTCCGGGCGCCTTCGGCCTCCCAGCCCCGGGCCCGCAGCAGCGCGGTGGTGGACAGCACCAGGTCCTCGTCGTCGTCGATTACCAGGATCCGCTTCTGTGTCGCCATGATCGCTTCCTCCCTGGGGAATCCCCGGATCGCCGAGCCTCGCCGTCCGCACCCGCGGACCGCGGTGAAATAGTTGTGAAAACATTCACAACAGCGAACAACAAAAAAGCCGTCCAGGCGGGTCATTCGTCACCGCCCTTGCTGAGGAACGACAGCATTTCCAGCGTGGCCGAGATGTCGATGTCCTCGACGTGGACCCCCGGGGGGGCGGGGATGCGCCGCGGGACGAAGTTCAGGATGGACTTGACGCCCGCCCGGGCCAGCCGATCCACGACCGCCTCCACGCCCGCCGGCCCGCACGCCAGGATCGCGATGCGCGCGCCGTACTCGGGCAGCACCGCCTCTATCTCCTCGACCGGGTGGCACCGGCGCCCGGCATAGACGCGGCCCACCTTTTCGCGGTCCTTGTCGAACACGACGCCGATGTGGAAGCCGCGCTCCTCGAAGCCGTGGTAGGTCAGCAGCGTGCGCCCCAGGTTGCCCAGGCCGACCAGCGCGACGGTCTGCTGACGGTCCGTGCCCAGCAGCCTGCCGATGGTCAGGGACAACTGGTAGACCTCGTAGCCGCGACTGATCGACCCGAACGACCCGAAGATCGCCAGGTCCCGCCGCAACTGGGCTGGGTGCACGCCGGCGAGGTCGGCCAGGCGGTGCGAGTAGACGTTCTCGACGCCCTCGGCGTGCAGCTCGGCCAGCACCTTCCGATAGACGGTCAGGCGGGCCACGGTCTGGGCGGGAACCCGGCCGGGGGCCTTTTCCACCGCGTCGATAGGGTCCAGCGGATCCACGAGCGCCTCCCCGCACCAGGCGCCGATTCGTGCCTCGTGCATGCTGTTACTACATTCACAGCAGCCCGGTTGTCAAGGGTTTCGTGATCCGATGGCGTCTGGCCTCGGTCCGCCACTCGGGACGGGGGGCTTGCCTGCTGGGCCGGACGCCGATCGGGCGCCAAACGGGTTGGCGCGGACGGGGCCAAGGCGTGGAACTGCCCGTAGCAACAGCGTGAACAACGAGGATCTTGACAGTCGGCGCGGCCGCGAGCAAACTCCGCCGTGGCTGTGAACGGAATCACAGATACAGGATTACGAGATGACAGTGCGGAACGCAGGCAAACAGAAACAGGCCGGGTTGCCGGGTGCCAGCGAATCGGCCCGGGGTGAGAAACAGGGGGCGAAGGTGGAAGGACGAATCGAAGAGGTGCTGTCCCGTCACCCCGGGGCGGGTCGGGATTCGCTGATCCCGATCCTGCAGGAGGTCCAGGAGGCGGAAGGCCACCTGTCCCGCGAGTCGGTCCTCCGGGTCGCGCGGCACCTGGCCCTGCCGCCCAGCAAGGTCTATGGCGTGGCGACCTTCTACAACCAGTTCCGGTTCCAGGCCCGCGGGACCTACAACGTCCAGGTGTGCCGAGGGACCGCGTGCCACGTGAAGGGTTCGGCCGCAGTGCTGGACGCCGCGAAGCGCGCCCTGAAGATCGAGACCGGCGAAACCACCCGCGACGGGATGTTCAGCCTGGAGGTCGTCGCGTGCATCGGCGCCTGCGGACTGGCGCCGGTGATCGCGGTCAACGGCGAGTTCCACGCGGGCGTCGCCCCCGAGAAGGTCGCCGGCATCCTGAACTCCTACAAGAGGAGGACCGCCGCATGAACGCTGCAACCGAAATCCGCCGGGACGGCGAGCTGCCGCGGTCCGAAATGAGGGCCGTGCTGACCGGCGCGACCCGGAAGGCCGACGAGGTCCGGGCGAGGCGGCTCGAGGACGCCATGCGCCGGTTGCGTCGCGACGACGTCGAGCGCCCGACCGTGTTCGTCGGGACCGGGACCTGCGGCCTGGGCGCCGGGGCGGGGAAGACGCTGGCGGCCGTGAAGGAGCTGCTGGCCACCCGCGGCATCGACGGCGACGTGGTCGAGGTCGGCTGCATCGGGCTGTGCGCGTCCGAGCCGATGGTGGACGTGCAACTGCCGGGCCGGGCGCGCCTGTCGTTCGGGGGCGTCACGGCGAAGCACGTCGCGGAGGTCGTGGGCGGCACGCTGGACGGGGCCCCTCCGGTGGGCCAGGCGCTGTACCAGTTCGTGGGCGACGGGCTGGCCGTGTGGGACGGCATCCCGGCCCAGGGTGAGCACCCGTTCTTCCGCCCCCAGAAGCGCTGGGTGCTGAAGAACTGCGGCATCATCGATCCCGCGCGGATCGACGAGTACCTGGCGGGAGGCGGATACGCGGCCTACGCGCGGACGATCCGCACCCTGACCCCGCCCGAGGTCTGCGACCTGGTGGATCGCGCCGGCCTGCGCGGGCGAGGCGGCGGCGGCTTCCCGGCGGCGTCCAAGTGGCGGACCGCCCTGAACAGCCCGGGCGACCGCAAGTACCTGGTGTGCAACGCCGACGAGGGCGATCCGGGCGCGTTCATGGACCGGGCCGTCGTGGAAGGCGACCCGCACCGGCTGCTGGAAGGCATGGC
>CAIOFV010000137.1 GCA_903857665.1 uncultured Myxococcales bacterium
AATAGCCGATGCCGCCGTTCGACAGGCCGCGCAGGATGGTAGCGCCGCCGCCGATGCCCGAGAAGTGGGTCTTGTCGCGGCCGCCGGCGTTGACGTGGCCCTGGAAGTCGATCGCCAGGCAGTTGTTGATGCCCATGCCGCGATGGAATGCCTCGGGGATGACGACACGCGACGCGGCCGCGATGATCACGGCCGGGTTGTTGTGCAGGCGCTTGTAGAAGTCGCTCCCCTGCTCACAGATGGTGAACGTGCTGACGAACTTCCCGTCCAGTTGCGTCCGACGCCCGTCCGACTCGACGAAGTGCGTGCCGCTGATCTTCCCCTGCTCGAACAGGTCCAGCGTGAACGGCTCCAGCATCTCGGTGTAGCAGCGGCCGGTCCAGCTCGACTGCGCCAGGTCCTTGATCGCCAGCACGCCCGTGCTGCCGAACCCGACCTGGATGGCGCGTCCCGCGGTGTACCCGAGGTTCATCTCGATGTGGTTGACGACGTTCCGGGCGATCGCGACCTCGGACGGCGCCGGGTTCGCCAGCGCGTCCTTGGGCAGCGCCGGCAGCTTCCCTTCATGGTCCTCGACGACAAACAGCTTGCCGGCCTTCGCCAGCCCCTCGAATTCCTTCAGGTTCACCGTGTTCAGCGCGTCGTGGTAGCCGCGCGTGAACGGGTAGTTCTTGTTGATGTACAGCAGCAGGTTGACGGTCTTTCGCGCGAGGATCTTCTCGAGGATCTCGCCGTTCGCGCCGTTCGCCAGCCCGTGCGACAGGTCGCCGTCCTCGTTCGGCGGCGTCATGACCATGACGAACGTGTCGACGACCGGGTTGCCGTCGGGGTCGAAGCCCATCGAGTCGACCGCGTCCGGGAAATGGATCGACTGCATCCGCGTGACGCCCATCCGCGTCGTATTGCGCCCGACGTACGCCGGATACAGCGCCCGCGTGATGGCGTTCGACGGGATGATGGCGTTGGTCGCGGCGCCGATGAACGGCGAGTTGAAGTACACGCGGCGACGCAGCAGTTCCTCGTAGTGGCCGATCAGCTTCTTCAGGCCCTCCAGCTTCTTCGTCGTCAGGTTCGCCTTCCTCGCGAAGCCGGACAGCAGCGGGTTGTCCAGCCACCGCTTGAACAGTCCCTGGCTCTGCAGCGCGTCGCCCAGGCAGACCCGGTGCGGCGCCATGAACAGGGCCTGCTTGATCACCAGGTCGTGCAGATCCTCCTTCAGGATGTGGTCCCAGAGCCCTTCATAGAACGTGTTCGGCTCCGAGGTCGCGAACCCCGATGCGACCGTCGTGCCCGACCGGACGGTCTTCTTCAGGGCCTCCTCGTTGGAATACATGCAGTCCTTGAAGAACGAAGGGTAGCTCGCGTCCGCCATCTCCCGACCCTCCTGAAGTGAATTTGGAGCCCTCGTGGCCGTCCCGGCCCCGTCCCGAAACGATCCCCGTTGGCTTGTCCCCATAGCACGGCCAGGACCCGCGAATCAAGGACCACTTGGAGGGACGTTTTCTTCGATCAGGAATCAGCGCTGTTGCGGGATTGCGCGACGCCGGTGGCACGACCCGGCGGGACGATTCAACCCGGGTCGCATTTCCCCGCGTTCGCCTTCGCAGGCAGGATCGATTCCAGGGTCACGGCCGCCCGCGGGGCGTGCTGCAGTCAAATAATTTCAACTCCCCGGCGGAATGAAGAGATCAGACTTCACTCAAGAAGTTGGACAATTCGGGTCCGCATCGGCCAAGAAGTCCTTGACAACCCCGCCGCGAACCCGTTTCCTATGCGGTGGGATGGGTGCCGATTCAACCCGGCCCTGATGAACCAATCTCCTGGAGGAGGCCCGCGTGAGTTCCCGGACGTGGATGATGATGACCGTGGCGGCCTCCGTGCTGGCGTGCAAGCCGGACGTACAGGCGACGAAACCGGTTCCCGAGCGGGGCCTTCCCGAGGCGACCAACGCGCCCCAGGACCCCGTCGCACGGGCGCCTGCCGCGGGCGGGTCGGCGGATCGGCATGCGGCAACGGACGCCTCCTCGTGCGCCACGTGCCATGCCACGGACGCCCCGACCCACCAGGAACCGGCGCTGAAGAAGTGCCTGCGCCTGGAAACGACCGACCCCGAGAAGGGTCCCGGGACGATCGTGCTGAACGAACTGGAGAACCGCTACCAGCCGGTCACCTTCGCGCACAAGCTCCACGCCAAGATGGCGGGCATGGGCGAAGGCTGCGCGTCGTGCCACCACCATGACGACACCGGCCACATCCAGCCCTGCAAGGCGTGCCACCCGGTCGAGGGCCAGTCGGAAGACCTCCGCCAGCCCGGCCTGAAGGGCGCCTACCACCGCCAGTGCGTCGCGTGCCACCGCGAGTGGAGCCACAGCAACGCTTGCGGGTTCTGCCACCAGCGCAAGGGCGAGGAGGCGCCGAAGGCGGCGGCCGAGAAACCGGACCGAACCGACATCATCGGCGTGCCGCACCCCGTCGTCGAGGCGAAGGACACGCGCATCTACAAGACCGGGTACGACGACGGCCCGATGGTCACGTTCCGCCACAAGGAACATATCGAGCGCTTCGAGTTGCAGTGCGTCGACTGCCACAGGAAGGAGAGCTGCGGCCGCTGCCACAAGTCGTCCGCGACCGCGACCGCCGAGCCTGCGACGCCGCGCAAGCACCACGACCCGTGCCAGCGGTGCCACACGAAGGACATCGAGGAGAACTGCGACACCTGTCACGACAAGGCCGAGAAGCCGGGCTTCCAGCACCGGTGGCCGCTCGGCGACCAGCACAAGGACCTTTCGTGCCGGGAGTGCCACCCGAAGGGCAAGCCCATCGGGAAGCTGGATTCCGGCTGCGGATCGTGCCACGAGGATCCGACCCCGAAGACCCGGCCAGGCACCACGCCGCATGCGGGCGTGACCCGCGGAAAGGGAGGGTGACATGGTAGCCATCAGCGTGATCGGCCTGATCGTGGGATTCCTCTTCCTGGACCTGCTGTTCCGGCGCCTCGAAGGACCGGGGCGCGACGGGGGGAAGTGAACATGCCCAAGGCGATGCTCATCGACCTGACCTCCTGCACCGGTTGTCGGGCCTGCGTGACCGCGTGCCGCGAGAAGAACGAGCTGGGCGGGCAGCCAGGCCTCCGGCTGTCCGAAAACGACTTCACCGCGCTGGAGAAGCGCGACGGCGTGAACGTCCGGCGGCTGTGCCTGCACTGCCAGGACCCCGCGTGCGCCGCCTCGTGCCCGGTCGCCGCTCTGGTGAAGACGCCCGCGGGCCCGGTCGTCTACGATGCGGATCGCTGCATGGGCTGCCGCTACTGCATGGTGGCGTGTCCGCACGGCGTGCCGACATTCGAATGGCACTCGCGCAACCCGCGCATCCGGAAGTGCCGGTTCTGTGATGACCTGGTGGCAGAAGGCAAGCCGCCGGCGTGCGCGACCGCATGCCCGACCGAGGCGACGCTGTTCGGCGACCGCGACAAGATCATGCGCCGGGCGTTCGCGCGCATCGACGCCAACCCCGAGCGCTACCACCCCGATGTCTACGGGCGCGACGAGGCGGGCGGCACGTCCATCATGTTCCTGTCGCCGGTTCCGTTCGAGAAGCTGGGCTTCCGGCCCGACCTGCCCAGCGAGCCCCTCAGCCTGGCGACCGGGCGGGTGCTTTCGCTGGTGCCGGGCATCGCGGGAACCGTGGTCACGCTGCTGGGCGGAACCTACTGGCTGTACCGGCGTCGCGAGGCGGTCGCGGAAGCCGAAAGGGAGGGCAAGTGATGTCGACCCCGGCTGTGGCAACGCTCCCGGCCCCGCGCGGCCGACGGGTCACCCCCTGGCGAATCGTGCTGGCCGTCATCCTGGGCGCCGGCCTGTATTCGATTGTCGTGCGCTACTGGCAGGGCCTGGGCGGCGCGACCAACCTCAGCGACCAGACCCCGTGGGGCCTCTGGGTCGGCCTGGACATCCTGACGGGCGTCGGGCTGGCGGCGGGCGGCTTCATGATCACCGCGCTGGTCTACGTGTTCGG
>CAIOFV010000138.1 GCA_903857665.1 uncultured Myxococcales bacterium
CGTCGAACGGCCCCGGCGACGACCCCAGGTCCTTGACCAGCTTGTACAGCTCGTCCTTGACGCGGTCCACGGTCGTCGTCACCAGCCCGCTGACCACGGTCCCGTGCCCGCAGATGTACTTCGTGGCGCTGTGGACCACGATGTCCGCGCCCAGCTCCAGCGGTCGCTGCAGGTACGGCGTCGCGAAGGTGTTGTCGACGATGACGCGGATTTCCGGGTTGACCTCGCGGACGGCGCGCGCCACTCCGGCGATGTCCGCCAGGACCATCGTGGGATTCATCGGGGTCTCGAACAGGATGGCCTTGGCCTTCGGATGGGCGGCGATGGCGGCTCGGACCACGGCCAGGTCGGCGACGTCCACGTCGAACGTGCGGATCCCCAGTCGCGCCAGGACGTTCGAGGCCAGGTGCTCGGTCGCGCCGTAGACGACATTGCCCATCAGGATCTCGTCGCCGCCCTGGGCGCTGGCCAGCAGCGCGCCGGTGATGGCTGCCATCCCGGAAGAGAACGCCACCGTGGACACCCGGAGGTCGGGGTTGGCCAGCTTGACGCCGGCGCCTTCCAGCGCGTTGATCTTGGCCTCCAGGACCTTCACGGTCGGGTTGCCCAGGCGCGTGTAGATGTAGGCCGGGTCCTGGCCCGAGAAGGCCCGTGCCCCCTCCTCGGCGCTCGCGAAGACGAACGTCGAGGTCTGGTAGATCGGGTTGGTGTGCGATGGCGTGTGCGGCTGGCCGTAGTGCTCCCCGGCATGCAGCGCGCGGGTCGCGAACCCGCAGTCCAGGCAGAACTGTTCCTTGTAGTCAGGTCCCTTGCTGTCTTCCATTTTCCCTCCTCGACCCTTGCCCGCCCTCGCGGCCCACCCCGGGCCGCGTCTTGACGGTGTTTTGAGCATACGCTAACTTCACGCCGGTGGGGTAGGGTTCCTTTTCGGCACCCGGCAGGGCGGAGAAGCGAGCACTGGAGGGGGTTTCATGCGATTCCGGGTGCATCCCGCGTGGTGGCCTGTCCTGGCCCTGGCAAGTCCCGTGCTGGTTCCGTGGCTGGCCGTTCAGACGCAACGGTTCGTTGTGGGCAGGACCCGCGCTCGCCGGGTCAACGGGGAGCGGATCTCGTCGGCCGTGCCGCTCGAGTTGCCCGTCCTGGACGACCTTGAGCTGACCGTGCTGGTCGATTTCGAGCACGAGGCGGGGTTCGCGGGGGACGCGGGACACCCACCACGGGTCCACTCGCCCGGATGCTGTGCCTGACCGGGTGGACCGAGGAGCAGGCCCTGGTCGCGAAGCGGAAGGACGGAGCGCTCGTCGTGGTCACGGGATGCGGTCACCCTATCATCGAGACCATCCTGGAGATGGCATGTCGCCTGGACCCGGCGGGGGTCCACACCGTCGTGGGCGGACTGCACTTCCCGATCACGACCTCGCGGATCTCGCGGTTCGGGATCCAGTTCCAGCAGATCATCGGAACCGGGAAAGGCTGGTGGGATGAGATCTCCGACGCGGACCTGACCGCCACCATCGCGGCCCTGAACCAGGCCGGCGTTCGACGCCTGCTGCTGTCCGCGCACGACACGTGCGACCACGCCGTCGAGCGGTTCCGGCGCGAGGTCCACGCCAAGGTGGACATCCTGCGGGCGGGTTCGAGCTACACGCTCTGACGGGCACGGACGCGCTTGCGGGGGGCGACCTTCGAGGCTGCCGCCTTCTTCGGACGGGGCGTCGGCTTCGGGGGAACGCCCTCGCAGGACGGGCAGGCCTGGATCCCCTCCCCCGGCGGGTGCAGCCAGGTGTGTTCGCACTTTGCGCAGTACCCCGGACCTGCCGCCGGCTCGAGCCCCTCGATCCTCAGCGCCCTGCCGTGCACGAGGGCGTCCGCGACCTTGCGCCGCGCCGATTCGACCAGTCGCGCGAAGGTCTGGCGGGAGACGCCCATCGCCTCGGCGGCCTTGATCTGGTAGAGACCCTCCAGGTCGGCAAGCCGGATTGCCTCGAACTCGTCGAGGTCCAGCCCCACCTCCTCCAGGGCGCTCATCGGGACCCCGCGTGGCTTGTAGTAGGTCGCGACGGGGCCGGCTGCGACGCGCCGCGGGCTCTTGGGTCGTGCCATCGTTCCACGCTCCCGGTGGGTTCGGGCTGCCGGCTCTGATTCTAGCTTATGCTCGAAATTCGGTCCAAGGGTTGTGCCGAGCGGAGCACGGCCGCCGACACGCACGCGACCTGCCACTGCACGATCGCGAGGTAGAGCAGTGCGCCCACGGCCGCCTGGAGGACGCGGCGGACGGAGATGATTCTTTTCAGCAGGTTACCGGGCATCCTTTTCGTTCCGATTGACAGGGTCGACACGCGGACCTCCCCAAGCGGGACCACCCTGTGGCGCGCCGGGGCGTCGTCAAGCGGACGGGGCATCATTCCGGGGGGATCGATGCGGCGGCTGCGGGGCGCAGCCGGATGGCGCCCTCCGGGCAGACCGGGATGCACAGGCCGCAGCCGTCGCACAGGTCCTCGCAGACGATGGACGTGCAGGGCGTGCAGGGCACCTCCATGGACAGGCAGTATTTCACGCACTTCGCGCAGCAGTAGCCCTC
>CAIOFV010000139.1 GCA_903857665.1 uncultured Myxococcales bacterium
GCCACTGGTCTCTCCGAACCGAAAGGGATGGCTGAGCCGAGCGACGGCTTCGGCGATGGCCGGAGGGTCGGTTACGACCGGAATCGACAGTTCCGACCCGACCACCCGGTGTCCCAGGTCCGCCAGTTCCGCGGATACTCCCTGGACCTGCGCCGTTCCCAAGCCGCACAGGTCCCCGAGGATCGAGCCGGCCTCTACCGAGGCCAACTGGTCCTGGTCCCCGAGGAGGATCACCCGGGCCTCGTCCGGGAGCGCTTCCAGCAGCCGCGCCATCAGGCCGGCATCCACCATCGACGCCTCGTCCAGGACGACCGCATCCACTGGGAGGGGATTCTTGCGGTTGTAGCGGAAGTGCGTGGGCCGCTCGGGGTTGGAGCCGAGAGTCCGGTGGATGGTCGAAGCCTCCCGGGGAAGCGACGGCAGGAGGGCCGCAAGCGCCGGGTCCAGCCTGTTGCCCGCGATCGCGTCCTGTAACCGCCCAACGTAGCGGGCGATCGACTCGGTCATGCGGGCGGCGGCCTTCCCCGTGGGGGCCATCAGCTTGATCCGGAACGGATGGTCGGTCGCTGGTCCGCGCCCGGCCTGCTCGGCCTGCCGGAGAAGGACTAAGAGAATGGCCGCAACGCTGGTGGTCTTGCCGGTCCCGGGGCCACCCGTCAGGATCGCGAACCGACGTCGCAATGCCACCAGCGCAGCAAACCGCTGATCCAGGACTCCCTGGTGGGCACTAGGCTTGCTCGCGTCCTCCGTAATCAGTTGGGTCAGGACGTCATGCAGGCTCCCGGGGTCGCCCACGTCGAACGTCCCGATCAGGCGTGTCCGGATCCCCTGTGCCAGTTGCTGCTCGTACCCCCAGTATCGGTCCAGGTACAGGCGGCCTTGCGAATCCAGGACCAGCGGGCTCGTGCGGTTCTCGTCGTCGCCCTGGCGCACCAACTGGCAATCTTTCAGCGCCGTCAGCCAGTCCCCCGTCGCCGGCCAATCGGGCAACTTCGGCAAAGGCTTCACCGTCGCCCCAACCTTCTCGGGTTGACCGACCGGTATCTTCGGTGCCTCGGCAAGCATTACGCAAAGATGTCCGTATCCGGGCGCGCGGCTTGCAAGCGCGGCGCCGAGGGCAACGAGCGGCATGTCATCGACGGTCCGGCCGATCATCCTCAACAGGCCCCGGGCCATCTCGACGTCGAGTTCGTCCAGGACCTCGTTGTCCTCGTAGGGGGTCAGGAAATCCACGACTCGCATCACCCCACCTCCCCGGCCGGCTGGTCCTTCTCGTCCAACTCGAAGACCCTGGACAGGGCTTCGATCCGGGTCTTCGAGGGCCGGTCCCAGAACACGCCCGAATCGCCGACCGCGTTCGCTCCCTGCATGCCGCGCAGGAACAGGTAGAACACCCCACCCACGTGACGGTCGTAGTCGTAGTCCGGGATGCGCCAGCGAAGGTACCGGTGCAGCGCGACCAGGTACAGGTGGTACTGCAGGAAGTAGTGGGCATGGCCCATCTCCTCCAGCAGGGCGGCCGGGCGGTAGTCACGGAACGTCCCCGGGTCCTTCTGGCCTTGAGGGAGGCGGTTGGACTTGTAGTCGGCCACGTACCACCGGGCCTGCTCCTCGTCCGGGGATTTCCAGCGGAACACCAGGTCGATGGCGCCGTTCAGGAACCCGCGGAACCCGCCGAAATTGAGGCCCTTCAGGCGCTCACAGTAGTCGTCGGGCACCTTCGAACCCGAGGTCTTCCTGAAGGCGTTTGCAAGGTCCGCCGCGGTGA
>CAIOFV010000140.1 GCA_903857665.1 uncultured Myxococcales bacterium
CCGGTGCATGCGCGGGCTGTCGAAAGGATGAAATCCACGAGGGTTCGTGATACAAGGTTTTCAACCCCATCCGCTGTCCTGCGGGGACCGCGTGGAATGCGCCGGGCCGGTGAGGGGTAGATAGGACGTGCCTGCGTTTCGCGCCGGGGGGGCCGGCAGCGCGTGGCGCGATTTGGTCTTTCCCCCCAAGAGGGGTAGACTATTGTCCGGTCCGTCCCTGCCGGAGGGACGGCGGTCGAGCCGAACGGACGGGAAGAGAGATGTCTGAACGCGAAGAAGCGCGGGTGCTGCGGATCGGGGTCGTGCACGATGGACACCTCGTCCAGGAGCGCCGTTTCCGCAAGGCCGAGGATGTGACCGTCGGCAGTTCGAAGAAGTGCGTCCTCCAGCTTCCGGGGGCCTCGGTTCCCGAAACGTTCGGAATGTTCACCTACGCGAACGGCGAGTATGCCCTGCACATCACGGCCGGCATGACCGGCGCGATGTCCCAGGACGACCAGGTGGTGACCCTCGATTCGCTGAAGGCGTCCGGCAAGGCGACCCGTTCGGGGGACGAATGGATCCTGCCGCTGCGCGAGCGGGACCGCGGCAAGGTGACCCTCGGCGACGTAGAACTGCTGTTCCAGGTCGTGGTGCCGACGCGTGCGACGCGGCGGGCCGGCCTGCGGCGTGAAGGCGACTGGGGCAGCCCGCTGATGGAGCGGCTGTTCGGGTTCCTGTGGCGGCCGGGCGCGGGCGTCGCGGCCGTCGCCGGGGTCAAGGAGAAGCGCGTCCTGCGCGTCGGCGTCGTCCGCGAGGACCAGATCCTCCAGGAGCGCCTGCTGCGCCAGGCGGGCGACGTCACGGTCGGCAAGGGGCCGCGGTGCACGCTGACCCTTCCGGTCGGCAACGCCCCGGATTCCTACCGGATGTTCATCTGCCGCAACGGGCATTACTACCTGCGCTTCACGGCGGGGATGGCCGGCAAGGTGTCGGTCGGCGACACGGTCCAGGACCTCCAGGCCATCCGCGAGGGCGGGCGCGCCGAACACAAGGGCGAATACTACCTGCTGCCGCTGTCCGAGCACGACCGCGGCAAGCTGGTGCTGGGCGACGTCAGCCTGCTGTTCCAGTTCGTCGTTCCGCCGCGGCCCGTGGCGGCGGAAGAACTGGCAGCGGCGCGCGGCGGGTTCCGCGCGGCGATTGATCGCTTCCGGGTCTGGGCGACGCTGGCGTCGACCGGGCACCAGTCGCGGACCGTCCAGATCGGCCTGTGGCTCGGGTTCTTCGGCGCCGTGCTGGTCATGGCGGCGTCCACCGTGATGCCGCTGCTCGAGGAGTTCACCGTCGACTTCGCCCGGGCGAACTGGCCGAACTCGCGGATGTACATCTTCGGCTGGTGGCCGGGCAAGGTCCTGCTGGGCGGGGCGATGGTGTCGTTCGCGCTGGCGCTCGCCGGCCTGCTGCGGTCGACCAAGAAGCTGTTCTCGACGTTCGCCATCTTCTCGACCCTCCTGACGGTGGCGTTCCTGCTGATCCTGCCGTTCGTGGTCCGCGGGCAGATCAAGCTGCTGATCGCGCACGCGCAGGTCATCCCGCAGACGCAGGTCTCGACCGACTTCGGCTACCAGGTGGCGTTCGCCGGCACCGCGATGATGCTGGTCGGCTTCATCTGGGGCATCGTCGCGCAGCCCGTGTTCGGCAAGGGCGACCGCGTGATGCGGCTGGCCGAGCTGTGGAAGGGCACGCTGATCCGCGAGCAGGTGTTCCAGGAGAAGCGGGACGTGACCGTCGGCATCGGCGGCCGGGCCGACTTCGTGCTGCCCATCCGCGGCGGCAAGCCCATCCGCCTGTTCCGCGTCGACCGTCACGGCGACTACTGGCTGGCCCTGCTGGAAGGCATGGGCGGGCACCTGTTCCTGGACGGGGAACTGCACGAGGTCGCGGACGCGGCGCGCCAGGAA
>CAIOFV010000141.1 GCA_903857665.1 uncultured Myxococcales bacterium
GACCTGGGTATACGCCGACCTGGACGGCACCTCGAACGGGTACGACCCGGCCCAGGCGCTGAAACTGACGGTTCAGGGCGTCCCGAAGGCCGGGGCGGTCGTAATCAACGAACTGCTGTGGATGGGTTCGTTCCAGGATGATTTCGACGAGTGGGTCGAACTGCGGAACACGACCCGGGCGCCCTACATCCTGACCGGCTGGAAGCTGACCAATGCCCGGTACGTTCCCGGGCAACCCGCCGGGGACATCGTGCTGAACCAGTCGCCGCAGGTGGTGAACCACATCGTCCTGGAGCCGTACGGGTACTTCCTCATATCGCAGTTCGAAGCGTCCAAGTCCCAGCTGGATGTCGATCCGGACATCGCGATGCAGCCGGCGAGCTCGTCGGTGAAGAGCATGCGCCTGACGAACACCCCGACCGTGACGTACCAGTTGGTGGGGCCGGAAGGCACCGTCGTCGATTCGGCGAAGTTCACGGGCAGGATCGGGTACCACGGCGACGAAATCAACGGGAAGCCGGTCCAGTCGATGGAGCGGAACCTCAAGCCGGGTACGGGCCTCGACGATTCCGACTGGCACACCGCTTTCGTGGCCACCGGATGGAAGGGCGACCCTCGCCAGACTCTGAACTACGGCTCCCCCCGGGGGCCCAACAGCGACATCCCGCTGTGTGCGTCCGACGGGGACTGCGCGGGCGTGTACCCGGCGTCGGGCCTGGCCGTGTGCGAAATCAATTCGTGCCTGCAGCCCCAGGCCCGGTGCGGGATCGCAAAGGCGGCCGACGGCGAGTCGTGCACCGACGGCCTGTTCTGCACGGTCGGCGCGACCTGCGCCGCCGGCTCGTGCGCTGGCGGCGTGCCCAGGGATTGTGCCGATTCCGGGCTGACGGCTCCTTGCACGTTGGACCACTGCGATGAAACGTTGAAGGCCTGCATCCACGAGTGGGATCCGGCGGCCGTCGAGGGTCCCGCGGGCTCGGACCTCTGCAACGACGGGAAGGACAACGACTGCGACGGCAAGACGGATTCCGCCGATCCGGGGTGCAACCTGCTGGTGGTTTCGGTGACGCCGCCCCAGGTACCTGTGACCGGCGGCTGGGAAATGACCTTGACGGGCGCCAGCCTGGGGATCGTCACGGGGGTGTCGATGGGCGGCGTCCCGGCTGCCTCGTTCACGCGAGTCAATGACGGCACCCTGACGTTCGTGGCGCCCGCCCAGCCGGACGTGGGTGACCGGGATGTATCGGTGACGGACGGGGTCATCTCGACCTACCTGGCCGGCGCCGTGCGCGCGATCGACCTGGCTCCGACGGTCCTCGCGAACACGCGGGCCTGGGCGGATCCGTTGCTGGCCGTCCTGGGCCAGGCATCGCCACCGCTTTCGGGCCAGGTCTTTTCGGACGGGTACACGAACGGGACCACGCCCGTCGATCCGGGGACGATCATCGCGGAGATCGGGGTGGGCCCCGTGGACGATCTCCAGTCGAACCCGTTCCGGGACTGGGGCTGGACCTGGGCCGTGGCGCAGTTCAACCCGCTGTGCGCGGACTGCACGAACGTCTACGAATTCACGGCGACCGTCCAGCCGGCGACGATCGGTACGTACCTGGTCGCCTTCCGGTTCTCGGTGGACGGCGGCCTCCACTACCAGTACGGCCAACTGGGTTCGCTGGCGGCCGCGCCCTGGGACCCGGCACGGGCGCAGGAAGTCACGGTCATGAAGTAGTCCCGGAGGCCCACCTCCCACTGCCCGCCCCCTCCGAAGGACGTTCCCTTGGGACACGCCGGGCTCGAATGCTAGAATTGCCAGACCACGGGCCGATTCCGTGGCAGGAGGCTGGATGAAAGCGCGGATCTTCGCGACGCTGGCCGTCGGGTTGCTGATCACGGCGGGGGACCTGGTCCCCGGCGCCGGGTCGCTGGGTGTCCCGACGGTCCAGGCGGCGCCTCGGAAGGCGGGTGGAGGCTCGAAGGCCCACCGACATTCCCGGTCGAATCGCGGCGCGGTGCCGGCGGTGTCGCTTCCCGACGATCCGTCCACCCCGCTGCCCGAGGCGTGGTCCCGGCGGATGGAGGCCTACCTGAAGGCCGCCCGGCCGCTCCAGGGTGCGTTCGTCGCGCTTGATCCTTCGACCGGGAAGGTGCTGGTGTCTTCCGAGTATGCGGCGCCGGGTGCCAGGTACCCGCACCCGGCGACGACCGCCGGGTTCCCCGCGGCGTCGGTGTTCAAGATCGTGACGTCGTCGGCCCTGCTCGAGAACACGTCGGTCGGGCCCGGGACGACGACCTGCTACCACGGCGGTTCGTCGTGGCTGGACGCGTCGCACCTCGTCGACAGCAAGCACGACCGGGCCTGCCGCACGCTGTCCGCCGCGTTCGCGCACAGCACCAATGCCGTGTTCGGCAAACTGGCCGTGAAGCACCTGGACCCCGATGTCCTGTTGCGGACTGCCGAGGCCCTGGGCTTCAACCACGACATCGAGGTCGATGGGCTTCACACGCGGTCCGTCGCCCGCAAGGCGCACGGCGACCTGGACCTGGCCCGCATGGCCGCCGGGTTCGTCAACGTCAGCATGTCGCCGCTGGCTGCGGCCTTCATGGCCGCCATCGTCGCCAACGGCGGAGTCCGGCCGGCCGGGGTGTCGCTGGACGGCAAGCCGGCTGTCGCGGAAACCGTCCTGAAGCCTGCGACGGTGGAGCGCCTGCGCGGCATGATGATGGAAACCAGCAACGGCGGGACCGGGACCAAGTACTTCGCGGGCATGCCGTCGCGGTACAACGGGGGCCGTGTCGCGGTGAAGTCCGGGACGTTGAACAGTCGCGACGGCTCGGGGCTGCACAACACCTGGATGGTGGGATTCTTCCCCGCGAACAAGCCCGAGGTGGCCTTTGCGGCCCTCGTGTCCACCAACGGCCCCGGCCCCTTCAAGGCCGGGCACCTGGCGCGCTGGGCCCTGGAAACCTTCGTCACGCTGAAGAAGAACCGGGTGCCGCGGTCGTAGGGGCGGGCCTTCCTGCCGAAACCGTCAATCCTCGCCTTCCGGAACCAGGCCACCTTCGATCCACGCGGCGATCGGCGCGGTCTCGGCGGCCCAGGTGTCGGGATCCAGCCGCAGCCGGATGAAGCGCACGAACAGTTCGTGGATCACGTCTTCCAGTTCCGAGCAAAGCCCCGCCTTTTCGGCCATCGCCTCGACCGGATCCAGGGCCTGCGTCTCGGGCAGCTTGACCGACCTCAGGCCCAGTCCTGCCGAGTCCAGAACGAACGCGAACTCGCGCCCTTCCCGGATCAGTTGGAGTCGGGCGCGGCTGACCTTCTTGCCCAGGCGCAAGGACAGGAGCACTTCCTCGGACCGGGTGGGATCATCGACCTTCAGGGCGCTCATTTCGCGGGCAGGGTTCTCGCCGTCCAGCGTCAGCGCCCTCTCGAAGAACACCTCGACGACCTCGCCGTTGTCCAGGCGGAACACGCCCTCGTCGTGCGACGAGCGGTACATCAGCCACGTGAGGAACTCGCGCCCGAGGAACGCGGTACGCCGGATCTTGTCCGCCAGGCTCATTTCCTGCATCACGCCTCCTCCTCGCCGTCGGCCAGTCCACCGCCAGTCCCGAAGCGGAACGGCAGCAGGTGGAAGGCCTCGATCAATTCCCGCTCGTCCAGCCGCGCTTCCAGGACACCCACGGTATCCAGGCCGCGCAGTTCGAGGCCCAGGTACTCGCGACACCGGGCGACGAACTCCTCGCGGACGGCGGCCGACGTCGAAAACAGCCGAAGCCGGCCCGAAGCCGTGTCCCAGACGACGTCGTACGCCGCGATCGCCGGGATGGCCTTGCGCAGCAGGTCGTGGCGCACCTGCTCGATCAGTTCCTCGCGCTCGGCGCGGGGCATCCGTTCGCGGCGCGTGGCGGCCAGGTTCTCATTGAGCCGCTTGCGGATGTACAGCTTCAGCGTGGACGCAGGCACCGTCAGTTTGTCCATGCGGAAGCAGAACAGCACCAGCGGGTCGAAGAACACGGTGGCCTCGACGAACCCGGTTTCCAGCGGGTCGTCGAAGATCGCGAAGCCGCCGGCGCGATCGCGGCCCACGTCCACGTCGATGCCGCCGATCCGGCCCCGGATCAGGCCATCCAGAAGATCCTCGCGGTGATCCGGGAGGGGGCCGGCCAGGACCTGCCACGTCGTGTAGGACATCGTGCTGGTTGCGAATCCCATGAGGACTCCTTGACTAGGTGGATTCCTTCCCGGTCTTGCCGATCCGGGAGGCGCATGGATATCACGAACCGGGCGTGTCGGGGAAAGGAACATCGCTGATCCGGATGCTGCGACCGGACTCCGAACCGTCGAATCCGATGCGGACCCAAAGGGTTACTTCAGGGGTGACGTCGGGAAACCGGTCGGCCCATTCGACGATCGTGATGCCGTCGCCCCGGGCGAACTCGTGGAAACCGATGCCGTCCAGCTCGGCGCCCCGGGCCAACCGGTACAGGTCGAAGTGGTAGACCGGCAGGTCCGCGGCGTAGAGGTTCATCAAGGTGAAGGTGGGCGAGCGGACGTCCATCGGGTTGCCGCCCAGGGCGCGAAGGGCGCCGCGGACGAACACCGTCTTTCCGGCGCCCAGGGGGCCGGACAGGCCGATCACTGTGCCGGCGGCGGCCGTCAGGGCGACCTCGGCCCCGACGGCCTCGGTGCCGGCTTCGTCGTCGGTATGGTAGGTGCGCATGGCTCCCCCGGGGGTGGCGGGTCAGACGTATTCGACCTTCGTGATCGACAGGTGCCGCAGGCCGCCCGGCGTCTTGAACTCGATGTCGTCCCCCTCCTCCTTGCCGATGAGGGCGCGACCGAGGGGCGCCAGCACGGAGATCTTGCCGGTGTCGATGTCGGCTTCCGGGTCGCCGACGATCTGGTAGACGACCTCCCCCTCGCGCTCCTCGTCGAAGAGGGTCACCGTGGCGCCGAACTTGATCTTCGGACCCACGAACTTGCGGGGGTCGATGATCTCGGCGCGCCCCAGGACGTCTTCCAGCTTGCGGACGTTCGCTTCCAGGATGCCCTGGCGCTCGCGGGCCGCGTGGTACTCGGCGTTCTCCGAAAGGTCGCCGTGGGCGCGGGCCTCCCCGATGGCCTTGATGACGAGGGGCCGCTCGTCCTTCCATTTGCGCAGTTCGACCTCCAGGCGGGCATGGCCGCCGGGCGTCAGCGGGACCCGGATGTCCTCGACCATGGTGCCCTCCTCGCGGACGGTGGCTAGTATAGCGGAAGCGCCAGCGGGCGGGCGCCTCCGTGCTCGGGGGCATGGAGCGGCCCGAGGCGACTCCGTCTACGGCGCGACTGGGGTCGCGCCTCCGCCTCCGTGCTCGGGGGCATGGAGCGGCCCGAGGCGACTCCGTCTACGGCGCGACTGGGGTCGCGCCTCCGCCTCCGTGCTCGGGCAGGACGCTTGACACCGGACCCCTCCGTGGTACCTTATTCCAGACCTCTGGAGTCTGGTATGGTGGTGAGCGATTCCTTGCACCTTCGCCTGGCGGACGACCAGGTGATGTCCTGGCTGGTCCGGGGCCTGGGAACCGCTCCCGTGGCGCTGGCCCTGGTCGATTCCACCGGCGTCCTGGTCGGCGTCAACGAGGCCCTGGGTCGCCTGATCGGGATGCCTGCGGAACGCGTGCTGAGCGACACCGCGGTCAACGTTCGCGAGATTCTTCGACGGTCGCGGCCCGATGCGTTGCGCGAGCTGGAGCGCGCCTACGCCGGTGAGTCCCTCGACCTTCCCGAGTTCTTCCTGCAGATCCAGGCCTCCGTGACCGGGAAGGCAACGTCCGATCGCCTCTCGCGGGGCTTCTGGGTGTGGGCCCGAGCATGGCCGCTGAGGGATGACGAGGGCGCGGTACGGTACATCGCGATCCTGATGGACGACGTCACGGAGCGTCGCGAGCTGGAGGCATTGCTGGTCCAGGCCCAGAAGATGGAAGCCATTTCGACGATGGCGGGCGGGTTGGCCCATGATGTGAACAACATCCTGTCCGGAGTCGTGGGATACGCGTCGCTGCTGGCGAGCCGGCTGGCTCGGGGGTCCACGGATCACGAGGCGGCGATGACGATCCTGGACTCCGCGGACAGGGCGGCGAACCTCGCGAACCAGTTGATGACGATTGCCCGGCGCTCGGCACCCCAGCGGGCCGTGATCGACCTGGGTGACGCGCTTTCGCGGACGACCGCCCTGCTGGCTCGCACGCTGGGTTCCGACCATCCCCTGCGGCTGGACCTGGCCCCGGAACTCGCGGACGTGGAAGGCGATCGGCCGATGCTGGAGCAGGTGCTGACCAACCTGTGCCTGAACGCGCGGGATTCGATGCCTGAAGGCGGGCCCGTGAGCATTCGCGCGCGGAACCGGCGGTTCGCTGCCGGCGAAAGGCGGCCGCTGGCCAACATGCCCGTGGGCGAGTACGTGCAGTTGGACGTCATCGACGAGGGCGTCGGCATGACCCCGGAGGTCGCCGCCCGCATCTTCGAGCCGTTCTTCACCACGAAGCCGATGGGGCCTGGAACGGGGCTGGGGCTTGCGGTGGTCCACGGGATCGTCAAGGCCCACCGGGGGTTCATCACGGCGGTCAGCGCCCCTGGGGAAGGGAGCGTGTTTTCGGTGTTCCTGCCCCGTGCACGCATGGTCCCGATCTCGCAGGTCGCGCCCGTGCCGGCGCCGACGGTCCAGGCCGAGCCGATCGGACCGTTGTCGGTCCTCGTGATCGACGACGAGGCCATCGTTCGCCGCGTACTGAGCGAGATGCTGGCGCGCCTTGGGCACCAGGCGGTGGCGGTCGATGGCATGGAGCCGGCGATGGACCTGCTGATGCGGGATCGGTCGCGGTTCGACGTGCTCATCGTGGACGTCTTCCTTCCCGAAAAGTCGGGCCTGGAACTGGTCGAGGCGCTGCGACGTGCCGAGTTCGATCTGCCGGTGCTGGTGTGCACGGGCTACACGTCGCCCGAGGTCCAGGCTCGCGTGCAGGCCCTTGCGGGAACCCTGATCCTGCCGAAGCCCTTCAACGTGGACGTCCTGAAGGAGGCGCTGGCGCGGGTCGTGTCGTATGCCCAGGGCGGCGCGTAGCCATCGGGATCCCTAGCAGAAATTCCTTCCTTCATGGCGCGGCCCACCCGACAGGGCGCGGAAGCGGTCCGCCCGTACGCTGACCACGCCCTCGCGGTTCTGGGCTACGCCTTCCACCAGCAGGAACGGTTCCACGGACAGCAGGCGCCGGTTCGCGGCGAACAGGTCGGGCATCACGACCACGTTCGACAGGCCGGTTTCGTCCTCGAGCGTGGCGAAGTACATGCCCTTGGCGGTGTACGGCCGCTGGCGGACGATGACCATCCCGGCCACCCGGACGCGCCGCCCGTCGGCGACAGCGGGGAGGTCGGCCGCCCGCAAGGCGCCGGTGCGATCGATGCCGGGCCGCAGGAACGCCACGGGGTGGGCGCCGGTGGTGAGGCCCGTCCGGGCGAAGTCGGCGGCCATCGCCTCCCGGTTCCCCAGGTCGGGGAGGGCCGGTTCGGGGGTTTCCTGGATCGTGCCTGCCAGCAGGTCCTTCGTGGCGGGAAGGGCGAGCGCCTGCCACATCGCGTCCCGGCGGTTCGTGCCCAGGGCGCCCGCCTCGGCCAGCGCGAACAGTTCGGCCGAGGTGGCGCCGGTGCGGCGCCCGAGGTCCGTGACGCCATCGAAGGGGCCGCGGTCCCGTTCGTCCACGATGCGTTCGCCCGTCCGGTGCGACAGGCCCTTGACGTACTTCAGGCCCAGGCGGACGGCCGGTGTGCTGCAGGCCGGGGATGCGGTCCCGGGAGGCCCGTCCTCCCCGCCGTCCCGTTCGGTTTCCAGCGTGCAGTCCCAGCACGACCGGTCGGCGTCCACGGGCCGGACCGTCACCCCGTGGCGAACCGCGTCCTGGACCAGCGTGGACGGGTGGTAGAAACCCATGGGCCACTGGTCCAGCAGGGCCGCCAGGAAGGCCGCCGGGTGGTGGCGCTTGAGGTACGCGCTGGCGTAGGCGATCAGGGCGAACGACGCGGCGTGGCTTTCGGGGAAGCCGTACAGGGCGAAGGAGGCCACGGATCCCACGATCCGGTCCTGGGCGTCGGGCGGGATGCCCCGGACGGTCATGCCTTCCCGCATCTGCAGCACCATGCGGTCCATCTGCTCCCGGGACCGTCGCGACCCCAGCGCGCGGCGCAGCTCCTCGGCCTGCCCGCCCGTGAAGCCCGCGGCAGTCATCGCCATCCGCATCAATTGCTCCTGGAACAGGGGCACGCCCAGGGTCCGGGCGAGGATCGGTTCCAGGCAGGGGTCGTCGTAGGTGACGACTTCCCGGCCCGCGCGGCGGGCCAGGTACGGATGCACCATCTTGCCCACGATCGGGCCGGGGCGGATCAGGGCGACCTCCACCACGAGGTCGTAGAAGCGGCGAGGCTGGAGGCGGGGCAGGGTGGCCATCTGGGCCCGGGATTCCACCTGGAACACGCCGACCGTGTCCGCCTTGCGCAGCATGTCGTAGGTCGCGGGGTCGTCGGGGGGCAGGTGGGCCAGGTCGACCTCGACGCCCTCGGCCTGCCGCACGAGGTCGATCGTTTCCCGCAGCACCGCCAGCATCCCCAGGCCCAGCAGGTCCACCTTGATCAGGCGGAGGTCGGCCAGGTCGTCCTTGTCCCACTGGACGCAGACGCGGCCCGGCATCGCGGCGGGTTCCAGGGGGACCACGCGGTCCAGGCGGCCGCCGCAGATCACCATGCCGCCGTTGTGCTGGGACAGGTGGCGGGGGAGGTGCCGGACCGCGCCCCACAGGTCCAGGAAGTGGCGGACGCGGGTGTCGGCGACGTCGAGGCCGGCCTCCTTCATGCGCGTGGCGCGTTCGGCCGGGTCCTCGGGGAACTCGAAGTGCCCGACCAGCCCGGCCAGGCGGCCGATGCGTTCCGGGTCCAGGCCCAGCACCTTGCCGATGTCCCGGGCGGCGCCGCGGCCGTGGTAGGTGTTCACCGCGGCGGCCATGCCCACGGACTGCGCGCCGTAGCGCTGGTACACGTACTGGATGACCCGCTCGCGGTCGTCGCCCGAGGGGAGGTCCAGGTCGATGTCGGGCCATTCGCCGCGCTCCTCGGACAGGAAACGTTCGAAGAGGAGGTCGAAGGCGATGGGGTCCACGGCCGTGATGCCGAGGGCGTAGCAGACGGCGCTGTTCGCGGCGGACCCGCGCCCCTGGGCCAGGATGGCGTTGTCGCGGCAGAAGCGGGCGATGTCGTGGACCAGCAGGAAGTATCCCGCCAGGTCGAGCCGCTGGATCAGGTCCAGTTCGTGGGTGACCTGGTGCATCACCCGGGGCGTCACGGGGCGGTAGCGGTCACGGACGCCCTGCTGGGTCAACTGGTGCAGGAGGCCGAACTCCGTGTCCCCGGCCGGTGTCGGGAAGCGGGGAAAGGTGTAGCCCGGGTCTGCGAGGGTGAAGTCCAGCCGGCTGGCGAAGTCGGCCGTGGCGGTGAGCACCCCGGGCAGGTCCGCGAAGCGCTCCCCGATTTCGGCGGTGGAAAGCAGGTGCCGCTGGCGGTCGGCGGGCAGCAGCCGGCCTGCCGTGTCGAGGGAGACATGGTGCCGCAGGGCCAGCAGGGCGTCCAGCACCGGCGCGCGGTCGGGTGTGGCGTAGCGGACGTCATTGGTGGCGATGCAGGCCAGTCCGAGGGACCCGGCCAGGTCCTGCAGCAGGCGGTTGACGTGCTCTTCGTCCCGGCGTCCGTGGCGCTGGAGGTCCAGGGCGACGTTCCGGCGGCCGAAGATCCCGGCCAACCGGTCCGCCACGGCCCGGGCGACTTCCCGTCCCGCGGTGCGGGCGGCGGCGGCCACGGGCCCGTCCAGGCCGCCGGCCACCGCGACCAGCCCGCCGCCCAGGCTCTCCATCTGGCCCAGCGTGGCCAGGCAGTCGCCCTTTTCGCGGTTCCGGTGGGCTTCGGTCAGCAGTTCGCACAGGTTGGCCCAGCCCTCCCGGTCCCGGCACAGGAGCAGCAGGCGGGGACGGCCGGCGCCCGGGGACGTGGGAGGCAGGGACGTGGCCTCGTCGGGGCGGACGGGCGAGCCCCCGAGGAGGGTGGGGACGACGGGCGCCCGGGAGGGGGTGCCCAGGGTACCGTCGTTCCTCCCAGGTTGTCCGGCGCCCAGCAGGTCGCCGAGGTCCAGGGGGACGGTGGCGCCCACCAGGGGACGGACACCCGCGGCCCGGGCCGCCTTGACGAACCGGGGGATGCCGTAGACACCGCCGAGGTCCGCCAGCGCCAGGGCGGGCTGGCCCAGTTCGGCAGCACGGGTCGCCAGATCCTCGGGCAGCGACGCGGCTTCCAGGAACCGGAAGGCGCTGGAGGCCCGCAACTCGACCCAGGGAGGATGCCGACCGCCCGTCATGTTCGCTCGTTTGCGGAGGGCGCCTCCGCGCTACGGAACCTTGTCCCCGTCGATCTTGTCAGTCGTACTGCCCGTCCACGAACCACCGGCCCGAGCGCAGGTCCTGCCAGAGCCGGTACAGCCCCCGGCCCGTGACCTCGACGTCCCAGCAGGCCCCCGCTTCGGGCCTTTCGGCCCACCATCGCACCTCGGTGTACCAGGGCCCGGCGGCCCGGGCCACCGGTCCTGCCGGTCCGCCGTCCCGGACCTCGGCCGGCCGTCCCGCCCGCAGCCGCACCGTGACCTCCAGCGGGGGACGGAGCCGCCGCAGGGCGAGAGGGGGCGCCGCCGGGCCCGCCCCGCCCGGCATCGGGGGGACGGGGGACCGGGCCTCGGGGAGGGCCCGGGGCGCGAAGGGGGCCAGGGAGGCGGAGTCCGAGCCGGCGTCGTTCAGCACCACGGGCGCACCGACGCCGTCGGGGCCGGCGAGGGCGCCCAGGCGGCCCATCAGCAGGGCCAGGCGTGACGGCGGCGGCACCGGCGGCCCGAACAGGTGTCCCTGCCCGCCGGCGACCCGGCCTCCTTCGACCCGCAGCGTGAACCCCCGGATCGGCCCCGGCGGCGGGTCGGCCTCCAGGGCCAACCGGACGAGGGCCAGCAGGGATCGCAGGTCGGTCGTCGGGGCCGGCGGCGTCACCGGGACCGGGTGGGTGCCCTCCGGGTCCAGGTCCAGATCCAGCCGCAGGGACGCGGGCGCCATGCCCCGTCCTTCCAGGCGGGCGGACAGCCGGTCCAGCGCGGAGGACAGCAGGAACAACAGGGGGTCCAGCCGGTCCAGGGTCCATTCCAGCACGACGGCTTCCTCGAACGACTCGGAGGGTGGCAGCGGGGTGATGACCGATTCGTCGATGCCCCGGGCCAGGCGGTGCCGGTCGATTCCCTCGGGACCCAGGCGGATGCCCAGGCCGCGGGGATCGATGCGGGCGAGGTCGCCGACGGTCCTAAGGCCCAGGTGGGCGAGGGTGTCGGCCAGGGCGGGGGTCATGTCCAGGGCGTGGAGCGGCAGATCCGCCATCGCCAAGGCTTCGTCGCCGGGAGGCAGCACCGTGACGCCCGGCCGGGCCTGGGCTGCGATGCGAGCCAGCCGAGGCCCCCGTGCGATCCCCACCCGGACCCGCAGGCCCGCCCGGGCGCAGGCGGCTTCCAGGGCGCATCCCAGGGCTTCGGGCGTGGGGTACCGGCCCCGGGTGCCCCGGACGTCCAGAACGACCGCGTCGGCGTCCCGGGGATCGACCTCGGGTGAAAAGGCGAGGGCCGCGTCCACCAGGGCCTGCCGGGCGGCGGCGATCACCGGCGGCGCCACGGGTCGCAGGACCACCCCGGGGGCCACGGATCGGGCCTGGGACGGGGTCATGCCGGGTACCGCGCCCAGGGCCCGGGCCGCCCGGGAGGCGTGGGCCAGGATCGCCCGCGTCCCTTCCCCGACCACCACGGCCAGGGGCTGGCCGGCCAGCCCGGGTTCCGACCGCAGCAGTGCCTGGAGCGGCAGTGCCGTGGCCAGGGCGCAGGCGTACTCGCGGGGGATCGCGCGCCGGTTTCCGGTCGGTTTCATGGGTGGAACTCCAGGGCGCATCCGGCCTCCCGGACGCGGGCCCACCCGGGGCGTTCCGTTCTGCCCGAGCGCGCAGGCGAAGGCGACGGGTTTGAGCAGGGAACTCTCGCCGGAGCCGAAGCCGCCTCGGGCGCATCCAGGGAAGGCCGGTGCGCGACGGTCGTGGCGGGGCGGGGCCGGACCGGGCCTCCGGCCCGGGGCGGTACGGGGATTGGATCCCCGCCGTCAAGAGTTTCGGCGACGGACAGGCGGAGGTCCGCGGCCCCCTCGTCCGCGGTCACCGGGATGTCGGCCCCCACCAGGAGGCTGCCGGGACCTGGAAGGCCCGCCCACCGGCCTCGCAGGGTGCCCACGTGGAGCAGGATCCCGCCCGCGGCGGCGGCGGTGCCGCCCCGGTCCAGCACCAGCAGGACGACCCGGGCCCTTTCCGCCCCGCGGGCCAGTCGCACCCAGCCCGCCGTGGCCCCGGCCCGCGCCGATCCCTCGGGCGGCCGGACCACCGTCACCGCGAAGTCCCCGGCCGCCAGCACTTCTTCTGCCGCGGTGAGCGTCGATTCGAGGGACAGGGGGCCCCGGACCCACAGGATCCGCGACAGGTCGGCCCCGGCGGCGGCCAGGGAGGCCGGATCCAGCGAGGCGTCCCCGTCGATCCACGCGGCCGTGCGGCCTTCGATCGTGGTGGCGGCCACCGCCGCGGTTGCCAGGGCCGTCCGCCCGGCGGCACCGGGTGCCGCGGCCCGCAGCACCGCCATCCGTCCCCGGGTCCATCCGCCTCCCAGCAACGTGTCCAGGAGCGTCACGCCCGTGGTACGGCGAGGCAGCGATTCGCGCGGCGCGGACGCCCAGCGGACCAGGCCTGACGGCAGATCCTGCAGCGCCATCGCGACGGATTCACGCGTACCCACGATCGGCCCTCCCGCGGTCGCTTCGAACCTCGTCCCGGTTTCAGACTACTAAACAAATGTTCAGGCGTCAAGGAGGGGCAGACGGGGACGGCTGGAAGTCGGGTACGGGTACGGGTACGAGGACGGGGACGAAAATGAGAGGGCGTGACGGGATGGCCCAGGATCTAGCGGACGTGGCAGGGCTCTTCCAGACCGTAGTGCTTCTTGCGATCCTCGGCCTTCAGCAGCAGCGCGAAGACCATGGCCAGCACCCCGAAGCCGAAGAAGATGATCATCGGGATCGTGTAGTCGTAATGGACGATCGTCACGTTCTGCAGGACGCCATCGACCTCCTGCTGCACGATCTCCCGGCCCGTCACGCAATGCTCGTCGAGGACCCACCCGATGAGGTACGGCGCCCCCATCAGGGCGATCAGGTTCTGGAGGTAGAAGATCAGCGAGTAGGCCGTGCCCAGTTGGCGATCGGGGATCAGCTTGGGCACCGACGGCCACATCGCCGAGGGGACCAGCGAGAAGCCCACGCCCAGCAGCAGCACCGCGAACAGCGCCACCAGCCAGTGGTTGAACAGCGGGATCGTGAACAGCAGGTGCGCCGCCATGATGAGGGCCGACCCGAGGATCATGATGCTGGCGCCCTTGCCCTTTTCGTCGTAGTAGCGGCCGAAGACCGGCGTCAGCAGCATGGTGCCGAAGGGCAGCATCGACGGGATGAACCCCGACAGCCCCTCGTCCACGCCGAACTTCTGCACCATCAGGTCGGACGCGTACTTCAGGAACGGGAACACCGCGGAATAGAACAGGGCGCACAGGATCGCGATGTACCAGAACCCCTTGTTCGCCAGGATGGACCCGATGTCCGACAACCGGAACGCCTCGTCGGGGGCCGCGCCGGCGGTGGCGCCCTCGTCGGAGTCCAGCTTGCGGTCCATCATGCAGTACACCAGGTACGCGGCGAATCCCACCGCCAGCGCCAGCGTGCCGACCAGGATGGGCGTCGATACCTTGAAGGCCTTTGCGATGGGGGCGCTGCTGCCCAGCGCGATGCCGGTCCCGATGCGGGCGACGGCCACCTGCAGGCCCATGGCCAGCGCCACCTCGTAGCCCTTGAACCACCGCACGATGATCTTGGTGGCCGTGATCCCGATCAGTTCCAGGCCCATGCCGAACGTCGCGTAGCCCAGCGAGGCCACCATCACCTGCGCCTTGGTGTCCAGCAGCATCTGGCCGTCCAGGGTGTGGGTGTCGATGGCCCACCACTTCACCGCGCAGCCCACCAGCATCAGCGCCGACGCCAGGATGCCGGCGAAGCGGGGGCCCCAGCGGTCCAGGATGATGCCGCCCAGCACCAGCATGCCCAGGAACACGTTGAACCAGCCGTAGGCGCTGGTGAAGAAGCCGTACTCGGAACTGGACCAGTGGAGCTGCTGCTCCATGAAGGGCTTCAGCGGCGAGGCCACGTCCGCTACGAAATAGCCGCAGAGCATCGCGAAGGACACGAGGCACATCGTGGCCCAGCGTGCCGTCTTCGAATCGCGCAGGGACTTCCGGACGGCTTCCACCATGGCACACCTTTCAGAGGGGGGATCGGCGGCGTGCCTGGAGGGTTCCCTGTGCGCGCCGGCCGCGGGACGCAGTGTATCCGCGGTCCTTTGCGCGATCAAGGTCGCCCGCGGGGCCCCTTCGGACCCGCCCCCGCGGCCACCCCGGGCTTCTTCCCTTGGACGACCGCGTGTGCCCGGCCTAGAATGCAGTGGATTGCCCGAGGGGTGTTCCCGTGATCGCCAGGCTTCCCATCGCCGCGCTGGCCCTGGTCCTTCTTGCCGCGTGCGGCGGCGGAGGGGGGGGCGACGCGGGGCCGTCGGACGCGCTGGACGCCCTCGATGCCGAGGCGCGCCTGGACGTGCCGGACGTTCGCGACGTGCCGGACGCCCTCGATGCCCCCGACCCGGCGGTCGATCTCCCGGGCGACGATTCCGCCGACGCCGACCTTCCGGGCGACGCGCCGGCGGATGCGCTTCCTGACACGACCGTCCCCGTCCCCACGTTCCAGCGGATCGACCTGTCCGCCGTGGGCGACGTCCGCGGCATGTGGTCGGCAGCGGACGGGTCTGCGTGGGCCGTGGGTGCGAAAGGCCTCGTCCTGCGGTCCGACGGCGACGCGTTCCTCCCGGTCTTCCCGCCCGTCCCGACGGACGCCGATCTGAACGGCGTGTCCGGGGACGGCGACACGATGTTCGTCGTGGGTTCCGGCGGCATCGTGCTTCGCCGCACCGCGGCCGACGGGTGGACCGTCCTTCGCGAACCCGACGGGGGCGACCTGTACGGCGTGTCGGCGCTGTCGGCCACCGAGGCCTACGCGGTCGGCCAGGGCGGCCGCGTGCTGCGGTTCCTGGACGGCGCTTCCACGATCGAGCCCACCGGCATCACGTACGACCTCTTCGGGGTCACGGCCTCGACCGCGGGCGGCGTCCGGGCCGTGGGCGCCTACGGCACGTTGATCGAGCGCGGCCAGACGGCCTGGGTCCGGTCCCAGATTTCGGGCCCCGTGACGACGCTGCGGGCGATCTGGCGCGCCCCCGACGGTCGGATGGCGGCCGTGGGCAGCGGCGGGTCCATCGCGCTGTACGACGGGCTGACCTGGCACCTCCAGGTCACCAACGACCCGTCGGATCCGGGGCGCGACCTGTACGCCGTCTGGGGCGCGGGATCGGGCGACATCACCGTCGTGGGTGACAAGGGGGTCGTCCTCCATTACGACGGAACGCGCTGGTCGGTGATGACCGTTGCAGGGCCCTACAACCAGGCGGCGGACCTTCGTGGCGTGGCGGCCCGGACGGGGACGGGTGCCACGACGGTACTGGCGGCTGCCGGCCTCGGGTCGGTGGCGCTCGAATTGCGCCAGGACGCCTGGTACGACCGTCCCTTAGGCGTCACGGCCGACCTTCGGGGCGTCGCGGTCGCGGACGACGGCTCGCTGGCGATCGTCGGCGCGGCAGGCCTGGTCCTTCGCGGTGCGCCCGATCGCCTGGGCGCGGTGCGCCTTTCGGTCGCCTCCGCCCTGAACAGCGTGTCCCTTCCCTGGGCGGTGGGGGATGCCGGGACCGTGGCCGATCTGTCGGGCGCCGCGCCGGTGCTGGTTCCCGCGACGACCGACGAGGACCTGACGGACGTCTGGGCGACGCCGGATGGCGCGGAGGTCGTCGGCGCAAGGGGGACCGTGTTCCACCTGGTCGCGGGGGCCCTGGCCTCGTCCGCCACCCGGACGGTGCCCTTGAACGCGGTCTGCGTCGAAAACGGGCGTGTCTGGATCGCCGGTGAGCAGGGGCGCGTCGAGGTCGACGAGGGCCAGGGCTTCCGTGCCCTGTCGACCGGGACCTCCTCGGTGCTGCGCGACCTGCTGCCCCTGGCTGCCGGTGTCGCCGTGGCCGGTGACAACGGCCTGGTCCTCGAATGCGACGCCGCCTCGGGTTGCCGCCGGGTCTTCGAGGAACCGGCGACCTTCCTGT
This sequence comes from uncultured Myxococcales bacterium, assembly GCA_903857665.1. Classification (GTDB taxonomy): domain Bacteria; phylum Myxococcota_A; class UBA9042; order DTJE01; family DTJE01; genus CAIZWN01. Next base: position 16,433 of record CAIOFV010000141.1, read on the forward strand.
ACGGCCTGGGGCGCACGGCCGCTTCCACGCTGGCGGTCGGCTGGGCGGGAACGGTGCTGCGCCGGACTCCCGCCGGGACCTGGTCCTCCCTGGACCCGGGCACCCTGCGCGTGTTCCGCGGCGTCGGCGGCGCTCCGGACGGCGCCTTCGCGGCGCTTGTCGGCCCGGATGGGACGCTGGTCGTCTACCGTGATGCCGCGGGCGCATCGGGCGCATCCGGCGAGGGGGGCGAATGACCCGCGCCGCCCGGTGGATGATGCTCGTCCTGCCGTCCTTGCTGCTGTTGCCGGCCGTCGCCGCCGGCCAGGTCGCGGACACCGCGATCCCCCCGCCGCCCGCTCCCGAGGCCCGGTCCCTGACCCTCAACGAGGCCACCCTGATCGCCGGCCGGGCCCTCGGAATCCGCGTCGGCGAGCCACGTACGGGACCGCGTGGATTCGTCTTTCCCGCCAGCGGCTTCGGCGACAAGCGACGGTGTCCCCTGGAGGGCATCCGGGACGTGCGGTGCGGCGATTTCGCCTGGAGCCCATTCCGGGTCGTCCTCCTCCGCCGAGCCGTCGTCGGCGCGGTTTCGGGCCATCTCGCCCGCAACCTGGTGGTCCTGGTCGAAATGTCCTCCGAGGATGCCGGCGTGGCCTTCGGCACCCTTCACGGCGCGCTGATCTTTCCCGGCCCGTCCCCGGTCGCGAACGATCGGCCCGCCTTCGCCTGGTACCTGGGGCGCGAGGCCCGGGCCCTGTCGGCCTTCCTGCAGGACGTGAACGGCGACGGGATCCTGGACCTGCTCTACACCTACGACCAGCGCCTGCCCGGCGGCCGGCGCGTGGCGGCCCGCGATGTGTGGACGTTCGTGGCGCTCAAGGCCGAAAAACTGATCTCGTCGGGCGAGAAGCTGTCCGGGGTGGGCACCAGCACCTTCGATGGCGTTCCCCTCGACGAGGACGGCCCGGATGGCGCCGTGCGGGGCGTCTTCCGCTTCGAGCCCCTGGCCCGGGGCCAGCCCCTCGCGGGCGTGTTCGACCGGGCGCGGCTTTCTGGCGTCGGGTCAGGCTGGGACCTTCGCGTGGTCGCGGATTTCGGGGAGGGTTGGCGGGAGGTCCTTGCCGGCGCGGGTCCGCCGTCCGACGTCGCGGACGTCGCGGACCAGGCTTCGTGCCGGCCGGCCGAGGTGCCCGCCGAGGCCGACATGGAGGCGCGTCGCCGACTGCTGGACCTCGAAACCGCTTGCCGGCGGGCCCTGGGGGCCGTGGACGACGTCGGAGCGGCTCCCTGGCTGGCCCCGCGGCGCCTCCTGGCCGCGCTCGGCCTCGACGCCGTCGGCCTGCCCATGGCGGCCATCGGCCTGCGCGAACGGGCTGCAAACGACCTGGCGATCCTGTCGCCCCGCGCCTGGCTGATCGCGGTCATCCTGTCCCTGTCTGCGGCGATCCCGGCGGATCTGGCCCTGGCCGACACCCTCGGCCCGGGTGCGGCGGCCGAGCGCTGGGAGGCCCTTTCCGCCTTCCCGGTCCTGTCGCCGCTCGTCCTGCCGATCGACGGGTTCCTGCGCCTCTCCCGGCAGGTGGCTTCCTGGCTGGTTCCCCAGGCCTGACGGCCGTTCCGGGGGGCGTTTGACTTCGACATGCCCTTGGGGCAAACTGGCTCCCTCGCGCGGGCTACCGGAGGGTTCACGTGGTCGGACGGAAGGTTGCCACCACAGTCTACTTGACCCCCGAACAGGATTCGCGCCTGAAGAAGGTTCACCTGCGAACGCGGCTCGCGGTCGCCGAACTGGTTCGCCAGGGTGTCGACCTGGTCCTAGAGCGGTACGCGGATGCCCTGGTCGCGGATCCTGTCGCGGACGCCAAGGCTGCGTTCCTGCCCCCGAATCGTGGGCGCCGAACCTGAGCATCCGCCCGGCTGCCCCGCGGGCCGGGCTTCCCATTGAGCAAGGAGGACGCGATGAGGGTGCTGATCACCGGGGGCGCAGGGTTCATCGGCTCGCACCTGTGCGAGCGCTTCCTGAACGACGGCCATGACGTCATCTGCATGGACAACCTGCTGACGGGCAAGATGGAAAACATCGCCCATCTTTTCGGTAAGGACGGGTTCGTCTTCGTCAAGCAGGACGTCACGAACTTCATCCACGTGCCGGGCCCGGTGGACGCCGTGCGGCACTTCGCGTCGCCGGCAAGCCCGGTCGACTACATGCGCTACCCGATCCAGACCCTCAAGGTCGGCTCGCTGGGCACCCACAAGGCCCTCGGCCTGGCCAAGGAAAAGGGCGCGACGTTCCTGCTGGCCTCGACCTCCGAGGTGTACGGCGATCCCCTGGTCCACCCGCAGCCGGAATCCTACTGGGGCAACGTGAACCCGATCGGCCCGCGCGGCGTGTACGACGAGGCCAAGCGCTTCGGCGAGGCCATCACGATGGCCTACCATCGCTACCACGGCCTCGACACGCGCATCGTCCGGATCTTCAACACATTCGGCCCGCGCATGCGCATCGGCGACGGCCGCGTGGTCCCGGCGTTCCTGTCCCAGATCCTGCGCAACGAACCCCTGTCGCTGTACGGCGACGGCTCCCAGACGCGCTCGTTCTGCTACGTCAGCGACCTGGTGGAAGGCATCGTGCGGCTGCTGGGTTCGACGTGCAGCGACCCGGTGAACATCGGCAACCCGGAAGAGCATACCATCCTCGAGTTTGCCGAGATTGTGTTGCGGATCTTCGACAGCAAGGCGGGGATGACCTTCCTGCCGCTGCCCCAGGACGACCCCAAGGTCCGTCGCCCGGACATCACGCAAGCCAAGGAACTCCTCGGGTGGTCGCCTGCGGTATCGCTGGAAGACGGCCTGATGGCCACGTGCGACTACTTCCGGGCGGAAATCAACCGGTAGGGCCCGGTCGGGGCCCGGCCCAACGCCTCAACGCCTCAGCACCTGCGCCTGCACGAAATCGTCGCCCAGTTCCTTCTTCAGGAATTCCTTGAAACGCTTCTTGATCCGTTCCTCGACCTGCCGGGCGCGCTCGCGGCTGACGCCGAACTTCTCGCCGACCTCCTGGAGCGTGACCGGGTCGTCTGACAGCAGCCGCTTTTCCCAGATGTAGCGGTCGCGCTCGGCCTCGATGCCCCGCCCGAACTCGGCGATCTTGGCCTTCAGGCGCTCGCCGACCTCGTTGTGCGCGGTTTCCTCCTCGGGGTTCGACGTGCCGGCCATCGTGCTGAGGTAGGTGGACTTGTCGTCGCCGCTGCCGCGGGGCGCGTCGAGGTACAGGTCCGGCTGGTCCATCCGCTCCATCATCTCCTTCACCGTGTCCTCGGGGACGGACAGGTTCTGTGCGATGAGGCGCGCGGTGGGGTCGAAGCCCATGTTCAGCAGGCGCTGGCGCTCGCGGCGCAGGTTGAAGAACACCTTCCGCTGGGCCTGGGTGGTCCCCAGCTTGACCATGCGGTGGTTGTTCAGCAGGTAATAGATGATGTAGGACCGGATCCAGTACTGGGCATAGTGGGACAAGCGGACGCCGCGCAGCGGGTCGAAGTGGTTGACCGCCTGGACCAGCCCGATGTTGCCTTCCTGGATCAGGTCCAGCACTTGCGACGTGAACGTCCGATATTCCAGTGCGATCTTGACCACCAGGCGCAGGTTGGCCGACACCAGGCGCGTCGCCAGGCGCGGGTCCTTCGTCGCGGTGTACTGCCGCGTGAGGCGCTGCTCCTCCTCGGGCGTCAGCAGGGGGTGCCGCTGGATGTCCCGGATGTACCGGTACAGCAGATCGATACGGGTTTCGCGGGCTTCGGGAGCCACCGGCAGTTTCGAGGTTTCGGCGGGCTCGACGGTCGCCTCGAACTCCTCCTCGTCCGGCCGGGGGGTATCTTCACTGGTCTCGTCGTCGGACACGCTCTCTCCCGGGTTCTGGGGATTTCCCGCAGCGCCACTATATCGGCCGGCCCTCGACGGGTCAATGCGGAGGCCCTCCGCGGGCAGGCCTGGCGTCGCGTCCTAGGGCTTCTTCACCACCGCGTAGAAGTAGTTCTGCCCGCGCAGCAGGAGCAGGAGGACCGAGTCGCCCGGCTTGATGGTGCCGACCGCCGCCGCGAAGTCCCCCGGCGAACCCACCGGTGTCCGGTTCACTTCCATGACGACATCGCCCTGCCGGATTCCCGTCTCGGCGGCCGGACCGTCCTCGGGCACGCCCTCCACCAGGACGCCTTCGCCCGGCTTGAGGCCCAGCTTCTCGGCATCCCGGGCCGACAGGGGAGCCAGGTCCAGGCCCAGGCCGCTTTGTGCCTTGCGGACCTCGTCGCCGGAAGGGCCGCCGCCCTTCCGCTCGAAGGCGCCGCCGTCGTCGTCACGCTCGACGATCCGGACCTTCAGTGTCATGTCGCGGCCGTCGCGGACGATCTTGAGGTCGAAGTCCCGGTTCGGCTCGGCCAGGCCCACCTTGCGCGTCAGCGATGCCGGGTCCCCGACCTCCTTGCCGGCGAACTCGGTGATCACGTCGCCGCGCTTCACGCCGGCCTTGTCGGCCGGGCTCTTCGGGAAGACCTGCGACACGACGATGCCGACGCGATCGCCCAGGCCGAGGCTCCGGGCCAGGTCCGGGGTCAGTTCCTGGATGCCCACGCCCAGCCAGCCGCGGCTGACCCGTCCCTTGGCCAGCACGTCGTGGACGAACTGCTTCGCCATGTTCACCGGCACCGCGAAGCCGATGCCCTGCGCAGCGGCGTGGATGGCGGTGTTGATGCCGACGACGGCGCCCGTCGCGTCGAACAGCGGCCCGCCCGAGTTGCCAGGATTGATGGACGCGTCGGTCTGGATGAAGTCGTCGAAGGGGCCCGCCCCGATGACGCGGTCCTTTGCCGACACGATGCCCGCCGTGACCGTGTGGGCCAGGCCGAAGGGGCTGCCGATGGCGATGACCCAGTCGCCGACCTCGAGGGCGTCGGACTCGCCCAGCGACACCGCGGGGAGCCGGTCCTTGGTGTCGACCTTGATCAGCGCGAGGTCGTACTTCTCGTCGCGGCCGACCACCTTGGCCTTCATCTCGCGCTCGGGCTCGGTCAGGCGGACCTTGATCTCGTCTGCGCCCTCGACCACGTGGTTGTTCGTCAGGATGTACCCGTCGGCGTTGATGATGAAGCCGGAACCCAGCGAGTTGCGTCGCTGGGGCGGGACGTCCACGCCCTCGCCATCGCCGAAGAAGTGCTTGAACAGCTCGTCCATGGGGTCGCCTCGGTTTCCGCCGGGGCTGCGCCGGAACATCTTGTGCCCCTGGATCTCGGTGGACGTCGAGATGTTCACCACGGTGGGCTGGAGGCGCTTCACCAGGGGCGCGAACGACCGGGCCGGCTGGAAGTCGGCGCCGACCGCAGGCTGGGCCGGGGTGCCGTCCGTCCAGATCTTCCAGTCCTTTTCCGGGGCCGCAGGGGATTCGGAGGTTCGGCAGAACGTCACGAGGCCGAGGACCAGCGTGCCACCCACGACAGCCACGATCTTCATGATGCGGTTCATGTGTCCTCCGGGCTTCCTGCCCGAGCGCGAAGCCGCCCCGGGCGCGTCCAGCGAACGGCCACCGTCCGCCACGCCTACGGCAACCCGCATTGTGGGGTTGTATTCCCGGGGGGGCAAGGGGCGGGCCCGGATCCGGCCGTCCAGCCATGTGATACCCTTGCGCCGCCGGCGGTCCTGACGCCGGAGGAGGGAGTCGTGCAGGCGCGTGACGCGAGGATTCCGATGCCCCGGCCTGCGGCTGCGCCGCGGGTGGCGCTGGCGTTCGCGGCGATGGCCCTCGCGGCCGCGTGTCACGGCCCCGGCATCGACCCGTCCCGATACCTGCCTGCGGACGCGGACGCCATCGCCGTGCTGCGATCGACGGGCGACCTGCGCGACCGCGCCTCGGCCCTGTTCGATCGGCTTCCGGAGGCGGTCGGGGCGGCCGACCTGCTGCGATCCTCGACGGGCCTCGACCTGAGGTCTGACGACGGGACCCGCGAGCAGGGCCTGGACCCGCATCGTCCTTCCGCGGTTGCCGCCTGGCACGGTGCCGTCATCGTCGCCCTTCCCCTCGTGGATCGCGAGGTTGCCGGGCGTCGGCTGGGCCTGCGGCTGGCGCGCCTGGGGTTCGTGGAGGACGGTCCGGCCGCCGGCCCGATCCGGAGGTTCCACGACGTTCGCGACTCGAAGCGCGAGGCGGTGCTGCGCGTGGAGCGCAACGTCGCGTTGGCGTGCGCGGGTCCTTCGGGCGCGTGCAAGGGGATCGACACACTGGCGCCGGTCGCGATCGGGGTCGAGGCCGGGGCCGCCGCCCGGGCTGCCGCGGTCGAGGCCGGCATGCCGGACGCCGACCTCGCGGTCGTGGTGCGCAACGCAGGGCTGCTGGCCTTTGCGAAGCAGGCTTTCGGGATCGTCCCGCCGGGCGGCGCCGCGGGAATGATGATCCGGGCCACGGTGGGCGATCTGCGCCTGGCGGCCTCCCTGGACGGCGGGTTCCGGGTCCGGGGGATCCTCGGGCCGACGGGCGATCCGCTGGCGCCGCCGCGCGAACCGGCGTCGTTGCTGGAGGGAGTGCTGGCCCGCGCGGACCTGGACCTGGGTTCCCTTCCCGACGGGATGGTCGCGGCCCTGTGGGAGGCGTGCGGCGCCCGGTGCAGGTTCATGGATCTGCCCGAGGCGGCACCGTCATCGGCGAGAGTCTCCTCCGGGAACCCGTCGCCTGCGCCTTCCGGCCGGTGGGGCGCGGGCCGCGGCGACCCTGCCGCGCTGCCGGGTGCCTGGGACGGCCGGGCCTCCGTGGCACTGGTCGCGTCCCGTGACCCGGCGCCCGGTCCCGTGACCGGCGTTCGCGCGTTCCTACGACGTGCCGCGGTGGCGGCGGTCATCGGTGTCCGGGTCCCGGACGGGGCGTCCATCGGCCTGTCCGCGGCGTCCCTGCTGGTGTCCGCGCTGGGCATTGCCGCCCTGCCGTGGGTCGATCCTGTTGTCGATGGCCCGGGAACGGAAGGCCTGTCCGGCCGCGCCGACGACGGGCTGGAAGCGGCGGCCGCCATGCGGGGCGGCGTGGTGTCGCTGGCCTTGGGCCGCGGTGCCGAGGCCGTTGCGCGGGGCCTGGTCGCGGGAAGCCGGGCGGACATCCCGGGCGCGCCGCCGGTCCTTGCCGCGGGAACTTTGCTGCGCCTGTCCATCGACCCGAACGGTTGGGTCGATGCGCTGGGCGGCCTGGGCGTCGAGTTCGTGAAGCACCTGGTGTCGTCGGTCCGCGTCGTCGGCGCCGAGGCGTCCTTGCAGGACGGGCGGTTGGCGGTCGATGCGACGATCCGCTTGCGGTGAGGATGACGTGATCCGCGTCGAGCACCTCGTCAAGACGTACCCGGGCCAGGCCGCCGAGGCCGGCGGCGGCCGCCTGCCATCGGCCCTTCGGGACGTGTCGATGTCGGTGTCCCGCGGCGAGTTCCTGGCCGTCGTGGGACGCTCGGGTTCCGGCAAGACGACCCTGCTGAACGTCATCGGCGGCCTGGACCGGGCCTGGACGGGCCTCGTCGAGGTGGACGGCCGGGATCTGGCCCACCTGCCTGACCGCGACCTTTCGCTGCTGCGCAACCGGACCCTCGGCTTCGTGTTCCAGGCGTTCCACCTGCTGCCGCACCTGACCATCCTGGAAAACGTGACGCTGCCGGCCTGGTTCGGCACGTCGGATCGGGATCGAGCCGATGCGGAAGGGCGCGCCCGGCAGGCCCTGGAGCGGGTCGGCCTGGGCAACCGGGCGTCGGACCGCCCCACGCGCCTTTCGGCCGGCGAGCGGCAGCGTGTGGCCGTTGCCAGGGCGCTGCTGAACCGGCCGGCGATCCTTCTGTGCGACGAGCCGACAGGGAACCTGGACGCCGCGACCGGCGCCGCCGTGCTGGACATCTTCCTGGAATTGAACCGCCGGGACGGGACCACGCTGGTCATCGCGACCCACGAACCCCGGGTCAGCGAGGCGGCTGGCCGCCGGATCGTGCTGGAAGCCGGCAGGATGGTGGAGGAATGACGACGGGATGACGCCGCGGGCACAGGTCGGGCTGATCGCGCGCTTCCTGGGGCGCAGCCGGGGTCACTTCGCCTTCGCCGGGGTCGGCCTGGTGGTGGGCAGCGCCACGCTTGCCTTCTTCCTGGCGCTTTCGCTGGGCATCCGGGAGCGCGTCCTGAACCGCCTGTACCCGGTCAACCAGGCCGAACTGGTTGTCGAAACGGTACGGCTGTTCGGGCTGGGCATCGAGGTCCCGTCCCGGCTGGACGAGGCGTCGATGGCGGCCCTGCGGGCACTCCCGGGCGTGACCGGCGCGTTCCCGAAGCAGCGTTCCCGGTTCCAGGCCGTCCTGTGGGGCGGCCGGGAGGTCATCGGTCGGGACGCGCGGGTCGAGGCGTTCTTCGACGGGCTGGACCCGGCCTTGATCCTTGACGAGCTTCGGGCGTCGGAAATCGAGGTGATGGGACCCGAGCATCCGGGGACCGCCTGTTCGACGGACGTGGATTGCGGCTCCGGGGGCCGGTGCGACGCGGGTTCGTGCCTGCGACGGACGTGGTGGGATGCGTTCCGTGACCCGGGCGGCCGCCTGGCCTGCCGCGCCGATGCCGGGTGCCCGCCGGGATACGCCTGCAGCGGCGGACGGTGCGCCGTTCCTTGCGGCGAGGGCTGCCCCGCAAATTCCACCTGCGTCCTGGGCGAATGCCTGCGGGCCTGCGCCAACGATGCGGCCTGCGACCCGGGGGAGGCCTGCCTGGGCACCGCCATGGGCCGCGCGTGCCAGCGCCTGTCCTGCCACCTGGACGACGCCCGGAAGGCCGAGTCCGACGACCCGGACGTACTGCGGGGCACCGTGGTGCCGCCTCCCGGCAAGGCGTCGTCCGAGGGCGTCCCGGAGCGCTGCCCGGCCGGGACCTACTGCGCCACCGACTCGGTGCTGGTCGCCAGCGGCGCCTGCGAGGCCCCGATCCCGGTTCTCCTGTCGCCGTTCCTGCTGGAAATCTACAACCGCGTGGCCGCCACGGCCCTGGACCTGCGCCGCCTGTCGGGCCTGGAGGTCCTCGTCGGCGTCCCCTTCGCGATGAAGTACGGCGAGTCGTACTTCGTCGCGGACGATTCCTGGGAGCGGCGCGCGATCCGAAGGTGCCGGGTCGTCGGGTTCTCCCCGAAGGCCATGGACTTCGGCGTCACGATGCCCCTGGCCGCGGCGCAACGTGCCAACGCGATGCTGCGCGGTCGCGACGCCGCGTCCGAATTCACCAGCGTGGTGGTCACCACGGCCCGGAACGAGGACCTGCCTCGCGTGATCTCGGATGCGAAGGTGCTGGGGTTGGTCCCGGCGCCCCGCAGCGAGGAGGCCCGCAAGGCGGCCAACATGCTGCTGATCCTCTCGCTGGTCTTCGCGCTGGTCAGCCTGGTCATCCTGGGCATCTCGGCCATCAACATCACGCACACGTTCCTGATGCTGGTCACCGAGCGCCGGGTCGAAATCGCGGTCTACCGGGCGGTCGGCGCCCGGTTGCTGGACATCCGCCTGCTGGTGCTGGGCGAGGCCGCCGCGCTGGGCGTCCTGGGCGGCGTGGCCGGCGTGGCGGTGGCGTGGGCGCTGGGCCAGGGGGTCAACGTCGCGGCGGCGTCCATCCTCGGCCGTGTCCCGGGCGCGCCCGCGGACCTGTTCCTGTTCACGCCGGGTGTCGTGCTGGCCGGCCTGGCTTGCGCGGTGCTGTTCGCGCTGCTCGGGGCCTGGGTGCCCGCCGGTCGCGCCGCCCGGACCGATCCGGCCACGGTGCTTTCCCAGGGCTGAAGGCCCGCTCCGACGGAACCACGCGGGGGCCGAGGCGGCGTCGCCCTCGGCGAAGGCTTCCTGCGGAAACCCGTCCCTTCGCCCGGGGGCTGGTTCGCCAGCGTCGGGGCAGGGTTCCACGCCGTCTGCAGATTCCCGCCATTTTCCGCCATGGCCCGGTCCCGGATCCCCGATGCCTGCCGGTCCCGGCGGGTCCACCCCCGCTCCCGACCCCTGCCGGGGCCGTTTCCGGCCCTGCGGGAGATCCATTTCGTCCCAAGGGGTTGCCGGATTCTGGCGGTCCCTGGAACCCGTCCTCGGGTCCCGCCGCTCCCCGATTCCTCCCGGGTCCGCCAAACATTTTTCTTGACGGCCCCTGGAATTCGGGGTGTAGGGGCATGTCGCACTGATTGTTACGATGGAATAACGGGTAGTTAAGAGTCAAACCGAACAGTTGGCGACGAAGTCATGCGGTGATCCGCTGTCCGCAGAGCACATAACAGTACGGGATAATTCAACTCTGGTGAAAAGTCGACAGGGCACATTCCGGCGGTTGAGCCCGATCGGGGCGCATGCGTGGACACATGTAACTATTGGATAGTCCACAATATGGCGAGGAATGGACCAGTACGGGTGGCCTTACCCCTTGTCCAGGTGTAATTTTGCAGTGCTGAGGCGAGGTCTGGATCTTGGCCAACATGGACGACATCGAGGGGCTGTTCGGAACCTTCGACGCGAAGGTCGACCTGGGGTCGGGACGCGTGAGCGTCTCCACCGATCTGACGTTGCTGAAGGGCAAGCAGGTCATGGTCACCATCGAGCCCCTGAAGCGCTACCTCGAAGTCCGGACCCTCGGCGTGTTCAACGAGTTCCAGGCCCGCGTGCTGGCCCGGGCGGACGAACTTCCGATCGCCCTCGCCAACGCCGTGCGCATCAATTATCTGGGCACCGCGGCCCTGGCGCAAGTGGACAACAGTTTCCGCCTGGTACTCCCCAAGAAGACTCGCGAATTTTTGGGGACCAAGGGCGATGTCGTGCTGGTCGGCGTTGGCGATTCGCTGCAGATCTGGCAGGCAGATCGCTGGGCCGAGGCGCACGCCGAGATGGAGCGCGCGTTGGCCGACAACTACGAGGCCTACGCAACCGAGATTCACCGATCGGGCCGACGCGATGCGCCGCCCGTCGCCCAGGGGGCCTGAGCGTGGATGGCGTGCACGTCACCGTCCTCCTCGAGGAGGTAGCGGCTGCGTGCACCGACCTCGCGTCCGGGTGGGTGGTGGACGGCACGGTCGGCCAGGGGGGACACGCCGAGGCCATCCTGGCCCGCACTCCTCCCGCCGTACGTCTCATGGGTTTTGATCGGGATCCCCAGGCGCTGGAGGCTTCCTCCCTGCGCCTGGCGTCGTTCGGGGACCGGTTCGTGCCGGTCCACCGGGGGTACGATTCGATGCGCGAGGTGCTGGACCAGGCGGGCGTGGCGGCGGTGGAGCGGGTCGTGCTGGACCTGGGCCTGTCGACCACCCAGCTGGATTCGGACCGCGGCTTTTCGTTCGGCGGGGGCGAGCAGCCCCTGGACATGCGCTTCGATCCCACCGAGGGCCGGACCGCCGCCGAAATCATCCACCACATCACCGAAGGCGAACTGGCCAACGTGCTCTTCCTGTTCGGCGAGGTCCCGGC
>CAIOFV010000142.1 GCA_903857665.1 uncultured Myxococcales bacterium
TATTCATCGAGGTGAACATCGGCGGCGAGGCCTCGAAATCGGGCGTGGCTGCGGAGGGCGTCGAGGACCTGTGCCGTCACGTGATGAGCCTGCCCGGCATGAACCTCGTGGGCCTGATGGCGATCCCCCCGGTCGCGGACGATCCCGTGGCGGCCCGCCCGGGGTTCGAGGCCTTGCGACGCCTGCGGGACGACCTGATCGTGCGCCTGCAGCCGCCGTCCCACCTGCTGCGCCACCTGTCGATGGGGATGTCCGGCGACCTCGAGGCGGCCATCGCCGAGGGCGCCACGGTCGTCCGCGTCGGCACCGCGATCTTCGGATCGCGAAGATGACGAGGGACCCATCCACGGACCGCGCGCGGTCCCGTGTCGCCCAGGCCGTCGAGGCGCTGTTCGTGCTGGCGGTCCTGGCCGCCGTCTTCCTGTACACCTTCCGGCCGAACTGGGACATCGACATCTTCTGGCACATCGCGACGGGCCGATGGATCTCCGACAACCTCGCCCTGCCGCGGACGGATCTGTTTTCGGCCACCGACCCGTCGCGCCCCTGGCACACCTTCGAGTGGCTGTACGAAGTGCTGGTGTACCAGGTCGAGGCGCGCGCCGGTTTCGTCTGGGTGCGCCTCCTCCACTCCGCGCTTTTCGTGGCGACCTTCGCCCTCTGGTGGAGCGCGTTTCGTCGCGCGACGCCCGGGCGGATCATCGCGGCGTTCCTGCTGATCCTCGCCGTGGCCCTCGCGGGCGACCGGTTCCGGGTGCGCCCCGAGGTGTTCAACTTCCTCCTTTCGGCCCTGGCCCTTCCGGCCCTTCTGGGCCTGGGCGAGGTCGATGGCCGCCCGCGCCGCCGTATGCTGGTGCTGGTGGGGGTCGTGGCCGCGGCCTGGGCGAACCTCCATGCCGGCGGCGCCTTGTGGCTGCCCCTTTCGGCCGCAGCCCTGGTCTGCGGACGCCTTGTCGCCTGGCTCGCGGACCGGACCGATCCGCGCGTCCGGAGCCGCGTCCGCGGGGCCCTCCAGTTGGCGGCGGTCGCGACGCTGCCGATGCTGCCCATGCCCGGGTTCCTGGGGGGCGTGGTGACCGCCTTCACGATGTACGAGGGCAGCACCTCCCTCATCCCCGAGTGGCATCCCCCGGCGGCGTACTTCCTGCAGTCGATGTCGGGCCCGCTGACGTTCCACCACATCCTTTGCGGCCTGACACCCTACCTGGTGCTGGCGGGCATCGCGGCCCTGATCATCGCGGGGCTGGTGCGGCACTCCTGGCGGGGATTCGTCCGAAGGACCGACCCGGGCCTCGTGGCCCTCGCCGGGTTGCTGGCGCTGCTGGCAGCCCACACCGCCCGGTTCATCTACATGGACGCCCTGGCACTGGCAGTGCTGGCGCTGGCCTGGCGGCGTCCTCTGGCCCCATACATGTCGTCCCTGGGGGTGAAGATCGGGATCCTCCTCGCCACGATGGCGCTGGCAGGCGTGTCCTACCAGAAGTCGATCATCGTCGATCGGCAGGGCCTGTCGCACGCGCTGGCCCGGATGGGCGACGATCTCGAACCGGACGCCTTCCCGGTGGCCGCCTCGGACACGATCGCGGCGATGGGATTGAAGGGGCGCATCCTCCAGTTCGCCTCGTGGGGCGGGTACCTGATCGGGCGGCACTGGCCGGACTGCACGGTGTTTTCCGATGGACGGGGCAACTTCACGGACGACGAGCGCAAGGTCATCGAGGACACCGGTGATCCCTGGCTGCGGGAGCAGGCCCTCGAGGACGCATGGCAACGGTACCCTTACGACATCGTGGTCTTTCCGACGCCGGTCTTTCCCCTGTTGACCTGGGATCGGGACCGCTGGATGCTGATCCACCACGACGATACGGCCGAGGCCTTCCTGCGGCTTTCGCCCGAGAACGCCCCGAACGTCGAGCGTGCCCGGACGTGGTGGCGCGCCATCGGGCTTGACGTGCCCGACGACACGCGGGCGGCCGAGCGGGACTACCTCGCAGTGCGGTCCGAGCAACACCTGCGGCGCGAGGACGTCCACGGTTCCCTCGTCAAGGCCGCGGCACGAGCCGATGCCGAGGATCCGCGCGACGCCACGGCGGGCAGGTTCGAGGTCGCGATGATCCTCTTCGATGCCGGGAGATACGACCTCGCGTCGCCCTACTTCCGGAAGGCCCTGGCAAGCGGGCTTCGCCACAGCACCTGCGGGCTGTACCTTGCCTGGTCGCTGTACCTCGACGATGACCCGGATGCCGCCCGTGCGGCCCTGGTGGAACACGTCCTGTCCCCGGGGCTCCAGTCCCGGCGGGACTTCGGGCCGCTGAGGTTCAAGGGCAGGAAGATCCTCGACCTCCTGTCCGCTCACCTCGGCTTCTCGACGACGCCCCCGGATCCGCCTCCGCCTTCCCCGTGATTCATGACGTTCACGGACCCCCGGCGACCCGTCCTCCCTTGCCTTCGAACCCGCTTTCGGCAATCCTCCCCTGTCGCACCGTGCAGGAGGATCGGCCTTGGCACACCTGATCGACACACTGCTCCTGCTGGCGCTGCCCGCCTCGGGGAAATCCGAGGTCCGTGCGTTCCTGGCCTCCCATCGTGACGAGGAATGCCGAGGCGCGTTCTTCCTGGGTCCCACGGTCCAACTGGACGACTATCCCTACGTCCACCTGATGCGCCGGTTCGACGACGAGGCCGAGCGCCTGGGGCTGGACCGACCGTTCTTCGGGTCCGCCGATCGGCCCTTCCGCGACGGGAGGGACTGGCTGACGCTGGTGGAACTGCTCAACGAGGACTACGCGGCGTTGCACCGGCCGGCCCCTGCCCAGCCGCCGAACGCCGCGGAGCACCTGTATGGGCGAATCGAGGCCGCCGCGACGAACCACGGGATCCCGCCCCGGATCGGAATCCTGCCGGCCGCCGACCGGATACGGCTGTTCACGGTGCTGGAACCCGAGTGCCGATCCGTTGCGGCCGACCTGATCGCAGGCATTCCCGCGTCGCTCGAAGATCGGACGATCGTCATCGAGTTCGCACGCGGCGGCCCGGACGGCTCGTCAATGCCGCTTCCGGACCCGCTGGGCTATCGCGCGTCCCTGGCCCGGCTGTCGCCCGACCTCCTGGAGCGCGCGTCGATCCTGTACATATGGGTCACGCCCGAAGAATCGCGGCGCAAGAACGTCGAGCGCACCGATCCGGACGACCCCGGCTCGATCCTGAACCACGGGGTGCCGATCGACGTGATGATGAAGGAGTATGGCTGCGACGACATGGCCTGGCTGATCGGGCGATCGGACCGCCCGGGCACGGTCACCGTCGAGGCCCACGGACGCACCTTCCATGTTCCCGTGGCGCGCCTCGACAACCGCGACGACCTCACGACCTTCGTGCGCGGCCCCCGAAACGGGTGGCCGGAGGCGCAGGTGAGGCGGTTGCGGACCGGGCTGCGCGATGCCCTGGAGGTTCTGGCCGCCACGAACCGGTAGGCCGCCGCGCACGGGTCAGCGGGAGGCCGCCTCGACCTTCGCCTTGAGCGCCGTCCAGCGGATGCACGGGAACGTCGTTGAACCGCGCCCCGAACAGGCCTGGGAGCGGGCACGGTCCAGGTGGGGCAGCAGGGTCCGCATCCGAGCCTTCGCGTCGCCGGCGTACCCGGAATCCAGGGGCACGGAAAACAGATCCTGGACCGCTTCCTCGATCCGGCCTCCGGCCAGCGCCAGGTCCGCATCGCCCAGGGCCGCCGCGGCCAACCCTTCCAGTTCCAGCCGGTTCATCAGGCGGACCGCCTCGACGTTGGCGGGTTCCTGGGCCAGCACCACCGCCACCTCTTTACGGGCCTCGTCCATGCGGCGCCCCGCGAACAATGCCCGTGCCCGTTGCAGGGCACCCGGATCCGAGGCCGGCGCGGCGGGCTTCGACGGCTCGGGCGACACGGCGAAGGACGCCGTCGCCGTCGATCGGGGAGCGGGTTCGGGCCCTTCGGGCTGCGACCGCAGGCGGGGCAGGAACACCGCCAGCAGGACGACCAGCGTGGCAAGCCCCCCGAGGCCCAGTGCCCAGGGAAGCGCCGCCCCCAGCCACTTCCGGAAGCGCGACGACTGCGCCCGCATCTGGATCGTGCTGGAGCCGGGCAGTTCCACCAGGAACTCCACGCTGCCGAAACGCACCCGGTCGCCCCCCGACAACTGCCAGACCTTGACGCGCTTGTCGTTGACGAACAGCCCGTTGGCGCTGGAAACGTCCTCGACCAGCACGGTCCCGTCCGGACGCACCAGCAGGCGGGAATGCACCCGGGAGACCGACGGGTCCACCAGCACCAGCCCGCAATCCCGGCCGCGGCCGACCAGCGTGGTCGATTCGATGACCTCGAGGGTCTGATCCATGGCGCCCGACGAACGCCCGACCAGCCGTGCGTGCACGACACGCGCCTCGTTGGCCGGCCGCCCTCCCTTCACGCGCAGGTGGAAATCCCCGACCTTGACGACGTCGCCGTCCCTAAGCTCGGTGCGCTCCTCGATGCGATCCGCGCCGACCCACAGGCCGTTGGAGGATCCCGCGTCCTCGACGAACAGGCGGCCCTCCTCGACGGACAGACGGGCATGCTCGCGGGAGACGTTTTCGGAGGGCAGGACCACGTCGCATTGGCGACTGCGCCCGACGACCAGTTCGCCGGCGTCGAACACGTACTCGTCCGTGACGGTGCCGAACCGGTCTTCAACGACGAGGGTCCAGGAGGGTCGGGAGGCCATGGCTGCTGCCCCGAGGGGGCCTAGGCGCCGAAGCGGCGACCGGGTTCGAACCACCCGGCGACACGCGTGATCCGGCTGCGGCCGTCATCACCCGCGGTCAAGTCCACCGCCGTATCGATCAATTCGGCCACCAGCACACGCGCCCCGGCATCATCCAGGGACGGGATCGCCAGGTGGAACGCGGCAGTCAAGCGGTCGGGAAGCATTTCGGCCGAACACGCGATCGACAGGACCAGGCCGGGGCGAGCGCCCGTGGCCAGGCGGGCCAGCAGCGGCAGATCGTCGGCATCGATGTCCCCGACGGCCACCACGTCCGGATGCAACGCCAGCACGGTGCCGACCGCCGCGGTCCCCATCGCGATCGCCGCCGCGCGGTCCAGGATGATCGCGCCGTCCCGCCGGGGCGACAGGTCCCTCGGTCCGTCCAGCACCACCACGCGGTCCCCTTCGGGCAGCGAGCGCAGCAGCGCGTTGACGACAGCCGCCCGCCGCTCGCGGCTCCCGCCGCACACCGCGATCCCGCGGTGCGCACGCAGCGCCTCCTTGAGCCGATCGACCAGGTGCTCCTCGATCACGGAGGCGCGCGCCAGGTCGTCCAGGCTGAGGGTGGTCGCATGCGGACGTTCCAGGACCACCAGGCGCCCCTCGGCGGCCAACGGCGGGTTCACGATCCGCAGGATCGTCCCGTCGGGAAGGCGGCCGGCGACCTGGGGACGGTTCAGCGCGTCGCGGGTGAGGCCGGCCAGTTCCAGCAGGCGTCCCAGGATCCGCAGTTGCGTCGCCTCGGACGAAAACGTCTTGGACACGGGGATCGGACGGCCCCCGCGACCCACCCACAGTCGGTCCAGGCCATCGACGATGATCGTCCGGACCTGCTCGTCCGCCAGCAACTCCTCGAAGGGCCCGAGGCCCGTGAACTCGTACAGGACGTCCTGCGTCAACAGGAACGGGTCCACGTCGTCGGGGATGCGATCCTCGCGGCGAAGGCTGTCCACCAGCCGCATGACGCCGTCGGACATCCGCTGCCACTGGTCGTCCGAAAAGTCCGTCGAGTTGGCGTCGATGCTGGCGAACACGGACGCGCCCGCCTCCTCGGCCACCACGTGCAGGGCCTCGGCCCAGCGCCCCAGCGAACCCCGCTCCGCCCCTGCGCCGGCGACGCGCCTGGCAAGGCCCGACATCTGGCTGCGGCCCGCATGGGCCGGCTCGAAGGCGGCATGGGTCGGCGCAGCCGCCGTCGGGAAGCGCTCCGACACGTCCGTGACGGGGGCGACACGCGACGAAACATCGACCTCCACGGAGTCGGAGACATCCTCGACCGGGGACGCTTCGGGAACCGGCTCGGGCGCATGGGCAGGCTGGGCGGGGGCCACCTCGACGTCGAACTCCAGCGGGACTTCCGACTCGACGCTGGCCTCCACCGGGATCGGCGGCATCGCCGGGACCGGGACCTCGGGCGAAAAGGCGGACATGGAAACCGTCGGGCGGTACTCCAGTTCGCCGGCGCCGCCCATGGGAAGCGGCGGGACGGGCGTGGGTTCGATGTCCGAAGTGGCCGCCACCTCGGAACAGCGCAGCGTGAAATCGCCGATGTACACCCGGTCCTCGGGGCTCAGCGCCCGCGGGCCGGAGATGCGTCGCCCGTTCACGTAGGTCCCGTTGGTGCTCTTCTGGTCGGTGATGGTGACCGCGCCACCCTCGATCGTCACCGTCGCGTGCCGCTTCGACACGTTCGGCTTGGGCAGCACGATGGAATTGCCCTGCACCCTTCCGATCGATACCTCGGGCACATCGAAGAACTGCTCGCGCTCGGCCCCCCCTTTCTCGGCGACCGTTACCCTCAGCATCTTCAACCCCCCGGAATATCGACGTGCCATTTTTCCAGAGCCACCGCGGCTTGTCAATTACGCGCCCGCGCCCGCAGGCTCGCAACCGGGACCGATGAAGTCGGGTCCCGCGGGCGTATGCGTGCTTTCGAGACGGCTTCGGCCCGGGTGGGACGGAACCCCGCGGGCCTGTTGCTTGCCGGCCGAAGAGCGGAACGGTACGATTGTCGCGATTCGAGGTCGATTCGATGCCCGTCCGTTGCCGCAACCGATGGATGCTGCTGGCCGCGCCCCTGCTGGTCGCCGCCGCCTGTTCCCCACGGGTCCAGGAACTCCGCATGGATCCCATGGAGTTCACCACGTCCCGTACGGTCGATGGCGTGGTCGTCGATGTCATGGACGCCGAAATCCTGTTCCGCGAAGGCGTCCAGGCCTGGGAAGACAAGCACTGGGAGGAAGCGGTCCGGAAGTTCGGGCTGATCCTCGGCCGGTTCGCCGACTCCCGTTTCGTCCGGCCGGCCCTGTACAACCGCGGGCTGGCGCTGCTGTCGGCGCCTCGCCCCGCCGAGGCGGCCCGCGACTTCGACGAGTACCTTCGCCGGTACCCCGACGACCCCGACCTGGCGGACGCGCTGCTGAAGGCCGGCGAAGCGTGGCAGGAGTGCGGCGAATGGGTGAAGGCCGAGCAGGCCCTGGCCCGACGCCTCGCGATGGGGCCCCTCACCCTGCTGCAGGAGATGGAGGCCCGTGCCCGGATGGCCCGCGCGCTGAGGATGCAGGGCCGCTACGAGGAATCCCGCGACCAGGTGAACCGGGTCCAGGCGCTGGCCGATCGGAACGCCACGCGACCCGAGATCCAGGGGAACTACTTCGCCGCGATGGCGTCGTTCGAGGGCGCCGAGGCCTGGCACGACCTGTTCTCTCGCATCAAGTTCACGCTGCCGACCGACCGGATGGAAAAGGATCTGACCGACAAGGCCACGCTGTTCCTGAAGGCCCAGGGCGAGTACCTGCGGACGCTCCGGATGCACAACGTCTTCTGGGGCGTCCAGGCCGGGACCCGCGTCGGTCGGATGTACGAGGAGTTCTACGACGACATCATGAACGCCGAGGTCCCGCCCGAGTTCAACCAGGAGGAACTGAAGGTCTACATGGGCGAACTGCGCCGGAAGGCGCGCCCGCTGGTCGCCAAGGCGGTGGCCGCCTACGAGCGCAACCTGTCGCTGGCCAAGATGTACGGCGCCCGGGACGAATGGCTGGGCGACATGGCCAACCGGCTGTCCCGCCTGCGCCAGATCCTCGCGGAATCGCCCGGCGAGGAGTAACCCTCTTCGCCTGGCGTCGCATCACCGACCCGCATTCTGCTACAGGGAGATCGCCGGGCCCGGCTCGAACGCCGGCGCCGTGTGCAACGGCACGCGCGTTCCCACCGGTCCCGACTCGGCCTGCACCGTGGCGGTGGCAAGGTCGGGCCGGTTGTGATCCCGGGACAGGTGCGCCAGCAGGACGGTCCGGGGAAGCGTGCGGGAGGCGTCGGCCACCTCCTTCAGGAACCGGCCGCTCTGGACGTTCGACAGGTGCCCCCGGTCCGACGAGACGCGCGCCTTGTCCAGGTAA
>CAIOFV010000143.1 GCA_903857665.1 uncultured Myxococcales bacterium
CCGGGTTGACGCTCGCGTCGCCGTCCGCGCAGTCGCCCCCGACCAGCGCCGTGTACCGGCCCGACGGGGCGCACAGGCACTTCGTCGATCCCGTCACGCCGTAGCCGTCGCCGTCGCCGTCGAGGAAGTACGTGGTGCACCCGCCGGCGCCCTCCTCGTCGGTGGCGCCGTTGCAGTTGTCGTCCTTCCCGTTGCACGCCTCGGCCGCACCCGGGTTGACGGTGGCGTCGGTGTCCAGGCAGTCCCCGCCGCGCGTCGCGCCGTACCTGCCGGTGGGCGCCGACAGGCACTGGGTGTTGCCGGTGACGCCGTACGTGTCGCCGTCGAAATCGTAGTAGTACGTCAGGCACCCAAGGCAGCCCGGCTCGTCGGTCAACCCGTTGCAGTTGTCGTCGATCCCGTTGAAGCAGGCTTCCTGCGCACCCGGGTTCACCGCGAAGGCGTTGTCGTTGCAGTCGCCCCCCACGCCCGCCGTGTATTTGCCGCTGGCCGAGCAGAGGCACCGGGTCACGTCGGTCACGCCGTAGTGGTCGCCGTCGTTGTCATAGAAGAAGGTGGAACAGTCGGTCGCGTTCTCCTCGTCGGTGAACCCGTTGCAGTTGTCGTCACGACCGTTGCACCGTTCCCCGGAGGCCAGCGCCTCGGTGAGGCACTCGATCCCGCGGCCGTCGGCCCGGCACGTCGTGGTGCCGCCTGCGCACACGCCGACGCCGCAGGCCTTGCCGGCGCCCGTCACGGCGCGCCCGTCCAGCAGCGTCATGCCGAAGTCCTCGTCCGTGCTGCCGTCGCAATCGCCGTCCTTGCCGTCGCACTTCGTTTCGTGGCCGGGCTCGTAGTCGGCCGAGTGGGCCGAGTACTGGACGTCCAGGCAGGGTTGCCAGGCGCCGTCCACGCAGAGCGTCGCTGGCTTCTTCGCACCCAGGCACACGCCGTTGGTGTTCTCGCAGGGCGGCTGGTCCGCCACGAAGTACCCGGCGACGATGTTGCCGGAGTCCTGCAGGTCGGTCAGGCCGTTGCAGTCGTTGTCCCGGCCGTCGCACTTTTCCGGCGCGGCCCGCGCCTCGGACGGGCAGGCGATTCCCGTCTTGTCCGTCAGGCAGATCGTGGTGCCGCCCGCGCATTCGCCCGTCCCGCAGGCATGACCGGGGCCGGACACGATCCGCCCGTCCAGCAGCGCCAGGCTCAGATCCTCGTCCGCGTCGCCGTCGCAGTCGTTGTCCAGCCCGTCGCACAGCACCTCGACGCCGGCGTTGTAGCGATCGTCGTGCGCGGCGTACTGGGCCGTTTCGCAGGGCCGCCACGTGCCGCCGACGCAGTTGACGGCCTGGTGGCGGGCGCCCGCGCAGACGCCGCGCTGCAAGTCGCACAGGGGCTGGTCGCCGTTCAGGTAGCCGCCCGTCTGGTCCGTCGTGTCTGCGGCATCGACGAGGCCGTCGCAATCGTCGTCATGGCCGTTGCAGATCTCGGCCGCGCCGTGGTGCACGGTCGGGTCGCGGGGCGCGCAGTCGGGCGCCGTCGGGGTCGGGCAGCCGGGGTTCGCGTTCGGGTCGCCATCGCCATCGACGTCGCAGTCGCAGGCGTCGCCGATGCCGTCGCCGTCCAGGTCGGCCTGGTCGGCGTTCGCCACCCGCAGGCAGTTGTCCGGCGTCGTCACGGCACAGGCCGCGCCCGTCGCGTCGATCCCGGGGTTCTTCACGCCGTCGCCGTCGATGTCGCAATCGCAGGCGTCGCCGATGCCGTCGCCGTCCAGGTCCTCCTGCCCGGGATTGGGCTGCCGCGGGCAGTTGTCCTGCGCGTTGGGCACCCCGTCGCCATCCCAGTCCGAATTGCAGGCGTCGCCGAACCCGCTGCCCGTGGTGTTCACCTGGTCGGGATTCGGGGTGTAGGGGCAGTTGTCGCACGCCGGCTGTCCCGTGCCGCCGCACGGCGCGCAGCCGGGGTTGCTGTTGATCACGCCGTCGGCGTCGATGTCGCAGTCGCACGCGTCGCCCTGCCCGTCGCCCCGGGGCCAGGACAGGTCCGTGTTGGCCTGGTCCGGGTTGAACACGGTCGGGCAGTTGTCCGCCGGGGTCGCCGCGGGGCAGCCCGGGTTGTTGTTGGCCACGCCGTCGTTGTCGATGTCGCAATCGCAGGCGTCGCCCTTCCCGTCCCCGTCCAGGTCGGCCTGGCCGGGGTTCGGCACGATCGGGCAGTTGTCCGGCGACGCGATGGTCGGGCAGCCCGGGCGGTTGTCGTGCACGCCGTCGCCGTCCGCGTCGCAGTCGCACGCGTCGCCGATCCCGTCGCCGTCGGTGTCCGCCTGGTCGCGGTTCGCGACGAACTTGCAGTTGTCCGGGGACGACACGACCGGGCACCCGGGGTTGTTGTTCGCCACGCCGTCGCCGTCCACGTCGCAGTCGCAGGCGTCGCCGATCCCGTCGCCGTCGGTGTCGGCCTGGTCGGGGTTGAACAGCGCGGGGCAGTCGTCCTTCGGGAAGGCCTGCGGGCAGCCCGGGTTGTCGTTCGGCACGCCGTCGCCGTCGATGTCGCAGTCGCACGCGTCGCCGATGCCGTCAATGTCGGTGTCGAACTGGTCGGGGTTCGCGACCATCGGGCAGTTGTCGCAGGCGCCCCGGCACAGCGGGCAGCCCGGGTTGTCGTTCGGCTTGCCGTCCCCGTCGATGTCGCAGTCCACGCAGTCGGCGATGTGGTCGCCGTCCAGGTCGGGGAACCCCTCGTCGGTTTCCCCGTTGCAGTTGTCGTCGCGACCGTTGCACACCTCGGAGGTGGCGTACGCGCCCTGGCAGATTTCCTGCCTGCCGCCGATGCAGGGCGCCAGCCCCTTGCAGGTACCCAGGCCGTTGGTCAGATCGCACGGGGCCGGGGCGACGTCCTCGTCGGTCTGCCCGTCGCAGTCGTCGTCCAGCGAGTTGCAGGTTTCGGCGGCGGGGGTCTTCGCGTTGCAGGCCGTGTCGCAGGTGCGCTCGCCCGCGCAGCTGCCGAACCCGTTCTCGACCCGGCAGGTCGTGACGTATCCCTTGTCCTTGAACTTCTTCGTGCACGGGCAGTCGCCCGAGTCGGGCTGGCACAGGGACACGGCCTGGCCGTCCACCTGGGCCTCGTCGCACGAAAAGCCCGCGGGGCAGGTCAGCAGGGCGCTGCACTCCACCGCGCAGAACTTGCCGGTGGGCCCGTGGTCGAGGCAGACGTTCTTCGAGGCGACGAAGGTGCTGGCGCAGTCGGCGTTGGCCTCGCACGGCTGGCAGAGCATGGACGTGCGATCGATGCACGCGTAGGTCGGATCCGGTTCCGAGGCGACCTTGGCGCAGGCCCACCCGGCCGGGCAGGAGTCCCCGGTGACGCACTGGCGCGTGCAGACGAAGTCCTCCATCGTCTCGATGCAGTACCCGGACAGGCAGACGTCCGGCGTCGAACAGGGCCATCCGAATTCGCCGGGTTGGGGGGGGACGTCGGCGACAACGTCCGCGCCCGCATCGGCGCCCGCATCGATGTCCTCGACCCACGAGTCCGTGACGTCGCATCGTCCGCCCGCGCATTCCCCGGGGCCTTCCGCGTCCTCCGGGACGTCCCTGGGGAGGATGGCCGCGTCGTCCTTGCCGCCGAACAGGTCCGACACGTCGAGGACGACGGGCAGGTCCTGGTCGCCCGGATCGCGGGCCAGGTCGGTGACGGAATTCGAGCCGCCGCACCCGCCTGCCAGCACCGCCAACGCAACGATCCCTCGGACGACGTTTCGACGCACGGTGGCCTCCGGTGAGCGCAACCCGACGATGATAACTGATGGCCTGGGTGGTCTCAATGGATTCCCGCGGTTCGACGACATACAATCGGCACCATGAGCGACCCGACGCAACTGCAGGCGCCTGGCACCCGCATCCCGCCCCTCGTGCTGGCCCCGTTGCAGGGCGTGACGACCGCCGTCTTCCGCAGGGTGTTCATGCGCCACTTTTCCGGGATCGACCGGGCGATGGCGCCGTTCATTTCGACCACGCACGGAAAGCGGCCGTCCCTGAGGTACTACAAGGAACTCACCCACGAAAACAACCGGGATTCCCTGCCCCTGATCCCCCAGCTCATCGGCAAGGACGGGCACGACTTCCGCGAAACCGCCAACCAGATCCACGACGAACTGGGCTACCCGGAAATCAACTGGAACCTCGGATGCCCGTCGGCGACGGTCACCTCGCGAGGCCGTGGCGCGGGCATGCTGCGGGACCCCGAGCGGGTCGATGCGTTCCTGGGCGCGGCGTGCCCGGGCCTGCGCTGCCGGCTGTCCGTCAAGATGCGGCTGGGCATGGAGCGCGACGACGAGTACCTGGCGCTGGTCGATGTGCTGAACCGCTACCCGATCGTCGAAATCACGATCCACCCGCGCACGGGTCGCCAGCAGTACGAAGGCCGGGCCGACATCGTGCGCTTTGCCGACTTCAAGTCCCGGCTGCGGCATCCCGTGGCCTACAACGGCGACATCGACTCGACCGCTCGCGGCCGGGAGATCTGCGCGCGGTTTCCCGACCTGTCCAGCCTGATGATCGGGCGCGGCGCGATCGCCAACCCCTGGCTGCCCGCCGCCATCCAGGGCGGGTGGCCGGAGCGCCGGGACTACGCGCTGCCGGCGCTGGCGCGGTTCCATGACGACCTCTACGAAAGCTACCGCGGCGCCCTCGAGGGAGGCGCGGGTCCCGTGCTGGCCAAGATGAAGGAGGTGTGGAACCACTGGGCGACCGTGATCCCGGGGGTTCGACGGATCCTCAAGTCCCGGAACCTGCCGGAGTATGAAGACAGCGTGGGAGCGGTGCTGGGCGGCGGCGCACCCGGCCGCGGATCCGCCTGATTCCAACGTCCGGTTGCGTCCCGGGGTCAGGCGGCGGGCAGGGTCTGCGTGGAGGTCCGGCCTTCCGAGGCCCTCAGCCTGCGATGAAGCGCGAACAGGTCCGCCAGGGTCGTGGGCGGTTCCATCCCGTCGGGCACGATCCAGCGGACCGCGAAGCCTTGCACCTGGCAGGGGCCGGTCGCGTCGTCCGTCACGCGGGTCACCTGGCCCGACAGGCGCAGCAGGGTGATCGGGTTGCCGGGATCGCAGCATTCGAACGCGATCCGGGAGCCGATCCGGGGCAGCACGCGCGAAAACAGGAAGGCGCCGCCCGCGCTGATGTCCAGGGACGTGGCGCGGCATTCCCGGGTGGCATGCCGGAAGCGCAGGGACACCATCTGCCGCGCCCGGACCGCCTCGCGTCGATCCGGGTCGCCCTGCCTTGCGGCGGGACGCGCCGGGTGCTTTCGCGACGTGGCGGGGCCCCGCGGCACGAACCTGGAATCCCGGGTCGCCGGTTCAGCGGACGCCGCCGGCTCGACGGGCTCGGGCGGCTCGACGGGCTCGGCCGGACAGTCGGCTTCGGTCGCCGCGCTCCGCATCGCCTGGAGCATCGAGGTCCGGAACTCGGCGGCGCTCGCCGGCCGGTCCTCCGGGTTCCGGGACAGGGCCCGCTTCAGGAAGGCTTCCATCTCCATCGGGATCTTCGCCGCCGGGTTCAGTTCCCGCACGGCCGGCGGTTCCTGCGTCAGCTTCCTCACGGCCATCGCCACCGGCGTCGGCGCCTCGAACGGCAGGTGCCCGGCCAGCAGCTCGAACAGGATCAGCGCCAGCGAGTACAGGTCCGAGCGGGCGTCGAGGGGCTTCCCCGTCGTCTGCTCGGGGCTCATGTACCGGGGCGTGCCCAGGATCAGGCCGATCTCGGTTTCCCGTCCAGGCAGGTCGTTCTGCACGTGCGCGATGCCGAAGTCCAGCACCTTGACGAACTCGTCGCCCGCCTGCCCGGCCAGCAGGAACAGGTTCTCCGGCTTGAGGTCCCGGTGCAGCACGCCCGCCGCATGGGCCTCCTCCAGGGAGTCGAGCGCCTGGTCGACCAGGCCCACGGCGCGATCGACCGACATCGGCCCCGGGTCGTCGCACATCGCCTGGAACAGGGACTTCCCTCGCAGCAGCTCCATCACGATGTACGGCACGCCATCCTCGGACGTGCCGACGTCATACACGGAAATGGTGTGCGGGCTCTTCAGGCGGCTCACGGCCCGGATCTCGCGCAGGAAGCGCCGTCGCGCCGGCTCGTTGCCGACCAGTTCGGCCTGCAGCATCTTCAGCGCGACCTTGCGGCCCATGGATCGCTGTTCCGCCAGGAACACCAGGGACGAACCGCCCCGGCCGAGCAGCGAATGGAGGGTGTATCGCTCGCCCAGGTCGAAGCCGTCTCCCGGGGAGGTCGCCGGGATCGGGGGGACGGGGCCGGCGACGACGCGCGATCGAAGCCAACCGAGCAGGTCCCTCATGGTTCCACTCCGGGTTCGGGTTCATCGGTGAAACTCCATCGGAACGGGTCCGGGATTTGTTTAGTGATGCGTTCCGAACCCTTGACGATCCTTCCCTCCAGGCCGACACTCACCGCCGACAGGGCCGGGGCGAGGGCCGCCCGCGTTGACTTTCACGGACGAAGGGTCGCAGATGAAGATGAAGACGACGGTGCGTAGTGGTGCTCTGGTCGCCCTGGCGGTGCTCGCTTCCGCCGCCTGCCCGGGTTGCGGCGCGGGGAACGACGACGTCGCCGTCGTGAGCAGCCGCGGCCTGGTGTGCAACCAGGTGATGGGCGTGTCGGTCACCGGCGACTGGTACGTTTCGGGGTTCGAATCGATCGTCGAGGACGGCCGCTGGCAGGTGGTGTCCGAGGCGCACGCGTACATCGACCTGTGGACCGATCCCGCCAGCGCGGAGTGGGCGATCGCGCCGGTCTCGCCCTGCACCGCGAACGCCCTCGACCTGGACCGCGTGCTGTTCACCGGCTGCAACTGGACCTACACGACCGTCGAGGAGTGGACCGCGGCCTTCACCACGGTGGTCGAGGACCTGAAGGTGAAGTACCCGAACCTGAAGCGGGTCGACCTGCTCACGATGCTGCGGGCGCCCGGCAACGTGCCCTGCGGCGATGGCGGCAGCCTGGAAACGGTCGTCCAGCCGTGGATCGACGAGGCGATCGCCAACGTGGTGGCCGCGTACCCGGGGTTCGTCACCGCGGCGCCGAAGTTCGAGGCGCCCACCTGCGACGTATTCTCGTTCGGCGGCCCGCACTTCACCATCGACGGCAGGGCCGTCATCGCGAAGATGTACGGCGACTACTACTCGACCGAACCCTGACGCCGGGTGACCGTCGAGCCGTCAATCTGACCGGCCCCACCCCGATCCTGATGGGCCCGCGGTCACTTCCTCGCCTCGTCGCACGATGACGCCCGCATGAACACCATCATCGCGGTGGCCGGCATCCGGTCCGCGTGGCTCAGGGCCAGGACCATGGACGCGTGACCCTCCCTGGGGATCGACACCATCTGGGTCCGGGCGCCCACGGCGACCAGCGCATGCCCGAGTCGCTGCGAGGCATGCCGGATCTCCTCCGGATCGTGTGCGGCATAGAGGATCAGGAAGGGCGGGGAGGATTCCTTGACGTAGAAGATCGGCGACATCTCCTTTCTCTGGCGCCTCGACAGATCCTCCTTGTGGAAGTTGGCCTCGATGGCGCCCTCGTCCTTTCCGAACTGGTACGTTTCCGGGTTCAGGAAGTTGTACCCGATGCCGCTGATGGGGATCACGCCGCACAGGATCCGGGGCGACAATCCCAGCGCGTTGAGGAAGGCCGGGTCCAGCGCGACTCGGCTGGCGATCTGTGCTCCCGCGGAATGCCCCGCCAGGAAGATCGCGTTCGGATCGCCGCGGTATTTCCGGATGTGCTTGTGGACCCAGGCGGTCGCCGAGGCGACGTCCGCGACCTGCGTCTTCCAGTCGACATGCGGCAGCAGCCGGTAGCTGATGATGGCGGCCCCGATCCCGTGGGATGCGAAGAACCTGCCGATGTTGCCGTAGACGTCGGCCCCCGCGACCTTCAGGTCCTTGTCGCCCTCGTTCCAACTGCCCCCGTGCACGAAGACCAGGGTGGGCCAGCCTTCCGGTTCGGCGCCATCGGGCAGGAACAGGTCCAGGCGGTTCAGGACGGGGTCGGAGTCGGGCGCCTCGGAATAGTGGACGTTCCGTACGATCCGGGATTCCGGCAGGTCGGCCTTCGAATAGAGGAGGCCGACGCCGATCGCGGAGCAGTGGAGCATCGGGGGCGGGATGCAGACGATGGCGACGAGGGTGAACCAGCGCCGGACGTTCATGGCGCGCCTCCGATCCTTCCCGGACGGCCGGAAGGCGGGACCGTCGTTCCCGCCCCTGTCCGCCCGGGAGGGATCACAGCAAGGTTCGCGCCACGGATGCGGTACGTCCCCACCCCGGCGGTCGGGTCGGAAAGGTGGATTCGTCGGCGAGGCTTCAGAAGCAGGTGCCCGCCTGGCACTGGCCGCAGCAGCGGATCCCGCATCCGCCGCAGTGCCCGGGGTCGCCGGTCGTGTCGACGCAGGCGCCGCCGCAGCAGGTGCCGCCGGCCCCGAGGGGCAGCCCGGGCAGCACGCAGGGCAGGCCATCGGCGATCCCGCCGCAGGACTCGTTCAGGCAGGCGTGACACGACGCGCCGACGCATCCCTTGTCGTCGGGTCGCGTGCCGCACGCCCGCCCTGCCGGGCAGGCGCCACACGTCGGGGCCCCTGCGGCACAGGCCGGGTCGCACGAGACGCCGCACGTGCCCTGCGTGCACACGGAACCCGAGGGGCACGCGACTCCGCATCCTCCGCAATGGCTCGCGTCCGACCCGAAATCGAGGGATTGGCAGGCACCGCCGCAGCAGGCGCCCCGGCCCCCGCCCGGGAGCAGGCAGGCGGAATCGACGGGGATGCCCTCGCAGGTCGAGTAGACGCAGGTGCCCTGCACGCAGGACCCGCCGGGCCGGCATCGCGTGAAGGAGGGGCCGCAGAAATCCGCGTCGTGGACCGTATCGACGCAGGGGCCCTGCAACCCGGCGCATTTGCCGAGGACGAGGTCGGGGCCGCTGTCGGGCAGGGTGCACCCCGAGCCGCCCTCCCCGCCGCAGGGCGTGAAGGCGCCCAGGTCCGGCCGGAAGGACCAGCAGGCGTCGCCCTCGAGGCCGTCGCTGCCGGGGAGGTCGTCCGTGGAGGGACCCGCAGTGCCGCCGGCGGAGCACGACGCAGCCAGGAGCAGCGTTGCGAAGAACATTCTCATGGGATGATCATACACCCCGTTCTTCGCGATTCGGTCCTTCCACCCCGGGGTGACGCGTCATACACTCGCGGCGATCATCGGCGGCATTGGGAGGCAGCAATGCGTGGCGGGAACAGGCTCTGGCTGGTGGCGATCCTGATGGTGGCGTGCGGCGGAGGCAGCGGCTCGGGCGACGTCCTGACGGATGCCCCGGGCGACGGGATCCTCGCGGACCTTCCCGGCGCCGACACGATCGACACGGGCGTCGATGTGGCGCGCGAAATCCCGCCGGTCCAGGACGTGGCAGCGGACGACGCGCCGGTGCCCGCGGACACCGTTCCGGAGGTCGTCGCGGACGTGCCGGCCGATGTCGAACCGGACGCTGTTCCGGACGTGGTTCCCGACGTGCCCCCCGTCTGCACGGCCACCTGCGGCGAATGCCAGGCCTGCCAGGGCAGCCAGTGCATCGACCACGTGGTCGCGGGCGAAACCGAGGGCGCGTCGGAAAAGGGCCGCAACGACAGCTTCGACACCGCCGAGGTGCTGGCGCTGGGCGTCACGGCGACCGGGCACATCGGGGCGGACGGGGACCAGGACTGGTACCGGTTCTGCGCCACCGCGGTCGGCGTCGTGACGCTGACCGTGGACTTCAAGGCGTCCTACGACGCGCTGGGCATCCAGGACATGACCGCCCCGGTCTACACCGAATCGTGGCTGCCTTCCCTGGTCGCGATCGCCCTGTCCGACGATACCAAGACCGCCTGCGTCGACGAGGGCACGACGATGCAGATCTGCAAGACGTCGATGACCGTGAAGTTCTCGGTGACGCCCGTGGTCGGCGCCTACACGTTCTATCTTTCGGGCTCGGGCGACGGCGAGGTCTTCCCCGGGTTCGACGCCGCCAATCCCTACACGCTGACGCTCAGCTTCGCGCCCGGCGACACGCTGGAAACCGACCAGCCCGCCGCGGGCGGCGTCACCGTGGGGACCGCCGACACCTGGGACACCGCGTTCCCGCTGTCGTTCGACGACGCGGGCAAGGCGGTGGCGACCAGCTACACGTGGTTCTGGAACGACGTGGACTGGTTCAAATTGCACGTGCCCGCGGACGGGTGGCTGCGCATCTCCGAGGACGTCAGCGCGATCGACGATCACGACGACACCACGTTCCTGATCCAACTGGACGGCAGCGTGATGCAGATCACCGCCACGGGCCCGCAGGACCCTGGGGGTTCCGAGGTCAGCTT
Organism: uncultured Myxococcales bacterium; assembly: GCA_903857665.1. GTDB lineage: Bacteria > Myxococcota_A > UBA9042 > DTJE01 > DTJE01 > CAIZWN01. Next base: position 10,384 of record CAIOFV010000143.1, read on the forward strand.
CACGGCGGGCGATTCCCCCAACTGTCCCTGGACGGTGAACGAGTTCACCGGGATCCCGGCCGGCGACTATTACTTGCGCCTGTCGGGGTCGCCGGGTGCGAAGGTGGCGCCGTACCTCGTCACGATCGAATTCAAGCCCGGCGCCCCGGAAGACGACCAGCCCGACCTGGGCGGGAAGCACGTCGGTGCGGCCGAGGATTCCACCACGGCCTACGACCTGGGGACCCTGGCCGCGGGCGGATCGACCAGCGTGCAGTCGTACTTCTGGCACTACTTCGACGAGGACTGGTACAAGGTCCGGACGCCGGCCGCGGGGGGGACGCTGCAGGTGGACCTGGACTTCCAGGCGGCCTACGACGCGATCGGTTGGACCACCGGATGCGAGGCGAAGCCCGGCCTCCAGGTCTGGATGTACCTGTTCGAGGAATCGGACCTGTCGTTCCCCGGCGTGGCCCAGGGGTATGACGACAACGTCCCGAAGCAGAGCATCACCTTCGCGGCCAAGCCCGACACGACCTACTACGTCGCCATCATGTCCCGCAACGGCTGGGACCCCGACCATCCGTACACGTTGACGACGGCGCTGGGCGCGAAGTAGCCCGGTTCGACGTCACGGCCCGCGTCACCCGGCGCGGCCGATGCCCCATTGATCCACGCGGCTCGGAGGGATTCATGGATTCTCGACGGTGCGCAACCTGGGGGCTCGCCGCCGCGTGGATCGTCGCGGCGGGAGCCTGCGGATCCCCGGGCGGGAAGGGGAGCGATGCGGCCGACGCGGTCGATGCGGCCGAGGTCGCCACGGACGCGGTCGAGGTCGCGACGGACCCGGGGCCTGAGGAAGCCGCTTCGACCGACGTGCCGGACGTGCCGGTCGAATCCGGGCCCGGGCTGGACGACCCGCCCTACACGCGGTTCGTGGATCCGTTCATCGGCACCGGCGGCAACGGCTTCAACCTGGGCAGCTGCCTGCCGGGCGCGACGGCTCCCTTCGGGCTGGTGAAGGCCTCCCCGGACACCCGAGGCCCCTACGGCATCGCGCCGGGGTTCCAGCACGCGGCGGGATACTTCCACGACGACGAGTTGTCGTACGGGATCACGCACGACCACATGCACGGGTCGGGCGGGCCGGAATACGGGCACGTTGCGGTGTTCCCGGCCACGGGGATGACCGACGGCATGATCCCGAAGGACTCGCACCTGCTTCCGTTCACGCACGACGGCGAGACGGCGGTTCCCGGGTACTACGCCATGACGGTCGGCAGGCCGGACGCCGCGACGTTCACGCCGCTGGCGAGGCACGAGGTGACCGCGACCACCCGCTGCGCGCACCACCGCATCCGGTTCCTGGGGGGGGGACGCCACGGGCACCGTGGTGCTGGACGCGGCGATCGCGCTGGGGGACGTCCGGTCGGGCGGCGGCGAGGTCACGATCGACGCGGCCGCCCGGGCCTTCGAGGGGTGGGACCACAACACCAAGCAGAACTTCGACGTGTTCTTCGCGGGCCGCTTCAGCCGCCCGTTCGCGTCGTTCGGGACGTGGGTGGACGGCACGACGCAGGACGGGCGCGCGCACGTCGCGTCCGCCACCGACCCGTCGACCTTCGGCGGGTACGCGGCGTTCGACATGTCGTCGGACCCGGTCGTCGAGCTGCAACTGTGCCTGTCCTACGTGTCGGTGGACGGGGCCCGGAAGGCGCTGGCGGCCGAGATGCCCGCGTTCGACTTCGACGGCACCGCGGCGGCGACGCTGGCCGCCTGGGAGCGCGAACTGTCGGGCGTCGCGCTGGTCGGCGGCACGGACGAATCGAGGCGCAACTTCTATACCGCGCTGTACCACGCGATGCAGGTGCCGACCACGTGGGGCGACATCGACGGGACGTACCGCGGGTTCGATCACCAGGCGCACCCGGCGACGGACTGGACCTACTACACGGACATGTCCCTGTGGGACACCTTCCGGACCGAGGTGCCGCTGATCACGCTGCTGTGGCCCGATCGGCAGCGCGGCATGATGCGCTCGCTGGCCGCGATGAAGGCGCAGGGGGAGTACGTGCCGAAGTGGGCGCTGGGCCTGGGCGACACGGGCAGCATGATCGGCGAGCACGCCGCCTCTGCCGCGGTGGACGCCTGGCTGAAGGGCGTCCGCGACTTCGACATGGCGGGCCTGTACGAGGGGCTCAAGCAGACCGCGGACGGGCCGCTGCCGGCGGGTTCGTATGGCGGCCGCGGCTGCATCCAGCAGTACCTGGACCTCGGCTATTGCCCGGCCGACGAGTCGAACGACTCCGTGTCGCTGACGGTCGAGTACGCGTTCAACGACTACTGCCTGGCGCAGTTGGCGACCTCGCTGGGTCACGACGACGACGCGGCGCGCTGGACGGCGCGGGCCGGCAACTGGGCCAACCACTGGGACGGGTCGGGGTTCCTGATGCCGCGGAACGGGGACCGGTCCTTCGACCATCCCGACACGGAGCAATGGGATCTGTCCAACCGCTACTACGTCGAGGGGTCCGCCTGGCAGTGGTCCACGTTCGTGCCGCACGACCAGGATGCGCTGCGGGCGAAGTACGGGTCCGACGAGGCGTTCGTGTCGCACCTCGATGCGTTCTTCGAAGGGGCCGAGGCGAACTTCTCGTTCGAGCTGCCGAACGGCTGGTACTGCCAGGGCAACGAGCCGGACATCCACGCGCCGTTCCTGTTCATCGGCGCGGGCCGGCCCGACCTTGCGCAGAAATGGGCGCGGTGGGCGCTGCAGATGAACTACCGCAACGGCTACGACGGGCTGTCGGGCAACGACGACGGCGGGACGATGGCGGCGTGGTTCGTGTTCACGGCGATCGGGCTATACCCGTGGCCGTGCTTCCCCGGGTACTACGTGACGGCGCCCTCCTTCGACCGGGCCACCGTGCGGCTGGCCGGTGGCGTCACGCTGTCGATCGTCGCGGACGGGGCCGGGGCGGGCAAGGGCTACGTGAAGCAGGCGACGTTCAACGGCAAGGCGGTTGCCGGGTCGTGGATCCCGCACGCGGACCTGATCCAGGGCGGCACGCTGGAACTGACGATGTCCGAAACGCCGTGACGCCTGGCACTGCTGCGATCCGTTGGAGGAAGCGGTGATCGGCGCGTCGGCGATGCGGGAACAGACCCGGGTCGGGGTCCGGCCGGCGTCCTTGACCGGGATCCCCCCGCATCCGATACTGCCGCCCGCGGGGGAAAGATGAACGACAAGAACGCCGGTTCCCGGGGCTGTCCTGCATGCGTCGTGACCGCGGTGCTGGCCGTCGCCTTGCTGGTCGCGGCCTCGCCGGCGGTGCGTGCCGGGGAGTGCGGCGGTACGCTGCCGGACCTGCTGGAAGTCGACCTGGAAAGCGAATACATGATGGGCGCGACCAACGTCGATGCGCTGCTGGGCAACGGCCGGATGGCGGCCGGGATCTCGCTGTGGGGCGAAGTCACGGTGCTGCACTGGCCGTCGCCGTCGTACTACGACCACATCCAGTACACGACGGTGAACGGGTTCCCCGGCATGAAGTGCGACGTCCGGATGACCCCGGACGTCGGTGGCAGCTACGGGGCGCTCCGGCGGCCCATCCCCGAGGCCGACAACATGGGGTCGTTCGGCGGCGTGTTCTACCGGACCGCGGACGATCCCGTCGGCAAGGTGTCGTTCTTCCGCGACAACGACTGGACGCCTTCCCATGCCTATGACGCGTGGGGTGTCCCCGTCCTGACCGGCCGGTACGCGAACCCGCGCCTGGGCATCGACGCCGAGGTGCTGGACGTGATCCCGCCCGACGCGGACGTGCTGGTCCGGACGTTCACGGTCCGCCTCCGCGAAGGGTCCCCGGTGACCGAATGGTCGTTCGCCTGGTTCGCGAACCTGGCGCCGTCGGTCGCGAAGTCGGAGGGAATCCCGGTCGAGGAACTGGACGAGTCGTTCCACGATTTCGGGGCGGTGTTCCTGCGGGACCCGGGCGTCCTGGTGCAGTTCGTACCGGAGGACGAGACCGACGGGATCCAGCACCTGGGCGCGCTGGGCACCGTCACGACCCCGGACGCGATCGACGGCGCGTTCGGCAAGGGCGTGTACGTCGCGGTCGGGTTCGATTTCCCCCCCGACGGCTTCCAGGTCGGGTCGGACGCGCACAAGGCCTGCGCGCGGCCGATTTCCGCCACGCTGGCGGGTGCCGGGCGCGACGCGTACGACGACCTGGCCGACGGCGTGCTGGAGGGCAACGCCTTCACCGCGTGCCAGGCGGACTTCGCGATCCTCCGCAAGGGGACCGGTTCGATGGGGGCCTTCCGGGTCCTGACCTCGATCGCCGGGACCGCCCGGCAGGCCGTCGATGCGATGGCGCCTCTGCAGGCCGAAGACGCCAACCACATCGCCAGCCGGACGACGGCGTCGTGGCAGGCGTGGCTGGACCGGCGGGCGCTGCGCTTCGACGACCCCGAGGTGGACGCGTTCATCCGGAACACGCTGATGACGATCCGGGTGTCGCAGGACGCCTCGACGCGGGCCGTGGACGCGTCGATCGCGACCCAGCCCGCGTACAACTTCGACTGGCCGCGGGACGGCTCGTTCATCAACCTGTTCCTGGACCTGATGGGATACCCGGAGGACGTGACCGCGCACAACACCTTCTACGCCAAGGTCCAGCGGACCACCGACGACGGGTCCGGGCCGGTCGGCTCGTGGGCCACCTACTACTGGGCCGACGGCCAGGTGGGCACGTACATGCCCGGGTTCGAGATCGACGAAACGGGCCTGGCGTTGTGGACGCTGTGGACGCATTCGCTGTTCCTGGACGATCCCGTGGCGCGGCAGGACTACCTGGCCGGCGTGTTCCCGGCGATCGAGCGCGGCGCGGACCTGCTGGTCACCTGCCGGGACGGGGTCAACGGGATGCCGTGCCCGGCCAGCGAGGATGACAACGTCGATCCCACCCAGACGCTGCACGGGGCCACCGCAGTGTACGCGGGGCTGGTATCGTCGGCCCGCGCGGCGAGGGCGCTGACCGGTCACGACGCGCAGGCCGCGCAATGGGAGGCGCGCGCCGACGAGCTGAAGGCGGCCATGCTGACCTACTGGGACGCTGCGGCGGGCCACTTCACCAACGAGGGGTGGCGCGGCGGGGAATGGGTGGTCTTCCCGGGCCTGGTACTGCCGCTGGAAGACCCGCGGGTCGCGGCCCAGGCGCAGTACGTCCGGGACGTGAAGGTCGTGCCGAACCTGCTGAAGCAGACCCCCGGGTTCGCCTACCTGCCCGAAAGCATGATGGCGATCGCGGTGGCGGCCCGCAGCGACCCGGCGCGGCTGCGCGAGCTGGAGTCCTGGATCGGGACGCTGCTGCAGACGCTGCCCACCAAGGGAACGGGCCACCTGGGCGAGGTGGCGCTGACCGGGGATTTCGACAGCGACGGGACGAAGGAGTTCGTCAACGTGACGTCGATCCCCCACGTCTGGGAAGCGACCACGCTGGCGCTGGCCCTGGTCGCGACGTATCACCCCGAGGCCCTCGACCGGGTCCTGCCTCCCGGGCGCGTGGTGCCGCCCAGCGGGGGCGGGTGCAGCGCGACGGGCGCCGCCTCGGCGACCCCGGCGGCGCTGCTCCCGGTGATCCTGGCGATCGCGGGGCTGTGGTTGTCGCGGCGTCGGCGTTCAGTCTGACGGGCGCCCGGGCGATCCGGGTGGAGTGCCGGTGCCTCGCGTCGGGTCAGGGGGCTTGTCGTACCAGGGAATGCCGGCCGCCTCGCAGGCTTCAAGCTCGGCGATGATCTGCACGCCCAGCAGCAGGATGATGAAGGCCGTTTCCAGCAGCAGCAGCATCACCACGACCGTGGCCAGGGAGCCGTACAGCACGCTGACCATCGAGAGGTTGGTGAAGTAGTACGCCAGGATCATCCCGACCAGCCGCCACAGGACCGCCGCGCACAGCCCGCCGAGCAGTGCGCGTCGCATCGGGATCCGCACCACCGGGAGGACGCGGTAGATTCCCGCGAACAGCAGGACCAGCCCCAGGAAGCCGGTCAGGCGCAGGATCGCCCGGACGCTGTCCGCAAGATCGAGTTCCGTGCCGAACACCGACAGCGAGCGATCCCCCAGCGCGTCCAGGCCATAGGTGAGCAGGGTCGTGAAGAACAGCCCGATCATCAGGGTCAGGATGAACAGGTAGGGCAGGAGGGCCGACACCCAGAAGCTGCGCCGCGCGCCCTGGTTGGACGTGTGGAAGATCGCGGCCACGGCTTCCTCGAGCATGCGGAAGGCGATCGAGCTGAAGAACAGCAGCGCGGCGACGCTGACCAGCCGGGTGGCGGCCTGGTTCTGCAGGAAGGTCTCGGCGGTCTGGAGGAGGGTGTCGGCCTGCAGGGGCAGCAGCGACCCCAGTTCACGGCGCAGGATGGCGAGGATGCTTTCCTCGTCGAAGAACAGCGACAGCGTCGCGAGGGCCAGCGTCAGGAACGGGACCAGGGACAGCAGGGCGTTGTATCCCACCCCGCCGGCCAGCAGGATGCCGCGATTCCGCAGGAACGAGGCGATGACGCGGCCGACGAAGAACAGCACGCGCTTGAGCCAGGTTCCCATGGGACGAAGGCGAACCATGCGTTTCGTGCACCTCGTCAGGGAGGCGATCGGACGTCCTGGGACTCACCACACCGCGCAGGGCTCGGGGCGGACCATGCGACTGCCGGCCTTGCACTGGAAGGCGTCGCGGAACTCGGGGCTGTTGGACATCGGGCCGTTGACGCGGTGCTCGGGCGGCGAGTGGGGGTCCACCGTGACCCGCAGGCGGGCGTTTTCCGGCCGGGTCTTCGTGCACCAGGCCTGGGCGGTCCCCAGGAAGAACAGCTGCGCGTCGGTGAAACGCCCCTGGGTCGCGGGTGCTCCCAACGACTCCTTCTGCGCTGCCAGCCACGCGTGGTAGGCCAGCTTGATCCCGCCCAGGTCCGCGAGGTTCTCGCCCAGCGTCAGGTGGCCGTTCAAGTGAAGGTCGTCCACCGCGACGTACCCGTCGTACTGCTTCGCGACGCACTCGGCGCGACGATCGAACTCCTTCCCGACGTCCGGCGACCACCAGTCGCGCAGGTTGCCGTGGGCGTCGAACTGCCGGCCCTCGTCGTCGAAGCCGTGCGTCAATTCGTGGCCCATCACCATGCCGATGGCGCCGTAGTTGACCGCCAGCCGCGCGGCCCGGTCGTAGAACGGCCGCTGCAGGATCCCGGCCGGGAACACCATCTCGTTCATCGACGGGTCGTAGTAGGCGTTGACCGTGGGCGGCGACATCAGCCACTCGGTCCGGTCCAGCGGCTTGCCGATCTTGCCCAGGTCCCGGCGCGTCTCGAACGCCGCCGCCGCCATCGCGTTCTTCAGGTAAGACGTCCGGCCCACCTTCAGCGCATCGTAGTTGCGCCAGGCGTCCGGGTACCCGATCTTGTTGGCGATGTTGGCCAGCTTCTCCTCGGCGGCCTTGCGCGTGGCCTCGTCCATCCACGACAGGCCCTTCAGGTCCGCGAGCATCGCCGCCTCGACGTACGCGACCGCCTCCTTCGTCCGCTGCTTGCCTTCCTCGCCGAAGGTCTGGCGCACGAACGACTGGCCCAGCGCCTCGCCCATCGCATGATCGGCGGACGCGATGCACCGCTTCCAGCGCGGGCGCAGCTCCTTTTCGCCGTTCAGGGCCTTGCCATAGAAGCGGAAGTTTTCTTCCACGAACGCCTTCGACAGCAGCGCGGCCGTGCCGTGCACGACGTGCCACCGCAGGTACGTCCGCCAGTCCGCCATGGGCACCGTCCGGACCAGGCCGTCCAGCGCGGCGAAGAAGTCCGGCACCGCGACGTTCAGCGCGGTGATGCCGGGAAAGCCCAGGTCCGACAGGTACTGCCGCCACGGGAAGGTCGGCGCGGCCTGCTGGATGCCGGCCAGGTCGATGCGGTGGTAGACGCGCTTCGGGTCGCGCCGATCGACCAGCGCCAGCGACGCATGTGCCAGTGCCGTTTCGATCCGCATCACGGTCGCCGCGTCCTGCTTCGCCGCGGCCTCGGTCTCGCCGGCCAGGGCCATCATCTTCGCGACGTGCTCGACGTACTGGCCGCGGATCTCGGGGAACTTGCCGTCGTCCTTGACGTAGTAGTCGCGGTCCGGCAGGCCCAGGCCCCCCTGGTCCAGCCCGCCGATCACCTGCGTGGCGTCCGCGAAGTCCTGCTGCGAGCCGAACGAGAACGCCGCGCCGCCGCCCTGCAGATGCGTCGCTGCCAGGTGCCGGGCCAGCGTACCCGCGTCGTGGACCCCCGCCACACCCGCCAGCAGCGTCTTCAGTTCCCCGACGGCGGTCCTGTCGATCCGCGCCTCGTCCATGCAGGCCGCGTAGGTGTCGCCCAGCTTCGCGCCGTAGGCGTCCCCGGGGACCGCCTTGCCGGCCGCGTCGTCCTCGAGGGTCTTGCGCAGCAGGGCCAGGTTGCGCTCCTCGATCTCGCTGAAGGCGCCCCAGCGGGAGCGGTCCGCGGGGATCTCGGTCCGCTGGATCCAGCCGCCGCAGGCGAACTGGTAGAAGTCGTCGCAGGGGCTTACCGACGGGTCGAGGTTCGATTCGTCGATGCCGGTCGCCGCGGTGGCGGCAGCCGGCGTCGTCGTCGGCGTTTCGGCCACGGCGTTGGTGGCGGCGACCAGCAATCCCAGGGCCGGTACGATCATCAGGCGGCAGCGGTGCAGCACGTTGGCCTCCGTAGCGTTCCAGGAGGCTCGTATACCACGGTCGCGACCCGAGGGGGATGCCGCGTCGGCGCCCGGCCCGAGCGCATCGGCCGCGGGGTGTCACCTGCCCGCCGTCGCGCCTCGGAATTCCCGGTTGACTCCCGTCTGCCAAAGGCTACGATCTCGCTCCGAATGGTGTCCTTCCTCCATCGAGGGTGAACCGATGAAGACGTGTCGCAACGGGTCGCTGGTCGTGGTGGTGCTGGTGGCGATGGGGTGCGGCGGCGGCGGGCACGTCGGTACGTTGGCGGCCTCGGACCTCGGGATCCAGGGCAACGACGCCGTGGGCTCGGACACCGAAAGCGGGACGGACGCGCCGCTGCCCGACGGCGCGGTCTGCCGCCCCGGCGAGGCGAAGTGCATGGGTTCGGTGTTCCTGGCCTGCAACGCCACCGGCTCGGACTGGATGTCGGTCGCGTGCCCCGATGGCCAGGCATGTACCGACACGGGCTGCAAGGCCGTCCCGGTTGACGACGTGATCGTGGGCCCTGACACGACCCCCGTGGACGGGATCCAGCCGCCCGAGGACCTGCCCGCGAACGACACGATCGTCCCCGAAGACGTGCCCCCGGTGACGGACACGGTCGAGCCGACGGACCCGGGCCAGAACACCGATCCGGGCACGCCTGCCAACTGCGGCACCAACCCGCCGTGCGCTGCCAACCGGGAATGCTGCGAAACGGCGACGGGCCTTCGGTGCGTGCCCAAGGGCCAGTGCGCGGCCACCGCCTGCCAGACGGACCAGGACTGCACCAACCAGGTGTGCTGCCCCGGCCAGTTCCAGGGCGCCCCGTCGTCGTGCCAGGATTCCTGCGGCACCACGACCGGCTGCCAGACGGACCAGGACTGCACCAACCAGGTGTGCTGCCCCGGGCAGTTTCCCGGCGCCCCGGGGACCTGCCAGGATTCCTGCGGGACCACGGGTTGCCAGTCGGACCAGGACTGCCCCGGCCAGAAGTGCTGCCCCGGCACGCTCGGCGCCGCGGCGAAGTGCGCGGCGACGTGCGGCGGGATCGGCAACGTGCCCACCTGCACGGCTACCACGGACTGCTCCGGCGGCCAGACCTGCGTGAACCTGATGCTCACCAAGATCTGCCTGTCCCAGTGCACGGCCGACACGGATTGCAACGGCCAGACCTGCCAGGACATCGGCGCGATGGGCTACTCGCTGGCGAAGGTCTGCGCCTGCGCGCTGGACACCGACTGCGCCTCGCCCCTGCTGTGCTGCGACATTCCGTACCTGGGCGGCAAGACCTGCATGACCCAGTGCATGTGACGTTCGCCTGCCCGCGCGTCGATCAGGGCGCGGGCCAATCCAGGTAGGTGCACTCGAGGTCCGATCCGCAGTTCAGATACTGCGGCGTGCAGTCCTGCGGACACGACTGGGTGGTTTCGATGGCCGAGGCGTCGAGGTAGCAGTAGTCGTAGCCGGGGGTGCCGCAGTACTGGGTGGTGGCCACCGCGTTGCACGTCCGGCGCAGGAACCCCGCACATTCCCAGTAGCCCGGTCCCTGGGCATGCCAGGCGAAGAAGGCGCAATCGATCGCGTCGTTGCAGGGCTGGCCCTGGCCCTCCGTGTCGCCGAAGTCGCAGTCGGCCGGGCAGGACGTCGGGGACTCGCCGCCCCGCGGATCGCAGGCCCCGTCCCCGCAGGCCGGGTCGCCGTAGATCGGCGAACAGGCGTTGTTCTGGCAGCTCCATCGACCCGGCTGTGCGCAGGCGCCCTCGGGGACCCACTTCCCGTTCTTGCACCGTTGTGCCTGGGTGCCGGTGTTGCCCTTGCCGCACCCCGCGACGGTCGCGTCCCCGTCCTTGCAGACGTCCGGGTCCACGCAAGCCCCGGGCACCCACTGCCCGTTCGCGCAGGCGTCCTTCTTCTGCCCTCGGGCGTTCAGGCCGCAGGGCTGCGCCAGGATGTCGCTGTCGGTGCAGGCGTCCGGGTCCTGGCAGGGGCCGCCATCGACCCACTGGCCGCCGATGCACGACTGGGGCTTCAGGCCCGCCCCGTTCAGCCCGCACGCTGCGCCGCGGATCCCGTTCTCCTCGCAGGCCGGGGGCACGTTGTCGCCGACCGGGACGTCGGTGCGGACCGGGACGTCGTCGCCTACCGCCTCCTGCCCTTCGTCCGGCGGGACCAGGCGGTCCTCGGCGGGCAGGACGTCCTCCCGGGTTCCCGGCACGTCTTCCGCGTCCGGGCCCGCCACGTCCAGCGGGACGCCCCCGGGCTGGAAGTCCATCGACAGGCTCGGCGTCGCGTGGCGAGCGCCGCACGCGAACAGCAGCGCGAACGGCAGGATGGACAGCAGCGCAACGTGACGCATTCTTCCCTCATTCGTCCAGTGCCGCGGGCGTGCCGCGGCGGCCCGGCGGTAGTATCGACACCTGCCGCGCGTGTTTCAAGTCGGATCGGATCGGGTTTGCAGATGGGGGGGGTGAATCGCTAGACTGGACCATCGTGCGATGGATGAAGCCGATGGACGAATCGACGACCTGCTCCGGCTGCCCCGCGGGCCTGCATGCGCTGCTGGCCGTCCTGGCGCTGGCCATCCTGGCGCTGGCTGTTACTGCCTGCAACGCCGGTTCCGGTTCGCCCGGCAGCGATCCCGGGCTGCACGCCGACCTGCCCGGGGACCCCGGGGGGACGACGCCCGACGTCTCGCTCGACACCGCGGTGGACGACACGATGGACGCCGTTCCCGATGCCGCTGCCGACGCCTGCCAGCCGGATTGCAGGGAGCGCCAGTGCGGCGGCGACGGGTGTGGCGGCTCCTGCGGGACCTGTCCGGGCCTCTGCGGGGGCACCGAACCCGCCGCGTGCAGCGCCGGCCTGTGTGCCCAGGCCTGCTGCCCCTCCTGCGCCGATCGCCAGTGCGGCCCCGACGGCTGCGCCGGGCTGTGCGGCGTGTGCGTGGGGGACAAGGTCTGCGAGCCGTTGACAGGGCAGTGCGCATACCCCGCCTGCGACTGGGCGACGGAAAAGCCCGCGACCTGGGGGCCGGCCGGGCAGCTGTGGGAACTGAACTGCCCCGCGGACAAGACGGTGGTCGAACAGACCTGTTTCGACTTCACCGGGGACGGCCTGGGCGACAACGGGCTGAAGACGATGTGCAACCAGTTGGTGGCGACGCTGGTCCCGGTGGAGCCCGCCCCGATGCCGCTGGTGGCGGTGCTGGAGGGCGTGGCCGACGTGCTCGCCGCGCCGTCATTCACGCTGCGGGTGCAGCCCGTGCAGGACAAGCCCGATCCGCCGCTGCCCGCCGGCGACGTGGTTGTGACCGAGGCCGGTTACGACACCGGCACCTGCCACTCGCTGCACGAATTCCCCGGCGCCTCCGTGGTGGCCGGTCGCCTGACGGCCGGGCCCACCGCCCTCGTCTTCCGTTTCAACATGGAGGGCCTGGTGCTGTCGCTGCCCATCCTGCAGGCCCGAATCGATGGCCAGGTCCAGCCGGGGGGGGGCGCCAACGGGTTCGACCTGCTGGGAGGACGGGTGACGGGCATCGTGCTGGAGCAGTCCCTGGTGGACATGACGAACCAGATGCATGAGGCCTGCGACGCGGCCCCGGCCGGCTCGAAACCCTCGTCATTCTGCAACTACAAGACCGCCGTGTCCGCGCTGCCCCTGATCCTGGACCTGCACCAGGTGGGCGACGGCACCTACATCCCGAAGTCGAAGGGCGTCCCCGGCGATGCCGCTTCGCTTTGCTTCACCTTCCGGCTGGCCGCGGTCCGCGTGACGGGCTTCGCGCCCTGATCCGCGATCCGGCCACTGCGTGCGTCGTCAGGGCAGGGCCATCTGGATCCGCACCAGCTCGGTCACGGTGCGGGCGATGCGCGGCAATTCCGCGAAATCGACCCGGTCCAGCGTGTCGTGCTCGTCCAGCAGGTAGTAGGGGCAGCCGATCCACGAAATGACCGGCACGCCGGATTCGGCCACGTATCCCGAGGCGTCCGAGGTGGGCACCGGCGCCAGCAGGTCCGACGGGATGGCTGCGGTGCGCCGGGCGGGGAACCCCGTCAGGGCCCGCACCACCGTCGCGATGGTCGTCGGCTCGGAGGACGTGAACATCACCGTGAAGGCCGGGCGCCCGGTCTCGACGTAGCCGTGCCGGGTGCCCGCCACCTCCTTGCCGCCCAGGTGCTCCAGCGTGATCAGGATGCGCGCCCGGGCCATCAGGTCCGGGTGCGATCGGGCGAAGCCGTGGGCGCCCTGCGATCCGTGGAAGTGCCCCGCGTCCACCACGAACACCAGGGTTCGGGGCCGACGTTCCCGCGGCACCCGCGACCAGGCCCACGCCTGGGCCAGCACCTGCGCGACGCCGGCGCCGTCCTCGACCGCCCCCTGGAACGGGCTGTCGTGGTGCGACGTCACCAGGATCACCTCGTCCGACACTCCCGGCAGCACGCCCCAGACGTTGTGCATGGTCCCGGGCTCGACGTGTCCCTGCAGCGTCATCGTGGCCACGGCCCCGGCCCGTGCCTGCTGCCGCAAGGCGACCCCGTCGTCGCAACCGATCCACAGGGCCGGCACGGGCTTCAGGATCCCGTCATAGGGACCGTAGTGGGTGTTCGAATTGCCGGGCTGGTCCCGGAGGATCAGGCAGACGCCCAGCGCGCCGCGGCGGACCGCCTGCCAGTACACGTCCCCCGCGGGCGCCTCCTCGGCCGACGTGGCGCCGCCGATGAAGTTCTGGCGCACGAAGTTGAGGAACTGGGTCGTGCCCAGGCCGATCTGCCCGTCGGGGTCGGACACGTGGTAGCAGGCCTGGAGGCCCTTCATCAGCAGGCCCGTCGGCATCCGGGGGAAGGGCACGTCCGCGACCGCGATCCGGCCGGAAACGTCCGTGCGGTCGAAGTCGCGCGCGGTGCCGGTGCCCACCCAGGCAAGGGGGGCCTGCACCCCGCCGGCCGGTGTGAACGCGGTGTGGATCACCGGGAAGCAGGGCGTCGCAAGCCCGGCGACCGACAGCGTGCCCCGGTCGGCGGTCCAGACGGGGATCGCGATGGGATCCAGCGTGACATCCTGCAGGCCCAGTTGCCGGAAGCGATCGGCCACCCATCCCTCGGCGCGGTGCCCCTCGGGCGTCCCGGGGCGGCGGTGGGGCGTCGTGCAGAGGTCCAGGATCCAGGCTTCCATCGCTTCGGGGGAGGGCAGGGGGACGTCGCCCGCCAGGACGGGGAGGCGTGGCGCCAGCTTCCGGGCCCGGGCGCGGTCGGCCCAGATGCGCGGAAGGCGACGCAGGATGTCCGTCAGCATCCGGGAGGTCCGGGTGGACGAGGTGTTTTCCCATCGGGTCGTTTCCGGCATGGATCCTCCGGACGACGGTCGTTTCGCCTGGGAGCCTGTCGGACGCATGCGTTTCCTCGCAACGAACCCCATTTCCCGACAGGCTCCTGGCATCGCTCCCTTCCTAGCCGGTCCCGGCACGGACGTCAATGCGGCGGGGGTCCCTTGACTGCGTCCGGGACGTGCCCCAGACTGCCTGCCAGGGTCGGCAGGGAGGGCCCGTGCGTTCCGTTGCGCTGCTCCTGCTGGTGCTGGTTCCCGCGGCCTGCGGATCGACGGTTCCCCCGCCGGTCGCCGGCACCTACCGGAACCCGATCCTGCACGCCGACTACTCGGACCCCGACGCCGTGCGCGTGGGCGACGACTACTGGATGACGTCGTCCAGCTTCAGCCAGGTGCCCGGGCTGCCCCTCCTGCATTCGCGGGACCTGGTGAACTGGACGCTGGCCGGGCACGCGCTGCCCAGGCTGGTCCCCGCGGAAACCCACCGGACGCCGCAGCACGGCAAGGGCGTCTGGGCGCCCTCCATCCGCCATCACGCGGGCCTGTACTGGATCTACTACCCCGACCCGGACACGGGACTGTACGTCCTCACGGCCCCGGACCCGCGGGGCCCCTGGAGCGCACCCACGCTGGTGAAGGGCGGCAAGGGACTGATCGACCCGAGCCCGTTCTGGGACGACGACGGTTCCGTGTACCTGGTCCACGGCTGGGCGAAGAGCTTTTCGGGCATCGGCAACGTGCTGACGCTGCTCCGGTTGACCGCCGACGGCACGGGCGTCGAGGAGGACCTGGGCGTCGTGATCGACGGCGACGCGCTGCCCGGTTACTCCACGCTGGAAGGGCCGAAGGTGTACCGCCGCAACGGCTGGACATACATCTTCGCCCCGGCTGGAGGCGTGACGTACGGGTGGCAGTCGGTGTTCCGGGCGCGGGACATCCGCGGGCCCTACGAGGCGCGCATCGTGATGGACCAGGGGACCACGGACGTCAACGGCCCGCACCAGGGCGCGCTGGTGGACACGCCGTCCGGCGAGTGGTGGTTCCTGCACTACCAGGACAAGGGCGCGTACGGCCGCATCGTGCACCTGCAACCGGTGGCCTGGAAGGACGACTGGCCCGTCATCGGCGAGGACCCGGACGGCGACGGCAAGGGCCAGCCGGTCCTGACGCATCGCATGCCGGATCTGCCCGCGCAGCCGGCCGCATCGCCGCCGACCAGCGACGATTTCGATTCGTCCACGCCGGGCCTGCAGTGGCAGTGGCAGGCCAATCCCGACCCGGCGTGGTTCTCGCTGGCCGACGTCCCGGGCGCGCTGCGGCTGTTCGCGCAGCCCGAGCCGAACCCCGGCAACCTGTACGACGCGCCTTGCCTGCTGCTGCAGAAGTTCCCTGCCGAGGAGTTCTCCTTCGCCGCGACGATCGACGGGACCGGCCTGGCCGAGGGCGAAAGCGCCGGCCTGATCGTGTTCGGGTTCGACTACGCGTGGCTGGGGCTCAAGCGCATCGACGGCGCCCTGGCGCTGGTGATGGCCGACGGGCGTGGGGGACTGCTGGGCATGCCCCAGGGGGAAACGGCGGTCGCGCTGCCGCAGGGCGTCCCGGACGGGCCGATCCGCATGCGCGTAAACGTCCGCGAGGGCGCCCTGTGCCGGTTCGACGTCAGCGTGGACCCTTCGCAAGTCATGCGGGCCGACACGGGCGATTTCCAGGCATCGATGGGACAGTGGATCGGCGCCAAGGTCGGGCTGTTCGCGGCGGCTTCGGCCGGTGTCGGCGCGGGCCATGCGGACTTCGCGGAGGTGGTGGTCGAATCCTCTGCGACTGCCGATCCGTGAGGCCAGGCGAACCTGCGAGGACGCCATGTGTCAGCGGCAGTAAGCCGCGGGCGGGTTCTTCGGGAACAGCGCGCACTCCGGCTTCTGCGAATAGACGATCGTGCGATCGCCTTCGCCGGCCAGTCCCAGCCCCAGGTCCAGCGCATTCGACCCCTCGGCCGTCTGGAACCGCATCCGGTACGAATAGGCGCCATCCGCCGGCTGGGAGTCGGGGGGGAAGTAGCCGTAGAACCCCACCCGCCACTCGTACACGAAGTTGTTGCCGACGGTCCCGGCGAACGTGAGCGGCGCGGATGCCTTCGCCTGCCCGGCCGGGCCCTGGCCCCACAGGTCCGTCACCACCGACGGCTTCAGCGCGACGGCCCCGACCGCGCCGGTGACCGCCGCGTCCTGGTACACCCGGTCGGTGATGCCCTGCACGTACGCCTGTGCGCGGATCGCTACGGCCGTCTCGATGCCCAGCATCGTGGCGAAGAAGTACGCGGGGTCCACGTCGCCGTTCGACGTCTCCCTGGCGGTGTGGACGAACACGAAGTCGAGGTTGCCAGCCCAGGCCACGTCCCGCGCGATCGTTGCTGCGGCGAACACCGGGAAGCGGTAGTTCGCGCCGAAGTTCGAGTCCCAGGTTTCGCACGACTCGATCGTGTTGGCGTTGTGCGCCCAGAGCCAGACGTCGGTGGCGTTCGCGGGGATGTCGATCACCGGGTCGGCCTGCGTCGAGTCGCAGTTGTGGCTGACGACCGATACCGTCGTGGCCGGGACGGCGAGGTCGAACGCGTACAGGAGTTCCAGGGCCCAGGCGGGGCAGCCGTTGTGGGTGCCGCGGCAGGTGGGGAGCCGGTTCCAGTCGTAGTGCAGGACCAGTTTGCGGCCCTGGACGATCGGGCCCGACAGCGTTTCGGTGAAGTCGGCGTTGAACGACAGCACCGGCGTGCCGTCGGGTGGCTGAACGTCGGTCGGTATGTCGGCGGGCGGGACGTCGGCGGGGATGTCGGTGGGTTCGGCGTCGCCCGCGGTATCGGTTGCACCGTCGTCCGGCGGCGTGTCCACGGCCGGCGTGTCCAACGGGACGTCATCGCCCGCGTCGTCGGCCCCGGCCTCGACGGCAACGTCGCCCGGCAGCTCGGGGGCGGGGTCGGTACCTGCCTCCGACACCCCGTCGGCCGCCACGGGAACATCGGCCCCGGCATCCGGCGCGTCGCTCGACCCGGGGTCCGTCCCGTTGTCTCCGAGCACCAGCGGGAGGTCGGGTCCCGGGTCGCCCTGGACGTCGCCCGCTCCCCCACCGGAACTCGAGCAGGCCGCCAACACGGCCACGACCAGGAAGGCGAATCGACGCATCGTTGCCCTCGTCAGGATGGATCGTCGAAGCACGTCGGCCGGGCGTCAGGGGGTGCTGGCGGGCTTCACCAGGTTCATGCCGCCGGGGTACCCGTACGACACGGCGTTGGAGAACCCGTAGGCGATGACCCCGAACTGCTGGTCGGACTCGAAGTGGTGCACGCCGGGCTGCACCTGGACGTAGCCGAACTCGGCCGCGCCGCTGCCGACCGGCGTGAAGGCGTCGAGGATCGCCGACCCGTCCATCTTCACGGTGATGCCGATCGGGCGCATGATCGTCACCCAGTTCTCGTCGTACCGATCGGGCGTCAGGATCGCGTAGTCCTTCCGGTACTGGTCGACCGCCGGGAACACCGTCATCGACGGGTCGCCGATGAACTGCGGCGTGCAGTGGGCGCCGATCATGTACTGCGCGACGCCCAGCTTGCCCGTGCCGGTGACCTCGAAGTCCTTCGTCGTGTAGAAGTACTTGAACTTGCCCTTGTCCAGCGTGATCCCATCGACGCCGGCGATGGCCGGGTTCGTGTGCACGGTCACGCCGTCCTCGCCGCCCATGATCAGCCAGTACTCGGCCTCGTTCGGATCGCCCCGCGGGTGGCTGCGGATCGCCTGGTAGTCCTTGCCCCAGGCGTACAGCGGGATCAGCTGCTCCTCCAGGTGGTCGCAGCAGCAACTGTCGGAACTGGTGCCCCCTTCGGGGTTGGTGCCCTGGGCCGGGCAGCTGCCCGAGTCGCCGATGACCGCGCACTCCTGCCCGCCGAACGCCGCGATCGGCTGGGTGGCGGTGATCAGCGTGCCGGTCAGGTCCCACGGCAGCGTGGTCATGCTTTCCACGATGTCCGGTTCCAGGTTCAGCACGTCGTACTGGTTCAGCGTGAACGTCCGCGTCTGGTTGAACGTGATGCTGGGGATGCCCGCCGGGTAGCCCGCCTGGGGCGGCCCCGCCACGGTCTTTCCCCGGACGTTGTGGAACGTCACCTTCGTTTCGCCGGGCGTGATCGCGACCACCGTCACGAAGCCCGAGTAGGTGATCGACGCCATGCCCTGCATGCCGGGCGCGTAGTAGGTCGGGAAGGCGATCGCCAGGTACTCGGAACCCATCGCGTTGGCTGGCAGCAGCAGCGATGCGTCGTTGGACGCGACGCCCACGTTGTTCAGCGGGTTGAACTGGGTCGCGGTGACGGGATGGGTGGACGTGATGCGGATCGACTTGTTGTTCACGTTGGTGCCGTTCTGGCTCATCACGGGCATCGTGTAGGCCTTCATGTCCCCGGGCTGGATCGTCAGGTCCCCGATGGCGGCCACCTCTGCCTGGATGTCCGCGTCCAGCGTTTCGAACTTGATCACCGCGACGTCGGGCCCGGGGTTGCTGATGACCACCGCGTGCGGGATCGGTTCCGCTGGCGGCGACAGCGCGATGCCCTGCTGGTCCCAGTTGTGCAGGTCCACGGTCCAGTATTCGCAGCCCAGGTAGGACGCGACCTTGATCTCGGATTCGCACATGCCGTGGCACGAGCCGCCGATGCACTGCAGGCTGGTCGGGCAATCCTGGGGGTCGCCGTAGCCGCTGCCGTCGTCCTTGCACGTCTTGAAGCGGAAATTGTCCACGCAGAGGCCGTAGGTCGGGTGGCAGACGGTCACCAGGCACTGGCCGTCCAACACGCACATCTGGCCGTCCGGGCACGTGCGGGAAATCCAGGCGAACCCCGTGTCGTTGCACACGTTTTGCGCATCCGCGGCGTAGCAGCCCTTCACCTCGCCCGGGGTGCAGGAGTCCGGCTTCACGCACTGCCCCTCGACGCAGATGTTGGGATCGCCGCAGAGGGCCGAAAAGATCCATTCCTGGTTCACGCAGGCTTCCACGTTGTGCAGGCTGCCGCAACGCAGCGCGGATTCGACGCACGGGACGTCCAGCGCGGCCGGGTCGAAGGCCGGGCTGTCGGTACGGGCGACGTCCGGGACGTCCGACGGGTAGAGGACGTCGATCACGTCCTTCGTCGTGGGCCCGAAGTCGTACGTGGTGCCGGCCTTGGACCCGCCGCAGGCCGCGGCGAAGGAGGCCAGCACGGCCAGCAGGACGGGCACGCTTCCCCGAGCCGTCCGCCCGGAACACGAATTCGCAAGCGCCATGGAAGGGTCTCCGCGGAAGCCACGGCGCATTGTACAGTGTTCGAACCGACTTTTGGGAACAGCCACCAACCTGCCGTCGATCTGCATCCCGTTCTTCCGCCGTCCGGGGAGCCATCGCCAGCCGCCCCCCCGCGTGGTACCATGCCGCCTGCGATCCGATAAACTGGAGGAACCCATGAACCGGGCGTTGCGCGTTGCGGGCTTGATGTCCCTGGTGTGTCCCATGCTGGTGGTCGTGGCCGCGGGTTGCGGTGGCGGTGGTTCCGGCAACGACGTGCTTCCGGACGTGGTGATCGACGTCCCCGGGGACGCGCCCGGGGACCTACTTGCGGATGTGCCTTCCCTGGACGCCCGTGACCCCGGAACCGGCGAAGACGTGACCGCGGTCGATCCCGGGACCGACTCCCCCGACGTCCCGGCGTCGGCGTGCACCCCGGCGTGCGTAAATGCCGACGGGAAGTACTGCGACGAAACCGCGAAGGCGTGCAAGTCACTGTCCTGCACGGCCTGTACGCGGAGCGCCGACTGCGCAGGCGGCGGGACCTGCCTGGACTTCGTGTTCGACAGCGGCGTCAAGGGCAGCCTGTGCTCGAAGGCCTGCACGGTCGATGCCGACTGTCCCGAGGGCTTCGCCTGCGCCGGGGACCCGAAGATGTGCCACCCCCGTGCCCAGTGCCCCGCCACCTGCGCGGGCAGCGGCGCGCTGGGCGACGCCTGCTCGAAGGACGGCGTGAACGCGGCCTGCGGCGCCTGCGGGCAGAACCTGACCTGCATCGGTTCCGCGCCGATCGCCACCGAGCTCTGCCAGTACGATCGCGACTGCGTGGCGCAGGGGATCGACCGCAGCATGCATCCGGATTGCGTGGGAGGGGCGTGCGGGTCATCGATCTGCGCGTCGTCCTGCGTGTCGGCGGACTGCCCCGAGGGCTACGTGAAGTTCCAGCCCTCGTTCGCCGCGTGCTGGTGCGTGCCGGCGGGCAAGGCCGTCGCCGGTGCCGCATGCCCGGTGTTCAACGTCAACGTCGATGCGGACTCCTGTGCGCAGGCACTGACCTGCCTGGGCATCCAGTCGAAGGACACCACGGACGCCTGCACCGTCGATACGGACTGCTCGAAGAACAACTACTACGGCAATCCCCAGTGCGTGGCCGGCCATTGCGGCACGTCCTTCTGCTCGCCGCTGTGCGATGCGGACGGCGCGTGCGCGATCGACTACGCGCCGATGGATGTCAGCGGCACCTGCTACTGCATCCCGCTCGCGGTGGGGAACGCGGGCGCCGGCGCGGCGTGCCCGATCTTCAACGTCAACGCGACCGCGGACTACTGCCAGTCGGGCCTGGAGTGCCTGGGCATCGAGGCCAAGACCGGCGGCACGGCCTGCACGCAGACGTCCGAGTGTTCGAAGAACGACTTCAACGGCAACCCCGAGTGCAAGGACGGCTTCTGCGGCACGTCGTTCTGCGCGGCGAAGTGCGACAGCCACAACCGGTGCAGCGGCGCATATTCGCCGATCCAGGTCGGCACCAACTGCTTCTGTGAACCGGTCACGGTGGGCACATCGACGGCGGGCCAGCCCTGTCCGTTCAGCACGGTGCACGCCGCGGCCAGCGCCTGCGCCGCGGACCTGACCTGCCTGGGCATCCCGCCGTCGGACACGACGAAGGCCTGCACCACCGGCACCGACTGCCCGGCCAGCGACTTCTTCGGCAACGGCGAGTGCGCCGCCACCTTGCACTGCGGCGGTTCCTTCTGCGCGCCCTACTGCGACGATCATGCGAGGTGCGGCGCGGGCTTCCAGCCGGCCCTGGTGGGCATGACCTGCCTGTGCATCCCGACGGTCGTCGGGACCTCGGTCGCATTCGCGGCCTGCCCCATGGGCGCGTCGAACGCCACGGCCAGCGCCTGTGCCGCGAACCTGGTCTGCCTGGGCGTTTCCGACAGCAGTCGGTCGGCCCTGTGCGCGATCGATGCGGACTGCCTGCAGACGAATGCCGACTGCCAGGACGGCCTGTGCGGCTACTCGTACTGCTCGCCGTACTGCGACGACGTCGGGGCCTGCGCCACGGGCACGCCCTTCCAGCTGGACACCGGCACCTGCCTCTGCGCGCCCGCCAAGGCCTTGGGCGCGTCGGTGTTCGGCGACGCCTGTCCGAACCTGAACGTGAACCTCGCCGCGCCGGCCTGCCAGGACGGCCTGACCTGCGCGGGCCTGTGGTCCGTTGCCCAGTCGGCCGCCTGCACGACCGCCGTGGATTGCCCGGCCACGCTGGGCGTCCCGTGGGACTGCCGCCAGGGCCACTGCGGATACTCGTGGTGCGCGGTTGACTGCGATGCCGCGGGTACCTGCCCCACGGACGACAGCGCCTACCTGCTGGCGTCGGGCGGATCCTGCACCTGCCAGAAGATCGCCCCCGGGACCGTCACCGCGGGCCAGGCCTGCGCCTTCGAGGACGTGAACCTGGCGTCGGGCGCCTGCGCCACGGGCCTGGCCTGCATCGGCCTGCCGGCCGTGAGGCAGTCCACCGCCTGCACCACCGCGACCGACTGCGCCAAGGCGGACTTCCGCGGCACGATCGACTGCGTGTCCGGCTTCTGCGGCTCGTCGTTCTGCGCGGCGCCGTGCGCGACGGGCGGGAAGTGCGGCACCGGCTTCGAGCCGCTCACCGACGCCGACGGAAAGTGCTGGTGCCAGCCCGTGACCGCGCCCTAGGCCCAATGCTGATCGGTTAAGCCGCAAGTGATCTTGCCGCCAGGGTTTTTCACTTACTGATTGTCAAGGGAGATCAAGGAGATCAGTATCGAGGTGCCTCGGCAGGGGGTACCTGTGTCTCTTGGCGCCGATCTTCC
>CAIOFV010000144.1 GCA_903857665.1 uncultured Myxococcales bacterium
GGCGCCGAGGCCGTCGTGGCAGGGGGTGCGGCCGGCGTCGGAGCCGGAGCCTCGGGGACGGCCGGGGCCTCGGCGATCGCGGGGACGTTGGCGACGGCGGGGGCCTCGGCGGGGGCCTCGGCGGTGGCGGGGACGTCGGCGATTGTTGCGACTGGGATGGCCGCGACCGCCACCGCGACCGGGCGGCATGCCCCGTCGGGGATCACGCAGGACGCGCACGCCTCCAGGTCGGTCACCAGCACTCCGGGCCAGAAGCCATCGCCCTCCGGAGGCGTCGGCGCGGCCGGCGTCACCGGGGGCGGGGGCGAGACTGCGGCGCCGCCGGCGCCAGCGTGCCCGGGCGGGTCCGCGCACGGAACCGCCGGCGTGCAGATGGAGTCGGTCGGGTCGTCCACGGCAGCCCGGGGGAAAGGGGGGGGCGGGATCGCGGCGAGGACGGGCGCCTCGGTCGTGGGGATCGGCGCAGGGGCGGGCGCTGCCCCGACCCTGGGGGCTGGCGGCTCCGGGGCCTTCCCCGCGGAGGTCGGGACGCCTTGCGGCGCCGCGAGCGGGTCGAGGGCTGCCGGTGCGGAATCGGGAAGTCGGCGGTCCAGGAGGCGGGCGGTTTCCAGGGGGCGCGCGACGGCTTCCGGCGGTGGCGGAAGCACCTGTCCCCGGGTCGCGCCCGGAGGCGCCGATCGGACCGTGGCCGGAACCCGGGCCAGGGCCGGGGTTGCCGGGTTCGATGCCGAGGCTGGCATGAGGTCGGAGGGGCGCGTGACCTCGTCGCCGCCGGACCGGCCCAGGAAGTATCCGCCCGCGAAGACGCCGCCCGCGATGACCAGGAGGCCGACGACGAGCCACGCGATATGGGCCGGTTCCAGGTAGACCGGCGTCTTTTCGACGATGCGGTCCAGGTCGCGGATCCTCACTTCGATGGCGGGCTTTTCGGGTCGGGGGCGGGCCGTTGCCGGGTCGTCCGGGGGCGGCGCCTCCCGGGCGATCGCGGGGGCTTCGGCCGGGGCGGCAGCGCCTCGGCGGGTGTTCCGGGACGGTCGCTTCTGCGGGCCGTCGGTCTGGCTCTCAGGCCGGCTCATCGTCCGCCGTCAGGCGCATCTCCTCGGGGGCCGACACGCCCAGGAGGGCAAGTCCCTCGGCCAGCACCGACTGGACGCGCGACACCAGGAACAGGCGCGCCGCGGTCTTGACGGTGTCGTCCGAGATCACCTTCTCGGTGTGCTTGTTGCGAGTGTAGTACCCGTGGAAGTCCTTGACCAAGTCCATGAGGTAGAACGCGACGTGGTGAGGCTCGCAGCGGCGGGCCGCCGACGTCACGACGCCAGCGAAGCGCGCCAGGTCCTTCACCAGGGACATTTCCTCGGGCAGCGTCAGCACGTCCTGCATCCCGTCCGTCCAGCCGGGCACGGCGATGCCCAGTCCCGCGGCCTTTCGCAGGATCGACGCCACCCGGGCGTGCCCGTACTGCACGTAGTAGACCGGGTTGTCCATCGACTGCGATTTCGCGAGGTCCAGGTCGAATTCGAACTGAGCGTCGGCCCGCCGCAGCAGGAACAGGAAGCGCACGGCGTCCTGGCCGACCTCCTCCAGCACTTCCTGCAGCGTCACGAACTCGCCGCTGCGCTTGCCCATCGGCACGGCCTCGCCGCCCCGGGTCAGCGTCACCATCTGGACCAGCAGCACCTGCAGGCACGCCGGGTCGTGGCCCAGGGCCTCCAGCGAAGCCTTCATGCGCGGGATGTACCCGTGGTGATCCGCGCCCCAGATGTTGATCAGCCGCGTGAACCCGCGCCGGGCCTTGTCGTCGTGGTACGCGATGTCCGCCGCGAAGTAGGTCGGCACGCCGCTCGCGCGCACCATCACGCGGTCGTCCTCGTCGGCCTTGCCCTCCATGCGGAACAGGATCGCCCCCGCCTCGTCGCGGTAGGCGTGGCCCTGGTCCAGCAGGCGCTGCACGGTCGCGGCCAGGGCTCCCGACGCGTGCAGGGTGCGCTCGACGTACCAGCGGTCGAAGTGGATGCCCCCGGCCTTCAGCGTGGCCTGGATGACGCCCAGCAGGCGCTCCTCGGCGAAGTGCGTGCAGGCGTTGTCGTCCCGGGCGCCGATGGATTCATAGGGCTGCTCGCAGGCGGCCTTGCCCGCGGGGGTCGCGACGAACTCGGCGGCGACGTCGCGCACGTACTGCCCGCGGTAGCCCTTCTCGGGGAAGTCGGACCCGTCGGACAGCCCGAGCACCTCGCGGCCGCGGCAGTGCAGCGACAGGCCCATCATGGCCATCTGGTTGCCCACGTCGTTGACGTAGTACTCGGTTTCCACCGCGTAGCCCGCCGCCCGCATCACCCGCGCCAGCGCGTCGCCCAGCACGGCGCCCCGGCCATGGCCCACGTGCAGCGGCCCCGTGGGATTGGCCGACACGAACTCCAGCAGCACGCGCTCGCCGGCACCGTCGGCCGGGATCGTGGTCACATCCTTCATCCGCTGGAACCACGCTGCCGGGGCGACCTTGAAGTTCAGGTAGCCCGGAGGCGCGAACGTCACGGCCTCGAACAGCCCCTCGGGGGCCTGGATGGCCGCCATCAGCTCCTTTCCGCACTCCACCGGGTTCCGGCGCGTGGCCTTAGCCAGGGCCAGCGGCAGCGCGCAGCCGAAATCCCCGAACTCCTCGCGCTTCGGCCGCTCGATGACGACCGGAAGGCGCAGTTCGGCGGGCACCTTCCCGGCCGCCTGAAGCCGCTCCATCGCCTGCGTCAGCACACGTTCGACAATCGCTTCCATGGTTCCCCCCGAGCGCGCCGGCGCAGTTGTAATCCGGACCCTATCGTACGTGCAACTCGATGACGTCGCCCTCCTCGACCTGGTAGTCCCGCGCCACGCGCTGCCCGTCGTATTTTCCCGGTCCCCAGACACGGGCGAAGTCGAACCGCTCGCGGAAGTCGCGGTGCACCCGCTCGGCGAAGTCCAGCACCGTCCCGCCCGCGGGCACCAGGAACGGCGCATCCATGTCAGCGTCCTTCTGGGGTTGCTTGCTGTACACCCGCACCACCCCGAACAGGTCGAGGCAGGCGCGGGCGAACCCCTTCAGGCTCGCCGGGTCGCCGGTGCTGGTGGCGACGATCGGCAGCCGTCCGCCCACGACGTCGGCCAGCAGCTCCAGCGCCAGCGGCGCGTCCGGGTGGTCGGCCCGCGTGGCCGCGATGAACCCCGGCAGCACGACCCGCCCCGGCCCCCGGGGGACGCTGAACACGGTCCCGGGCACCACGTCGATCCGGGCTTCTTCCAGGGCCGTGAACGCCCACCCGGGCTGGTCCAGGCACTCGGGTGCCGACAGGTCCACGCAGATCACGGCGGCGTCGGCCTGACGCACCAGCGGCATCAGGCCGGGGTCCTGGAAGCCCGGGTCCACCGACGGCGTGTCCACGACCTGGATCCGCACGTCCTCGAAGGCGATCATGCCAGGCACGGGCTTGCGGGTCGCGAACGGGTACTCGGTCACCTCGACCGGCGCGTTGGACAGCGCTCCCAACAGCGCGGACTTGCCGGTGTTCGGGCCGCCCACCAGGATGACCTGGCCGGCGCCCTCCTTCTTGATGACCAGCTCCGTGGCGTGGCGAGACGGCCCCCCGGCCTTCGCCTCGCCCTCGCGGCGCAGCTTCGACAGCCGGGTCTTCAGGTCCGCGAACATCTTCTCGGTGTGCTTGTGCTTCGGCAGTTCCCGGATCATCTCCTCCAGCGCATCGACCTTTTCCTCGTGGGTCGTCGCCGCCTTGAAGCGCTCCTCGGCGAACATGTATTGCTGGGTCAGGTTCGCGGGCATCAGGACCTCCGGGACGTCGCCCGTTCCTTGTAGGGTCGTCCCCCCGGTCGTGTCAATCACCCCGCGGGCCGGTTCGCCCCGGGGCCGACCCGGTGCCCGCGAGATCCCATCGACGCGCCGGCCTCGCCGATCTAAGATTCGACCGCCGGAGGTTCGGTCCATGGCGATCCAGGTGCTGAAGTTCGGGGGTTCCTCGGTCGTCGATATCGACCACATCCGGCGCGTCGCGGAACTGGTGGTCGCCCGCCGCCGCGAGGGCCATGACGTGGTCGCCGTCGTGTCGGCGATGGGCAAGACCACGGACGAGCTGCTGGCCCTGGCCCAGCAGATCAACCCGGTGCCGTCCACGCGGGAGCTGGACATGCTGCTCACCGTGGGCGAGCGCACCACCACCGCGCTGCTGGCGATGGCCCTGCAGCAGCTGGGTCAGCCGGCCATATCGCTGACGGGCTCGCAGTGCGGGATCCTGACCAACGCC
This sequence comes from uncultured Myxococcales bacterium, assembly GCA_903857665.1. GTDB lineage: Bacteria > Myxococcota_A > UBA9042 > DTJE01 > DTJE01 > CAIZWN01. Next base: position 4,290 of record CAIOFV010000144.1, read on the forward strand.
TCGCACTCCCACGCACGCATCATCGAAATCCGCCCCTTCCGCGTGCTGGACGAGCTGGAGGCCGGCCAGGTGGTCGTCGTCGCGGGGTACCAGGGCACGTCCTACAAGCGCGAAATCACCACGCTGGGGCGCGGCGGGTCCGACACGACGGCCGTGGCCCTGGCCGCTGCGCTGAACGCGGAACGCTGCGAAATCTATTCGGACATCGAGGCCGTGTACACGGCGGATCCGAAGGTCGTGCTGGACGCCCGCAGGCTGGCCGAGGTCACCTACGAGCAGATGCTGGACCTGTCGCGACACGGGGCCAAGGTCCTGAATGCCGAGGCGATCGAGTTCGCCCGCCGCGCCGGCATCGCGGTGTACACGCGATCGACCTTCCGGCCCGACCTGCCCGGCACCGTGATCCGGTCGAACCCGCCCCGGGAATCCCGTCCGGCAACGGGCGTCGCCGGACGCAAGGGTGTCGTGGGCGTGGAGATGGCGTCCCGCGACGGGACGGCGCTGGCCGACGTGATGGCGTTGCTGTCCCGCTGCGGCCTGGTGCCCGACTTCGTCACCGTGGGCCCCTCCGGCGGCGCCTGGCTGCTGTTCAGCGAGGCCGCGAATGTGGGCCTCGCCGGCCTGCTGGAATCGGCGCTCGCGGGGACGTCCGCCCGCGTCACGCCGGGCCTCGGCCTGGTGACCGTGGTGGGCGACGTGGCGGCGCACGAGGATCTGCGCACCCGCCTGCTGCCGTGCCTGCAGGGCATGTCGCAGGCGAAGGGCATGCTGGTGTCGCCGACGGCGGTGACGCTGGTGGTGCCGGAGGATCGGGTGGACGAGGCCACGCGGGCCCTGCACGCGGCCTGCTTCGGCACGGGCGACCCGTGCGCGCCCGGCCCGCAGTCCGGCGGAAGGGCCGGTTCGTGAAACGTTCTTCCGGCGGGTTCGATATCCCCGTGCGCGGCCGGCATCGATGCCAGCGGCGGGGCATGGCGTGGTTGATACGGAGGCTTTCATGGCGTCGTTGAACAAGGTGCTGATCCTGGGGAACCTGGGGAGCGACCCGGAACTGAAGATGCTGCCCAGCGGGCAGGCCGTGGCGCGGTTCAACGTCGCCACCAACGAATCATGGTTCGACAAGAACGCCGGCACCCGCCAGGAACGGACGGAATGGCACCGCATCGTCGTCTTCGGACGCCTGGCCGAGCAGTGCCACCAGTTCCTGAAGAAGGGCCGCACGGCGTTCATCGAGGGCCGGCTGCAGACCTCGTCGTGGGAGGACAAGCAGAGCGGGCAGAAGCGCTTCATGACCGAAATCATCGCCAACACCGTCGAGTTCATCGGCGGCCAGGGGCAGGGCCAGGGCCCGGGCGCCGGGCAGAACTTCGACGCCCCCATCGCCGAACCCGTGGGTCGCGACAACCCGCCGCCGCCTGCGATCAACGACGACGACGTCCCGTTCTGAGTGGCTGCCCGAGCACGCAGGCGCAGGCGAGCGGATTGCGCAGCAATCTCTCGCCGAAGACGGAGTCGACTCGGGCCGATCCAGTGCAGTTGCCCGAGCACGCAGGCGCAGGCGAGCGGATTGCGCAGCAATCTCTCGCCGAAGACGGAGTCGACTCGGGTCGTCGTGATCGGTCCGCACCCGCGCTCCGGTCCGATGCGGCTCCGCCTGCCTCCCCGACGCGAATCTGCGTTACAGTCGCATCGCATCGCATCGAGGGGATGACGTGCCGCAACGCTCCTCCTGGGTTTCGCTGGGCGACCTGAACGCCTTCTTCGCGCTGGTCCTGGACAACGTCGTCAACCTGGTGATCCTGGGCGGCATCCTGACCTTCGGGTTCGGGATGCCGGCGGACTTCGTGCTGACCCGCATGATCCCGGGCACCGCGCTGGGCGTGCTGGTCGGCGACCTCGCGTATTCCTGGATGGCCATCCGCAAGGGCGGCGGCGCCACGGCCATGCCGCTGGGCCTGGACACCCCGTCCACGATCGGCATGGCGGTCGCGGTGATCGGGCCGGTGTTCCTGCAGTCCCACGACCCGATGGTGGCGTGGGAGGTCGGGATGGCGACGCTGTTCCTGATGGGCGTCGCCAAGATCGTTCTGTCCTTCGCCGGCGACGCCGTCACCCGCGTGCTGCCGGTCGCCGGCCTCCTCGGCCCGATCGCGGGCGTGGGCCTGGCGCTGCTGGGCCTGTTCCCGGTGGTCCGCATCTTCTCCGTGCCGATCGCCGGCATCGTCGCCATGGGCATCGTGCTGTACTCGCTGGTCGCGGGCCACGTGCTGCCGTTCCGGGTGCCCGGCGCGCTCGCTGCGGTGGTGATCGGCGCGATCCTGTACTTCGTGTCGGTGCTGGCCGGGCTGACCCCGGCACACGCTCCGGCCGCGGTGGCCGTGGGGTTCCATCCCCCGTTGCCGCAGTTTGCGCACCTCTGGGCCGGCCTGCCGATGGCGCTGGACTACCTGCCCATCAGCATCCCGTTCGGCCTCCTGACGGTCATCGGCGGCATCAACGTGGCGGCGTCGGCCCGCGAGGCCGGCGACGACTACCGGACGCGGGACATCCTGCTGGTGGAGGCCGTGGCCACCCTGGTCGCGGGCCTGTTCGGAGGCGTGGCGCAGTCGACGCCCTACATCGGCCACCCGGCCTACAAGGCGATGAAGGCCCGCGCGGGATACACGCTGGCCACCGGCCTGGTGATCGGGCTGGGCGGCTGCTTCGGCCTGCTGGGCGTGCTGGTCGATTGGCTGCCCGAGGTCGCCGTCGCCCCCGTCCTCCTGTTCGTGGGCATCGAGATCGCGGTGCAGGCCTTCCACGTGCCGCCCCGCAGGCACCTGCCGGCAGTGGTGCTGTCCTTCCTGCCCGTGCTGGCCTACCTCGTGTCGATCTACACCGGCCAGTTGATGGGCGCGGGCGCCAGGCCCGATCCGATGCTGGCCGCCCAGGTGGGGACCCTCGCCATCCTCGGCCGCGGCTTCATCCTGACGGCCATGCTCTGGGGTTCGGCCATGGCATGGATCATCGACCGGCGCTCCCTGCCGGTGCTGCTGGCGTTCCTGCTGCTGGCCGTGTTCAGCCTGTTTGGCGTCATCCATTCGTCGGATCCGGCGGGCGCGCTGATACTGCCGTGGAACGCGCTGGAGCGGACGCCCTGGGAACTGTTCGTGGCTTACGGCGCCACGGGCGTGCTGCTGTCCGGGCTGATCCGGTTTGCCCCGGCCCGGGAGTGACGCGGGAGGCTCAGGAGGCGCGGATGAACCGTTGTCTTCGGGTGGCGGGAGTCGTCGTCGTGGCGTCGTTGCTGGCCGCCTCGTCGGCCCGGGCCGGTGAATCCGCGACGGCATCCCCCGCCGCGGACTACAACGCCACCTATGCCGGCGCGGTGTTCCGCCCCCAGTTCTGCCTGCACAACTGCACCCAGGCCGATCGGTGGCAGAACCGGTACCTGCTGACCTACGGCGTCGAGGTCGGTGGACGGTACTTCGGCGTCGGTTTCCGGTATGGCCAGGAACGGCGTGTGAGCGCCGCGGACGGCCTCGTGCGGAACGTCCACGAGGTGTCGCCCGATCTGCGCGTCTTCTACAGTTGGCGCCTGGGCCCGGTGCTGCTGACGCCGTTCTTCGAGGTCGATCCGATGATCCTGTTCGGGGCCGCCAGCGGCGTGCACCTGATCGTCCGCCCGGGGTTCCGCGCCACCTTCTTCCTGGCGAAGTTCATGGACCTGGCGATCGAGCCGTTCGCGCTGGACATCGACTGGTACCGGTGGGAACGCTACGGGTCGCACAGCAAGGTAGACTGGTCCACGGCCCTCCGATACAGTGTCAGCATCAGTCTGCACGCCCGCTGGTAGGCCGGGACGTCCCGGGCCGGCGGGTGTGCGAATCATCGGGTAGGCCCGAGGCGATTCCGGCTGCGGCGCAATGAGGATTGCGCCTCCGCCTTCGTGCCCGGGCCAATCAGCCGCCGGAGGGACACATGCCGCGCTTCATTCTCGCTCTGGACCAGGGAACCACCGCCACGACCGCGGTCGTCGTCGGGCCCGACCTCACCTGCCTGGCCAAGGCCTCCAACGAGATCCCGCAGATCTTCCCGCAGCCCGGATGGGTCGAGCATTCCCCCGAGGCCATCTGGGGCGCCACGACCACGTCGGCCCGCCAGGCGATGGTCGCCGCGGGCGTGGATCCGAAGGACTGCGCCGCGATCGGCATCACGAACCAGCGCGAAACGACGGTCCTCTGGGACCGTGCGACCGGCGCGCCCCGGTACAACGCGATCGTGTGGCAGTGCCGCCGCACCGCGCCCTTCTGCGACGCGCTGAAGGACAAGGGCCTGGAATCGACCTTCCGCGACCGGACGGGCCTCGTGCTGGACCCCTACTTCAGCGGCACCAAGATCCGCTGGATGCTGGACAACGTGACCGGGGTGCGGGCGGATGCCGAGGCCGGCCGCCTGGCGTTCGGCACCGTGGACTGCTTCCTGGTGTGGCGCCTGACCGGTGGGCTGACGCACGCCACGGACGTGTCCAACGCGTCCCGCACGCTGCTGTTGAACCTGAGGACCCTCGATTGGGACCCCGAACTGTGCGACGCGATGGGCGTGCCGATGGGCGTTCTGCCGAAGGTGGTGCCGTCATCGGGCGTGCTGGGCCTTACGAAGGGCATCGATTTCCTGCCCGACGGGATCCCGGTCGCCGGCATCGCGGGCGACCAGCAGTCCGCGCTGTTCGGCCAGACGTGCTTCGCCCCGGGCCAGTCCAAGTGCACGTACGGCACCGGCGCCTTCCTGCTGCTCAACACCGGCGCGACTCCCGTCCCGTCCCGTTCGGGCCTCCTGACCACCGTCGCGTGGACGGTGGACGGGAAGACGTCGTACGCCCTCGAGGGCAGTGCCTTCATCGCCGGTGCGGCGGTGCAGTGGCTTCGCGACGGGCTGGGCTTCTTCGCCCGCGCCTCGGAAATCGAGTCGCTGGCGGCGTCGGTGCCCGACTCGGGCGGCGTCGTGTTCGTGCCGGCGCTGGCCGGCCTGGGCGCCCCCTACTGGCGTCCCGAGGCTCGCGGCGCGCTGTTCGGCCTGACCCGCGGGACGTCCCGGGCCCACGTGGCTCGCGCGGTGCTCGAGGGCATCGGCTTCGAGGTGGCCGACCTGATCGAGGCGATGGGCTGGGACACGGGAGTGCCCGTCGCCGAGTTGCGCGTCGATGGCGGCGCCTGCGCCAACGACCTGCTGATGCAGTTCCAGTCCGACATCGTGGGGATCCCGGTGATCCGGCCCAGGAACGTCGACACCACGGCCATGGGCGCGGCGATGCTGGCGGGCCTCGGCGTGGGGCTGTGGACGCAGCCCGACCTGTCCCGCATGGCCGCGACCGACCGGCAGTTCCAGCCCGCGATGGACGCGGAAACCCGGGCCAGGCGACTGGGCCAATACCGGGGCGCCGTCGCCCGGGTGTAGGAAGGCCCGCGCTGCCGACCGCGAATCATCCCGTTCGAGGATCTTGACAACGCAACGGGGGGTTGCTAACCTCCCTCCGTGCTTTCCGCGGATCGGCCTCGCCCCTCCGCGCTTTTTCCACTTGGTTCCGGCTTTTTTTTCCGTCAGTTGGAGTCCCGCAGAGCGGCGCTCAGACGGCTACGGAACCACCACTTCACGAGGCGTCAAGGTCGCCTTCGCAACGGAGGAACGTGTGAACCTGAAAGAACTGAAGGACATGAAGATCTCGGACCTGCTGATCCTCGCCAAGGATCTGAACCTGGACGGCGCTCGGGGCCTGCGCAAGCAGGAACTGATCTTCGCGATCCTCCAGGCCCAGACCGAGCAGAACGGCTCGATCTTCGGCGAAGGCGTGCTGCAGGTGCTGCCGGAGGGCTTCGGCTTCCTGCGCGCCCCGGACACCAGCTACCTGCCCGGGTCCGACGACATCTACGTGTCCCCGTCGCAGATCCGCCGCTTCAACCTGCGGACCGGCGATACCGTGGCGGGCCAGATCCGGCCGCCCAAGGACGGCGAGCGCTACTTCGCGCTGCTCAAGGTCGAGTCGATCAACTACGAGGATCCGGAAGTCGCGAAGACCAAGACCCTCTTCGACAACCTGACGCCGCTGTACCCGAACGAGCGTTTCAACCTGGAATACGACGCCAAGAACTACTCGACCCGCGTCATCGACCTGCTGTGCCCGCAGGGCAAGGGTCAGCGCACGCTGGTCGTCGCCGCGCCCCGTACCGGCAAGACGGTCATCCTGCAGGACATGGCGCACGCCATCGCCACGAACCACAAGGAGGTCTACCTCATCGTGCTGCTCATCGACGAGCGGCCCGAGGAAGTGACCGACATGGAGCGTTCGGTGAAGGGCGAGGTCATCAGTTCCACGTTCGACGAGCCGGCCGCCCGCCACGTGCAGGTCGCCGAAATGGTCATCGAGAAGGCCAAGCGGCTGGTCGAGCACAAGCGCGACGTCGTGATCCTGATCGACTCCATCACGCGCCTCGCCCGTGCCTACAACACGGTCGTCCCCCCGTCGGGCAAGATCCTGTCGGGCGGCGTCGATTCGAACGCCCTGCAGAAACCGAAGAGGTTCTTCGGAGCCGCGCGTAATA
>CAIOFV010000145.1 GCA_903857665.1 uncultured Myxococcales bacterium
CCCGGTCCAGATCCAGCACGTGGATCCGCACGGGCCGCCCCTCCAGCAATGCGGGATGGTCGCGTCGCAGCAGCAGCAGCGCATTGAGGCTGTCCATGGCCGGGCCGCCCGCGATGTTGACCATGTGCAGGGGCAGGCCGGGCCGGGTGGACAGGGTCGGGACCAGCCCTTCGACCAACAGGCGCGCCACGTTGTGCAGGCGGATGCGGGCCGAAAGGGCAGGGGCGCTGGCGGCGATCCTTCGGTCGATGGCTCCCGCGTATCCCCGGCCCAGGTTGTCGGGGCCCAGTTTCAGGATGTACGTGCTCATGCCCGGCAGGAACCCGTCGGACAGGCGCAGGATGTCCCGGATCAGCACCGATCGGCGGCCCAGCAATCCCAGCAGCGCGCGCCGGAGCCTGACCGGGAGGAACTGCTGCCGGCCCAGGTGCGCCACGAAGCGACGGACCGCCTCGGCCCGGGCGGCTTCGTCGGGCAGGTCGGAAAACGACGGGTGCGTCAGGTCGATGACGGGAAGTTCCCGACCGTCGTCCGAAACCGCGTAGAACACCCCTGGCTTCCTGTCCGTTTCGGCGATGCGGAGGACGGGGTGTGGCACCTTGCGCCCCCTGCTACCGGCCCGCGGTCCGCACGCACCGGAACCCGACGTTGCCTACGCGATACCCGGGGGGCATCGACATGCGGGCCCCCAACCTCACGTCGGCCGCGTCCGAGAGCCAGGATCCGCCGCGAACGATGCGGCCCGAGGTTGCGTCCGTGCCCCAGGCGCTCCCGTCCATGGGCGCTCCTGCATACGAATCGTGCCACGGATCCTGCACCCACTCGGAAACGTTTCCCAGCATGTCCTGAAGTCCCCAGGGATTCGCCGCCAGCCCGCCGACCGGGTGCGACCGCATGCCGCTGTTGCCGCAGAACCAGGCGATGGGGTCGAGGGTCGGGTTGGCGTGACACTGCAGGTCCCAGGCGTCCGGGTCGGCCCCGTCCCCCTCGGGCGTGTACAGCGCCGCCGCGATCCCGGCCCGGGCCGCGGCCTCCCACTCCGATTCCGAGGGCAGCCGGTATCCCGCGCAGCCGGCTCCCGCCGGGGTGTCGCCGTCGCACGCCATGCCGGCGCTGGTGTTGCACGTGGTTCCCTCGCCAGGCCGCACGCCGCCGCACCCGGCGCCGTCCCACCCGGCCAGCGCGTGGCATGCCGGCAGCCCCTCGGCGGCCGACAGCGCGTTGCAATAGGCCGCGGCTTCCCAGGCGTTCACGCACTCGACCGGGCAGTCGTCGCAATCCGCGTGCTGCGACGGGTTCGTGCCCATCGCGGCCCGCCACTCGACCTGGGTGACCTCGCGCGGCGGCACGCACCAGGCGTGGTCGATGAACACCGCCAGCAGACCGCCGTTGGCGGCTTCCTCTGCGGTCCGGTGGCCCGGTTCCCGGGCGGGCGTTCCCATCACGAAGGCCAGCGGTCCGACGCGCACCCAGCCACCGGGACAGGTCGCAGCAGGCGTCGAACGATCCGCGTCACACGCCAGCGCGCCCCACAGCATCGCGGTCGCGACGATCGCCAGGGCGGTTCGTCCCGGCTTCACTGTTGCGTGCCTGCCCGTCATCGTGCTACCCAACCGGCCGCACCGATGGTAGAACCGGAAGGGGCCAACCTCAAGCGTTCCCCCGCGGCCTCGGGGAGGCGGATCGTGGCGCGTCGAGTCGGGGCATCGACGGTACCTGTGGCCCTGGCGGTGGTGGCCTGCATGGCGTGTGGCGCCTGCGCGACGGGCGATTTCTTCCCCGACGACGCGGCGTCGGACGTTGTACGTGACTCCCTCGATCGGGTCGAACCCCCCGACATGCCGGTGGTCGATGTTCCTGCCACCGACGAGGGCGGCGACATCGACGACCACGGCTTCCTCGTCCGGGTCCCTCGCCAGCACACCGTTCCCACCGAGGTGTCCGGTGGCCAGACCGGCTGGAGCCAGGCATGGGACCTGGACTGGATGTGCACGTTCCGGCACGCCGGGGTCGACGCGACCTTCTACCTGCAGGACCGGCCCCTGAAGGACGGCGGCTGGATCCTGGGCGGCATCATCTGGCAGACGGCGGGAGCCTGGATGGCGATCGACGGCCGGGTCGTCGCGGTCGATGCTCAGTACGATTCGGGCGGCAACCACAGGAACGACTGGATCCGCGTGGATTTCCGCGGCACGGTCTACCGGTACTACCACTCGTCGATGGGAATCTCCTGGCGGAAGTGCCAGGCGATGGATTGCCTGCAGGTGCTGGATCCCGCCGACGCCCTGACCGTGCTGGAGGACGGCTGCACGTCCAGCCGGACGCTGCCGGTCTGGTGCGTGCAGGTCGGGCAGGATGGCTCCGTGCCTCCTCCGGACGACGCCTTCCACAAGTGTCCCGGCGACAATTCCTGACGCTCGGGTACACTTCCCGGACTTCGGAGGGACCGGGATGGCCTCGTTCGGCGTGGTGTTCGACCTGGACGGCCTTCTTGTGGATTCGGAGCGCGTCCAGGCCATGGCGTTCAACGCCGTGCTGGCGCCCTACGGAATCACCCTGTCGGACGAGGAGTTCGCCGGGTTCGTTGGGTACTCGACCCTGCAGAACTTCCGGGACCTGGCAATGAAGCACCCCGGCCTGGCGCCGGACGTGCTGGCGATCCACGATGCCAAGGACCGGGCCTACGCGGACCTGGTGCCGACGCAGATGCGTTCGATGCCCGGGGCGGTGGAACTGGTCGCCGCGCTGCGCGACGCGGGCGTGCCGATGGCGGTGGCGTCGTCTTCGTACCGGGTGGACGTCGAGGCCTGCCTGCGGTGCGTGGGTCTGGACCATGCCCTTGCGGTGCTGTCCCCCGGGGACGAATCCCCCCGCACGAAGCCCGCTCCCGACGTGTACCTGCGCGCGGTGGGCCTGCTGGGGCTGCCCGCGGCCCGCTGCGTCGCGCTCGAGGACGCCGAGGCCGGGGTCCGCGCCGCGCATGCCGCGGGACTGGCCTGTGTCGCGGTTCCCAACCGGTACACGCGGGCGCACGACTTCGGACTGGCGGACGCCCGGCTGGACAGCCTGCGGGACGTGACGCCGTCCCTGCTGGAATCGCTGGTCGCGCGACGTTGACGATGCCGGCGTCGCGAATTCCGGACGAGTCCGGAATCGGGGTGCATCGCGGGGGCTGCGTGACGTTGGGGACCGGAAGGGCTGGGCGGGATCAGCGGAACTTGTACTTGCACTTGGCGACGCACTTGTCGTGCCACATCCTGCACCTGAGCATGCAGCGACGGTGCGCGGCCGTCCCCGGGGCGGCCTTCACGGCGCAGCGCTCGGCGCAGCCCTTGTCGCACTTGAGCGCGATGCAGTCCTGCAACTGGCTCGCCTCGGCGGCGATCGGGAGGAAGGTCGCCAGCACCAACGCGACGGCCAGCAGGGTCTTGCGCATGGAGCCTCCGGGCGTGTCGAGTCCAGGGCCTTGTTGTAGCAGCAGAAGCGTCGCGAGGTCAACGAGGGCGCCCGGGACCTTCGGCGCGGCCACTGATCCGCGCGGGTTCGCACCTTGCATTCGGGCGTCCGGGTTTCGTACCATGTTGCCGGTTGGGGAATGCGAGGCGTCATGTCCGAAAGCGAGATTCGCGCCATCCTGCGTCAGGTCTGCGAGCGCCTGGCCCGGCAGGTGGTGATGCCGGTCGGCAAGATGGCTGTGCCGGTGGCCCTGGGCGCGGCCCTTGCGGGCGGTACGGGGTGCTTTTCCGACGGCGGCCCGTCGTCGGCGCCGATCTACTCGGCGCCCTACGACGCCGTGACGGAAGCGGGCCTCGACAACGTGCCCACGCCCGACGTCGGGGACCCGGGCGGCGACGTGTTCCTGAAGGACGCCGACGACCCGGGACCGATGCCCCTGTACATGGCAACCGACGTCGTCACGCCGCCCGATGCGGCCTACATGGGCCCGGACGCCGGGCCGACCGACCCGGGCGCCCAGCCGCCCTACATGGCTCCGGATGATCCTGGCCCGCAGCCCGCCTACATGGCCGTGGACGCCGGCCAGACCGACCCGGGCGCCCTGCCGCCCTACAGGACTCCCTCCTAGGCGCACATCGCGCACCCGCACCCCTTCCGGAGGTCCGGACCGTGATCGAACTGCTGAAACGCCTGGGGTGCTACCCCCGCTATTGCGTCTGGGAACTGACGCTGGCCTGCGACATGCGCTGCCTGCACTGCGGGTCCTACGCGGGCGCCCGGCGTGACGACGAACTGTCGATGCCCGAGATGGAGTCCGTCGCCGACCAGTTGGCGGCGATGAAATGCGAAAAGGTCACGCTGGGCGGCGGCGAACCGACCCTGCATCCCCGGTGGCACGACCTGGGCCGTCGCCTGTCCGACCAGGGCGTGCGGGTCAACATGATTTCCAACGGCTGGTCCTGGACGCCGGAGCACCTGGAAAAGGCCCGGCACGCGCGCCTGACCAACATCGCCTTCAGCCTGGACGGCTTCGAAGAGGCCCACGACCAGGTGCGGAAGCCCGGCTCGTTCCAGAGGGTGGTGGCTGCGCTGGACCACTGCGCCCGCGAGGGCTTCCCGGCCAGCATCGTGTCCCACGTGAACCGCCTGAACGCGCACACCCTGCGCGAGTTCCGCGCCTTCCTGGGCCAGCACCGCGTGTCGTCCTGGCAGATCCAGCTGGGCATCCCGTCGGGGGCCCTGCGGGACAACCGGGACCTGGTGATCCAGCCCGACGACCTGCTGTGGCTGATCCCGCAGATTGCCGCGTTGCGGACCGACCCGACGCCCGGCCCGGCAGTGCTGGCGGCCGACAACGTCGGGTACTTCGGGAAGTATGAAAAGCCCCTGCGGGACCGCGGCGCCGAGATCAGCTTCTGGATCGGGTGCCGCGCGGGGATGCAGGTGATCGGCATCGAAAGCAACGGCAACGTGAAGGGCTGCCTGTCCCTGCCGTCGGCCCGCCACGGCAACGACCGGTTCGTGGAAGACAACCTGCGGCGCCGCTCGCTGAAGGAGATCTGGGACGACCCGAACGCGTTCGCCTGGAACCGCGGGTTCACCGAGGAGCAGTTGGGCGGATTCTGCGCGGTGTGCCGGTACCGCGACATCTGCCGGGGCGGGTGCGCCTGGACGGCATACAGCCACACCAGCAACCGCTTCGACAACCCCTACTGCTTCTATCGCCAGGCGCTGATCGCCGGCCGCCTGGACGAGCTGGGCGACGACGTGGCGAACGAAACCGAACTGGCGGTTGCGGCCGGCCTCCGCGCCGGGGGCGCTTCGGAGGGAGGGCCTTCGTAGGCGCCGTGCCCGCCGGATTCCGCCGGTCGAGGGAGCGATGGACACTCGCGAAGACACAGGTCCCGCGCCGCTGGGCATCGCGGCCGTGCTGCTGTTCACGCCGGACCCGGAGGCCCTGGCCGCCTTCTATCGTCGCCACTTCGGCGTGCCGTTGCGGCCGGTGAACGTGCCGGGACTGGCGCCCCACTGGGCCTGCGATGTGGGGCGGGTCTACCTGTCGCTGTGGCCGTCGGACGAGGCCGGGGTCCCGGGCACGTCGTCCGGCGCGGGCGGCGTCGCCTTCCAGGTCCGGGACGTCGCCTCCGAGCATCGCCGCTTGGTGGATGCCGGCGTCCGGTCGGTCTTCCCCCCCCGCCGCACCGCCGTGGGCATCATCGCCCGCCTCCTGGACCCCGAGGGCAACGTGGTGGAAATCGTCGAAGCGCTGCCCCGGCCCGCCTGAGGCGGGCGCCGGTCACGGGGCCGGGGATTCGTCCAGCCCGTTCAGGGTCCGCACCACCGCGAACAGGTCGCCGAGGTCGTAGAAATTGACCGACAGGAAGTTGGGCAGGTGGCTGCGCTCGGCCTGGCACGTCTGCGCGGTTTCCAGGAAGAACGGGTTCGAATTGACGGCCAGCGAGTCCTCCGGGGTCGGGAACGGGTTCGACACGAACTGGTTCATCGTGAACAGGCTGTTGGTCGCGACGCCGCGGTCCAGCGCGCACGAGATTTCCGACGCCTTCGTCGCCGACCAGGGATTCTCGAACGTGAACGCCCACTGGTCCAGGTACCACGCGGGGGTCCCCGGTTCGCGATCCGTGAGGACGACGAGCCGCTTGCCGGTGGCGCCCATTTCGTCCAGCGTGGGCCACGGCTGGTTCACGTCCTGTGCCAGAAGGTACGAATCGAGGCCCGCATCGTGGAAGCTCGCGGCCGTGTCGGCGGCGGACACGTAGGACTCGAAGATCAGCGTCACCACGTCCCTCGGGTGCGCGTCCAGGAATGTCTTGAGCGCGATCAGGGCGTCCACCAGCGGGCGGCTCCCCAGCAGGCAGGTCCCGTGGCAGAGGTACACCTTCGACGCGTCGGTGGTGTCCCCGTCGCCATACCAGGTGTCGATCATGAACGCCCGGATCCCGTCCTCCAGCTGCCGTTCGATCCCGTGGTTCTGGTTCGGAGCCACCCACCCGTCGTCGTCGTTGCTCATGGAGTTGTGCGTGGTGGGATAGACGACTTCGTTGAAGCGCCTGCCGCACAGGGCCTCGGCGCCGTTGCACCCGATGGGCGCGGGGACGTCGGGCGGCGTGTCGGCGACGACGTCCTGGGCGTCCGGAGGGGTGTCGCCGGGGGCTACGTCCAGCGCGTCCTCGACGTCGCCGAGGTCGCTCGGCGAGTCGACGGAAACGTCCTGCAACGCGTCCGACGCGACGTCGGCGCGGACCTCCTCCAGCACGTCCGTGGGCGTGTCCGTCCCCTCGGCCAGGTCGGCAACCTCCGGGATCGCGAGGTCCGCCGCCGTGCCGCTGGAACCGCCGCACGACGACAGCGCGAGCGCCGCTGCCAGGGCCGGGAAGCATGAAGTGGGGAGGGGCCAACGCATCGGCAGATCGTACCGGTCCGTTGGCAAATCGCAAGCCGGTTACATCTGGGTGCAATCCGAGGCCTGTCCGACGCTGCCCGCCGTGCCCGGAGCGCCCGCGCTGTTGCCGCCCGGCCCGCCCGGCCCGCCG
>CAIOFV010000146.1 GCA_903857665.1 uncultured Myxococcales bacterium
CCAGCCCGTCCACCTTGGGCAGCCGGAGGTCCAGCAGGATCAGGTCCGGCCGCGGGCTGACCTCGCGGTCCGCGTAGGCGCCCTCCCTGCGCAGGTAGTCCAGCGCCGCCTGCCCGTCCTCGACGTGGAAGATCCGGTTCGCCACCCGGAAATCCTCCAGGTTGCGCACGACGATCTCGGCGTGCGCCGGGTCGTCTTCCACCAGCAGGATCGTGATGGGATCGCCGTTGACCATGGTCCGTCCTCCTCAGGAAGGTGCCCGCCGCGTCCCGGCCAGCGTGAAGCGGAAGGTCGCGCCCTGCCCCACCCCGGCCGACTCGACCCAGATCCGGCCTCCGTGCAGTTCGACGATCCGCCGGACCAGCGCCAGCCCGATGCCGGTGCCCTCGGCCCGCGGGTCCAACTGCTCGAACAGCCCGAACAGCTTCGACAGGTACCGGGGATCGACCCCGATGCCGTTGTCGCGCACGAAGAGCACCGGTGCCGGACCCGAGCAATCCACCCCGATCTCGACCTGCCGCTGCGCCGGATCGCCGGCGAACTTCACCGCATTGTCCAGCAGGTTCTGGAAGACTTCCACCAGCCGGTTGCGATCGCCCGTGACGACGTACCCTTCGACGTCGGCCACGACCCGGGTCCCCTGCGCCGAGATCCGTCCGGCGACCAGGGCCAGGGCCTCTTCCACGATCGGCTTCAGCGGCATTTCCACCATGGGTCCCTCGGTGTGCCCGACGCGCGAAAGCTCCAGCAGTTCGTCCAGCAGGCAGCCCATCTTTTCCGCCGCCACCCGGATGAAGTTGATGTCCTTCGCGATGCGCGCCTGGTCGCCGGTTCCGATGTCCCGCTCCAGAAAGTCCAGGAACGACTTGACCGTCACGACCGGGCTCCTCAGGTCGTGCGACACCGCGTACGCGAAGCGGGTCAGTTCCTCGTTCCGCGCCCTCAGTACCCGGTCGATGGCCTTCAGTGCCTCCTCGTCCCGCCTGCGCCCGGTGATGTCGAGCCCCTGGGCGATCGTGGCCAGGACGGTCGCTCGGTCCGCCGCGAAGATCGTGGCGGAGTTCCACACGGCCGATCGCGTCGACCCGTCGCGATGCAGAAGCTGGAGTTCGAGGCTCTCCCACCGTTCGCCGGTCTGCGTCCGGCGGACGTGCTGCATCGCGGCCCCCGCCTCGTCCGCGGGAAACAGGAACTCGACGGTACGGCCCAGGACCTCTGCGGCCGCGTAGCCGGACAGGGTCTCGCAGGCGCGGTTGAACCGCGTCACCCGCAGCAGCGGGTCCCACTCCAGGATCGGGACGTTCGATTGGTTGATCAGGGCCTCCAGGTGGGCGCTGGTTTCCCGGAGGGCCTCGGCTGCCAGGGCATCCCGGCGGACAAGCCGCTGCCGCTGCGTGTACCAGAACAGCGACAGGCTCAGGGCGACGAGGACCAGGAGGACCGCACCGAACCCGAGGGTCACGAACAGGCGCTCCCGGATGGGCTCCTCGACCTCGGCCAGCTCGATGCGCGCGACCAGGTACCAGGGCGAGTCGGTCACCTTGCGCAGCGCGGACACGACCCGGTGTCCCTGGTAGTCGTCGCCTTCGAAGACGCCTTCCCGCCCCAATACGGCCTGGACCGCGGGCGTTTCCAGCCGGGTCAGCGGTATCCTTCGCGTGAGGGCGGCTTTCGGGTCGAACTTCAGCGGATTCAGGAACAGAACGTCGTCACCGTCGCGACGGACCAGCAGGCTTTCGGCCGTCGAACTGACCCCGGGCCAGCGCTGCAGGAAGGGGTACAACTGGCGGGCGGGATCGATGTCCAGTTCGATCACGGCATGACCGCGCCCCGGGGCCCGGTCATCGACGACGGGTATCAGCAGGCAGAGGAACGGCGGGCTCTCCTGGTCGGCGCAGGCGAAATCCTGGAACAGCGCCCGGCGTTCCCGGATCGCCTCCGGCAGCGACCGAAGGACGCCGGTCGGCGGCGACCAGGAGCGATCGGCGGGCGAGGTCAGCAGGGTCGCGCCCTGCGGGGCAATCACGCTGGCCCGGGCATACCCCAGGACGGTCGCGTACACGTCCAGCCAGTGCTGGAGTTCCGGCCTGGCGATCGGATCGCCGGGCGCCTCGACGAACCGTCGCACGAGGTCCGAAAACACGTCGTTCTGCAACAGCGCCTGGGCGTCCTCCAGGCGTTCCTTCCGGAACCGCGCCAGGTCGTCCGCCTTCAGTTCGCTGATGGCGGACAACTGGGCTTCCACTTCGTGGCGGTGCTGTCGGGCGAACCCCTGGTACCAGAACCGGCCCGCCAGGAGGACCCCCCCGGCGACCACCGCGTAGACCAGGACCAGCAGCAACCCGCCGTGGCGCTCGCCCAGGGAACGGAGGGGTCCGTCTGCTTGCGTTCCGCCCATGGGAACTCCCGACCGAAACAACTCCACCCGAAGGCGGGCATTTACGATACGCCCCGATTGTGCGGAACCGCAACAGGGGGGTCACCTGGGGCGCGTCGCAACGCCGTCGCCTCTTGTCCGACACCCGTCATGGAAGTACCATCGATTCCACAGGGCATCGCGAACCGGGGGAGTTCAAGGTGAACGGCCAGGGGCTGCCCGGAACCGTCGCCGGGACGGAAGGGGACGCGGATTCGCGACCGGCCGGAGGGGCGGCGGCCGGGGCGGACGCCCGCGCCTCGGTGCTGATCCTGGAGGACGAACCGTCGCACGCGACGGCGATCCGGCGCGCCCTGCACGCCGCCGCCCTCGACGTCCGGATCGAGGTCGTGGGCACCCTCCAGGCGTTCCGGGACGCGGTGGCCTCGAATCCCCCGGACATCGCCCTGGTGGACCTGAACCTGCCGGACGGCAACGCGGTGGAAATCCTGACCTCCCCCGCCGGGGACGGCCCCTTCCCCACCGTGGTGATGACCAGCCTGAGCAACGAGCAGATCGCCGTCCGCGCCATGAAGGCAGGCGCGCTGGACTACGTGGTCAAGTCGCCCGAGACGTTCGCCCAGATGCCCCACACGGTCCAGCGCGCGCTGCGGGAATGGGCGCTGCTGATGGAACGGAAGTGCGCCGAGGAGGAGCACCGGATCCTGGAGGAGCGGCTGCACCAGTCGGAAAAGATGGAGGCCATCGGGCGCCTCGCGGGCGGCGTCGCCCACGACTTCAACAACCAGCTCGCGGGCATCATGGGATACGCCGAACTGCTGGTGGACTCCCTGAGGGACGAGGGCCTTCGCGTGTATGCCGGCAACATCCTGAAGGCGGCCCGGCAGGCGGCAGGCCTCACCCGCAAGCTGCTGGGCTTCGCGCGCAAGAACAGCCTCGTCAAGGCTCCGGTGGACCTGCACGCGATCATTGCCGAGATGATCGCCCTGCTCCAGCACACCATCGACAAGCGCATCGACGTCCGGCTGCACCTGGACGCAAGGCCCTCGCTGATCCATGGCGACCCGAGCCTGCTTTCCAACGCCCTGCTGAACCTGGCCCTCAACGCCCGGGACGCGATGCCCCAGGGCGGATGCCTGGCGATCGCGACCTCGACGGTCCAGCGGGATCGGCGGACCGTCGGCCTGGACCTCGACCCGGGTCGCTACCTGCGGATTACCGTGTCCGACACCGGGGTCGGCATGAGCGCGGAAACGCGGCGCCACCTGTTCGAGCCCTTCTTCACGACCAAGGGGCCCGGCGAGGGCACGGGCCTGGGGCTGGCCTCGGTCTACGCGACGGTCCGCAGCCACGGGGGCGACCTGGTCGTGGAAAGCGCGCCGGGGCAAGGCACGACCTTCCACCTGTTCCTGCCGTTCGGGGTGGAGGCGCCGAGGGTCGCGGCGGTGGACGCGCCCCGTCCCCAGCGGCCGGTCGAGGGCCGCATCCTGCTGCTGGAAGACGAGGACGTGGTGCGGGACCTGCTGGCCCGGATCCTGCGGGGCGAGGGGTACCAGGTGGAGGCCTGCGCCGACGGCGAGGACGGGCTGCGGGTGTTCGGCCGGCCCGGGCCGCGGTTCGACCTCGTGATCCTGGACCTGATGATGCCGCGCCTGGGGGGCCGGGACACGTTTGCGGCCATGCGCCGGATCGACCCGTCCGTCCGGGCGCTGATCCTGTCCGCGCTGCCCCGGGATGGCGAGGTGCAACGGGTGCTGGACGACGGCGCCCGGGGCTTCCTGCCGAAGCCCTTCGAGCAGGGCGAGCTGTTGCGGCAGGTCGCCGGCGCCCTCGCGCCCCCCCCTCTACTTCTGGACAAGGTCCCGGAGCCCACCTCATGACGACCGAGCAGCCCATGACCCTCCTGGTGGTCGATGACGAACCGGCCCACCTCGGGGCCGTCAGGCGCACCCTGGCGGCTGCCTGGCCCGACGCCGCCATCCTCACGGTCCGCACGCTTCGCGAGTGCCGGGCCGCGGTGGCCGCCGGCGCGCCCGACTTCATCCTGCTGGACCTGAACCTGCCGGACGGTCGCGCCACCGAGTTCCTCGGGTCCCAACCCGAAGCCGCCCGCTTCCCGGTCGTCGTGATGACCAGCCAGGGCGACGAGCGGGCCGCGGTCGAGGTGATGAAGGCGGGCGCGCTGGACTACGTGGTCAAGTCGCCCGGCGCCTTCGCGGACATGCCCCACATCATCGAGCGCGCGCTGCGCGAATGGCGGCTGCGACAGGCGCACCGTGACACGACGGAGCGGTTGCAACGGCACGAGGAGGAACTGCAGGCGATCTACGACAACGCCCCGGTGATGATGTGCGTGCTGGACGCCGGTCGCCAGGTGGTCTACGAGAACCGCGCCTTCGCCGAGTTCGTCGGCCGGCTTCCGACGGAAATCCAGGGGCAGCGGACGGGCGGCGCGATCGGGTGCCTGCGGGCGCTGGACGACCCGGCGGGCTGCGGAAAGGGACCCCGGTGCGAGGCCTGCCCGGTGCGGCTGGCCCTGCTGGACGCGCTGGAGTCGGGGCGAAGCCATCGCGGGATCGAGTATCGCACCGAGATCCTCCGGGAGGGCCGGCCGACCCCCTCGGCGTTCCTGGCCTCGATCGCCCCCCTCCGGGTTTCCGGGGAGTCCCGCCTCCTGCTGTGCCTGCAGGACATCACCGAACGGAAGCTGGACGAGGAGGACCTGCGAGCCTCCCGCGAGCAACTGCGCCTCCTCACGGCCCGCCTGCTGGCCGTGCGCGAGGAGGAACGCACCCTGGCCGCCCGCGAGATCCACGACGTGCTGGCCCAGGACCTGACACGCCTGAAGATCGACCTGGTCTGGCTGCAGGGGCACCAGGCGGGACCGGCGGGGGCGACGCCGATGGACGTCCTGGCCGCCCGGACCGCCGTCATGATCCGGCTGGCCGACGACGCGATCCGATCCGTGCAGACCATCGCCACCGCGCTGCGACCTGCCGTGCTGGACAGCCTGGGGCTGTTCGCGACGGTGGAATGGCAGGTCCGGGATTTCCAGAAGTGGGCCGGGATCCCCTGCGACGCGGACATCCGGGAGGACGACCTGCCGGTGGACCCCGCCCACGCGACCGCCTTCTTCCGCATCCTGGTTGAGGGCCTGACCAACGTGGCACGCCACGCCGAGGCGACCCGGGTACGGGTGTTCCTGGGGCAGGAAGGGGGCGACCTGGTGTTGCGGATCCAGGATGACGGTCGGGGCATCCCCCGCGACACGCTGACGGCGCCCCGCTCCATCGGGCTGGTGGGCATGCGGGAACGGGCGCTGCTGCTGGAAGGCCGGTGCGACATCCGCGGCGGGAACGGATCGGGGACGACCATCGAGGTGAAGGTTCCCCGCGAAATTTCGCGGGACTTGCCGAAGGATGCGACATGAAGATCTTCCTGGCCGATGACCACGAGTGCCTGAGGAAGGGGCTGGTGCAGATCCTGGCCGACGCGTTCCCGGACGCGCGCTTCGGCGAGGCGTCGGGGGCGCAGGAAACGCTGGACGCCCTGGAGCGGGAACGGTGGGACGTGCTGGTGCTGGACATCTTCATGCCGGGCCGCAGCGGCCTGGAGGTGCTGCACGAGGTGCGACGCAGCCACCCGGGCCTGCCGGTGCTGGTCCTGAGCAGCGCGCCCGAGGAGCAGTTGGCCATCCGGGTGCTGAAGGGCGGCGCCCGGGGCTACCTGAACAAGCAGGTGGCGGCCGAGGACCTGGTCGGCGCGGTGCGGAAGATCCTGGCCGGGGGGCGCTACGTCAGCGCCACGCTGGCCGAACGGTTCGCCGAGGACTTCGGGCAGGCGGAGGGGATGCCCCAGGACCGCCTGTCGGATCGGGAGTACGAGGTGCTGCGACAACTGGTCGCGGGCCGATCGATCCAGGACATCGCCCGGGAACTGTCCCTCAGCCCGAAGACGATCAGCACCTACCACACCCGCATCTGGGAAAAGCTGGGGGTGGCCAACGACGTCGAGCTGGTGCGGTACGCGCTGTCCCACGGGCTCGCCTGACCCCTTGTAATCCCTCGCCTACACCCCTTTCAGCGCCGGCCGATGGAAAGAGTGCGGGGTTCGCCCTATCGTCAAATCGAACGATGGCCGCCGTCCGTCCAGACGGTCGCGGTCGACCGTTCAGCACGGTGGAGTGAACCCGGTGCGAGTCCTCATCTACGTGCCGATCGTCCATTCGGAGGCCGACCTGGGCAGCCTTCTGGACGACGTCCGGCGAGGGTTCGCGGCGGCGTACGGCGAGGACGCGTGGAAGCGCAGGGCCGCGGCGGTGGAAGCGATGTGGACGGGACTGGCCGACCGGCTGTCCGCGATGCCCCTGGAGTGGAGCCGCGTCCGGCTGTACCAGGACGGGCTGCCGGTCTGCGGGCGCGAGATGGACATCGTGCGGGACGTCGCGGCGGCCGGAAGCCGGAACCACCAGTTGCTGCTGGCCTTGATCGAAAAGGGCGCGACGCTGATGGGGACCGAGGACGCGCAATTGATGGTTCGCGAGTACCGCCGCAACCAGGCGCTGGTCCGCGCGGCGATGGAAGAGCTTCCCGCAAGCGATCTGACGGCCCTGCAGCAGGAAGGGGAGACCATCCTCGCCGAGCGCGACGCGTACATCGCCCGGCGGATCTCGGACACGCTGAAGGCGGGCGAGACGGGGATCGCGTTCCTGGGGATGCTGCATCGCGTAGACCAGAAGATCGACGACGGGATCCAGTTGCAGCAGGTGATCCACAGCCTCCCGTTCGGCGTGGGCGCCTACACCAAGGGGAAGGACAAGGGCCATGAAGAACGAACCGAAGAAGAGTGACGCGGGCGCCGGGGACGGGCTGCAACTGCGGGTCGCCGAGGCGGGCGGCAAGGACGTCGGCCGGGGAATCGCGAGGCTGGACCCGAAGGACCTGGCGCTGCTGGGCGCCGGCGTCGGGGACATCATCGAGATCGTCGGGCAGCGGACCACGGTCGCCAAGGCGATGCCGTCGTATGCCGACGCCCGGGGAAAGAGCGTCATCCAGGTCGACGGCATCATCCGCGGGAACGCCAGCGTGGGCCTGGACGACCGGGTGACCGTGCGCAAGGTCCGGCACGTCGCCGCCACGTCGATCGCGGTCCGGCAGGTCGGCGGGTCCGCGGCGGCCCTCAAGCGCGACGACTCGCGATACGTCGGGCGCCTGCTCGAGGGCCTGCCGGTCGTGGCCGGGGACCGGGTCCGGGCCGCGCTGTTCGGGGCGCGCTTCCAGGACTTCGAGGTCGTGTCCACGAAGCCGAAGGGCGTCGTGGTGATGGGCGCGCAGACCGACATCGCGATCGAGGCGGACACCCAGCCGCGCGGCACCAAGGCGGCCGGCGTGTCCTACGAGGACGTCGGCGGCCTGGGCAAGGAGATCCGGCGCCTGCGGGAAATGATCGAGCTTCCGCTGCGCTTCCCCCAGGT
This sequence comes from uncultured Myxococcales bacterium, assembly GCA_903857665.1. Classification (GTDB taxonomy): domain Bacteria; phylum Myxococcota_A; class UBA9042; order DTJE01; family DTJE01; genus CAIZWN01. Next base: position 7,851 of record CAIOFV010000146.1, read on the forward strand.
CTTCGAACGCCTGGGCATCGACGCCCCGAAGGGCGTCCTGCTGCACGGCGCGCCGGGAACGGGCAAGACCCTCCTGGCCCGCGCCGTCGCGCACGAGACCGAGGCCGCCTTCATCTCGGTCAGCGGGCCCGAGGTCATCCACAAGTTCTACGGCGAGAGCGAGGCCAAGCTGCGCGGGATCTTCGAGCAGGCCCGGAAGCAGGCCCCCTGCATCATCTTCCTGGACGAGATCGACGCCATCGCGCCCAAGCGGGAAACCGTGCAGGGCGAGGTCGAGAAGCGCGTCGTCGCGCAGTTGCTGGCGCTGATGGACGGGCTGGAGACGCGCGGGCAGATCATCGTCATCGGGGCGACGAACCTTCCGAACCTGCTGGACCCGGCGCTGCGGCGACCGGGCCGGTTCGATCGCGAGATGGAAATCGGGATCCCGGACGCGACCGCGCGACGCCAGATCCTGGACATCCACACCCGCGGCATGCCGCTGGCGGACGACGTGGACGTGGGCCGGCTGGCCGCGACCACGCACGGCTTCGTGGGCGCCGACTTGCAGGCGCTGTGCCGCGAGGCGGCGATGACCCGACTGCGGGCCGTGATGCCCGAAATCGACCTGGCGGCCGAGGCGCTCCCGTACGAGGTCCTCGTGGCGCTGAAGGTCACGATGGACGACTTCCTGGCCGCGAAGAACGAGATCGAGCCCTCGGCCATCCGCGAGGTGGTCGTGGAGGTGCCGGACGTGTCGTGGGAGCAGGTCGGAGGGCTGGCCGACGTCAAGCGGGAACTGCGCGAGGCCGTCGAGTGGCCACTGACCCGCGCGCCGCTGCTGGAGCATGCCGGCGTCAAGGCGTCCAAGGGCATCCTGCTGTACGGGCTTCCCGGGACCGGCAAGACGCTGCTGGCGAAGGCGGTCGCCTCCCAGAGCGGCGTCAACTTCATCTCGGTGAAGGGCCCAGCGCTGGTGTCCAAGTTCGTCGGCGAAAGCGAGAAGGGCGTGCGCGAGGTGTTCAAGAAGGCGCGCCAGGCCTCGCCGTGCATCCTGTTCTTCGACGAGTTCGACGCCATCGCGTCGACGCGCTCGGGGTCCGACACCGGCTCGGGCGTGGCCGAACGGGTGATCAGCCAGATCCTGACAGAACTGGACGGCATCGAGGAACTGAAGGGCGTGCTGGTGATCGCGGCGACCAACCGGCGCGACCTCCTGGATCCGGCCCTGCTGAGGCCGGGCCGGTTCGACCTGCTGCTGGAAATCCCCCCCCCGGACATGGACGGTCGCAAGGACATCTTCACCATCCACCTGAAGAACCGGCCGATCGGCGCGGACGTGGCGCCCGAGGAGCTGGCGCGCGAGACGGAGGGGATGACCGGCGCCGACATCGATTCGATCTGTCGCCGCGCGGCCCGCATGGTCGTGCGCGAATTCATCCACAGCCACGCGGACGGGGACGGCTTCCAGGACCTGGTGATCGGTCGGGGGCACCTGCTGGACGCGATCCGGGAAATACGGGCCACGCGGGAGCCGGCGGGGAGGTCGACATGAGAGCGCTTCAAAGGATGCCCGCGGCGGCCGATGCACCGTGCCTGGAGTCGAGCCGTTTCCGCGGGAGCATCTACTACCACGACCATGGTGAGCGGGCCCGGACGCTGGTCGCGATGGCGACCTTCTGCCGCGAGTGGGGCACCCGGCTGCATTTCATCGGGTCCCAGGCGGATTGCGACCAGACACGGTCCGACGTCGCCACTCTCGATGCCGACGCGACGCGCGCGGTGACGTTCACGGCGGCGCTGATGGAAACGAACTGCGCGCCGTGCGACCGCAGAAGGCTGAACCACGACCTGCGGGCGGCCATGGACGGCGCGATCGCGGCCGACCCGGGCACGATCGTCTGGCTGGAACTGCCGTTCAAGCCGGGGAGCCCTGAAAGCGCGATCGTTCCGTCGTTGCGGGCCCGGATGAGGTGCATCCAGAACCTGACGGCGGCCGACGTGCCCATCCTGTTCCTGGCGTACCAGTTGGACCACCTTCCCGCCGCCGCCGTCCGGAGGCTGATGGCGTCCAGCGACCTCGTGACCAGCGCGCCGTTCGCCGTGGCGTTCTGCCGGGACTTCCTGACGACGCAGCAGGATTCCCGCGCCGGCGCCATCCCGAAGGCCGAGCCGCCCGTGGAGGCGCCCGAAGGAAGCGGCCTGCAGCAGTTGATGCGATCCGAGAACCTGGTCACCCTGGGCCAGATGGCGGCGGGCATCGCCCACGAGCTGGGGAATCCCCTGGCGATCATCAGTTCCGGCCTCCAGTACCTGCAGGGCAAGCACGGCGATACGGACGCGACGGACGGCGACTTCACCCGGATGGCGCTGGACAGCGTCGACCGCATGGACGCGATGCTGCGGACGATGCGGGACTTCGCCGCCGCGAAGCAGAACCCCATGACCGACGTGAACCTGAACGCCGCCATCTCGGAGGTCCTGAACTTCACGGCGCCCGAGGCCCGACGGCGCGGCGTCCGGTTCCAGATGCTGGCGGACAGCGCGCTGCCGCCGGTCCGGATGGACGCCTTCGGCCTCAAGGAGATCCTCCTGAACCTGATCAAGAACGCCTTCGAGGCGATGCGCGAGCGCGGCGATTCGCTGACGGTCCGCACCCGGTGGTGCCCCGATTCGGCCAGCGCCACGGTGGAAGTCGAGAACAACGGCCCTCCGATCGCCGAGGAGGTGCTGCCGAACCTGTTCCAGCCGTACTACACCACGAAGTCCGAGGGGACCGGGCTGGGCCTGTACCTGGCGCGGCAGATCGCGAAGGCCCACGGGGGGGACGTGCGGGGCAGGAACCTGCCCCATGCGGTCCAGTTCACCCTGGTTCTGCCCGCTGGTAGGGCGTCCGCGGGGAAGTCATGGCACGCCTGTTGATCGTCGACGACGAACTGGAGTGGTGCCGCATCCTGACGGTGCTGCTGCAGGAACGGGGCCACGAGGTCGCGGCCGTGCAGTCCGGCGAGGCCGGCCTCAACGCGGCCCGGAAGGTCACCCCGGACATCGTCCTGCTGGACCTGCACCTGGGCGGCATGGACGGCCTGGAGGTGCTGCTCCGGCTGAAGCACGAGATCCCGGCCGTGCAGATCCTGATGATGACGGCCTACGGCAGCATCCAGGACGCCGTCGCCGCCATGCGGCTGGGCGCCACCGATTTCGTTTCCAAGCCGTTTTCCACCGCCACGCTGCTGGCCGACATCGACGCGCTGCTGCAGATTTCCGCCGGCGGACAGTCGAACGGCCTGCCGGAGGTGATCGGGACCAGCCGGGCATTCCGGGATGCGCAGGACCTGGCGCTCAAGTTCGCGGTGCCGAACATCAACATGCTGCTTCTGGGCGAAACAGGGACGGGCAAGGAGCTGTTCGCCCGGACCATCCACCAGGCCAGCAAGCGGCGGTCGTCGCCCTTCGCCGCGGTGGACTGTTCGTCGCTGCCCGAGACGCTGTTCGAAAGCGAGCTGTTCGGCCACGAGCGGGGAGCGTTCACCGGGGCGATAGCGTCGCGGGTGGGCCGCCTGGAAGCCGCCCAGGGGGGGACCCTGTTCCTGGACGAGATCGGGAACCTCCCCCTGCCCTTCCAGGCGAAGCTGCTGCGGGTGCTGCAGGAACGCTGCTTCGTGCGGGTCGGCGGCAAGGACACCATCCGGCTGGACGTCCGGGTCGTGTCGGCCACCAACGTGAACCTGAGGGACGCAGTCCGCGTCGGACGGTTCCGCGAGGACCTGTACTACCGGTTGAACGAGATGACGATCGAGCTGCCGCCCCTGCGGGAACGCGACGGCGACGTCGGTCCGCTGGCCGATCATTTCGTGCGCGTGTATTCCGCACGATTCGGCCGCCGGGTCCAGCGGATTTCCGCCTCGGCCCAGGCTGCTCTGGAAGGATGGACCTGGCCGGGAAACATCCGCGAACTGGAGAACGCGATGAAGTCCGCCGTGGTGCTCGCGGACGATGTGGTGCTGCCGGAACACCTCCCCGAGGTCGTGTCGCGAAGCCCCCGGCAAGCCGAGGTTCGCGTCGAACCCGCGAGGGCCAGGGCCGGCGCCGACGACGGCCTGCACGTCGACGTTTCCTTCGCGATCGCGCCGAACGACCTCGACATGAAATCGATCGGGAACCGTGCGGCCGAGGAGGCCGAGCGCTCGTTCCTGCACTCGCTGCTGATGAGGCAGCACGTCAGCACCGCCCGGCTTGCCAGGATGCTCAACGTCGATCCGAAGACCCTGCGCACCAAGCTGAGGAAGTACGGCCTGGACCAGCTCTTCCCGGCCCCCGAGCCGCCCCCGCACGATCCCGGCCCGGGACGCTGATCCCCGGAGCCCGCGCCCGGAATCGGGAGCGGCTTCCCGGAACCCGTTCCCCCTTTCAACCCACCGTCGCAGCCCCGGCTGGAAGCATCATTTTCCTTCTGCAATCCCGGGCACTTCCGCGGTCACAAAAAGACTTCCGGCCCCTGCCCCCGTTGGCATCAACGTTGCTCCAGGTGACCCCGGGCGCAATGGTGCGGCCCGGACGTTCGGACATCACTTCATTCGGAGGCACACGGTCATGGCAAAGGTACAGAAGGCAACGGATTCCTCGAGCCTGGCGGAAGTCGTGGATCGCATCCTGGACAAGGG
>CAIOFV010000147.1 GCA_903857665.1 uncultured Myxococcales bacterium
ATTTCACCCAGGAACGGCAGGCGAGGGGAGGGGGCCTCGGGTTCGGCGGTTTCAAGCGCGGTGGCTTCGGGCTTGGCGGCTTCCGGTCCGGCAATTTCCGGCTCTGCGGCTTCCGGGACCGGCGTGGCGGCGCCTTCGGCCTGCTGCGTGGGGATGCCCTCCGCGGGATCCGGATGCGCGGGCGCGTTCAGGAATCCAGGATCGTGCGGATCGTCCGCCATGATTCCTCCGGGAGCGTGCCGGCATCCCTCAGGGCGTCGGCGAGCCGCAGGGCGAGGTCGCGATACAGCCGCCCGAGACCGGGATCGCGGGCGTCGAGGGCCGCCAGGTTGGCGCCTACCGTGGTCGCGTCGCCGCGGGCAATGGGACCGGTGAGGGCGGCGGCATCCGGCCGGTCCCCCAGGTTATCGACCAGGCTCTTCAACAGACGCGCCGAAACCCTCAGCGGGTCCGGCACGCCCGAGTCCCGAAGGGCGTCGGCGGCCGACCAGACGAGCGCCGCGGACAGATTGGCCGTCATCACGGCGGCCGCGTGGACCAGGGGCTTGCGCAGCGGGTCGACCGCGGCGGTTTCGGCCCCCGCTGCGCCGAACAGGGCGTGGGCCATCCGTTCCCCCAGAGGGTCGCCCTCGATGAGGACCATGGTGCCGTGCGGCATGGGGCGCGGGGGCACGGTCGGAGGGAACGCCAGCAGGGGATGGGCCGAAAAGCAGCCGCCCAGGGGCCCGGCGGCGTCGGACAGGATCGAGGAGGGAAGGGCGCCCGAGAGGTGGCCCACCACCGAGAAGGGACCCAGGGCGCCCGCGTCGCGCAGCGAGCGGCACATATCGACGACGTGGCGATCGGGGACCGCCAGGATCCAGGGGGCCCGGGCGGGCAGGCCCGGGTCGCCGTAGGGACGGATGTCCAGGGGCCCGATGCGTCGGGGGGCGTCGCGGGACACCAGGGTGACCGGGAAGCCGGCGAAGGACAGCGCCAGGCCGATGCCCGTCCCGGCCCGGCCGGCTCCGACGATGATCACGGGGCCCGGGGCGACGGGTGCGCTCATGCGGGCACCCCGCTTCCATAGAGGCCCGCGGCGTGGATCCGTTCCAGCACGGCCCGGGGGACGCGGTCCGAAACGTCGCGACCGGCGGCTAGGTCGGCGCGGATCGCCGACGACGACACGGGCGGGAAGACCGGGCCCGCCGCACGGGGGTCCGGCCCGCCGCGGTTCAGGACCAGCAGGCGGGCCAGCCGCGTCACTTCCGGGAACTCCTTCCAACGGTCCGTTTCCGACAGGATGTCCGTGCCGACGACCAGGTGGAAGCGGGCGGCCGGGTGCGCCGCGACCAGGTGGCGAAGCGTCTGCACGGTGTAGGACGGCGAAGGCAGTCGGGACTCGACGTCCAGCACGCGCACCCGGCGGCCGAAGCAGGCGAAGGCGGCGCGGCACAGGGACAGGCGGACCTTGAACGGGGCGCTGTCCTTGGCGAAGGCGTGGTGGAACACCGGCAGCACCCACGCCTCGGTGCAGGGCGAGCAGGTCAGCACATACGACATCGCCATCACATGGGCGCAGTGCGGGGGATCGAAGGATCCGCCGAACAGCGCGATGTCGCGATCGGCGAGCGGTGACGGCACGGGACGACTCCGGTTCCGGGGGTACGGATCCTACCTCAGAGTGGGTGATTTTATCGGAAACCATGGCGAGCGGGTCGGGGAGGGAATCAGGAACCCCTAGTCGGGATACAGCAGGAAGGGACGGCGCGCGTCCAGGAAGGCCGCGGTTTCGGGCGCCATCGCGGCGGCGAGGTCCCAGGGGGACGCGCCGGCCAGCAGATCGCGGCGCAGCGACTCGTCGCCCAGCAGCAGGTCTATCGCCAACCGGTCGTGGACGAACTCGTAGGCCTCCGTCCGCAGCACGAAGTCGTCGCGGTGCAGCGCGATGCAGGCGGCAAGGACCGCCAGGCCGGCCAGCAGGGGCCGGAAGGCCCGGACGTCCGTGACGACCAGTTGCGCGCCGCCGCAGCGATGCCCGGTCCACTTGTCGAGGCTCGGGGAGAACCAGGTCGGACGGAAGGCCACGCCGGGCAGCCGCCAGGCGTCCAGGGTCGCCACCAGGCGGCGCGGGTCGGTGACCCAGGGCGCGCCGAACACGAAGAACGGCGTGGTGGTCCCACGGCCCTCGCTGAGGTTCGTGCCCTCCAGGAGGCACATCCCCGGGTAGACCAGGGCCGTTTCCCAGCCGGGGATGTTCGGCGAAGGCGGCACGAAGGGCAGGCCCGTGTCCGGCCACAGCATGCCGCGGCGCAGCCCCTGGCACGGCAGCACCGTGAGGTCGAGGCCGGGCAGCGTGGACGCGTGCAGGCGCGCCGCTTCGCCGGCGGTCAGGCCGTGGCGGTTCGGCAGGGGCAGCCACGACACGAAGGATTTCAGGTGGGCGCGGGGCAGGTTGCCTTCGACCTCAAGGCCGCCGATGGGGTTCGGTCGATCGGCGACGATGAGCGGCACGCGGGCCGCCGCGCAGGCGTCCATCGTCATGGCCAGCGTCGCCAGGTACGTGTAGTAGCGCGCGCCGACGTCCTGGAGGTCCACCACGACCGCGTCCAGCCCCGACAGGCGCTCCGGGCGTGGCGCCAGCGAGTCCGCGTCGTCCCCGTAGAGGCTGACGACCGGCAGGCCCAGGAACGGGTCCACGGCATCCGGAACGGGCTGCATGTAGAGGCGCTCGCCGAACAGTCCGTGCTCGGGAGCCAGTAGCATCACCGGGCGCGTGCGCGGGTCGGCGCACAGGCGGTCGAACACGTAGCGAAGGTTGCCGTCCACCGAGGCCGCGTGGCAGACCAGGGCCCAGCGGCGTCCTGCCAGCAGGCGCACGGCGTCGTCGCACAGCCGATCGGCTCCCGTGCGGATCATGGGGACCTCCGGGGTGGGGAGGGATCGAGGGCGGAACGCAGGGCATCCCGGTACAGCGCGCCCCATTCCCGGATCCGCGACGGCGGATCGCCGGACAGGTCGCCGGGCCGGGGGCCCAGGGCCGTGACGCGGGACACGTGGCCCACCAGGCACGACGCCGTGTCCAGCACGGGCGCCGCGCCGGAAGCACCTTTGTCCGCACGCTCCGGGACGAAGGCCCGGATCACCGCGCACCGGACGCCGTCCACCGCGGACATCCGCGAGGCAAGCCCGTCGAGGGCCACGGACGTCGCGGCCTCCGCGGGCAGGCCCAGGGCCAGCATCGCCGTCGAGGGGTCGATGGACCCGATGTCGATGATGCGCAGCGCGTCGTCTGGCGCCGCCCGGCCCGCGCGGTCCCAGGCCTCCCGGACCTCGGCCGATGCGCGGGCCAGCATGGCGTTCAGTGCCAGGAATCGATCGAGCAGGGAGCCCGTACCGCCGACCGATCCCGGGTGGGCCTCGACGCGCCAGCCTTCCGGCGCGTCCGATGCCGTCGTCCGGAGGCCCACGGTGATCCGGAGGACGTCCGGTTCGGCCAGGTGGACTCCGGGCGCGCAATGCAGTTCCAGGGGCTCGATGGAGCGATCGCGGAAGGCGGCTTCCAGACGGGCCAGCGCCGCGACGGCCCCCGGGTGGGAGGCACCCCCCGCTGCCAGCGTCACCACGTCCCGCAAGGGGGCCCGCAGGGGCTGGACCTGGATCCGGGTTTCGATCGACAGGACGACGACCGCGCAGGCGGGCGTCACGGACGATGGGCCCGTGGGGGCCGCCGCGATCACGGACTGGCCGAGCGCGAGGCGTGCGCTGAGCACCGACCGCAGGCCGGTGCCAAGGGGATCGGGGCGCGCCGCCACCAGCGTCACCGGGGCGCACAGTTCCGCGTCCTCCAGCGAGGCCACCGCCCAGGCCAGCGCCAGCAGCGTCCCGGCGCGGTGGCAGTCCGGGGAATCGGGGGGCAGGCCCGCGAGGGTTCCCGCCCGAGGCAGCGGCGCCGCCACGATGACGCCGCGCCCGGCAACGTCCGGTCCCCGCCGGCCCAGCACGGTCACGCCGTGCCCGAACTCGTCCCAGGTGGACTCCTCCAGCACGTCGAGGTCGGCGAAATACAGGTACGACAGGAGCCGGTCCAGGAAGGGCAGGCGGCTCTGAAAGGCCTCCAGCGCGGCTCGGGCGACGTCGAATCCCACGGCGGCTAGTGTACCCGAGGCGGGGACGCGCTACCATTCCGCGACGGCGCGCGGTGCGTGCCGGTCCCGGAAGAGGCGGGCCGCAGGGGAGGGGCGATGAAGGCGGGCGTGGACGCGGTGATCTTCGACCTGGGGCGCGTGCTGGTCGAGGTGGACCTGGACCGCGGGCTGTGGCACGACCTGATGCGGATCGGGGGCGGGGATCCCGCCAGCATCGGTTCGCTGCGGGACAACGAGTTGCTGATCCGGTTCCACACAGGGCGCCTGGCGCCCCGGGAGTTCCACGAGGAGTTCTGCCGGCGCGCGGGCCTGTCCCTGGGATTCGACACGTTCGCCCGGCAGTGGTGCGAGGTGTTCGATCCGATGCTGGGCATGGAAGCCCTTCTGGCCGACCTGGCGCCGCGGATCCCGGTCGGCCTGCTGTCCGACACCGACCCGCTGCACTTCCCATACTGCCAGGCCACGTTCCCGTATGTCGGCCGGATCCCGGCCCCGGTGGTTTCGTACGAGGTCGGTGCGACGAAGCCCGCGCCCGAGATGTACGCGGCCGCCGTCCGGGCCGTCGGGGTCCCCGCCGCGAACTGCCTGTTCGTGGACGACCTGCAGCGCAACGTGGATGGGGCCATCGCGTTCGGGATGCAGGCGGTGCGGTTCACCGGGGCCGGAGACCTGCGACACGAACTGGCAGAGCGGGGGGTGTCTGGGGGGCAGCAGCGGATCTGACGTTGGTCCTTCGCCCGACCAGATACGAAAAAGCCCCGGTTACCCGAGGCTGATTCGTGTTTTCCTGTAGCGGGGTGGACGGGACTCGAACCCGCGGCCTCCGGCTTGACAGGCCGGCGTTATAACCAACTTAACTACCACCCCAGCATGTCAAGGAACCGAAAATCGACGCCCCGACGCCAGTGGGCGAAACAGGGTTCGAACCTGTGACCCCCGGCGTGTAAAACCGGTGCTCTACCAACTGAGCTATTCGCCCGGGGCCTCAAAGCGGGAGGAAAGATACAAGAGGCCCGTGCTGCTTGTCAATGCCAAAGTGCTCAGACCTGTTCGACGGTCTCGACACCGGGCACCAGCTCGCGCAGGACCGACTCGATCCCGTACTTCAGCGTGTAGATGGACGAGGGGCAATGGGCGCAAGCGCCCTGCAGCCGCAGGAACACGGTCTTGCCGTCTTCCGACACGTCCACCAGCTCGCAATCGCCGCCGTCGTTCTGGAGGGCGGGGCGGATCTGGTCGAGCACGGCCTGGATGGCCTGGCGGTGCTCCGCGGGAGTGGCGGCAGCGGCCGGGGTCGCGGTGGCGGTCGTTTCTTCGGTCATGGCAAGTCCTCGCCAAACGAGTCGGCGGAAACGTAGCACATCATTTGGCGGGTTGCACCAAGGATGCCCTTTCCCCGCGTCGCGCTTGGACTACAATCGCCCGGGACGAGGTGTCTCCCGAGCCGAGGCTGCCTCCGGGGACCTCAAGGAGAAGCGAAGATGGCGATCGTGCGGATCGGCGACCGGCTCACGCTGGAGGACCTGGTGGCGGTGGCCCGGGACGGGGCGACCGTGGAGCTGACCGGGGAGGCCCTGCAGCGCATCGCCCGGGGCCGCGCCGTGGTGGACGCGCACCTCGCCGACGACCTGCCCCACTACGGGATCAACACCGGCTTCGGCGCGCTGGCCGAGGTGCCCATCTCGCGGGAGGACCTGGCCGCGCTGCAACTGAACCTGGTGCGCAGCCACGCCGCCGGCGTCGGCACCCCGCTGCCGGAGGACGACGTTCGGGCGGCCATGCTGCTGCGGGCGCAGGTGCTGGCGACCGGCAAGGCGGGCGTGCGGCCCGCGGTGGCGCAGTTGATGGTGGACCTGCTGAACGCGCGGATCCACCCGGTCATCCCGTCGCGCGGGTCGGTCGGCGCGTCGGGCGACCTGGCGCCGCTGGCCCACCTGGCGCTGGTGCTGGTGGGGGAGGGCAGGGCGAGGGTCGGCGACGAGGTGATGTCGGGCGCGGAGGCGCTGGCCCGGGCCGGCCTCGCGCCGCTGGTGCTGGAGCCGAAGGAAGGCCTGGCGCTGGTGAACGGGACCCAGGTGCTGACCGGGGTCGGCGCGCTGGCGCTGGCCGATGCCGAGCACCTGGCCTGCGCGGCGGACGTGGTGGGCGCGATGACGTTGGAAGCCGTGCTGGGCACGCCGGACGCCTTCGACGCCCGGGTGGTCGAGGCGAGGCCGCACCCGGGGCAGGTCGCGTCCGGGGCCCGGCTGCGGGCGCTGCTGGCCGACAGCGAGATCCGCGAATCGCATCGTGGCGGGCAGCACCACAAGGTCCAGGACCCCTACTCGGTGCGGTGCATGCCGCAGGTGCACGGCGCTGCCGTGGACGCCATGGCGTGGATCCGGTCGGTGATCGAGATCGAAATGAACAGCGCCACCGACAATCCGCTGGTGTTCGAGGACGGCGCCATCCTGTCGGGGGGGAACTTCCACGGCGAGCCCGTGGCCATCGCGCTGGACCTGCTGGCCATCGCCACGGCGGAACTGGGCGCGATCAGCGAGCGCCGGGTGGAGCACCTGCTGAACCCGAGCCTGTCCGAGGGGCTGCCGCCGTTCCTGGCCGCCCACTCCGGCCTGTGCAGCGGGCTGATGATCGCGCAGGTGACGGCGGCGTCGCTGGTGTCGGAAAACAAGATCCTGGCGCACCCGGCCTCGGTCGACAGCATCCCCTCGTCGGCGAACCGGGAAGACCACGTGAGCATGGGCATGACCGCGGCTCTGAAGGCCCGCCAGGTGGTGGACAACGTCCGGTACGTGCTGGCCATCGAGGCGATGTGCGCCGCCGCGGGCGTGGATCGGCGGGCGCCCCGGCAGCCGGGGCGGGGCGTGCGCGCCGCGCTGGCGGTCGTGCGCGCCGACGTGCCGCCGGTCGAGGGCGACCGCGCACCGTCGCCGGACATCGAGATCCTGGAAATCCGCCTGCGGCGCGGCGGAGGCCTGGTGGAAGCCGCCCTGGCGGCGTCCGGCCTCTGAGCGCCGGTCGGGAAATCCAGTCCTACCACGAAATCGCCTGAATCCCGTCCACTGCGAAGACGCCTGAAGGCGTCGGGTCACGTGCCGGGCAGCAGCAGGGGCAGCAGCTCGGCCGACTTGCCCAGGTGGACTTCGGAAAAGCGCGACACGTTGGCGGGCGCCTCCAGGTTCACCAGCACCGTCCTGGCGCCGCGGGCCAGCGCGATATCCACGTACCCGGCGACGGGCCACACGGCGCCCGACGTCCCCACGGCCAGGAACAGGTCGCAGTCGGCGATGGCCTCCCGCGCTGCCGATTCCACGGCCGGGTCCAGGTACTCGCCGAACCACACGATGTCGGGCCGAAGCAGGCCGCCGCACTCCGGGCAGCGCGGCGCGCCATCGACATGCAGCGACTCGTCCTCCCAGGAACCCAGCCCCTTCCCGCACTCGATGTCCGCGCACCGGGTCCGGAACAGCGACCCGTGGACGGGGAGGATCCGCCGCGATCCGGCCCGCTGGTGCAGCCCGTCCACGTTCTGGGTGACCAGCGTGAACCGGCCGCGTTCCCCCAGGAACCGCTCCAGCGCCGCCACCGCGAAGTGACCCGCGTTCGGTTCCACGGAACGGGCCTGCAGCCGGCGCTGGCTGTAGAAGCGCCACACCAGGTCCGGGTTCGCGGCGAAGCCCTCCGGCGTGGCGACCTGGCTCACGTCGTGCTGCTCCCACAGCCCGCCCGAGTCCCGGAACGTCGCGATGCCCGACTCGGCCGAGATGCCAGCGCCCGTGAGGACGACGACGGAGGAGTCGGGGTGGATGCCCAGCGGACGCAGATCCATCGTTGCCTCATCGAATGGGGGGAAGGGTGATGATGCGATCGACCAGCGAGTACGTGTCGGGCCCCAGCCGACCCACCGCGTGGAGGCGGTCGGTGCGGACCCGGTCCCCCTCGAGCAGGTCGTCCCGGAGGCGATACAGCACCACGTCGCCCAGGATCATCGACGCGCTGGTGCCTTCCACGTCGATGATCTGCCGTACGCGGCACTCCATCGTGGCGGGCGATTCCGCGATGCCGGGCGCCTGGATCCGGATCGAGGGGCGCAGGGTCAGGCCGGTCGCCTCGAACTCGGACTGGTCGGGAGGCAGGGGCGCCGAGGCCTGGTGCATGCGTTCCAGCAGGGCCTCGTCCACGATGTTGACGGTGAACTCGCCGGTCCGGCGGGCGTTGCGCAGGGTGTCCTTCGGCGAGCCGTCCCGCCGGGGGGTGATCGCGACCATCAGGATCGGAGGGCGCGATGACACGCCATTGGCGAACGAGAACGGTGCGCAGTTCGGGACGCCGTCCTCCGACACCGTGCCCACGAACGCGATGGGGCGGGGCACGAACAGCCCGGTCAACATGCGGTGGGAGGCGGGGCCGTCGAGGGTCGCTGGATCGATTTCAATCATCGGCGATTTCCGTCACGACGCGATCGAGTTACCACGACATTCCTTGTCCGTCAACGCTCGGAGGCCCCTGGACGCGCCCCCCGGTCACGGATGCCCTAGACTATTTCGTGTGGGGGGTGCGCCATGGTCGGCAGCCGGCAACTGCGGGAACTGCACGAGCGCCTGTACGAGGCGAACGAGCGGCGGATCCGGGAGATGGTCAGCACGCCTCGCCGGTTCACCCGCCAGGACCTCGATCGGTACGAGGCCGACCTGGCGGCTTCGATCCCGTCCGACTGGCAGCCGTCCACGCCGGTGGCGCTGAGGATGGCGATCCGCCGCGCCCGGATCATCCTTGTTGGGGACTACCACTCCCTGAAGCAGTCGCAGCGCGGCTTCGTGCGGGTGCTGCGAGCGATCCGCTCGAAGAACCTGACCGTGGGCCTCGAGTTCGTTTCGGCCCGCTACCAGAAGGCCGTGGACGATTTCGTGGGCGGTCGCATCCAGGACGACGTCTTCCTGCGCCGGACCGAGTACGCGCGGTCGTGGCCGTCGTACCAGGTGTGGCCCAACTTCCGCCCGATCTTCGAGCATGCCCAGAAGCGCAAGGCGCGGATCCTGGCCCTGGACTGCCCGGCCAGCGAATGCCAGACGGTGTGGTCGCGGTCGGCCTTCGCGGCCTGGCGCATCGCCGAATCGATCCGGGAGTCCCCGGCGAACAAGGTGGCCGTGCTGATGGGCGAAGCGCACCTGGCGCCCAACCACCTGCCCCTGGAACTGGCCCGGGCGCTGGAGCGGCTGGGCATCCGGGCGAGCATCCTGACGATCCACCAGAACCTCGACCCGCTGTGGTTCGACCTGATGGAGCGTGGCCTGCAGGACAGCGTGGACGCGGTGCGGCTGGCCCCCGACCGCTTCGTGGTCCCGGTCAGCACGCCCATCGCGGCGCAGGCGTCGTTCCTGGCGGCGATGTCCGGCGAGGAGGCGGCGGAGGCGGGCGATCGGGCCGCCGTGCGTCGGGAGTTCGCGCGCTACCTGGCGGCCCTGGCGCGATTCGTCGGCGTGCGTGCCCACGGGATCCTGGACGGCGTGACGGTCTGCGGCCCGGGCGACCTCGAACCCGTGCAGGCGCTGCACGCGAGGCTGGACCCCGAGACGTTCAAGATGATCCTGCGGCACGTCGAGGAGGGCGAGTCCCTGTGCCTGCCCTCGCTGGACCTCGTCTACCTGGCGCACCTGGGGCCCACGCACCTGGGCGAGGAGGCGGCCCACTTCCTGAAGTCCCGCCTGGCGTCCGGCGACATGCCGGACGACCCCTCGGATTTCCTGTATGGACGCTCGCTGCACGAGGCGATCGGGTACTTCGGGGCCAAGGTGTTCAACCCCAAGCGCAAGCCCCCCAGCGAGTCGCTGCTGCGCCGCGTGGGCCGCAACGGCCAGGCCGAGTCGGGGATGGACGACCTGTCGCCCGAACTGGCGGTCGCCGTCCAGTTGACGGCCTGGCACCGGACCCGCCAGTGGCGCAGGACGTTCACGCCGGACAGCTTCGACCTTCACCTGAAGGCGCTGGGGCTGCACGGGGGCCTGGGCGACCTGGGACCGGAGCTGCTGGGACCCGTGGTCCACCTGCTGGGATACGAGCTGGGCGAACGCCTGTGGACCGCGTTCCGGGCCGGGCTGATCCCGGACACGACCGTCAAGGATCTGTTCCTTGCCAACCTCGAGGCCCCTGGGGCCGCATTCGGCTTGTGGCACGGCTTGGCAAGCACCCTCCGTTCGATTAGACTGCCGACTCGTTTCTGACGCGCTCGACCGCGTCGCACTGAGAGGAGACGCCTTTGTCCTTCGGCGAGCCGTTCCGTGGTCTGGATGCTTCCGCCTTCGAGGCGTTCGAACCCCGCAAGTGGTCTTCCAACATGTTCAACATGGAGCGGATGCGCCTGCGCGAACAGCTCCTGTCGGTGGGCCAGGGCATCGAGGGCGCCGTCGCGCGCGATCGCCACCTGCGCTGGGACGTGACGCCCCATTCGCCCTCGGTGTTCAACGCCAAGAAGGTCAGCGAGCTGGTGCTGTACTTCACGCGGTCGGAAGAGCACCAGAAGGCCATCGCGCCGCTGCTGGACGCCCGGATCGCGCTGCCCGACCAGATCTCGGACGCGGGCGAGCACCACCGGCACCTCCACCTGGGCGTCCGCCTGTTCCACGAGGGCGCCGAGGCGGGCCTGATGTGCCATTCGACCGCCTGGCTGGACGTGATGAACCTCCTGAACCGGTGCCGGCAGCCGGCGGAAGCGCTGGAGTTCGTGCGCCTGGTGCGTTCGATGCCTGCGGGAAGCTCGGCGCGCGTGGGGCCCGGCCTGGAAGTGCCCGCGCCCCAGTTCGACGTCGAGCACCTGAAGCGCCTGGAAGAGGCGGTCCTGAACGAATCGTTCCTGATCCGGTTCGGGCGGGCGCTGACTCCGGGCGACCCGGTGCTGGCCGCGTCCGTGTTCGCGCCCACCCTGCGGGACCTGCTGACGGGGCTGTTGCCGCTGTGGGACTTCATGGCCTGGCGGCCGGCGTCGAACTTCCTGGTGGCGGCCATGCCCAACGGGGTGGCCAACCTCAAGGACGCGCCGATCATCACCCACGACGGCAGCATCATCGACTTCGGCGTCGGCGCGAAGGTGCGGCTGGTGGACGGGGTGTTCGCCGGGCGCACGGGCGTCGTTTCCGAGATCGATGCCCGGGGCCACGTCCGCGTTCTGCTGGGAAAGGTGGCGGTCCGCCTGGACGCGCGCCAGGTGCGGCCCGCCTAGCCAGAGAATCTGACCCGCCCGAGCACGGAGGCGGAGGCACGAGATTGCGCATGCAATCCCGTGCCGCAGACGGAGTCGCCTCGGGCCGCCTAAAGAATATACCGGCTCAAATCCTCGTCCTTCAGGATGTCGCCCAGGCGCTCCTTCACGTACGCGGCGGTGATCGGGATCGACTGGCCGGCGATGTCCGGCGCGTGGAAGGACACCTCCTCCAGCACCTTTTCCATCACCGTGTGCAGGCGCCGGGCGCCGATGTTCTCGAAGCGCGAGTTCAGCTCCGCGGCGACCTCGGCGATCATGTCGATGCCGTCGTCCTCGAACCGCAGCGTGACGCCCTCGGTGGCCAGTAGCGCCTGGTACTGCTTGAGGAGGCTGTTGTCCGGCTCCCGCAGGATCCGGCCGAAGTCCTCGCGGTTCAGCGACGTCAATTCCACGCGGATCGGGAAGCGCCCCTGCATTTCGGGGATCAGGTCCGACACCTTCGAGACGTGGAACGCGCCCGCCGCGATGAACAGGATGTGGTCGGTGTGCACGACGCCGTATTTCGTGGTGACCTGGGTGCCCTCGATGATGGGCAGCAGGTCCCGTTGGACGCCTTCCCGGGACACCTCGGGCCCGTGCTGGCCCTCGCGCCCCGCGACCTTGTCCATCTCGTCGATGAACACGATGCCGCTGTTCTGGGCGCGGTCCAGCGCCGTCTTGTTGACCTTGTCCGGGTCCAGCAGCCGCTCCCGCTCGTCGGCTTCGAAGACCGGGAGGGCCTCCTTGACGGTGGACTGGCGCTGACGCGTCGTCTTGGGCATGGAATTGCCCAGCATGTCCTGCAGTTGCATGCCGACTTCTTCCATGCCCGCGTTGGAGAAGATCGACATCATCGGGGAGGACGTGTCGGTGACGTCGATGCGCAGGGGACGGTCGTCCAGCAGGCCCGCCTGCACGCGCTGGCGCAGCACGTCGCGGGGCTCGGCGCGCACGTCCTCGTGCTGCCCGTACAGCGCGTCCAGCACCCGGTCTTCGGCGTTGGCCTTCGCCTTCGCCGACACCTTCACGCCTTCCTCGGCCTTCACCATGTTGACGCTGAACTCGACCAGGTCGCGGATCATCCCTTCCACGTCACGGCCAACGTAGCCGACCTCGGTGTACTTGGAGGCTTCCACCTTCACGAACGGCGCCCGGGCCAGCCGGGCCAGCCGGCGCGCGATTTCGGTCTTGCCCACGCCGGTCGGGCCGATCATCAGGATGTTCTTGGGCGTGATTTCGTCCTTCAGTGGGCCGTCCACGTGGCGCCGTCGCCAGCGGTTCCGCAGCGCCACCGCGACCATGCGCTTGGCCGCGTGCTGTCCCACGATGTACCGGTCCAGCTCCGCCAGGACGTCCTTCGGGGTCAGGTCGCGCTCGTCGTCCATCATGGAATCTCCTCCATGGTGATCTGGGTGTTGGTGAAGATGCAGATCCCCGCGGCGATCTCCATCGCGGTCCGGGCGATCTGGGACGCCGTCAATTCGCTGTGCTTCATCAGCGCCCGGGCCGCCGCCAGCGCGTAGGGGCCGCCGGATCCGATCGCCAGCACGCCCTCGTCGGGCTCGATGACGTCGCCGGCGCCCGTGATCAGGAAGGTCTTTTCCTTGTCCGCCACGATCAGCATCGCGTCCAGGCGCCGCAGCAGCCGGTCGGTCCGCCAGTCCTTGGCCAGTTCCACCGCCGAGCGCGCCAGGTTGCCGTTGTAGTCCTTCAGCTTGGCCTCGAAGCGCTCGAACAGCGTGAACGCGTCGGCGGTCGATCCGGCGAACCCGGTGATCACCTTGCCGTTGTGGACCTTCCGGACCTTGCTGGCCGTGTGCTTGAGGATCGTGTCGCCGTAGGACACCTGGCCGTCGCCGGCGACCACCACCGAGTTGCCGCGCCGCACCGCGATGACCGTGGTGCCGCGCAGGTTGTCCAGGCTCCGTTCCACCGTCCGTTCCGCCATCGGTATCTCCCTGTTGTAAATCAGCCCTTGGCCCGCGGGTGGGCCTTGTCGTATACCGCCTGCAGACGCGCCAGCGTCACGTGCGTGTACTTCTGCGTCGTCGACAGCCGCGCGTGCCCCAGCAGTTCCTGGATGTCCCGGAGGTCCGCGCCGCCGTCCAGCAGGTGGGTCGCGAACGAGTGGCGCAGCGCGTGCGGATGGACGTGGCGCAGCAGCGCCACCTTCGCCACGGCCTGGTCGATCATGCGGGCCACGCTGCGAACGGACAGCCGACCCCCCCGGAAGTTCAGGAACAGAGCGCCGTGGTCCAGGCCGCGCCGCAGCAGCGAGGGTCGCACGTCCAGCCACGCGCGCACCGCGTCCTGTGCCTTTGATCCGATCGGCACGATGCGTTCCTTCGACCCCTTGCCCGTCACCCGGGCCTGCCCCAGCTTGAGGTCCACGTCCCGGACGTCCATGCCCACCAGCTCGGAAACGCGGAAGCCGCCGGCGTACAGCACCTCGAGGATCGCCCGGTCGCGCAGCCCCAGCGACGTCCGGGTGTCCGGGGCCGAAATCAGCAGGAACAGTTCGTCCACGGGCACGAAGTCGGGCAGGCGCTTGTCCTTCCGGGGCCCGCGGATGCCGACCCAGGGGTTGGCCGCGACGATCCCCCGGTGCTTCCAGAAGCGGTACAGCCCGCGGACCACCGACAACTTGCGGGACACCGTCGCCGGCCCGTCGTGCCGCGCGTCCAGCGCGGAAAACCACGCCTCGACGCCGCGCCGGTCCAGGGCCATCGGGTCGGTCCCGGTGTGCTCCAGGATTGCCATCAGTTCCTGGCAGTCGGTCCGGTAGGCCTTCAACGTGTGCGGCGACGCGCTGCGACTGACCTCCATGTGGCGCAGGAAGGCCTCCATGGGCGCGCGCCACGTCGGTTCGGTCGGGGGATCGGGGGGCCGCGTGCGGCTCATGGGGCGTAAGGTGGTTACCGCGCGGGGGTTCGGCAAGGGCTACGCCGGCCGAACCGCCCACTGCTCCAGGTGGAAGTCCTCGCGGCGGACCAGGTGGACGGGCTTCTGCCACCGCGTCTCGATGTCCGCCAGCGACATCCGGAAGCCATCGACCAGCGCCTCCACGACCCGCGGGTGGGCCATCACGCGCAACTCGCGGACCGTGTCCGTTGCCGCGTCGCGGGACAGGCGCCGGACGATTTCCGCGCAGGTGAACTCCACGCCCCGGACCCAGCCGCGACCCTCGCAATAGGGGCAGGGCTCGGTCATCCGGGTGAAGGAGGCCTCCCGGGGGCGCTTGCGGGTCAGTTCCACGAGGCCCAGTCGCGACATCGGCAGCACGTCGAAGTGGGCCTTGTCCTGCGCCAGCCCGGCCTCCAGCACCGCCTGGACCTGCTGGCGATGCGCCGGGTCGCGCATGTCGATGAAGTCGATGACCACGATCCCGCCGATGTTGCGCAGGCGCAGTTGGCAGGCGATTTCGCGGGCGGCTTCCAGGTTGGTCTGGAACATCGTGTCTTCCGGGTCGCCCCGGCCCACGGCCCCGCCCGTGTTGACGTCGATGGCCGTGAGGGCCTCGGTGTGATCGATGACGATGGACCCGCCGGCCTTCAGCCAGACGACCCGGTCCAGGACGCCCGCCGCATGGGCATCGACGCCGTGGGCCTCGAACACCGGCAGCGGCCCGCGGTGGATCGCCACCCGGTCGTCGTAGTGCGGCATGAACGTGTCCACGAACTGCAGCAGGCGGTCGTAGTCCTCCTCGGTGTCCACGATGATCCGTTCGCACTCGGGGCCCAGGTGGTCGCGGGCGGCGCGCAGCAGGAGGTCCAGGTCCTCGTGCAGCAGGGCGGGCGCCTCGCTTTCGGGTTCCCGGGACTGGATGCTCTGCCAGAGGGCCGACAGGAACGCCAGGTCGTCGGCCAGTTCGGATTCGGGGCGGCCCTGGGCGGCGGTGCGCAGGATGGCGCCGGCCCCCGGGGGGAGCAGGCGTCGCATCGTGTCGCGCAGGCGGGCCCGCTCCTCGTCGTCGGCGATGCGGCGCGACACGCCCAGGATCGGGGTCGTCGGAAGAAAGACCAGGTTCCGTCCCGGCAGGGTCACCCGCGGACTGAGGCGCGGCCCCTTGGTCCCGTAGGCGTCGCGGGTGACCTGCACCAGCACGTCCTGCCCGACGCAGGGCGCAGGCAGCGGGGCCAGTGCGATGGGCGCTTCGTCGAGGCGGTCGGCCGGTTCGCCAGCCTCCGGCACGTCCCCGGCCACGGCGTCCGGGACCGCCTCCTGGTAGAGGCCTGCGTCGTCCCACTGCAGGAAGGCGCCGCGACCGACGCCGATCTCGACGAAGGCCGCGTCCATGCCCGGCAGCACCCGGACGATACGGCCCTTGTAGACGTTCCCCACCAGGCCCCGGTCGTGTCGTCGCTCGGTGTGCAGTTCGCGCAGGAGGGTCCCTTCGACGACGGCGACCCGGCGATCCTCGGCCGTGGCGCTGACCAGGAGGCGATACACGCGGGCTCCCACGCTGGCGGTGAAGGGGATTGCCTAGAGGTCCAGATCGGCCTCGAAGACGCCGTCCCGCGCCGAAATGGAGCGGGCCGAACTGCCGCCCAGGCATTCGACCATGCCGAGCGCCTCGAACGTGCCCTTCAGCGGGCCCAGGCCGTCCGGGCCGATGTCGGTCACGGTGACGGTGCAGCTGCCCGCGCCGAAGTCGAAGTTGGTGCAGGCGCCGCTGGTCGCGCTGGAGTGCAGGCCGTACCGCAGCCAGATCCGGGCGCTGAGTCCGTCCGTGGCGCCGCAGGAATACGTGCCGATCAGGCTGGATGTGAACGGAGGAACGACCGGCACGCCCAGGATGCCGATTTCCATTTGCGGCGAGGCGGTGCCATCGACGAGGCCCGGGAGCAGCAGGTCGGTCTTCTTGCTGGACTGCAGCAGCAGCACGATCTGGGACACGGCCTGGGTCTGTTCGTTCGCGGGGATCAGGCTGACGGTCGGCAGCAGGTCGAACGCGATCATGTTCCCGTCCAGCGAGACCCGGTTCGGCGGGACGACGTACACGTCCGGCTGGGGCCCGTAGTCCTTGCCCGGGTCGATGTCGATGACTTCCTCGACGTCGGAAATCCCCTCGTCGATCACGTCGGCCGGGGGCGGGAGGTCACCCAGGCGCAGCTGGCAGAAACCGTCCACGCAGTGCTCGGTGGACTTGCAGTCCGTGACGTCCCAGCCCGTGGCGTTGAGGCGGCAGATGCCGGACGCGGCGTCCCCGCTGCAGCGAGCCTCTTCCGGGGTGCAGTCCTGCCTGGCGACGCACGTGTCGCCGTCGCAGGCGGTCCCGGTGGGGCAGGCCTCCGCGGTGCGCTTGCCATCGACGCACAGGACTCGCGTGTCGAACGTGCAGGTCGCCTTGTCCTTCGCAGCGTCGCAGGCGTCGAGGAGGCAGGCGCCCGCGTAGCACGACTGGAAGGTCGGGCACGGCAGCTTCGTCTGCATCAGGCCGTTGGCCGAGCACAGGAGCGCGACGTCGATGCCATCGCACCGATCCTTGCCCGCCGGGGTGCACTTCCGGGGCGTGCACGCGCCGTTCTGGCAGTCGCCGTCCGGGTAGCAGGCTCGGAGGTTGATGAAGGAGCGGCCGTCCGCCGCGCAGACCGCCGCGTAGTTGCCCAGGCACGCCTTGGTTTCGGGCGTGCAGAGGGTGGTGGGCAAGTGGCTGGTGCTGGTACTCCCCTTGCTGCTGCAGCCGGCGCTGGCCGCGGCCAGGAGGGCCAGGGCGGGTGCCAGGAACCGGATCGATCGCATCATCGGGGGACTCCTCCGAGTGTCGTCGCAGACGCTACCACAGGAGCGGCGGGGCGGGCTAGGGGGCAGGCGCGGGAGGGGGCAGGCGCGGGAGGTGGGAGGAAGGGCGGGGACGGGGAAGGGGAAGGGGGCGGGTCGGGTACGGGGGCGGGTCGGGTACGGGGACGGGTACGGGTACGGCTCGCCTTCGGCTCGGGTGCTATACTCCCCGGGACTTGCCGCTAGGAGTGCAGGATGCCCGGACCCGCGAAGCCCCCGGTACCCGTGAAGGTCCGCGACGAAGTGGCCGGCGGCGTGTACGCGAACAGCATGATGGTTTCGCATTCGCGCGAAGAATTCGTGATGGATTTCTTCTACCTGTCGCCGAACCTGGCCGTGCTGAACGCCCGGGTGATCACCAGCCCGGGTCACCTGAAGCGCATCATCAAGGCCCTGTCGGAGAACCTGCGTCGCTACGAGGAGGCCCACGGCGAGATCAGCGAGGCCCCCGAACCCAAGCGCGACAAGACGCTCAACTAGCGTCGACGTTGGATGCACCCGAGGCGGTTCCGTCGCCGACGAGAGTTTCCTGCGGAAACCCATCGCCTCCGCCTCCACGCTCGGGTGGGAATGAACCGGAGGAATGCAGAACGATGGAACCCGTCGTGCCCGGCTACCTGGAACATGCGGCGTCGCGCCCCCACTGGGAACGCATCGGGGTGCGGCGGCGGAGGGGCGTGTGCGTGCCCCTGTCGTCGCTGCGCAGCGCCCGCGATTGCGGGCTGGGGGACGTGGGCGACCTGCCGGCGCTGATCGACTGGTGCGTGCGGATCGGGGCCGAGGTCATCCAGTTGCTGCCCGTCAACGACATGGGGCTGGACGCGTGCCCCTACTCGGCGCTGTCGGCATTCGCGCTGGACCCGGTGTTCGCGGCCCTGGACCGGATTCCCGGCCTGGAGGGCGACGCCCCCTGGCAGCAGATCGTGCGATCGGCCGCCGCGGGCGTTCCGGACGGGCCCCGGGTGGACTGGGCGGCGGTGCGGCGCGTCAAGGGCGACCTGCTGCGCCAGGCGTGGGCGCGCCTGGACGGCCCGTCGTTGCGCGAGACCCTGGCGGCGTTCCGGGCCGAGCATCCCTGGCTGGAGGACTACCTCCCGTACCGCGTCCTCAAGGAGGTCGAAGGCTACCAGTCCTGGGAAGCCTGGGGCCCGCGGTATTCCGAGGACGGCGCCGTGGAGCGGGCGATGGAGGCCCACGCGGGCCTGCTGGCCCTGCACCTTTTCACGCAGTGGGTGCTGGACGGCCAGTTCCGCGGGGCCCGGGAGTACGCTGCCAGCCGCGGAATCAGCATCGAGGGCGACATCCCGATCCTGGTGTCCCGGGACAGCGCCGACGTCTGGCGCAAGCGGCACCTGTTCCACCTGGACGTGTCGGCGGGCGCGCCGCCGGACATGTATGCGCAGGACGGGCAGAACTGGGGCTTTCCGACCTACCAGTGGGACCGGATGGCCGAATCCGGGTACGCCTGGTGGCGGGAGCGGTTGCGCCACGCGGAACGGTACTTCGACCTGTACCGGATGGACCACGTCGTCGGGTTCTTCCGCATCTGGACGATCCCTGCGGGCGAGCGGACCGGGCGGAACGGGGCCTTCGTGCCGGCCGACGAGTCGACCTGGGGCGCGCACGGGCGGCGGATCCTGGAAATGATGCTGGAGTCCAGCCGGATGCTGCCGCTGGCCGAGGACCTGGGCACGATCCCGGACGTGTGTCGCGAAACCCTCCGGGACCTGGGCATCTGCGGGTTCAAGGTGCAGCGCTGGGAAAAGCGCTGGAACACGGACCGGCGCTTCATCCCGCCGGGCGAGTACAACCCGCTGTCCATGGCGACCCTGTCCACGCACGATTCGGACATCCTGGCGCAGTGGTGGGCGGAAAACCCGTCCGAGCGGGACGAACTGCACGCGTTGCTGGGGCATTCCGGGGCGGCCCCGGCCGACCTGACGCCCGACCTGCACCGGGACATTGTTCGGTGGCTGTCGGGCGGTTCGTCGCTGTTCATGGTGTTGCTGCTGCAGGAATTGCTGTGGCCGGCGGGCCTGTTGCCGGGCAATCCCGCGGACCATCGGATCAACCTGCCGGGCGTCGTCAACGCGACCAACTGGACGTGGCGGAGCCCGGTTGCGACCGAGCGACTGCTGGCGGACGATGCGCTGGCGCAGTCGATCCGGGCGTCCTGGACGGTCCCGGTGTAGTCCCGGGCGGCATTCCCACGCAGCCCGTCGATGCCCGGCCAAAGCCCCCCCGCGAGATCGGCTCCGGAACCTCGGATGCCCTGAAAAGAAATTGACAAATCGGGTTTCCTTGGATACCTTCATTCGGGCTTTTGCCCGGGGCCAGCACCGATGGAGCGGCGGACGGTCGAGGTCGTTCTTCAGGGCCGCCGATTCGTGCTGCGCACGGGCGCAGAGGACGGCGGCCTCGACGAGGTCGTGGCCTTCGCCGAGTCCAAACTGGAGGCGACCGCGCAGGCGGCCAGCGGGATGGGGCCGCACCCGGTGGCGCTGTTGACGCTGCTGGGCGTGTGCGAGGAACTGATGCGCGAGCGGCGCAGGATGGACGGCCTGCGGGACAAGATCCGCAGCAAGTCGTCGCGCATCCTGGAGATGCTCGAAGGCGTGCCCCGGGCGGATGAAGGGAACAACCCTCCGGCAGGAGGGATGAGCATATCGGTTGCGACGGAACATGGGACACCGTGACGAATTGCCGGGCTGCCGCAAGGCGGCTCGGAGGAACGAAGGGCCCGATCGGAGGCGTAGCAACGTCCCGAAGTAGTTGAGGCCCCTGACGTCCCCACTGCCCGCCCTGCGGCCCGCCTCGTGCGGTCCGTCGATCGGTCGGTCGCCCGATCCGCTCCCCCCACCTGCCGGCCGCGCGCCGCGCGGCAACGGGTCGTTCCCTGTGGAATCGACAATGGATTCGCCCTGGGCCGCGACGCGGTATCGGGGCCCCGGGGCGCAATCCCCGGTGCAAGGGAGGTGGGACCGTGGATGCAATCCTGATAATCCTCGGCGTCCTCCTCGGCCTGGTCGTGGGCGGCGGGGCCGTCTTTGCGGTGCTGCGCGGGAACCTCCGCGCGAAGGCCGCCGAGGCGGATACCCGCGTGGTCGAAGCCGTCCGCGACGTGGAAAAGCGTCTGGCGGCGGAACTGGCCGAAGCCCAGGCGAATGCCCGAGGAGCCGAGGAGAAGGCCCGGAACCTGGACCGCGATCTGAAGGGTGCGAAGGCCGAAAGCCAGAAGCGTGAAGAGAAGCTGGTCAAGCGCGAGGAAACGGTCGAGCGGAAGGCCGAAACACTGACCGCGCGCGAAACCGAGGTCGTTCGCCGCGAGAAGTCGGTCGCCCAGAAGGAAGAGTCGATCGAGTCCAACGCCAAGGAAACCGAGCGCCTGGTCATCGAGGCCCGCGCCACGCTGGAGCGCCTGGCGGGCATGAGCCCCGAGGAAGCGCGCCGGCACATGACCGAAAAGCTGCTGGAAGAAGTGAAGATCACCGCGGCCCGCCAGATCAAGATGATCGAGGACGAGGCCAAGGAAGAGGCGGAGAAGCGCGCCAAGCGC
This sequence comes from uncultured Myxococcales bacterium, assembly GCA_903857665.1. Lineage (GTDB taxonomy): Bacteria > Myxococcota_A > UBA9042 > DTJE01 > DTJE01 > CAIZWN01. Next base: position 20,702 of record CAIOFV010000147.1, read on the forward strand.
ATCGTGGGCATCGCCATCGGCCGCTACGCCGGCGAGTACACCAACGAGCGGACCGTGTCCGTCGTGACGCTGCCCAGCGAGGAGATGAAGGGCCGCATCATCGGTCGCGAAGGGCGCAACATCCGGGCCTTCGAAGCCGCGACCGGCATCGACGTGATCATCGACGACTCGCCCGACACGGTCACGCTGTCGGGCTTCAACCCCGTACGCCGCGAGATCGCCCGGCTGTCGCTGGAGATGCTGGTCAAGGACGGCCGCATCCACCCGGCGCGGATCGAGGAAATCGTCGAAAAGAGCACCAAGGACGTCGAGCAGAAGATCAAGGAAGCGGGCGAGGACGCGCTGTTCCAGCTGGGGCTGGGCGCCATGCACCCGGAACTTGTCAAGCTGCTGGGCCGCATGAAGTTCCGCACCTCCTACGGCCAGAACGTGCTGGCCCATAGCGTGGAATGCGGGTTCCTGTCGGGCCTGATGGCGGCGGAACTGGGCCTGCCGGTCAAGGAGGCGCGCCGCGCCGGCCTGCTGCACGACCTGGGCAAGGCCATCGACCAGGAAATCGAGGGACCGCACGCGCTGACCGGCGCCAACGTGGCCCGCAAGTTCGGCGAGTCGGCCGAGGTGGTCCACGCCATCGCGGCGCACCACGAGGAAGAAAAGCCGATGACGCTGCTGGCGCAGATCGTCATCGCTTCGGACGCCATTTCCGGCGCCCGCCCCGGGGCCCGGCGCGAGAGCCTGGAAAACTACGTCAAGCGCCTGGAAGACCTGGAAGGCATCGCCAACGGGTTCCCCGGCGTGGAACGGACGTTCGCGATCCAGGCGGGCCGCGAGGTCCGCGTGCTGGTGTCCCACGAAAAGGTGTCCGACGAGGGCGCCACGGTGCTGGCCCGGGACATCGCCCGGAAGATCGAGGAGAAACTGGCCTACCCGGGCCAGATCCGGATCTGCGTCATCCGCGAGACCCGCGCCATCGAGTACGCCAAGTAGCGAGGCGCGCGCGGCACGCCGCACTCCCTCCCGCGCGAGGCAGCCATGGAAAATCGCGATCCTGCCATCGATCACGACGTGGCGGAACTGCTGGCCGGCACCGTCAAGTGCGAAACCGCTCCCGACCTGGCGCGCAAGTTGGCCCGCTCGAAGGCGACCGGCAAGCCGCTGATCATCAAGGCCGGCTTCGATCCGACCGCCGCCGACCTGCACCTGGGGCACACCGTCGTGCTGACCAAGATGCGGCGGTTCCAGGAAATGGGACACCAGGTCGTGTTCGTGGTGGGCGACTTCACCGCGTTGATCGGCGATCCGACGGGTCGGAACGAAACGCGCAAGCCGCTGACGCCGGAACAGATCCGGCTGAACGCCGAAACCTACACGGCCCAGGTGTTCAAGGTGCTGGACCCCGCGAAGACGATCGTCCGGCACAACAGCGAGTGGCTGCACCCGCTGGGCGCGGAAGGCCTGATCCGGCTGGCGGCGAAGTACACCGTCAGCCGCATGCTGGAGCGCGACGACTTCAAGAAGCGGTTCGCGTCGGAAACGCCGATCAGCATCCACGAGTTCCTGTACCCGCTGCTGCAGGCCTACGACAGCGTGGCGCTGGTTGCCGACGTGGAGTTGGGCGGTTCCGACCAGCTGTTCAACCTGCTGGTGGGGCGGGCGCTGCAGCGCGACTCGGGGCAGGAGCCGCAGGTCGTGCTGACGATGCCGCTGCTGGAAGGCACCGACGCCCGGATGGTGGACGGCGTGCTGACCGGCGCCAAGATGTCGAAATCGCTGGGCAACTACGTCGGGGTGACCGAGGAGCCGACCCAGCAGTTCCTGAAGATCATGTCCATTTCCGACGACCTGATGTGGCGCTACTACGAACTGCTCAGTTCGAAGTCGTCGGTCGAGGTCGGGGATCTGAAGGCCCGGTGCAAGGCCCACGCGGTGAACCCGCGGGACGCCAAGGAGGCCCTCGCGGCCGAGCTGGTGGCCCGCTTCCACGGCGCCGAGGCGTCGGCGACGGCGCTGCAGGCCGCGAACCGCTGGCTGCGGGAAAAGACGGTGGCCGAACTGGCGGAAAAGACGGTGGAAGCGCCGCCCGAGGGCCTGTCCCTGGCGGTCGCGCTGCGCGAAACCGGCATGGCCGCGTCGTCCGGCGAGGCCCGCCGCAAGATCGGCGAAGGCGCCGTCTGGGTGGGCGACGAGCGGGTCGCCGCGGACGTGCTGCTGCTGCCGGGCGACGTGAAGGTCGTGCGGTTCGGCAAGAAGGTCGCGGCAAGGATCACCGTGGTGTCGAAGGCTTGATACGGACGCCTGGAGGAAGCCGATGGTCCAGCCGGTCATCGCCCAGAAAGGGCCGTACGTCGCGACTCTGGAGCCAGGCGAGTACTACTGGTGCGCCTGCGGCCGGTCGACCACGCAGCCGTTCTGCAACGGCCTGCACCGGGGAACCGAGTTCAATCCCAAACGGTTCACCGTGGCCAAGGCCGGCAAGTTCTTCCTGTGCGGATGCAAGCACAGTTCGAAGAAGCCCTTCTGCGATCGGACGCACCGCAACCTCGGGTGAAGGCGAACGAATCCGACCTGGACGGTTCGGCGCTGGAGCCTAGGTTGGGGTTTGGGAGGCGTGCTCGTTCCCCTGGGCCTTGTCGAGCACCCAGCACAGGCTGAAGGAGGTCGGTACGTCGATATCGATCCGGGCCGCCATCCGATGAAGGAACTGGATCCGGCGATAGGCCGCACGGCTGAGGGTGCGAATCGGCAGTTCCTCGTAGGCCATTCTTGACGTGAACAGGCTGAACAGGAAGAACTCGACCTGGCTGATCAGCGACGTGTCATAGGGCAGCATTGCGATCACGCGGAAACCCGCCCGCCGCATCAAATCCAGCCAGCTCGCCCGGGTGCGGATACTGATGTGCCCGTACCCGAAGGCTCCTGTGGGACGGGGTTGCACGCCCAGGCGCAAGCGCAGCCAGTTGATCGGGTCGTAGAAGAAGGGCAGGAGATCGCGACAGGGTACGACGACCATCGCCCGCCTGCGCGTCAGGCGATGAATCTCCAGCAGCGCCGCTTCGGGATCCGCCACGTGCTCCAGGAGGTGTACGGAGATGACCAGATCCGCGACGGCATCCGGCAGCGGCACGTCGTTGATGTCCGCCTGCAGGAAGTGCACGTTGACACCCCGGGCCAGGCGTCGGGCGGTTGCGATGGCCTCGGGGGACCTGTCGGCACCGGTATAGTCGTCGAGCAACTGGGTGAGGCCGCCTCCGCCGCACCCCAGATCCAGCATGTTCTGGCCCGGCCCCCGCAGGCTCTCAACGAGTTCGAGGATGCGAAGGGTGCCGACCGTCTTGCCGTAACTCGCCAGCCGCCAATCGACTTCATCGAGATCCTGGAGTCGCCGGAAATCCACCTTCATGTTGTCTCTGCGGTGTGAACGGGTTCAGGCGGTACGCGCCCGGACCCTTCGCCGTCACCTGGCCCCCGCCACCGCCACCTTGTCCCGGATCCGCTTTTCCAGCGCCTTCATGCGCCGCGCCTCGGCCGGATCGTCGTGGTCGTGGCCCAGCAGGTGGCACAGGCCGTGGACGAACAGGAACGCCACCTCGTCCTCGAACGCCTGTTCCGGCGCACCGCCCGGGACGTGGATCGGTCCCTGGTCCAAGGCGCGTTCCAGCGAGATGACGATGTCGCCCAGTTCCTCGCCTGCGAACGCGGCGCCCTCGCCTTCGCGTGCGGGGAAGGACAGCACGTCGGTCGCCCGGTTCACGTCGCGCCAGTCTCGGTTCAGGCGGCGGATGGCCGCGTCGGACACCAGCACCAGGGTCACGTCTGCGTCCCCCTTCACCGCGGCGGCAACCGCCGCTTCCAGGCGGGGGCGCAGGGCGGCGAGGTCCACGGGGATCTTGCGCTGGCGGTTCAAGATCGTCAGGGCCATGGTGTCCTCCGCCCGGGAGTCAGCCCGGTTCCTCGGTGGTTGCCGGGGCGGGCCCCCGTGCGCGTTCGTAGGCCCGGACGATGCCCGCGACCAGCGGATGCCGCATCACATCCGATTCGTCGAATTCCGCGAACCCGATCCCGGCGACGTCCGCCAGCACCCGTCGCGCGTGGTCCAGGCCGGACGGCTTGTCGTAGGGCAGGTCCGTCTGGGTCACGTCGCCGGTAACGACCGCCTTCGAGCCGTAGCCCAGGCGGGTCAGGAACATCTTCATCTGCTCGACGGTGCAGTTCTGGGCCTCGTCCAGGATGATGAAGGCGTTGGACAGCGTTCGCCCGCGCATGAACGCCAGCGGGGCGATTTCGATCTGGCCCTTTTCGATCAGGCGCTGGCCGCGCTCGAAGTCCAGCAGGTCGTACAGTGCGTCGTACAGAGGGCGCAGGTACGGGTTGACCTTGTCGGCCAGGTCGCCGGGCAGGAAGCCCAGTCGCTCGCCGGCCTCCACCGCGGGCCGCGTCAGGATGATGTGCTTGACCTGCTTGGACAGCAGCGCCGATATCGCGCTGGCCATGGCGAGGTAGGTCTTGCCGGTGCCGGCCGGGCCGATGGCGAACACGAGGTCGTTGGTGCGAATCGACGCGAGGTAGATCTTCTGGTTCGGGCTGCGGGCCACGACCCGGGCACCCCCGGATGCGGGAAGCGGGACGCCCTGGGACAGCAGGTCCGCCAGGTCCGCGTCGGGGTCGGACCCCAGCATGGCCGCGCCCCGGTCCACGTCGGCGACGGTGACGCTGCGGGTCTGGAGGGCGACCCCGTACAACTGGCGCAACAGGTCCGTCGCGGTGCGAACGGCCTTTGACGATTCCCCCTTCACGGTCACCTGGTTGCCGCGAACGCGCAGAGCGACGTGCACCCGGGTTTCCAGGCGCTTCAGATTGACGTCGTGCACCCCGCAAAGGACCAGGAAGGCGTCCATGTCGTCGAAATCGATGCGCGATTCGTTGGCGGCAGGCGTGCGTTGCGTCATGGGGCCCCGCGGGGCGGGCCGCCCGTGCCGTCGAGGCCCAGCAGCAGGGCTGCCCGGGCGTCGGTCGGGACGACCAGGCGCTCGTCCAGCAATTCCTGGAAGGAGGCCGGAGGCCGGTTGAACACCATCTGGAACTGGCGTTCGGCACCCAGGATGCGCCGGTGGGGCGCGTCCCGGAGCAGGGAGCGATAGGGGTCGGTCGATGCGTCGGCCAGCGACGGGATCGGGGCCAGGCGCCCGGATAGCGAGCCCCACGCGATGCCGCCGACCAGCAGCACCACGGCGACCAGAAGGGTGAGCAGGCGTCGCAACGCGGACCGGGCGGCCCGGACGTTCACGGTGACGGGGTCCCGGGCGTTCAACGGGCGCACCAGGTTGCCATCGGACAGGGACGCGAGGGCCCGGGATACCTCGAACTCGCTCTGGCAGGTGGCCAGCGCCAGTTCGTAGACGGTGCGCCGGCCGTCCACGAAGAAGTAGACCTGGCGCTCGCCCGCCCCGACCTTCAGGTCCTCCCATCGTTCCAGGTCGTGCGGGCGCGAGGCCGAGGAGCGCCCGAAGACCTGCTGCGGGCCGGACACGACCCGGTGGATGTTCGGGAGTTCCTGGTGGCGCTTCTGGGCTTCGCGCAACAGGAAGGGCAGGGGCAGGGCGCAGGACTCCCGCAGTCCCCTTACCGGCGACCAGTTGGCAGTGGGCTGGAGGTCACGGTCCAGCAGCATGGCGATCACGGCTTCGCGGCAAAGGGCCTCGCGAACCGCCGCCAGGGTGCCGGTCGATACGATGCCTGCGGCGACCGCGCCGTCGTCCAGTGGCACCGACGCCTTCCGCGCGGCCCGTTCGATGCGGGGCAGGTCGCGGTCCGTCAGGATGCCGGCACGCTGCAAGGCGTTGAGGATCGCCATGGCGGACGTCGATGGGTGGGACACCTGCACGACGCGCGCGCCGGCGATGATCAGGCTGGCGGTATTGCCGTCGGGCAGGGGGACCGAAACCGTGCCGGCGAGGTTCTGGCGGAACGCGGCTGCCAGCAGCCCGAAGACGGGCGGTGGCGCTGCGGGTCGCTGCGGCTCGGAGGGGCTGTCGAAGGTCATGTCGTCCGGTTCACCCATGTGTCGAGGGCCGAAAACAAATATACCACCGCGAGTGCCATCGGAGGCCCGAGCGGCAGCCCGCCGCCGATGGCTCCGGCGTATGCATCGACATCCACCACCGGGGGAATCGGGAATGCGACCGCGCCGATGGCCAGGAACAGCACCAGCAGCAGGAACGCGCCGCGAAGTGGGCGCCCCGACAGCAACTGGCCGACGCCGGGCAGGACCAGCGACACGATCGGAAGGACGGTGCGCGCCCAGTCGCTGTGCTCCTCCCTTCGGCGCTGCATGGCGACGACGTCCAGGGGGTCCAGGAACGCCGGCTTGACCTGCTCGAAAAGGCAGGTCGGGCAGTAGTCGAAGCCCGATGCCTCGCGGTTGCAGGAGCGGCAGGAAACAGTCCCGCATCGGCTGCAGGAGGACGCGAAGGGCAGATGGCTGCCGAACATGGCCAGCAGCAGCAGCGCCGACAGGCCGGTGACACCCAGGATGGGAAGCCAGGAAACCGGCGTGCGGCCCATCAGCACGGCGTTCAAGGGCAGGCCAGGGGGTGGATCGAAGGGCTTCACGCCGGCCAGCCAGATGTCCCAGCCGGGGGCGTCGGGCGTTCGCAGTTCGGCGGCGGTGTTCAACGGGGTTGCGCAGGCGTTGGATGCGATGGTCAATGCCCGCAGTCGGGCCAGCGATTCGAGGTCCGTGTCGGCCGTCACCGCGACCAGGGATTCGAGCGCCTTGTCCGCGGCGGCGCGGTCACCCAGCAGGCCCGCGGACAGCGCCAGCCCCCGCAGCACGGCGGGCGTTCCCGGGACCACGCGCAGGGCCCGCTCGAACGCCTGCCTGGCGTCGGCCGATTCGCGGGCGCCGGGCTTGCCCTCGCGGCAGGAAGCCAGGGCACGGCGCAACTGGATGTTGGCAAGGTCGGTGGCCGCCACGCCGCTGGGTTCGGTGGCGAACGGTTCCAGCCGGCTGGCGGCGGCATCGAGCGTTCCCATGGAAAGGGGGGCGCGACGGACTTCCAGCCGGGCCTGGACGATGGGGGCCCAGGGTTCGTCCGGATGCTCGATGGCTCGTCGCGCCAGGGTCGGGACCAGGTCCTCGCCGGCGGATTCCTCGAGGGCGGACCACATCCTGGCGCCGTCGGTTGCGGCGACCCGGTCCGGGAGCAGGACCAGGGATCCCAGCGCCGGCAGGATGATGACCACCACGAAGGCGGCTGCGGCGGCGACCGCTTCGGCCCTCCGGACATAGGGCAGCGCCAGCAGCAGCCAGAGCCCGGCCGATGGCACCAGGCCGAATCCCAGCACGACCGGCAGGAGCAGGAGCAGCCCGACCAGGGACAGGGCCAGGATCCGGGTGAGGCCCGACCCGACGATGGCCTGGAACCGGCGAGACTGGGCCATCTCGACCGCCGAGAACGGGGTCGCCGGGGCCGCGGGGAACAGGTCTCCCAGGTCGTGGGCCAGGAGCCGGCCGTGCCGGACCAGGAAGGCGAGCACCACGACCAGCAGCACGAGGACCAGGGAACCCATGAGGTAGGCTGCCGTGTTGGCCGCGAGGATCGACACGATGCGCGGGTGGCGTGGGTAGGCCTTCAGGGCTTCGATGGCCACGCCGGATGCAGAACCGAGGCCTTCGAACCCCAGTCCCAGGTAGGCGCCCGCCAGGGTCCATCGCAGGTCGGGATCATCCGGGGCCAGCGAGACGGCCGCGGTGGCGATCCGGATCGCGACGCCGGGCGGCATGTCGCGAGATGCCTCGCGGAACGAGTCGCGGAAGGCCGCCGACACCTGGGTCAGGTTCGGGATCCCGGCTTCGGTCCGCAGGTCCGTCAGGTGGTGCAGCGAGATTTCCACCGCGGCCAGATCACGACGCTTCAAGGAGGACAGGAGCGTGCCAGCCTCCCTCGCGATCGGGGCGGGCAGCGAGTACGAGGCGATCCCGATCCCCGGGGCCGGGGGCTCGGCCGCGCGAGCGTCCACGGCCAGAAGGCCGAACGCGAGGACGATGGCGTGGATCGTGATGAGCGCCCGCATCGGGGCAAGTGTACCCTGAAAGGCCCGCCGGGCAAGACTGGAATGGCGAATCCGTCGGCGGAAGGCACTACAGCGAGAAGACCACGTACTTGAGGATGTTCCGCACGTCCGTCCTGCCGGGTTCCTTGGTCTGCTCGTCGTGGTGGAAATTCCCGTAGATCACCCGGCCGCCCTTGTCGCCGTAAGGCTGGAAGGACATCAGTTCCGGGTGGATGTTCTGGTCGGCTTCGTACTTGGGGAAGATGCCCTCGATGTGGGTTTCGGTGCCGACGCCGACGGAATCCACCATCACCAGGGGGCTGAGGCCGTACTGGATCGTCACGGTATCCTTCTGGAGGTATCCGATCAGCCGCGGATCCCGGATGGACGCGTTCACGGTCTGGGTCCAGACGGTGTAGGGGTCGCTGGGCAGGACGAGCGCCTCCGGCCACGTCGCCGTGATGTAGGAAACCGCATAGTCGCTGCCGTAGATCGATCCGCCGCCCTGGACGAACTTCTTGAGGTTCGCCACCTGGGAACTGCCCGTGTACTGCGATTGGCTGCAGTTGATGAACAGGATGTTGAACTTGGACAGTTTGCTCCAGTCGCCCAGGAAGCTTTCGGCCTCGGCGGACCCGGTATCCGACTCGACACCGTTGATCGACGTGTACTGCAGTTTGAGGGCCGTCAGGATGTCTTCGAGGCGATCCCAGGTGCCGGTGATCACCGCGATCTTCGCCGCCGTCCCTTCGAAGCACCGGCCGTTCTTGGTTTCCGTGACCTGGTCGGCGGCGACGAACACGTCGAACTGGTGCGTGAACGAGCCCTTGTTCATGTTGACGGTACGGTACCCGCAGGGGACGTTTTCCAGGGTGTACCGGCCGGTGCTGCTGGACGTGCCTGCGATGTGGAAGGGCTGGCCGTGGCAATCGATGCCGTCAATCGCGATGCTGACGTCCGGGACGACGCTCTGGCCATCCGGCGCGCAGGCCAGGCCGCTCAGGGTGCCGACCCCGCAGGGCGGGCAGCCGGGCAGGGAAGGGGTGTCGAGGATGGGCAGATCGTCGCTTGTCGGGGAGTCCGCCTGGGTGCCCGGGTCCTCCACCGCGGAATCGGTGGCCGGCGCATCGGACAGGAGGTCCGGGCGATCCTGTGCATCCCCGGGAAGTTCCGGGTTCGCGGTGTCGTTGGCAAGGGGCTGGTCCGTCCCACCCGTTCCCGGGTCGGACGAACTCCCGCCTCCGCATGCCAGCGCAGAAAGGACGCAGAAATAGAACGTCGACTTCAGGAATCGTCTCACGAGCCCCTCCGATTCGATGGACGGGACGAACGGGAGCCGGGAACCTGGCGACGTGGACCCCAGCCGGCCTACTTGCCGCGCTTGCGCCGTTCGTGACGCATCTTCTTGCGCATCTTTTCGTACTTATGCTTGCGCATCTTCTTCTTGCGCTTCTTGATCACGCTGCTCATTGACCCGACTCCTGGGAAGGTTTCGAAAAGCGGTGGGAATCGTAGAACCCTCGCCCCGGCTTGTCAAGACGGTTGATCGCGGTGCCCGTGACGACTTCGTCTGCGACTGGAAACGTCCCCGGATTCCGGTACACTGCGCCCGGCAGGCCCAGGGGGACGACGTGCCGGACAGGCGGGAAGGGCGACCAGGCTGGGTTCGGATGTCGCTGCCGGCGGGGGAAACCGCCATGGCCATGCGCCGGCGCCTGAAGCGCCTGTCCCTGCACACGGTCTGCGAAGAGGCGCGCTGTCCGAACCAGGGCGAGTGCTGGGGCGCGGGGACGGCCACCGTGATGATCCTGGGGGACACCTGCACGCGGTCGTGCCGATTCTGCGGCGTGAAATCGGGGCATCCCGGGGGGACGACGGATCCCGACGAGCCGCGGCGGGTGGCCGAGGCCGTCCTGGAGGCGGGCCTGGAATACGTGGTGGTGACCTCGGTGGACCGCGACGACCTGCCGGATGGCGGCGCCGGGCAGTTCGCCGCCGTCATTCGGGCGCTGCGGGAAGCGGGTCCCTCGATACGGGTCGAGGTGCTGGTCCCGGACTACCGGGACGAGCGGCTGGCGCGGGTGGTCGAGGCGGCGCCGGACGTGCTGGCGCACAACATCGAGGTGGTCCGGCGCCTGACCCCGCAGGTCCGGGACCGGCGTGCCTCCTACGAGGGGTCGCTGGAATCGCTGCGGCAGGCGGCCGCGTTGCGAGCGGGGAGCCTGACGAAGTCGTCGATCATGCTGGGCCTGGGCGAGACCGCCGAGGAGGTCCGGGAGTGCCTGGCGGACCTGCGGGGGGTGGGCGTGCGCCTGGTCACGATCGGCCAGTACCTGCGCCCCACGGCCCGCCACCACCCGGTGGTCCGGTACGCGCCGCCCGCCGAGTTCGCGGATCTCGAACACGAGGCCCGTCGGATGGGATTCGATTTCGTCGCGTCCGGTCCGCTGGTGCGATCGTCCTACCGGGCGGCGGAACTGTTCGTCACGCAGCGGCTGGAGGGCGGTGCCGGGGGGATGGCCTGCGATCGAGGCGCGGGCGGGGACGTTCGAGGTCAGTAGCCCTTCGCGAGGCCCGCCTGCTGCGCCGCCCCCGTTACGATGGCCACGGAAGCGCTGGTGCCCAGGCGCGTCGCCCCGGCGGCGATCATGGCCCGGGCGTCCGCGGTCGTCCGCACGCCACCCGAGGCCTTGACCCCGAGCGCATCGCCCACCACGCCGCACATCAGCGCCACGTCGTCCACCGTCGCGCCGCCCGGCCCGAAGCCGGTGGACGTCTTGACGAAGCGGGCACCCGCGGTCCTGCAGAGCGTGCAGGCCAGGATCTTTTCGTCGCGGGTGAGGAAGCCGGTTTCGAGGATGACCTTCACGGGGCGGGGCGCAGCGGCGTCCACGACCTTGCGGATGTCATCGAGGACGGCGTCGCGATCCCCGGACTTCAAGGCGCCGATGTTGAGGACGGTGTCGATCTCGTCGGCGCCCTGCCGGACCGCCTCCCGGGCTTCGAAGGCCTTCGCGTCGGCGCTCATGGCGCCCAGCGGGAACCCGACGACGGCAACGGTCATCACCCGCGTGCCCTTCAGGAGATCCTTGCAGAAGGGCACGTTGGACCCGTTGACGCAGACCGAGGCGAACCCGTGGGCCCGTGCCTCGTCGCACAATCGCCTCAGATCGTCGCGGGTCGCGTCGGCCTTGAGCAGCGTGTGGTCGATGAAGCGCGCCAGGTCGGCCGGTCCAGGTTCATTCGCCGGTTCATCCACGTGTCGTCCTCACCTGCCCCAACCCGTCAGGGGATCCTTGTCATTGAGGTCCTTTTCGAACGAAAGCGAAAGGTTCACGCCAACTGGTGCCGCCGACGCGTCCGCCCGCAGGTCGAGGAGGTCGAACTGCGCCGTGCCGGCGATGCGCCCCGCGGGCATGAGGTCGAATTGCGACAGGGTCAGCGTGCCCGTCCGTGCCTCCAGGGGTTGGACCGCCTGCGGGCAGCGCGATTCCAGGGTCAGGGTCACCCGCGCCAGCCCGTCCATCGGAACCGGCGCGCCCGGCGACTGCCGCAGGGCCTCGACGATGGCGGGAATGTCCAGGATCTGCAGGGCCACGCCGTTCGAGGTCGTCGGGTCCCGCCAGCCCTGCCGCAGGTCGAGTGTCCCGGCCACGTCGGAGTTCCGCAGCCATTCGATCCGGTCGAACGAGAGGTTCACGGGAGCCAGGACCAGCGAGTGTCCGCCCTGGCAGGGCGAAACGGTCAGCGAGTCGCCGGTGAGGGTCGCGCTCTGTTGACCGCAGGCGACGGCCAGAAAGGGCAGGGCCAGGACCAGGGCCCGCCACGTCGTCGGCCTTCCTCGCGTCACCACGACACCTCCACGGGGCCGCCGATCCGCACGTCGAACGCCACGTCCGCGCGGCTGCCCCGAACGGCCAGTTCCAGGGTTCCGGACGAGTCGCCGTGGACACACGGGCCCGGACGCACGGCGGGGTCCGCCTGTCCATCCAGGGAAGGATAGCACGACGGGATCGGTCACTGCCGGGCCGACGATGATCCCGCATGGGCGGAAGACGCTCATGGCGATGCCGAACCTTCGCGTCTGAACGACACCGCGCGGATCGCCGGGCCGTCCGCCGACCGCGTGTCGTGTTCGACTGCGCGCGTCAGGCGATCGATCACGTCCAGGGGACCGCACTGCCCCAGGATGGTGGTGCGGTCGTCCCGTTCGGCGTCGGGCGCTGCCGTGATGTAGAAGCGCGCCGCACCCTGGTTCGGCCGGTCCGCGTTGTCGAGGCCCAGGCGCCCCGGCCGATCGTGGCGGAGGGTCAGGTCCAGTTCGTCCGGGATGGAAAAGCCCACGCCGGGGCAGGCATGCGGCTCCGGGCAGCCGAACGAAAAGAACGCGCCGGGAGAGGAGGCGTGGATCGGTTGGCCGTCGTAGAACGCGCGCTTGACCCAGGTCTTCGTCTGCGGGTCCAGGAAGGCGCGGGCGCCCCGGGCGAGGCCGACGAAGGTGGCCACGGCACCCGGCGCCTTGTCGGGGAACAACTCGCAGGCCAGGCGACCTTCCGTGGTTTCGATGTCGGCGACGAGCCGTCCCGTTGCCTTGCTGTCGCCCAGCGACTCGGACAGCGGCACGTCGCGATTCAGCGGGTCGGCGGCGCCGGGGTCCGAGGGTGCCCAGTGCTCCGATGCGATCGGGTCGTAGCGGAAGCCCATCGTGCGACGCATCAGCACCGCGTATCGGAATCTCGGCGGAGGCGGCGCTTCGACCGTCCTGGCGGCAGAGGCCTTGCCGCCCTTCGCCGGAGGCTTCTGCGCGGCCGTCGGCGGGGCGGGGGGGGCAGGCTTGTCCGCGTCCGGGTTCGGCAGCGGTTCCAGCCGCAGCACCACCCGGCCTCCCTGGATCTCGCCGCCCAGGACCTTGCCCGAGAGCGCCGTCCGGATATCGGCCTCGGACCGGTGCAGGAAGGCGCGGTCGCGTTTCGGGACGTAGGGGACCAGCGAGGAGGGATTGCCGGCAGCGGCCAGTGTCTGCATGCCTTCGAAGACCAGTTGCGCCTCGTCGATGCTGGGGGGCGGGATCGGTTCGGCGGGAGAGGCAGGCCGGGGCTCGGGGGCGGGCGCCGGCTCCGCGGGCTGCGCGCGGGACGCCGCTGGTTCCGGAACCGGTGCGGCCCGGGGCGCAGGCGCCCGGTCTGTCGTGCGGGGGGCCGCGACGGACGAGGAACGCTGCTCGGAAGCCGCGCGATCGGGCGCCGGAGCCTGGCATGAAATGGCCAGGAAGGCAGCGGGAATGAAGAGGATTCGTAGGATCATCGCGGCCCCCTCCCGGGCGGGCACGCGAACCCCGCGCGCGGCCCGGGGGGCGCCGCAGGGGTGCCGATGGGACAAAGGCCTAGGCGCCCGAAGCCGGCTGGCCGCCAGCGACCGGTCGAGCCGCACCCTCGCGACCTTCCATCACGCAGTTGCCGTCGAAGATCGCGCCCTTCTGGACGACCAGCGTGCCGGCCTGCATGTTGCCGCGCAGGCGGCCGGGGGCATGGAGTTCCACGCCGGTCTTGGCGCGGATGTTCCCCACGACCTCGCCCTGGACGATCACGGTGTCCACCGCGATTTCGGCCTTCACCCGGGCGCCTTCCCCGACGATCAGCGTGCCGTCCGAGAAGATCTCGCCGGTGAACTTGCCGTCGATGCGGACGATGCCTTCGAAGGTCAGCTTGCCCTCGAACTCGCTTCCGCGGCCGAGCAGCGCATTGACGTCACCGGGGCGCGCGGGCCCCTGCGGACCGGAATTCATGGGTTTGACCTCGCTGTTGCTTGCAGCCGGCACGGCCGGACGACCTCACCGAAGAACGGGGGAACATTAGTCCGAACGCCCGGGCGAGTCAATCCCGGCGTGCGGCCGGAGTCCCGCCGCCCGCCGGCCCGGGGCGCGAGGATGTCGGGCTTGATTTCGTGCGTTTCTCGCCAAGGCCCGCTCAATGGTAGAATCCGCGCGATGGAGGTGCCCATGGCGGTCAAGTGCCCCTTCTGCGGCGACCGGATTGAATCGAACGGCGAGGCGACGGGCGGCCTTGTGTCCTGTCCGACCTGCCACGCGACCGTGGACGTCCAGTTGGCGGATCCCCTGCCCGAGGCCGCCGCGACGCTAGCCCCCCCTGTCGCATCATCTCGGGTCGAGGCGCCCGTCCGGCCCGGTCCCGCCGTCGAACCGGCTGTCGGCGTGGGTTCCTATTCGCTTCGCTCGGGCGAAATGAAGCACGCCAAGGAGACCGTGTTCAACTCGTCGGCGTTCAAGCCCCCGCCCCCGCCTCCGCCTCCCCGTCCGTCGCCGGTTGCCGAGCCTCCGCGCCCGGCATCGCCGCCGCCAAGGCCTGATGGCCTGCGCTTCCGTCCTGCGGAGGCCCCCGTGCCCCCGCCTGCGCCTGCCCCGCCGCCGATGGACTCCTTCGAGAAGATGTCCGTCGCCTACCGGGTCGACCAGTTGCCCATCGACGTGGGGCCCGAGATCCCGGCCTCGCCGGACACGACGCTCGACCTCGCGGACATGAACCAGACCCTGGATCGGTTGAGCGGCCTGGTGCTTGATCCGTCGGCGTTGCAGCATTACGCAGCGCCTCCGTCCCCGCCTCAACCTCCGCCGCCGCCGCCCCAGGCGCCTCCCGTTGGCTTCGAAGCGGGGGATCGAAGCCCAGGGGGCGTTCGCCTGGACGACCTCGACCTTTCGTTCGATGACCTGCAACCTCTGCGGGTCCCGGAATCGAGGAGCGTGCCGCGGGCGGCCGGGGATCCGGGGACCACGCTGGACATCGATGCGGTGATGAAGGAGGAGTCCTTCTCGGACTCCCTGCCGTCGTGGGTGGAGCAGGATCCATCGGCTGCCCGGACCAAGCCGGCTGCGGAATCGCCGTGGAGCGACGGTTCGAAGCGCATCGTGGAGCGGCCGATCCCGTCGCCGGCCTGGGACCGCGGCCCTGCCGGCGCCCCCCCCCTGGGCGCCCACGAGCCTGGCAGTTCCGAAGTATCGGACACTACGGCGTTTTCCGACGACTGGAGCCATGCGCCGGTTGCGGGTGGAGGCTCGGATGGCGGGGCTGCAGCGGGCGGCCTGCCTCCCCTGTCTGATTTCGGGTTCGGCGGTGCCGCCGGTGCGGCGGAGGGATTCGGCGAATCGCTGTTCGATGGCGCGCCGACCGGCGCGTTGCAATTGGACATCCCGTCCCAGCCCGGAGGCGTCGCCTCCGCGCCCCAGTCCCCGGCCGGAGCCGCCCCGCTGCCTCCCAAGAGGAAGGGCGGCAAGGCGGACAAGGCTGTCCGCAAGACGTCGCAACCGAAGAAGCCCATCGGCCGGCCCCTGCTCCTGGGGGGCCTCCTGATCCTGCTTGTGGGGCTGATCCTGGGCCAGACGGGCTACGGGTACTTCGGGTTGAACCTGCTGGGGGGCGGCTCCGGCGTCGGCGGCGCCAGTCGGCGGGCCTCGGCCGCGAACCCGCCGGGCCTGGTGCCCGATCGGCGGGATGCCTGGCAGAAGGAAGTCATTCGACTGCAGCGCCTGCTGGTGGACAGCCCCAAGGACGAAGCCCTCCGGTCCGACCTCCTTCTGGTCCTTTCCCGCCTCCGCGAGCGCTATCCGACCGCGGTGTCCGCGGACCCGGTCCTCGTGGCGAAGCTGCGCGAGTTGCTGGCGCAGGTCCGCATACAGGGGGATCGCGGGGACTACGTGAAGGCGATGGACCTGATGGCCAACGAGAAGTGGCCCGAGGCCGGCCCGATCCTCGAGAAGCTCCAGGCCACCAACCCGAGCGACGCGCTGCCCGCCTACCTGCTGGGCAAGATCGCGCTGGCGCAGGACAGGCTGGACGACGCACTGAAGCTGTTCGAAACGGCGCTGGCCCGTGACCCGACGATGGTCTGCGCCATCTACTTCCAGGGGCGCGTGCTGGCGAAGAAGAAGGACCTGGGAAAGGCCCGTGCGACCTTCGAAGCGGTGCTGGGCCGGGAAGCCGAGCACCTGCCGGCGCGACTGGGCCTTGCCGAGGTCGCGCTGGCGTCTGGCGACGTGGAAGGCGCGGCCCGGATGGCGAGCGAGGTCATTTCCAAGGCCCAGCCCGGGGCGGATGGCGACGACCTGTTCGTGGCGCATACGCTGCTGGCCCGGGTCGAGGACCAGAGGGGAGCGAAGGAAGGTCGCCTCCGCGAACTGCGGGCCGCATTGGGGATTCGCCCCACGGAGGTCTCCGTCGCCGTCGAGGTCGCGAACCTGCTTCGCGCCGACGACAAGCCCGGCGATGCGCTGGCGGTGCTCAGCCCGGGCCGCGAGGCAGGCCGGGACTCGGCGGATTTCCTGGCGGCATACGCCCAGGCTGCATTCGCCGACGACAAGGGGGAACTGGCCGATGCGGCCGTCGCCGAGGGGATCGACAAGCATCCGAAGGCTGCGATCTTCCACGTTCTGCGGGGACGGCACGAACTGGAACTTCGCAGGTTGCGGACCGCCGCGGCGTCCTTCGAAGCGGCTCTTCAGGTGGACCCCTCGTCCGTGGACGCCTGGGCGATGCTGGCCCAGGGCCTCGCTTCCGAGGGGCGGGTCGGAGAGGCCATTGAACGTCTGAAGGAGGGACTCGGGAAGACCGGTTCCTCGCCTCGCTTGCTGCTGGGACTTGCGTCGTTGCAGAAGGATCAGCACGACCTGGTGAACGCGGAAACGACGCTGCGGGAAGCGGTAGCGAAGGATCCGAGCAACGGGAACGCCCAACAGGAACTGGGCCTGATCGTCGCGGCGCAGGGGCGCGTGGAGGAGGCGGCGAAGCTGCTGGGCGACCTCGACGCGAAGCGCCAGTTGGACCGCGACGGCGTGCTGGGCCTGGCCCGCGCGCTGCTGCTCCTGCGCGAGCCCGGCAAGGCCAGGGACGTTCTTCAGCGCGTCCACGAGACCCAGGCCGAGGACTGGGACGTCGCGGCCGAACTGGGCCGGGCGATGATGGAGGCGGGCCAGGACGTCGAGGCCGAGGCCGTGCTGCGCAAGGTGCTGCAGTTGCGGCCTTCCCACCATGTTTCGTTCTTCTACCTGGGGCAGTTGCTGGCGAGGCGAGGCAACCGGGAAGGGGCCATCGACGCCTACGAGAGCTCGATCAAGGCGAACTCCCGGGACGTGCGGCCCCGGATCGAACTGGCGCGCCTGTTCATGGCCGGGGGGGACGTCGAATCGATCCGCCAGGCCAAGTCGCAGCTGGACGCGGTGCTGGCGGCGTACGCCAGGAACGAGGTCGCGGAAGAGGAACGGGATGCCGACGCCTACCTGATGCGAGGGCGGATCCTGTTCGGCGAGCAGAAGTACAACCTGGCCATGAAGGATTTCGAGGCGGCCCTGGCACGGGCGCCGACCCGAATCGACATCCTCGCGGGCTTCGCGCGAACGCTGTTCGAGGCCGCGCGCTACGAGGACGCCCGGCCCTACCTCCGGCAGATCCTGTCCCGTGATCCGCAGCATCCGGAGGCGAACTACCTGACGGGCCTCATCCTGGTCCGCGACGGCAAGACCCGCCAGGCGCGGGAATTCCTGGAACGCGTGGTCCATCGCGACGCCCGCTCGTTCCCCGACGCCCACCGGATGCTGGGGATGATCTACCGCGACGAAGGGATGCAGAGCCTGGCCCGGTCGTCCTTCCAGACCTACCTGCGATACGCCGATCCGAAGAGCGCCGAGGCCGAGGAGGTCCGGCAGCTGCTGGCCCGCATGCACTGATCAGGTCAGCAAGGCGGTCCCCGGCCCCAGGATGCGCTCGATTTCGGTGATGATTTCGTCGCAGGGGCTCACCTGCCACTGCATGCCCGCCCGCATCTGCAACTCGCCTGCGCCGGCGAGGCGAAGCCGCAGTTCGAGGGGGCAGGGCCCCTTGTAGCGCCGGACCACGTCCCGCACGCTCTCGATGGCCGACTCGCGGACCAGCGAAAGGTCGATGCGGACGACGACAGCCTTCGCCAACGCGCGGCGGGCCGCCTCCAGGCGCTCGATGGAGTGCACCATCAGCTTGACGCTCTGCTTTTCGGCATCGACCTGCACGTTGCCCGTGACCAGCACCGGCTCCTCGAGGTCGGTCAGCGATTCCAGCTGCGGGTAGGTCCGCCCGCCGACGAAGCACTCGCACTGGCCGGTCGCGTCCTCCAGCGTGAGGTACGCGAACCGGTTGCCGCTGGCCTTGGCGACCTTGTCGTTGCGGGCCAGCACGATGCCCGCCACGCGGACCGTTTCGTTCTCCTCGAAGGTCGGCAGGTCGCCGACGGGCACCACCTCGAAGCGCTCCAGGCGGCCCGCGTAGCGGTCCAGCGGGTGGCCGCTGACGTAGTAGCCGATCGCCTCGCGCTCGAAGGCCAGGCGCTGGCGGTCGGGCCATTCTGGCACGTGCGGCGGCCCGGCTTCCACCGACTTGGACACGGGAAGCGCGTCGAACAGCCCGCCCTGGCCCGATTCCCGATCGTCGCGACGGCGCTGGGCGGCCGACATCAGGGCGTCCAGCCCCTCGACCAGCGACGCCCGCGTGTGGCCGAAGCCGTCCATCGCGCCGCAGCGCGCCAGGGCCTCGATGACGCGCTTGTTGACCTTGCGGGTGTCCACGCGCGACAGGAAGTCCATCACCGAGCGGAACGGCTCCTTCAAGCGCGCGTCCAGGATCGCCTCGACTGCCGACTCGCCGATGCCCTTCACGGCGGTGAGGCCGAAGCGGATGGCCCCGCGCGTGCCCCCGGCACCGTCGTCCACGTCCTCGACGGTGAAGTCCGACGACGACCGGTTCACGTCCGGGGGCAGCACCGGGACGCCCATCTGGCGGGCTTCGTGGATGAACCGCATCACCTTGGCCTGGTCGCCCTTTTCGGCGGTCAGCACCGCGCACAGGAATTCCGTCGGGTAGTGCGCCTTCAGGTAGGCCATCCGGTACGTCACGTAGGCATACGCGGCGCTGTGGCTCTTGTTGAACCCGTACTCGGCGAAGAACTCCATCTGCCGGAACAGGTCGCCGGCCTTGTCCACGTCGATGCCGCGCTCGGCGCAGCCCTTCAGGAAGGGTTCGCGCTGCTCCTGCAGGGCCTTCATGTCCTTCTTGCCCATGGCGCGGCGGAGGATGTCCGCCTGCCCCAGGCTGAAGCCGGCCAGGCGCGAGGTGATCAGCATCACCTGTTCCTGGTACAGGATCGTCCCGTAGGTGTCGCCCAGCAGGGGACGCAACTCCTCGATGGGGTATGACGCCGCCTTTTCGCCGTGCTTGACCGCGATGAATTCCTTGTCCATGTTCGAACCCAGCGGGCCCGGGCGGAACAGGGCGATGATGGCGATGATGTCTTCCAGGCGGTCGGGCCGCAGCCGGCGCACCAGGTCGGTGATGCCGCGCGTTTCCAGCTGGAACACGCCCGCGGTCCCCCCCGAGCAGATCAGGTCGAACGTCGGCTTGTCGTCCAGCGGGACGTCCTCGATGCGGAAGCCCGGGTTCCCGCGGGCACGGATGTTCTTGACCGCGTTGTTGGTCACGGTCAGCGCGGTCAGGCCCAGGAAGTCGAACTTGATCAGCCCGACGTAGTCCAGGTCCTTCATGTTGAACTGGGTCACCACGGAACCGTCGTCCGTGACGAAGAGCGGCGCGTACTCCTCGACCGGCCGGTCGGCGATGACGACGCCCGCGGCGTGCTTGCCGGGTTGGCGGGCCAGCCCCTCCAGGCGCAGCGCGACGTCCCACAGGGTCTTGTAGGTCGGGTTGCCCCGGATCAGTTCCTGGAGGCGGGGTTCCATGTTCCACGCCTTTTCCAGTGTCATGTCCAGGGCTTCCGGAATCAGTTTGGCGATGGCGTCGCCTTCCTGGAAGGTCAGGCCCAGCACACGGGACCCGTCCCGGATGACGGCCTTGGCCTTCATGGCGTTGAACGTGATGATCTGGCAGACCCGTTCGCGCCCGTATCGCTCGGTCACGTACTGGATGACCTGGTCCCGCTGCTCCATGCAGAAGTCGATGTCGAAGTCGGGCGGGCTGATGCGCTCGGCGTTCAGGAACCGCTCGAACAGCAGGTCGTAGCGCAACGGGTCGATGTCGGTGATCCCGACCGCGAAGGCGACCAGGGAGCCGGCGCCCGATCCGCGCCCGGGCCCGACCGGGATGTCATGGCCCTTCGCCCAGGCGATGAAGTCGCGCACGACCAGGTAATAGGCGTCGAAGCCCAGCCGGATGATGACGTCCAGCTCGCGTTCGGCCCGGTCGAGGTAGGCGGTTTCGTCGGGAGCCAGCCCCAGCCGCCGGGCCTCGGCCAGCCGGTTCGTCACGCCCTCGGCGGTGATTTCCCGAAGGTAGTCCGGGACCGCCTTCCCGTCGGGCGGGACGAAGATCGGGAAGTGGTGGTGCTTGCTGGTCTGGAGGGCCTGTCCCTCGATCGACTCGGCGATCCGGACGGTGTTGGCCAGCGCATCCGGCAGGTGGGCGAAGGTCGCCGCCATCTCGTCGGGCGTGGCCAGGTGGAACGAGTCCAGCGGCAGCGTCTTCAGGGCCTCGGCCGTCAGGTTGCGCTTCATTTCGATCGCGACCAGCACGGCGTGGGCCTGGGCGTCCTCGCGCTTGAGGTAGTGGGCGTTCGCGGTGGCCACCAGGGGGACGCCCGTTTCCCGGGACAGGTCGGCGAGCGCACCGTTCACGCGTTCCTGCTCGGCCAGCCCGTTGTTGGCCACCTCGAGGTAGTAGCCGCCGCCCCCGAAGACCTCCGCGTGCCAGGACACGGCTTCCCGCGCCGCGTCGAGGTCGCCGCGCAGGATCGCCTGCGGGACTTCGCCGCCCAGGCAGCCTGACAGCGCGATCAGGCCCTTTGAATGGGCCGCCAGGGCATCCCGGCTGATCGCCGCCGCCGCGTCGCCGCGGTTCGGGTCTGTGTAGGCGCGGGACAGCAGCGTTCGCAGGTTCGCGAAGCCCTCGGGATTGCGGCACAGAAGCACCAGGTGATGGCGTCGCGCGGTTTCGGCGTCGATCACGACGATCTCGGACCCGAAGATCGGCTTGAGGTCGATGCCCGCCTTCGGGTTCTTCGCGGCCTTCAGGAACTGCAGGGCGCCGAAGGTGTTCATGTGGTCCGTCAGCGCGACGGCCTTCATGCCCTGGGCGGAAACCTGCTTGACGAGCTCGTCGATGCGGATGGTCGAGTCGAGGAGGCTGAACTGCGAATGCACGTGCAGGTGGACGAAATCCATCGAGTTCTCCAGCGGATGCCCGCCCCCGGGACCCGGGGCGCGGTTCGGCGGAAAGCGTACCAGCGGGGTGCGACGAAGGGAAGCGCCGTGGCAGGGTGCCCGAGGGAGGGATCCGGACGACCCCGAGGGGGGCCCGAAACGACGAAATCACGTGCCGTTCCTTTTGCCTTGCGGCCCGCCTTGGGGTACATACATAGGGCGGGTTCCCGGTCTCCGGATGTCGACTCGGACTCACTCGAGGTGCGGATGGACGTCAATGAACTTCGTCGGCTGCTGGACGACGTGACAGCGGGCCGCAGGACGGTCGATGCGCTGGATCGCGTCGCGGGGGGGTTGTCGCGCGACGACCTCCGGGAAGCGCTGGACTGCGTCAACGAGCGGGCAGGGCTGGCGGACGAGGCGCACGACATCGCTTCGTGGACGCGCCTGACCGCGGACCTGCTGCATCGCTGGGCGCTGGCATCGACGGACGACCTCGCGGGGACGCTGGCTGCGGCCGCGGCCGACCTGTACCGTTCGGACCTCCAGGACATCGAATCGGCCGAGGCGGCCCGGGCCGCAGCGGCGGTGAAGTCGTTGAACCCGGTGGCGCTGGCAACCCTGTTCGACCAGGTCGGCGACGGCCTTCCCGAGGAAACCCGCATCCGCCTGATCCGGGCCCTGGCCGCGGTCGGGGATGACGAAACGAAGTACCGGTTCGCAGGAATGCTGCGCGAGGTCGTCGATGCCCGTCAGCAGCGTCGCGCCCGCGAGGCGGCCCAGGTCTCCCGGATGGCCCAGGCCCGCGAACTGATGTCCGCCGGGGGGCCGATCGAGGACGTGATCAACCTCCTGGATCAGCACCTCGAATCGGCGCCCGGGGATCGCGAGGCCCTGACCCTGGTGACCCGCGCCCTGGTGGACACCGGCCGCTCCAACGAGATCGAGTTCCGGTTCCGCCGGGGGCTGGACCTGCTGGAGCCGGCGCGGCGGGCCGATGTGCTGGTGGATCTGGCGTGCGTGCACCACGACACCTTGAACGACGACGCCCGCGCCCGCGAGGCGGCCGAGGAGGCGCTGGCGATCGACCGTGTCCATCCGGGGGCCCTGGACATCTGGGTGGCGGCCATGAACGGCCTGGACCTGGGCACGGAAGCGCTGGCCGGCCTGGAGAAGCGACGGAGCGACGCCGCCGGCTCGCCCGACGAGGCGCGCCTGCTGCCGGTCCTGGCGCGGGCCTACCAGGCCGCGAACCGCCCCGACGACGCCGAGCGGGCCTGGCGGCGCCTGCGGGCCATCGATCCCCGGAACATCGCAGCCCTGCGCTTCTACGAGGACTACCACCGGTCCCGCGGCGATTTCCAGACGCTGTTCACGACGCTCCAGTTCCTGCTGTCGGTGGTCGAGGACCCGACCGAGCGCGTCCGCGTGAACCGCACGATGGCCGCGGTGGCCGAGGAGCACCTGAAGAACCCCGAGCGGGCCATCGAGGCGTGGAAGCGCGTGCTGTCCCTGGAAACTACCGACGCGACGGCCGAAACCGCGCTGGTGGACCTGTACGAGCGCACCCGGAAGTGGCATGCCCTGGTCGAGTTCCACAACGACCGGCTGCGTCGCCTGCCACCGGAGGCCATCGAGGAAAAGACCGCGACACTGTTCAAGATCATCGAAATCTACCAGGACCCCGATCGTCTGCCCAACGCCGACAACGTGCTGGCCACCTATGCCCGGATCGTCGAGGTGTCGCCGACGCACAAGGAGGCGCTGGAGACGCTGGCGCGCGGCTACCAGGACCGCGAGCGGTGGCCCGATCTGCTGAAGGTGTTGCAGAAGAAGGTCTTCGTGACGGAGGACCCCGCGGAACTGCTGGAACTGTTCCAGCAGATCGCCGAGATCGCCATCACGCGGATGTCCAACGAGACGCAGGCGATCCCGTTCCTGGAGCGCATCCTGGAACTGGACCCGGAAAACCTGGCCGTGGTCCAGCGCCTGAAGTCCATCTACCAGCACAAGCACAACCAGGAAAAACTGTTCACGATGCACCTGCGCGAACTGGCGATGCTGGTGGGCCCCGAGCGGGAGCAGGTGCTGATCGCGGCGGCGGCGATGGCCCGGGACCGCCTGCTGCGGTACGACGAGGCGCTGCGGCTGTACGAGGAACTGTACATCACCAACACCAACTCGCGGGAGGCGCGCGAGAACCTGCACCAGTTGTACACGCGCCTCGAGCGGTGGCAGGACTACGCCCGCTTCCTGTCCGAGGAGGTCGATCGGCCGATGCCGACCCGGCGTCGGATCGAACTGATGCACAAGTGGGGCGAGGTGCTCGCGGACCGGCTGGGCGACGAGACCCGGGCCCGGCAGGTGTTCGAGCGCGTGCTGGAAATCGATGCCGGGGACGACATCGCCGCCCGGCGCCTGGAGCAGATCTACCTGGACCTGGAGGATCTGGAGGCGCTGCACCGCGTGTTCGCGGGGCGCCAGGATCTGCGGTCCTTCGTGGCGCTGTTGTCGCAGCGCGAGGCCAAGGAATCGGACACGTCCCGCCGCGTGGCGCTGAACCTGGCCATGGCGAAGACGTGCGAGGAGGATCTGGACGAGGTCCCTCGCGCAGCGCGCTACCTGGAAAAGGCATTTTCGCTGGACCACGGGCTGGTGGACGTGGGGCGTCGGCTGCTGGCGGCGTGCGAGCAGCAGGGCGACCTGGACCGGGTATCCGCGATCCTGCGCGACCTGGCGCCCGCGGTCACCGACTCGGGCGAGCGGCTCGATCTGTTCCTGCGGCTCCACGACGTGCTGGCGAAGCTGGGTGACCATGCCGGCGCGTTCCAGGCCGGCACCGACGCCATGCGGGTGGCGATGAGCCTGGGGAACGTCGAGCCCGTGCTCGACAAGGTGCGTGTCACGGCCCGGGACGGCGGGCTGTGGATGGAGTTCGCCGGCCTGCTGCAAGAGGTCGCGGCGGCGGTGATGGACCCGGACT
Source organism: uncultured Myxococcales bacterium (assembly GCA_903857665.1). Taxonomy (GTDB): domain Bacteria; phylum Myxococcota_A; class UBA9042; order DTJE01; family DTJE01; genus CAIZWN01. The sequence goes on from CAIOFV010000147.1 coordinate 44,923, forward strand.
TCCGGCAGCGCCTCCTGCTGGAGTTGGGGCAGGTCTTCAAGGGCCGCCTCCTGTTCCACGACGAGGCCAGGGACGTGCTGGAGCGGGTGCTGGACCTGGACCCCGGCAACCTGGAGGCGCTGGACCTCCTGGAAGACATCGCGCTGCAGCGCGAGGACTGGGACGGGCTGGAAAGCGTGCTGCGCCGGCGGATCGACGTCGCGCGGAACGACGGCGAGGCCCGGGACATCCGGATGCGCCTGGGGCGGTTGTACGAGGACCTCCTGGGGGACGATGCCGCCGCCGCGGAGTGCTACGTCCAGGTCGCCCACGCGGCGAGCGACGACCGGGAGGCCCTCGCGGGCCTGCACCGGGCCTACGACCATACCGAGCGCTGGGTGGACCTGGCCGACGTGATTCGCATGGAAATCGCGGCGGCGTCCGGTGCGGAATGGGAGCGCATGCGCCTCCAGGCCGAGCTGGCGCAGGTGTCGTGGGAGCATCTCGACGACCTGGACGAGGCCGTGCGGCTGCTCGCCGCCGGGCTGGGGTCCGAGGCGCATGCCGCGGAGGCCTTGCGCCAGTTGCGGATCCTGTTCGACCGGCGCATCGCCCGGGACGCCGCGGCCAACCTGATGGCGCCGTACTTCCGGAACACCGGTCGCATCGACGAGCTGCTGGACCTTCTGCAGGCCCGTCTGGACGACGTCGGCCGGCCCGAGGCCGCCGGCGCGATCCTGATGGAAATGGCCGACATCCGCGAGCGGGTGAAGGGCGATATCGAGGGGGCGTTCCCGCTGGTCGCGGCGGCGGTCCAGCGGTACCCGGCCGAGTCGTTCGTCGAGCGCCTGTGCGTGCTGGCGGACGCGACGGGGCGGCATCGGGACGCGGCGATTGCCATCGGCCGGTGGGTCGGGATCGTGCCCGAGGGTTCGGCGATCAGCGATTCGACGATCCCGGACCCGGCCCGCGAGGCGAGGTTCTCGCTGGTGCTGGGACGCCTGTATGCCGATCGGCTGGACGAGCCGAACCTGGCGATCAAGGCCCTGGAAAAGGCCCTGCCGTTCGAGGGCAGCGACGAAACGCTGCTGCGCACCCTCCTGGGCCTGTACCGCCGCGTCGGGGATCGGGAAGCGGCGCTGCAGACCTTCGATCGGCTCGCCGACGTCGCCTCGTCCACCGCCGAGCGGCGCGAGGTGCTTCTGTCGCGGGCCCAGTATGCGCGGGAGCAGGGGCAGGACGACCAGGCGATCGATACGCTGTTCCAGGTCCTGGACATCGAGGCGGGCGACGACGCTGCCGCGGACCTGGAAGTGTTGCTGGATCGCAACGGGCGTTGGAACGAACTGGTGCGATTGCTGGAACGCCGGGAAGGCTGGACCGGGGAACCGGCCCCGCGTGCCGAACTGCTGCGCCGCCAGGCAGCGGTCCAGGGCGAGCGCCTGGGACGCAACGATCGCGCGGCGGACCTGCTGCGCCGCGCTCTCGTCGATGACCGGGGGCGCGAGGATCTGCGGGCTGCGGCCGAGGGCCTCGCGTTCCGGCAGGAAGCCCCCGGCTGGCGCGAGTGGGCCCCCCCGCTGCTGTCGGCCCTGGAGGAAACGTTCAAGGCGGACCGGCGCGATCCCGACCGGCTGGCGAACGTGTACCGCGCCCGGGCCGACATCGCCGGATCGCCGTGGGATCGGGTCGTCGCGTTGAACGAGCTGGCGACGCTGGAACGGGATCGGGGCGACCTCAACGCGGCCTTCTCTGCCCGCGTGAAGGCCCTCGAGACGATGCCGGACGACGGTTCACTGGCCGACGCGGTCGTCGAGATGGGCGAGGCCGCGGGCAGGCCTGCCGCCGTGGTGGAGGCCCTCGAGTCCGTGGCGCCGACAGCGGGGGTCGAGGGTCGGGTTCGGCTGCTCCTCCGCGTGGCACGGACCTGGCGCACGCGCCTGGAGGATCCGGCGCGGGCCATGGCCATCTACGACCAGTTGCTGGAACTGCAGCCCGGGTCGATGGATGTCCTGCGGGAAATGGATGCCCTGCTGCACGACCAGGGACGGGAGGCCGAGCGCATCCCCCTGCTGACCGAGATGGCGGTGGCGGCGCCGACGCTGGACGAACGTCGGCAGACCCACCTGACGATCGGGGACCTCTGCCAGGCGACCGGCGATTTCGAGGGGGCCTTGCGGGCCTTCCGGTACGTGCTGGACAGGCGGCCCAGCGAGGACGCCCTGGACGCCTCGTCGCTGGACGCCGCCCATCGCCTGTTGGCGCTGGCGGATACCCTGGGACGGACGCGCGATGCCGTCGAACTGCACCTGCTGGTCGGCCGGACGGCCGTGGACAAGCCCGTGTCGCTGTAGCACCTGCTGGCCGCGGCCCGCATCCTGCGCGACGCCGTGCGAGATCCGCAGGAGGCCGCGCGGATCTTCGACGAGATCCTGGCCGCGGACCCGGTGGACGCCGTCGCCCGCGAGGAGGCCAAGGCGCTGGCGCGCGGCGTCAAGGACCGGTCGCGGCTGCTGGCGTTGCTGAAGGACGAACTGGCGAACGCCCCCGATCCGGCGATGCGCGTGACCCCGCTGGTCGAGCTGGCGAACCTCCACCTGGAAACCGACGAAATCGGGCGTGTGGACGGCCTGGTCTGCCTGGAGGACGTGCTGGCGATCGACCCGGCCCATCCGGCTGCCCTGGCGGTCCTGGAATCGCTGCTGTCGGACCGCGCGGCGGGAAGCGAGGCGGCCCGGCTGCTCGTTTCGGCGTCCGATCGGACCGGGGACCTGGAACTGGCGGCCAAGGGGCTGCGCGTGCTGGTGGAACGGGAGGACGACCGGGTCCGGTTGACGGCGCTGCGCATGCGCCTTTCCTACTGCCTGCGCTCGCTGGGCCTGACGGCGGATGCCCGTGCGGTGCTGGAAACGGCCTATGTCGAAGCCCCCGAGGACGAAACCGTGTTCGCTTCGCTGGCGGACACCCTGGAAGCCGAGGGCAACCTGGCGGACCTCGCCGCCATGTCGGCATGCGGCGCGGCCGGGCTGGGGGACCTTCCGGCTCGCCTGGCGGTTCGCCTGCGGGCGGCGGCGGTGATGCTGCGGGCCGGGATCGCCGAACCCGTGGTGCGCCTGCTGGAAGCGAACATCGCGGATTCTGAAACGCACCTGCCGACGCTCGAGATGCTGACGGCGGCCTTCGAGGCCCTGCAGCGCCCGGAGCAGGTCCTGGATGCCCTGGAGCGGACGGCTGGTGCCCTGGTCGAACCCGGGGCGCGCTGCGAGGTGTGGCGTCGCGGCGCCGTGCTGGCCGAAAACGAGCTGAAGGACTCTGCCCGCGCCAGGAAGTTCTGGTGGCAGGTGCTGGAGGACGCGCCGCTGGACCCGGAGGCCCTGGCGCACCTGGGCACGCTGCTGGACGCGTCCCGGGATCTGGACGGGCAGTTGCGCCTGGATCGTCACGAACTGGCCGTGCGCACGGATCGTGGCCTGGCCGAGGACGGCGACCGGCTGGTGGAACTGCGGCGTCGCCTGGCGCTGCTGGCCCTGGAGGCCGGTCATCCGGTCGATGCCGTCGCGGCCGCGCTGGACCTGCTGGCCGCGGGAACCACCGAGTCCGAGGACCTGGCCGTGGCCCGGCGGGTCTATGCCGAGGCCGGCTCTCCGGCCGAGCTGTTCGCGGCCCTTGCGGCCGGGTGCGAGCGGGCAGTGGACCAGGACGGCCTGCTGGACCTGTACCGGTACGCCGCGGGCCTGGACCTGGACGTGCCCCCGAGGGCCGAGGCCCTGCGGCTGGCCGTGGACCTGGAAGAGGCGCTGGGGCGCGAGGACGACCTGTTCGAGGACCTCAAGTCCCTGGTGGCCATCGAGGCGGCCGACGCCGTGCTCCGGGGCCGGATGATGTCGTCCGGAAAGCGGCTGGGGCGGTTGGAGGAAGTGCAGCAGGCCCTGGTGGACGCCTTCGCGGCGCTGCAGGACGGCCCCGAGTCCTACGACGTGGCCATGGCGATCGGGACGCTGCTGCGGGATGACCTTGCACGGGAAGACGACGCGGCGGACTGGTTCCGGCTGGCGTTCCTGCGGCGTCCCGGCGATGCCGTCGCCGTCGATGCGCTGTCGGCCCTGTACGCCCGGCTGTCGCGCTTCGGCGACCTGGCGCTGCTGTTCGAAAACCTCGGGGATCTGGAAGAGGTCGAGTCCGAGCGCCTCGCGCTGTATTTCAAGGCCTACGACGTCGTGCGGTTCCGGGTGAAGGATCCGGGGGGCGCAGCGGAAATCCTGAAGAAGGTCCTGGACCAGGACCCGGGCAACCGGGGTGCCCTGGAGGGCCTGGAGTCCATCGCGCGCGAAACGGCCGACTCGGGGGCCTTGAGCCTGTGGCTTGCGCGCCGGGCCGAGGTGTCGGTGTCGCCGACGGAGCGGCGGGCGACGCTGCTGGAACTGGCGACGGTCCAGGAGGGGCCGTGCAACGACCCGGCATCGGCCATCGCGACCTTGCGGGGCCTGGTCGAAACCGACCCGCAGTGCGACGAGGCCTGGCATCGCCTGGAAGGGCTGTACGTGGCGACGGGCCGCTGGGAGGACCTGGCGGACCAGTACGAGCGGCAGGCCGGGATCGCGCCCAGCCGCGAGGAGAAGATCGGCGCGCTGAAGAAGGCGGCGGGCGTTCGGGAAAGCCGCCTGCAGGACTCGGGGGCGGCCGCCGTCCTGCTCCGGCGGATCCTGGATATCGACCCGGCGAACACCTACGCCTTCATCCGGCTGTGCGAACTGCTGGACGCCGCGGGCGACGCGGTGGGCCTGGTGGAACTGCTGACCGCGAGGCTGGCGCATGCCGCCGGGTCCGCCGAGCAGGTGGACCTGCACGCCCGCGTGGGCACGCTGTGGGCGGGGCGCCTGGGCGACGACGCCCGGGCGGTCGAGCACTTCAAGGCGGCGTTGGCGATCGACCCCTTCGACGCGCCGGCGCGCCAGGGGCTCGAGGCCCTGCTGGATTCGCCGATCAGCGCGATGGAATCCGCCCTGATCCTGGAAGGCGTATACGAGGGTGCCGGCGAGCACGAACGGCTCTGCGGTGTCCTGGAACGCGAAATCGCGCTGATGGCCGGCGTCGCCGAACGCGAGACGGTCCGGATGCGCATCGCCGAGATCCGTGCCGACCGCCTGAACGACGTGGCGGGTGCGATGGACACGCTGTCCGAGGTGCTGCTGGACAACCCGGCGCACCGTGATGCGGCGGCACGCCTGGAGGCCCTGGCCGAGCGGATCGGCGCGTGGGATCGTTTGGCGTCGCTGATGTCCGATGCCGCGGCCCGGGCCGAATCCCCTGACGATCGGATGCGGTTGCGCCTGGCTGCGGCCGAAATCGCCGAACGGCGGATGAACCAGCCGGCGCGGGCGGCCGAGTACTACGCGGCCTATGCCGAAGAGAACCCGGGCGACGACCTCGTCCTGGAGGAACTGGACCGCCTGTACCAGGTGCTGAAGCGGACCGAGGACCTGGTCCGGATCCTTCGGATGCGCATTTCCGCTGCGGGCGAGGCCGTTCCCGAGGAACTGCGCCTGCGGCTGGCGTCGTTGCTGGCCCAGGACGGCGCCGAGGTCGAGGGCGCCGTCGAGCAGCTGCGGCGCGTGCTGGTGGACAAGCCCGGCCATGCGGAGGCCATCCGGCAGTTGTCCACCCTGGCGTCGGATTCCCTGGCCGGCCGACAGGCCCTGGAAGTTCTGCGGGTGGCCTTCCGGGAAGCGTCGGATGACGAGGGCCTCCTGTGGTCGCTGGAGCGTCTCATCGACACGTCCAGCGAGTCCTCCGACGTGGTGTCGTTGCACGACGAGGCGGCGGACGCCGCCCGGCGCGGGGGTCGTCGCCCCGTGGAAGTGGAGCACCTGGGGCGCGCGCTGGGCCTGGTACCGTCCGACGAGGGTGTGCTGGTGCGCCTGTTGAAGTCGGCTCGCGAGGCGGGCCTGCAGGCGACCGCGTTCGGATACCTGGTCCGGGCGGCCCAGGGCGCCTCCTGGCCGGAACTGGAAAAGTCGCTGCTGTTGCAGGCCGTTCGCCTGGGGGGGCCGGCCGGAGTACCGCCTGCCGAGGTCGAGGCGGCCCTGCGCCGGGTGCTGGAAATCGACCCGGTGTGCAAGGAGGCCCTCGAGGCCCTGGACCGGATGTACGAGGAGTCCGGACGGACGAGCGAGTTGACGGAAGTGCTGGATCAGCGGCTTCGGCTGGACCTGACGGCCGATGACCGGGTCGGCGTCCTGTCGAGGCTGGCGCGGCTGTCCGAATCGTCGGGGGATCTGGAGCGGGCTGCGACGATCCTGGAAGATATCGCCGGGATCCGGGCCGAGCCCGGCGTGCTGCGATCGCTGCGGCGCCTGACCCAGGCGCTGGACGACGTGCCCGGGCAGATCCGGGCGCTGGAGCGCCTGGCCGACGCGGGGATCGAGCCGGAAGAGCGGGTCACCTGCCTCCTGGACGCGGCCTCGCTGTGGGAGAACCGCCTGCAGGAAAAGACGGCGGCCGTGGCCACGCTGGAAAAGGTCCGCGAGAGCGATCCGCTGAACGTGGCGGCCCGCATGCGCCTTGAAAAACTGTACGACGACCTGGCGGAATGGGAGCCGCTGGTGCGGATGCTGACGGACGCTGCCGATGGCGACGGCACTGTCCAGGAACGTCGCGGGGCAGCCCTGAAGGCGGCGGCCATCACCGAAACCCACCTGGACAACCTGCCCGAGGCGGTGGGCCTGGTGAAGCGCGCCGCCGAAATCGATCCGGACGACGACACCGTGCTGGACGAGTTGATCCGGCTGTTCTATCGCAGCGAGGACTGGACCGGCCTGGTGGGAGTGTTGCGGCGCAAGGCGTCCCGGACGTCCAAGAAGGCCGACCAGGTGGCCCTGCTGGCCAAGGCGTGCGACGTCGCGGTCCATCGCCTGGGCGACCTGGCCCTGGGCGGCGGCCTGGCGCGGCAGATCATGGCCCTGGATCCCCAGCATCCGCGGGCGCTGCTGACGATGGCGCGCCTGATGGAGCAGCGCGAGCAGAACGAGGAGGCGGCGAACCTGTACCAGCGCCTCGCCAGCAGCACGTCCGATGCCGACGAGCGGGTGGAGGCCCTGGTGGGCCTGGGACGGCTGCGGATGGCGCGGGGCGACCGCGGCGACGACGTGCGGAAGGCGTTGCAGTCGGCCGCGAAGCTGCGTCCGCAACATGCCGAGGTCAACCGGTACCTGAAGCGCCTGTACCAGGAGGCCGGCGAGCACCACGCGCTGATCGAGGTGATGCTGCGCGAGCTGAAGCAGGCGACCGACGACACCGAGCGCGCGTCGATCTGCATGGACGTGGCGGAAATCTACCTGAAGGAGATGAACGACGGCGGCAAGTTCCTGCAGTGGGCGGAAGAGGCGCACCGGTTCCGTCGCGACGACCCGCGTGTCGTGGGCGGCATCGTCCGGTTCCACCTGCAATCCGGCGAACCGCGGCGCGCCGTGCCGTACCTCGAGTGGCTGGTGAACTACCTGGAAGGCAAGCGCCGCCTGAAGGAACTGCCTCCCTACGCCCACGAGCTGGGCCACATCCTGGAGTCGATGGGGCAGGAGGAAAAGGCGATCCAGTACTACCGCCTGGCCCACGAGCACGACGCCGGCAACGTCACCAACGCGCTGGCCCTGGGGCGCCTGTACCTGGCCCGCGGCGACAACGAGAAGGCCTTGCGGATCTACCAGCCGCTGATCCTCCGCATGGACGGGCTGGCCCAGCCGGCCCGCATCGAGGTGCTCCTGTCGCTGTCCCGCGCCTACGTGGCACAGGGCGACAAGCGCAAGGCGCGCCAGTTCGTGCTGCGCGTGCTGCAGGAGGAACCCGAGAACGCCGAGGCCCAGGCGCTGCTGGCCAAGGGGCTGTAAACCCGGCCGCGATCGACAGGCCCGAACCCACCCGACGATCCCGGTCGCAATCAGGGTTGATTGCCCTTGCCAGAAGTGCGATAACCCGCCCGTCCAGCCTTGGCGCGATGCGGGGGAGGGCGAACATGTTCGGCTGGTTGATCACCCGGATGCTTCCGATCGTCCCGATGCCGGTGGTGCGAGCGGTTTCACGGCGCTACGTCGCGGGCGAGGACCTGGGCGCGGCCCTCGAGGTCGTGAAGGGGCTCAACGCCAGCGGCTTCCAGGCAACCATGGACATCCTCGGCGAGGACGCTGGTGACGCGGCCCACGCGGACGGCACCGTCGATGGGTACCGGAACGTGCTGGATCGGATCGCGGCGGAGGGGCTGAAGTCCAATGTCAGCGTGAAGATGACGCACATGGGCATCCGCCTGGACCGGGGCGAGGCCGAGGCGCGACTGGCGCGGATCGTGGACAAGGCGGCCGAGCACGGCAACTTCGTCCGGATCGACATGGAAGACTCGGGGCTGACCGACACGACGTTCGAGGTGTACCGGGCAGCGCGTGCCCGCCATCCGCGGGTCGGGACGGTGATCCAGGCGTATCTTCGTCGCACGGTGGACGACGCCCGGATCCTGGCCGCCGAGGGCGCGAACCTGCGTCTGTGCAAGGGCATCTACCGCGAGCCGGCGGCGATCGCGTACCAGGGCAAGGAGGAAATCCGGAAGTCCTACCTGGACACCGCCGAAATCCTCCTGTCGGCGCCCGGGACCTACACCGGCTTCGCGACGCATGACCGCGTGCTGATCCAGCGCCTGCTGGACTTGACCCGCCGCATGGGCATGCCGCGGGACCGCTTCGAGTTCCAGGCCCTGCTGGGCGTGCCGGTCGATGACGTGCTGACCGATCTGGTTTCGCAGGGATACACCGTCCGCTGGTACGTCCCCTTCGGCGATGAGTGGTACGCTTACAGCACCCGCCGCCTGAAGGAGAATCCCAAGATGGCCACCTACATCGTGCGGCACTGGTTCGGCCGATGACCACCGACTTCCTCGTCCTGGGCAGCGGCCTGGCGGGCCTGTCGTTCGCGCTGGAGGCCTCCAGCTTCGGCCACGTGATCGTCGCGACCAAGCGCGAGGCCGAGGAATCCAACACGCGGTACGCCCAGGGCGGCATCGCGTCGGCGATGGGCAAGGACGACTCCTTCGAACTGCACATCGAGGATACGCTGCAGGCGGGCGCCGGCCTGTGCCATCCGGACATCGTCGATCTGTGCGCCCGGTCGGCCCCGGCCCGCATCCGCTGGCTGATCGACCTGGGCGTGTCGTTTTCGACGGTCCCCCGCGAGGAATCCGTCGAGTTCGATTTCGGGCGCGAGGGCGGGCATTCCCGGCGGCGCGTTCTGCACGTCGAGGACCTGACGGGGCGGGAGATCGAGCGCGTGCTGGTCGAACGCTGCCGCGCGAGTGCGAACATCACGCTGCTGGAAGACACGCTGGGCATCGACCTGTTCCTGGCGGCGGACGCCGGCGGGCGGCCCCGTGTGGGCGGGGCGTTCGTGCTGGATCGCCGGACGGGCGACGTGATTTCCATCGGCGCGCGGGCCACGATCCTGGCCACGGGCGGCGCGGGCAAGGTGTACCTGTACACCTCGAACCCAGACGCGGCGACCGGCGACGGCGTCGCGATGGCCTACCGGGCAGGCGCGCGCATCGCCAACATGGAATTCTTCCAGTTCCACCCGACGTGCCTGTACCACCCCAAGGCCAAGTCCTTCCTGCTGTCCGAGGCCCTGCGGGGCGAGGGCGGGATCCTGCGGCGCCTGGACGGGAAGCGGTTCATGGAGGGCGTCCACCCGCTGAAGGAACTGGCGCCTCGCGACATCGTTGCGCGGGCCACCGATGCCGAAATGAAGAGCACCGGCGATGACCACGTGCTGCTGGACATGACGCACCTTCCAAAGGAGTTCCTGGAGCAGCGCTTCCCGTACCTGCTGGGCACCTGCCTGAAGTTCGGCATCGACATGCGGAACGAGCCGGTGCCGGTGGTCCCGGCGGCCCACTACCAGTGCGGCGGCGTCCAGGTCGATGACCGGGGGCGCTCGGTGCTGCCCGGGCTGTACGCGATCGGCGAGGTGGCGTGCACGGGCCTGCATGGCGCCAACCGGCTGGCGTCGAACAGCCTGCTGGAGGCCCTGGTGTTTGCCCATCGCGCGGCTTCGGACCTGCGCGAGGCCCTGGCGGACCTGCCCCAGCCGGTGGAAGCGGCCCTGCCGTCGTGGATGGTCAACGGCGCCACGCCGTCGTCGCGGGCCGAAAGCGTGATGGTGTCCCAGGACTGGGACGAAATCCGCCGGCTGATGTGGAACTACGTCGGCATCGTGCGGTCGAACCGGCGCCTGATGGCGGCCCGTCGCCGCCTGGACATCCTGCACGGCGAGGTCCACGAGTACCTGCTGTCGACGCCGCTGACGCCCGACCTCGCAGAACTGCGCAACCTGTGCCGGGTGGCGCGCCTTATCGTCGAAAGCGCCATCAAGCGCCAGGAAACCCGCGGGGTGCACGTGAACCTGGACTACCCGTCAACCGACGACGAGCGGTGCAGCGCGGACACTCTGCTCTGGGCAGGCGTGCGGACCGAACTGGTCTCCTGACACACCCCGATCCTCTTCGTGACGCAGGTTTGACGCACCCAGGGATGGCCATCGACGCCGCGCAAGCCTCAGCTCCGCTTGCCCTGCTCGCGGTTCATGATGATCTGCTTGGCCTGGCGGACCACGTAACCCGGGATGTCCCGGCTGCCGGACAGGTTCTTGATGTCCTTGTTGTTCATCACTCGCAGGAAGTTGGTGGCGGTGTTCGGCGGGCACTTCGGGTTCGACACCAGGGCCAGCTTGACCAGGTAGCTCTTGGTCCAGTCCCGGTCCGAGGCGATCATGCGAATGACCTCCTCGTTGACGTTCCGGCTCTTGGCGAACCCGGCGATCTCCTTGTCGGTCAGGCGCGGGCTCTTGAGGACCGACATGTACACCATGCGCCGGGTGTCGCGGATCAGCATCGCCCGCGCCGCCTCGTCGCCCAGCAGCGCGAAGCGCACCTTCTGCGCGATCGTCATCTTGGCGATCTTGGCCCATAGTGCGGCCGACTGGTGCTCCACCTCGGCAGGCTTTTCCCCCCCTGCCGCATCCGCGGCCTGCGCCGCTTCCTGCAAGAGCGCGAAGAACGAGTCCTCATCGACCCCGGCACCCGCTTCGGCGCCGGTGTCGTCCGCACCTGCGGCTGCCGCCTCCTCGGCCGCGGCGGCTTCCAGGAGCCGTGCGAGTTCCTCCTCGGGGGCGCCCTGCGACTCGGCCTCGGTCACCACCACTTCGGTCGGCGGCCCGGGCGGAGGCGTCGTCGATACTTCGCGCACGGCGGCCTTGCTGCCTGCCGGCGTGACCTTGGCCACGGCGGCGGGACCCATGATCGATGCGACGATTTCCTGGTAGCCCGGGATCTGCGACAGGTCGATGCCCAGGCGGACGGCGTTTTCGAGGACCGTGCTGACGGTACCCATGCGGGTTTCGGCGTTGTAGTACAGCGCCTCGACGATCATGGGGAACCGCTGGAACCGCATCTGGTTCGACGCGATCTGCTCGAGGACCGGCCCGCGTCCCTTGGACGCGATCCACGCCACCGTCACGTCGGCGGCGTTCCGGTTGGATGCGATCATCGACCACAGGTCTTCGTGCGCGCGACCGTGTTCGCGGGCCAGGTGGTCCAGGACGCCCGCGTGCGTCACGCTGGGAAGGGCCGACGCCAGCACGCCCCACGGCAGGCCCTCGATGGATTCCCGGGCGACCTTCGCCACGGGTTCCGACGTGTCGTTGGCCAGGAAGCACAGGGACAGCAGCAGATCGTCGGGCGACAGGGGCATCGCGGCGCGAGCCACCGTCAACCGGCGTTCGATGGGAGCGTCGGCGGCCGCGGCCTGCTGGATGACGAAAGGCAGGTCGCCGAACTGGATGGGGACGGGGTCGAGGCGCAGCACGAATCCCTCCCACGGCACGGGAATGGGCGGAAGCGGCCAGCCTTCAGGCGGCGAGGACTACTCCTCCTCCTCCTCGATCTTGGCTTCGGCCATCAGCTTTTCGGCCAGGTTCTGCGGCAGTTCGTCGTAGTGCGACAGTTCCTGCTGGAAGGTGCCGCGGTCCGACGTCATCGAGCGGAGGTCCGACGCGTACGTCAGCACTTCGGACATGGGGATCGTCGCCTTGACGACCTGGTTGCGGCCCTTGGCGTCGGTGCCGATGATGCGTCCGCGGCGGGACGAAACGTCGCCCATGATGTCGCCGAGGCACTCGTCGGGGATGACGATCGTGACGGTCATGATCGGTTCCAGGATCGTCGGTCGGCACTGCTTGAAGGCCGCCTTGAAGCCGCGCGAGCCCGCCATTTCGAACGAGCGCGAATCCGAGTCGACGTCGTGGTACTTGCCGTCCACCAGCCGGACCTTGAAGTCCACGACCGGGTAGCCGGCCACGACGCCCTTGAGCAGGCAGTCGCGGATGCCCTTTTCGACGGCGGGGATGAACTGGCGCGGGATGGATCCGCCGAAGATGGCGTCCTCGAACACGAAGCCGGTGCCGTGGGGCAGGGGTTCCATGTCGATGTAGCACACGCCGAACTGGCCGCGGCCGCCGGACTGCTTCTTGTGCTTGCCTTCGACGAACTTGACGCTGCCCTTGATCGTTTCGCGGTAGGGGATGCGCGGCAGCTTCATTTCGACATCGACGCCGAACTTCCGCTTCAGCTTGTCGACGGCGGTCTGGATGTGCGCCTGGCCCAGGCCGTGCAGCAGGAATTCCTTGGATTCCTCGTCGCGGGACAGGGTCAGGCCCACGTCCTCCTCGACCAGTTTCTGGACGGCCGCCGAAAGCTTGTCCTCGTCGCCCTGGCTGCGGGGCTTGACCGCGTAGGCGATGCAGGTCGCGGGCAGGGCCATGGTGACCAGCTCGCCCTGGCTGACGTCGGTGGCCAGCGTCTGGCCGGTGCGGGTTTCCTTCAGCTTGACCACCGCGACGATGTCGCCGCAGACGGCCGTGGTGATGGTTTCCAGCTTCTTGCCCAGCAGTTTGCCGATGCCGCCGAAACGCTCGCGGGTGCCGGTGTTCACGTTGGCGAAGCCGTCGGCCGGGACCGAGCCCGAAATGACGCGGAAGATGGTGATCTTGCCGGTCTGGATGTCCACGGTGGTCTTGAAGACGTAGCCGAGGAAGGGACCCGTGGGGGACACGACGACCGTTTCCTCGACGTCGCCCTTCCTGGTCTTGAAGTTGGTGCGCTCCAGGGGCGAGGGGCCGTAGCCGGTGACGAGGTCGAGCAGCAGGTCGATGCCGGCGCCCGTGGCCGCATTGGCCACCAGGACGGGGACGACGCCGCCGGACTTCAGGCCCTTGGCCAGGCAGACCTTGATGTCGTCGCTCGACAGCTCGCCGCCGTCGAGGTACTTCATCATCAGTTCGTCGTCCTGCTCGGCCAGCTTCTCGACCATGACCTCGCGGGCGGACGCGACGGCGTCGTTCATGTTCGCGGGAATGGCGCCCTTCGTCCCGTTCGGGCCGCTGGCGTACATGCGGGCTTCCTCGCCGACCAGGTCCACGACGCCGCCGAACGCGGCCTCGGTGCCGATGGGCAGGGCGATCGGGACCACGGCGCCGCCGAAGGCCTCCTGCACCTGGGCCAGTACCTTGTTGAAGTCGGACCGCTCGCGGTCGACCTTGGTGATCAGGATCACGATGGGGAGGCCTGCCTCCTGGAGCATCTGGAAGGCCTTGTCGGTCCCGACCTGGAAGCCGTCCACCGCGCTGACAACGATGACGCCCAGGTCGGACGCGGTCAGGGACATCACGGCTTCGGCCGCGAAGTTGGAGTCTCCGGGGGTGTCGATGATGTTGACGAGGTTCTTGCCCCACTCGGCCCAGCCGACCGCCGTGGACATCGAGGACTTGCGGCGGATTTCCTCGCCGTCGAAATCGAAGTTCGAGTTGCCTTCGACCACGCTGCAGAGCCGGGTCGTGGCCTTGCCCAGGAACGCCAGCGTCTCGGCGACGGTCGTCTTGCCTGTTCCCTGGTGTCCGTAGAGTCCGACATTGCGAATCTGACCCGGTTCGTACGTCTTCATTCGTGCCTTCCCGTCAATGTCCGAGGTCGAAGCGCCATCGGGGCGCCCCCATCCAAAAGGGAGGAGGGTCGCTCGGCCGAGCGCCATGATTTACCGGGAACGACGCTGAAAGTCAACGGAGATGCGCGGCCGGACAATACCGCGTCACTCCCTTCCGGAGGGCGGGCGGGAACCGATCGAGGGAAGCGTGCCGTTCAGCCCGCCAGGCGGGGGAAGAACAGGCAGGCGCCGGTCCACGGGCAGCCGGAGCAGGCATCCCGGATCGCACGCCGGGTCGAGGGGTCCCGGACGATGCGGCCTGAAACGTCGGCAATCGTCACGTGCCCTTGCGCCGGCAGGCCGAGGGCCTTGCAGAACGCCGCATCGTGTGACCGGACGCGGGCGTCGGCGCCGGCATCCTTCGCGCACGATGTCCCGTCGCGGTGCGGGCACGCGTCGCAGACGTCGTCGATGCCGTCCACCAGCACGATCGGTGTCGAGAGGCCGTTTCGCAGCGACAACGCGATCGCGCGAAGCCTCGCGGTGAACGGCGCGTCGTAGCCGTGTCCGGCGAACCCCTGCACGCAGCCCAGGTGGTGGGCCCGCAGGCGGATCGGCGCCGTCATCGGCCCACCCCGGTCAGCAGGTACAGGGCGAACGAGGCCAGCCAGTGCTCGCCGCCGTAGCCGCTGCCGATCATGTCGCGAAGGCCGGCCTCGCGATGGGTGGCGGCCAGGCTGCGCCAGGCGACGGAATGGGGGTCGCCGGCCGGGACGACCGAGGCCACGCCCTCGAGGGCCCACGCCCGGTGGAAATCCAGGCCGATCAGGTGGCCGATCCGGGGATCCTCGCGGTCGCGCACGACGGGCGGGGCCAGGATCGGGGCGGTGCCCACGCCGTCGGGGTCGGGCAGGAAGTCGTCCAGCCACGGCCGGTACACGCCGTAGGGCAGCACGCGCCGCATCAGGTCCGCCTCGGCCAGGCACGGCGACAGGAAGTCCTCGCCGGAGGGCTCGTAGGCAAGGGGGCAGGCCCGGTCGGACAGGTAGAACCTGCGTGCTGCGGTGTCGATGGCACCCTTCAGGCCGTCGTCGCCGACGGCCTTCGCATAGTCCCACGCCTGGGCCAGGGCGAAGGCGGTGTTCGGATGGACACCCTCGCGGACGGGCACGGACAGGCGTCCGATGTAGGTCACCAGTGCGCCCGCCAGGTCCTTCGCCAGGGGGTTCACGGCCGCAGCCCAGCGTCGCGCGTCCGGATCGTCCCAGGTGGCCAGTTCGGCGGCGAGCCGGAAGGCCCACGCCCAGCCGTAGGGACGCTCGAACGTCTTGTTGCGGGTCTCCTTGAAGAACGCCTGCTCCCGCGCGAGGACGCTGGCGCGGAGGTGGCGATCGAGCGCGGCGCGGATCGGGGCGGCGTTCGGCAGGTCGGGGAAGGCCTTGAGGATGCGCACCAGCGCCCAGTGCCCGTGGACCGCCGAGTGCCAGTCGAAGCAACCGTAGAAGGCGGGCGTCAGTTCCTTCGGCGGCCGCAACTCGCCCGGCCTGTCGATGACATGCGACGGCTTGTTCGGGAAGGGTCGGTCGATGCACGCCAGCGACAGGGCCGCCAGCGTCCGGGCGCCTGCCGCGTCCAGCTGCCCGGTCGTGGTCACGTAGCCGGCACCCGTCGGCGCCCCGCGCGCCGCGATCGGGAAGATGCACGTCCCGAGGATGCCGACCATGGCCAGCCCAGCCGGGGTCAAGGTTCGCCAGCCTGCCATCGCGACCTCCTCCAGGATGCCCCCCGAGTCTACCCGGGTCGGTCAAGGACCGCGATCCCCGCGGTCGCTCTTGCCCAGTGCGCCTTGACTCCGGGCACATCAGTCCTATCATGCCCGGGAGCCCCGAGGGGGCGCGACGCGGGAGGGCCCGGTGGACCCGACGAAGGTTCGGATCGAGCGTGTGGACGGCCTGCCGGTCGATGCGGTCGTGCGACTGTACCGCGACGGGGGATGGTGGCGCGAGGGCGACGACCCCTCGGCGATCCCGGCGCTGCTGGCGGGCTCGTGGTGCGTCGCTGCGGCCTGGGACGGCGATCAACTGGTGGGCATGGGCCGCGCGATCAGCGACGGCGCCTCGGACGCCTACATCCAGGACATCGTGGTCCGGGCCGACTGCCGGGGCCGGGGAATCGGGGCCCGCGTCGTCGCGTTCCTGCGCGACGCCTGCACCGACGGCGGCATCCTCTGGGTCGGGCTGATCGCGGAACCGGGCACGCTGCCGTTCTACGAGCGCCTTGGATTCCGGGCGATGGAAGGGCACGTGCCGATGCTGTTCCGGCTTCGGGATGACGGAAAGGAGCACGCATGACCCTGGCCATTCCGGACGACGTGTTCCGCCCCTTCGAGGTCGGCGACTGGGACTTCCTGGACGGCGCGTTCCGCAGTGCCGCGTACCGCCTCTGCGAGTATTCGTACGCGACGCAGTTCTGCTGGCGAACCTGGAACGAAAGCCGGTGGGCCCTGCGGGACGGCTGGGTGCTGGTCCGGTATCGCGAGCACGGACAGGACCGGTTCCTGTGCCCGATCGGGACCGGGGATCCGGGCGACCTCATCGAGGCGTGCTTCGAGCGACTGGCCGCGCTGGGATCGGAGCCGCGCGTCGATTTCGTCCCGGATTCGGTGAAGGCGCGGCTGGAAGGCGACCCGCGCTTCCGGTTCGACCCGGACGCGTCCAACGACGACTACGTGTACTTGCGGTCGGACCTGGCGGACCTGCCCGGGAAGAAGTACGCCCGCAAGCGGAACCACGTGTCCCGGTTCCTCCGCAACGCGGCATGGTCGTTCCAGCGCGTCGCCCCGGCGGACATTCCCGAGTGCCTCGTGTTCCTGGACGACTGGTGCCGGTCGCACGGCTGCGAGGAGGATCCGCGCCTGGAGTACGAGGTCGAGGCCGTCCGGACCTGCCTCGATCACATGATGCCGCTGCACCAGACGGCGTACGCGCTTCGCGTCGGCGAGCGGATCGTCGGGTTGACGGTGGGCGAGCTGCAGACCGAGGACACCTTCGTGGTCCACTACGAAAAGGCCTACACCGAGCAGGAAGGGGCGTACCAGATGCTGGCCCGGGAGTTCGCGCGGACCGTTCCGGCGACCGTGACGTTCATCGACCGCGAGCAGGACATGGGCGTCGAAGGGCTTCGCCAATCCAAGCTGTCGTTCATTCCGGACCACATGGAGCACTGCTGGATCGTGCGTCCGAAGGATGCGGTGGTCACGGCTCCCCCGGAGCGTCCGGGACCCGCTTCTCTGTGACCAGCACCAGCACCGACAGGCATACCAGCGCATAGCCGAGGAAGGTCGCCGGCCCCGGCTCCTCGCCCCAGGCCGCCCACGCGACCAGGCCGGCCAGCGCAGGCTCGACCAGCGTCAGCACCGCCAGCCGGCCCGTGTCCAGCCAGCGCAGGGCATAGTTGAAGGACGTGTGCCCCAGCAGGGTCGGGACCAGGGCCATCAGCAGGAAGCACAGCCAGTTCCGGGGGCTGTAGCCGGTGGCCGGGACGTCCATTGCCGCCAGCGTGAGGAACGCGACCCCTGCGGCGATGCCGTACAGCACGGTGACGTACACGCGGTTGTCCAGCGTGCGCCGGATTCGTTTGCCCAGCAGCATGTACGCGGTGAACAGCACCGAGCAGGCCAGCCCGAGGGCATCCCCCGCGAGGTTTTCCGGGGCCAGCCGGATGTCCGCGAGCCCCATCACGGCGACGCCGGCCAGCCCCAGCACGATCGACAGCGCCAGCCGGGGAGAGCCGCGTTCGCCGTAGAACAGCCGGCCGCCCAGGGCGGTCAGCACGGGGTTCACCGAGTACATGATCGTCGCGTTGGCGACGGTCGTGTACTGGACCGCCGCGATCCAGGTGATGAAGTGGAACGAGAGCGCCACGCCGGCGAGGGCCAGGCCGATGCGCCCGCGACGGTCCAGGTCCCGCAGGGTTCCCAGGCGTCCCGCAGACATCGGGAGCAGCATCGCGGTCGCCAGCAGCAGGCGCCACGCCGCGATCGCGACCGGATGGGCGTCCCCGATTCGGATGATGTTGCCGGACAGGCTGGCGGCGACCAGGCCCACGGCCAGGAACGCGACGGCGGAGCGCGGGAGCTTCATGGGGGGCGAGTGTACTACCGATCCGGCACGCCGGGTTCCCTGGCATCCGCCGCGTCCGGCGTCGCAGGCACGGGCGGCGCGGGAGGCGGCGGGGGAAGGCCGGCGGCGGCCCGGAACTTCGCGGCCTGCTGGCGGTAGAACGCCCCGCCGGGCTCCAGGGCCAGCGCCTCGTCCTCGGTCGCCGCGGCCTCCGCGGCCCGGTCCATCACGAACAGAGCCTCTGCCAGGGTGTCCAGGATGCCCGCGTCCTTGCGGTCGGTCCATTCGGCCGCGGAGCGGGCCAGGTCCAGGGCACGCAACGGCTGCCGGAGGTCCGGGTGGGGCGTGGTCGCGAAGAACCAGGCGGCGTTGTTGTGAAGGTGCGCCCGAGGGCCCCTGGGCATCGCCTCGGCCTCCTTCAGCGCGACGAGGTACACGTCCCTCATGTGCTCGGAGGCATCGAGGCCGTCTTTCGCGTCCTCCAGCGCCTTTTCGGATTCGTGCACGTTCCGCATCGCGATCCGCCACGCGGGCAGTTCGACGGACGCGATCCTGTCGCCGAATCCCGCGCGTTCCATGCGGGCCGCGGCCGACCAGCGGGTCTTCCACAGGTGCCGGGACAGCAGTACGCCGCCGGCCGACAGCAGCAGGGTCGCCAGCACCGCGCCGAGGATCCACCACTTGCGCCGGGAGGCCTTGCGCAGGGCCCGGGTGTCCACCCGGAAGCGCTGGAAGAAGGGGTCATCGACCGGCGGCCCGCCGTCGGTTCGAAGCTCCCACCCGGTGTAGGGCGACGTGCCGGGGGACGCGCCGGGAGGCGCGCCTTCCGGATCGAGTCGACGATCGAGCCACGGGGCTTCGCGGACGGACATTTCGGCCGCGGCGTCGGGCTCGGATGCGGCCGGAACCGGCGCGGTCGCGCCGCAGGCGGGGCAGCGGACCGTTCGAAGGCTCCACGCCGCCGGGGCGGACAGGAGGTTCGTGCAGGCGCAGCGCCAGCGGATGCGTTCGGTCATTCGCGATCCAGCGATACCGCCGTCGTCAGGGTGGCGCCGGGGATCTTCACGGGGGCCAGCGGGTGCCAGGTCGGGATGCGGGCCGCCGCCTGCATGGCGGGAGGCCACGCCGCGTGTGCCGAGGCGCCCGAGCCCGGCCCGCGAGACGTCGCTTCGACGCGGACGGGCCGGGCACCGGCCGGGATCTGAACGTCGATCGCGGGCATCGTCCCGCCGCCGGTCTCCTCGGCTGCGGCAACGCCCTCGCCCCCCACGGCGGTCGGGTCCGGCCAGCGCACGGTCAGCCGGACGGTCCCCGGCAGGGGGCCCAGGGCCAGTGCCCGGGCCCGGACGTCGAGCACCGGGCCGAGTTCCTTCACGACCAGGTCCACCGCCAGGGGTGCCCGGGGATGGGCGGGCAGGGCCCCGGGAGGTCCGGCGGGAATCCGCGACGCGTGGGTCGAAATGCAAAGCGGGTCGCCGTCCCAGGGGAAGTGCAGGTCGTCGTTGCACAGGCGCTTCACGATCGCTCCCTTGTCCGGGGCGTCGCAGGCCGCGGCATCCAGGAAATCGACCAGGTCCGTGCCGGCGGGCGGCCGGTCCTTGCCGACGAACCGCACCGACGAGATCGCCTTGAGGATCGCGTCGGTGGTCAGCCCCGCATCGCCGGACGAGGCCCCGTCGCGCTCGCTCCAGAGGTGCCACAGGGCCATCGTGACGAAGTTCTCGTCCAGCTCCTGGCCCATGCCGGCGCCGAGGGTGGGCATGCCGATGTCCCTGCCGTTCGAGCGTCCCCCCGTGTCGAAATCGATCCAGAACGAGGTACCCTGCTGGATGTCCCAATACACCGGCTCGGGGACCCCGAACCACAGTGTCGCCGTCATGGCGCCGAAGAACGACGCCCAGCCCTCGGACCAGGCGAAGGGGGGCGGCAGCGCTTCGCCGATGTAGTGGGGCCCTCCCTGCGAGTCGTCCCGGGAGTAGTTCTGCGCGACGTAGTGGCCGAACTCGTGCAGCAGGACCGGGAAGCCCCAGGCCCCCGGGCTTCCGGGATCATCGTCGATGAAGATCGCCTGGCTCAGCGGGGGCCCGCCCAGGATCTGCGGGGCCACGTAGCGATTGAAGCAGGCGCCGCAGTAGCCCCCCGCCGACGGCGCCCACAGGATGCCCAGGCGCACCAGGCCCTGGTCGCTGCCGCCGAGCACCGATTCCAGCACGCTGGCCTGGGCCCGACGGTTCATCAGGAACACGAACATGGCCCCCGATCCATCCGCTTCCTCGATGGTGAGGGTCCCCGCGTTGCCGCCGAGGGGCACCGTCCGGGTCCACGCCCAGACGGGGAGGGGTTCCTTCGCATTGAACGAGGCGCTCCGCTTCAGGACGCCCAGGAGCACGTCGTTGACCGGCGGCTCCGACCAGAGGGCCGCGAAGACCAGTTGCTCGTCGCCCTGCAGCTTGCGGGACACGGGCACCGAGAACGAGCCGTCGGCGCCCAGGATCTCGCGGGCCCCGATGACCTCGCCGGTGGCCGCGTCGGCCACGTAGGCCCAGGCGTGTGTCGCCGCGGCGGTGCGCAGTTCGCTGAGCTCGACGCCGCCGTCCGGCGTGACGAGGCCGTCGCGGTATTCGAACTGGAGCCGGCCGGTGACCAGGCCCTCGGTGCCGCCGACGCAGCGTCCCGACATCACGTCGCACGCCTTGTCGTTGCTGCACGTGCCGCAGAAGCCGAAGCAGCTGTCCTGGCCGCATTCGCGGTCGTAGCAGTCGGGGGTGCAGGTCACGGGGGGGGGCGTACCGCGGCCCAGCCCCGTGGCCTGGCAGGCGGCAAGCCCGCAAGCAACCAGGGCGGCAACCAGGGCCACCGTTCCTCGAACGCGCATCGGGGATCCCATCCCGAACTGCTCCCGTCGGCGTCACGAGTGTGCCGACTGTGCCGGCCGGCGTCAACGTCGCGCGCCCGTGAGGGGGCCGGATGGGATACACTTACCGGCGTTCCGGGAGGGGAGGAGGCGACCGTGTCGTCGTCGAAAGGCGGGGGGCGCGTTCGGGTCCAGGCGTCGATCGAACGGAAGCGCACGGGCGACGGCCCCCTGGTGGAAGCCACGCTGGGCCGGCACCTGGACGCCGGGGCCGGGGAGGCGCAGGACGTCCTGGCACCGCTCCGCCTGCCCGAAGTGGCCCGCGTTCTGTTGCGCGACATCGATGCCCGCCTGATCAAGGGCGGCTCGGTCCACCTTTCCGTGGTGCTGGCCACCGGGACGCACGTCGTCCCGCTGGCGGAGGGCCCCGGGTTCCAGATCGTCGTCGCGCCCGACACCCGTGCCGAGGTCCGGGCCGAGGCGGGCGACCCCCCGGGGGGCGCCTGGTCCGAAGGCCCCGTCATCCAGTCCGTGTCCGTGGGCCTGGCCCCCGCCATCGTGCTGCCGAACGTGCTCCAGACCCTGGTGGACCTGCGCCACCTGTTCGAGGACCGCACGTTCGAGGCCGCGCGGAAGGCCTGGGACGGGCCGCTCGGGCGGTCGTTGCGCAAGGCGGGCACCGCGGCGCTGCAGGCCACCGGGATCGCAGACGCCCTGTGGGCCACGTTCGACAACGCGACGGGCCTCGCGCCGTTCCTGATGGCGCGCGCCCGTTCGAAGATGGACTCCCTGGGGCGCGCGTTCGCGGAAGGCGCGCTGGAACCCGGCGAGGTGCACCTGTCGAGGATGCGGGGCCGCCCCCGCTGGAACGCTTCGGACTGCCGGTGGGAATTGGAACTGGCTTTTTCGGGGGAGGTGCGCCTGCTGGATCGGGTCACCTGGCCCTTCGAGGACGTGGTCCTGCCGTCCTCCATCCTCCCGATCCCCTTCGCGTCGCTGGACGGCCTGCTGTCGGGCGAGCCGCTTGCGACCGGGCTGCTGCACGCCGAGCGCATGGATCGGCGCGCGGTGATGAAGGCCCTGTGGGGCGCGCTGGAATCCGCCGAGGGCGAGGTGGAAGGCGAGGGCATCCCGCCCGTGCTGGGCCTGCAGACCTCGCTGGTCGACCGCACCGACGTGGTGCTGCGTGGGGCCCTTCCCGAATCGTGCCGCGTCCAGGCGTGCTTCGTCGCCCGGCGCGAAGGCGATCGCCTGATCGCGGACGTTCCGGAGGTGGTCGCCGCGTTCCCGGGGGGCGACGTCAAGGCCCGTTGCGCGATGCGGCTGGACCTGGACTTCGACGCGCCGGGAGGCGGGCTGCCCGAGGCGCCGTCGGGCTCCCTCCGCGTGGACGCCATCCCGGGCTCGTCGCTGCCGTGGTTCGAGGGACGCCTGCGTTCGTCGCATCCCCTGGCGCTGGGCTCGTCGGCCGTCCGGGTCCGCGTCGAGGACGTGCGCCCCACGGGCGGCCTGGACATCGACTGGAGCGACGGCGGCGTGGAGGTGCACCTGCGGCCCGAGGGCATCGCCTTCGAGGCCCGCGTGTCGATGCCCCGCCAGGACGCGGTGCGCCTGGGCGACGCCGGCCTGGGCCTGGAACTGCGCGACGGCACGATCGCGGCGCGGCTCAAGCCGTTTCGCGACGGGCCCTGGCGCGCTTCCGTGCGCGGCGGGTGCGTGGTCGAGCAGCGGGTGCGGCTGGACGTTTCGACCTTCCCGGAGCTTCACATCGAGGACCCGGTGCTGCAAGGCGTCCTCGAGGCCGGCGTGCGCTTCGACCTGTCGTCCCGGATGCAGATCCCGCGCCCCGGTGCGCCCGAGTTTCGCATGACGCCCAAAGGGCGTCTGGACGTGGCGTTGCGCCGGGCGACGGTGACGCTGGACGGCCGTCGCCTGGAACTGCCCGAGGGCACCACGTTGTCCGCGGCGTGGCGCGAGGGCGAAATCTCGTCGGAAGGGCTGGGCGCGTTCGCGGTGGACCTGGGCTGGGACCTGCTGGACAGGCCGATCCTCGTGGCGGCCGCCGACGGACGGCAGGTCCTGCTGAAATCGGCCCCGTTGATGCGGGGCGGGCTTACGGTCCACGTCACCCCCGGCGGGCGGCTGGCGGTGGAAAGCACCGAGGGCCGGACGGGCGCTGGCACGGGCTGGATGTCGAGCCTGGTCGGCGGCGGCTCCGGCGATGCCCTGCAGGACCTGTTCTGGTCCGGCGAGGCCCTCGACCTTCTGGCGCAGGTGCTGGAGCTGTTCGACCCGGACCTGGCCCACCTGGTGGTGAAGGCGCGCGACGCGGTGCGTTCCGGCCGGGCCTACCTCGAGGACGAGGGGATCAAGACCGTCGGCGACGCGGTTCCCCGCCCCCGGATCGCCCGGCTGCTGTCGCGCTTCCTGTCGTCGGGCGGGACGGCCTTCGCCCCCCGGCTGGAACCCCTGGTGGCCGACGTCACCGAGGGGCGCGGGATCAACCTGCGCAAGGCCAAGGCCCTCATCGCCGAGGCCATGCCGGACCTGGACGCCGACTACGAGGTCGATCGCGTGCTGCGCTGGGTGGACCTGGTCACGCGCCCGGGCACGCCGCACCCGCTGGCTTCGCCCCTGGAGGAGCCTCCCATCGACCAGGACCCCCGGTTCGCACGTGCCATCCAGGACCTGCCCTCGGCGGCCGAAATCTACCTGGCCGCGGATCGGGTTCGCTGCCCCGAGGACCTCCAGATCGGAATCACGGACCTGGCGCCAGAACTGACCCTGGCGCAGCTGGACTGGATCCTGGCGCGGGTCCCCGGGCGCTGGAAGCCGTCGCTGGTCCGCCGTCTGCGGCACGTCCGCGCGGCGAAACGCGCCGTGGCCCGCATCGACGCGGAGGCCAGCCCCCTCGCCTCGGCGGCGCAGTCCGCGACGATCGCCGGCTTCCTGGGCGAGATCGTCGGGCCCCTGCCGGGCCTCGACGACCCGGCGACCGGTTGGCCGGCCCCCTGCGCCCTCGGGCCCCTGGACGTGGCCGTGCTGCTGCACGTCGGCCTGTCGGACCGTGCGCTCGGGCTGCAGTCCCAGGTGAACAACCGGCTGCTGCTGGAACTGATCCGATCGCGGCCCGGCGACTTCCTGCGGGCGGTGCTGATCGAAATGAGCCAGCAGGTGCCGCGCATCCTGGCCGGCGTCCTGATGGCCTTCCTGAACCAGGACCAGCGCCGCATGAAGGAGCACCTGGACCTCCCCACGCTGGTGGAGGAGAAACTGGGCCTCCCGGTGCCGAGGCTGGCGGACTTCATGGCGGGGGGCAAGCACGTCCGGGATTCGTACTACGGCGCGTTGTCGCACCTGGCCGACGCGATCATGGGCCACGCGGGCCCCTACCTCGCCCGCCGGACCCACCTGCGGGAGGTCCACCACGCGCTGCCGGCGCCGCTGCGCGTTGCCGCCGCGGAACCGAAGCGCCTGGAGGCCGACGCGAAGGCCGCGGTCGCCGAGGCCGACCGCAAGGCGCGCCGGCTGCGGTTCGAAGGACGGGACAAGGACGCCGCCGTGGACGACGCCCGCGCGGCGTACCGCGATTCCTTCGAGGCCTGCTCCGCATTCCTGGGTTCGGTCCCCACCGGCTTCCTGCGGCCCTGGATGAAGGACTACTGGCGCCGGAACGAGGAGGCCCTGAAGGTCCTTTCCGTGGTCGGCAACATCCGGGACGACATCGACGACGTGCGGCACTGGCTGGAGGTGACGACGGGCGACGCGATCCCGGGTGCGGACGCGGCCCTCCTGGACGTCGTGGTGGACACGCTGTACGCGTTCCCTTCGGACCGGGCCGCGCTGAAGGCCGATCCCCTGGTCCGGCTGCTGATCGAGCCCGAGCCCGGCCGGTACGACTTCACCGCGGTCAGCGCGATGGGCGTGGTCACCGACGGCGCGGAGGGCCGCGAACTGGAGGACGCGTACGGGCGCCTGCTGGAACGCCGTGGCGTCCGGGTCGTCCGGGCGAACACCGGCCTGTTCCGCAGCCTGGAGCACAACGCCTCGGCGATCCTCCGGGCGATCACGTCGGTCGAGGGCCCCTGGGGCTGGATCGGGTACTCGCAGGGCTGCGCCAACGGGCTGCTGGCCGAATCGTTCCTGCAGGGCGGCACGCCGGGCCAGCAGCGGATCCTGGACCGCTTCGTGGGTCGCAACCTGCTGTTTTCCGCCGCCAACGGTTCCACGCATGGCACCTGCGGCACCGAAAAGGTGCTGCGCGCGATGATCGAAGGCGAACGCTTCCTGAAGGCGTACCAGGCCCGCTACTCGCGCCAGTTGGTGGACCTCTTCCTGGGCGCCCTGCAGGTCGTGCTGGATTCCCGGCAGTTCGTCGATACGCTGAACGGCGCGCACTCGCTGACGCTCGAACGCGCCATCGCGCTGCACCGGGACGGCCAGTTCGTGTCCTGGGTCCCCACGTCGACCACGCGGGGCGTCGTGTCGCGCGACCGCCTGCCCGAGGCCCTCGAGTGGCTGTATTTCATGCACGAGCACCAGAACCCGGGCGTCCGTCACGACAGCCAGGTCCCCGCCGACGAGGCGATCGGCCAGGCGACGCGGATCCGGAACCCGCGCACCGAGGCGTTCGCCCTGTGCGACATCGGGTCGTGCGTCCAGTCGACGCACCACTGGTCGCCGCTGACGCGCG
The DNA here is from genome assembly GCA_903857665.1 of uncultured Myxococcales bacterium. GTDB lineage: Bacteria > Myxococcota_A > UBA9042 > DTJE01 > DTJE01 > CAIZWN01. The sequence goes on from CAIOFV010000147.1 coordinate 70,576, forward strand.
AGATCGAGGCCGTCACCACGGACCGCGACCGCCTGCTGGCCGTGTACCAGGGGCCGAAGGATCGCCACGTCTTCCCGTGGATCGAGGCGCTGGCGCGGTTCGGCAGGATTCGCAGGGTCGGCGCGGCGGGGGCGTGAGGGCCTACATCGTCAGCCCGTGCTGCCCGTGGGGCGGGTCGTACAGGCGGCGGTGGATCCGGTCGAAATAGTCCGGGAGGTAGGTCCCGCGCATCTGGATCGGCAGCGAATCGAACGTCGTGCACTGCGACAGCGCGTACGCGAACAGCCAGTTCATCAGGGCCTCGACGTTGGTCGCCAGGCGCCCCTTGTAGACCTGGTTCTCCCGCTGGTCCAGCACGTGCCCTTCGTGCATGCTGCGGCCGATTTCCGACTCCAGCAGCTGCTCGTAGTCGATCAGCAGCACCTCGAACCGCACGTGGCCTTCCGCCTCGTCGACGAAGCGGCGGTACACGGCGTTCAGCGACGCCAGGTCCGGCGCGACGCCACGGGAAATCAGTCGCTCGGCGTGCTCGCCGGTCGGCGCTGCCAGGCGCAGGCGTTCCCGGGGCAGGCGATACGCGACGACCATGTTCCGGCCGACGAAATCGCCGGAAAAGCTCTTTTCGTCCACGATCGACAGGTCGGGCCGGTCGGCCAGCCACTGGTCGAAGCGCCCGGTCAGCTCCGCGTCCGCCAGCACCCGGATCCCGACGACGTCGTCGATGTTGAAGTGCGGCATCGCCGCGACGAACAGGTGCTCGCGGATGGACTTCAGCACCCGCAGTTCGGCGTGCTTGAACTCGGCCGCCATCTCTTCTTCAGGGGTGATCAACTGGTCCTTCGGGATGCCCAGGCGGCGGGCTCGCTCGGACGCCAGTTCGTCGGCGCGCTGGCGGATCTGTTCGTACATGTAGTCGATCAGCCGGCGGGCCGACTTTTCCGCGATCCGCCGCACCCGCTTGATGCGCCGCGAGCCCGCGTACCGCGGCGGGTCGTCGATCGTGAACAGCATCCCGTCGTACGGCGTTTCCCGGTAGAAGTCCTCGGGGAACTGTCGGTAGCGCCCCAGCAGTTCGTCGATGCGCGGGGTGCGGATCGGCGGGTTGTCGACGATCAGATCCTTCATTTCGCCCTTGCTGGTCGCCGGGAAGCACGGCAGGTCCACCCCGTGGAGGGCGTGGAACAGCTCCGTGGCGAACGCGTCGGACCAGGTGCGGGCGGCGTAGGCGTTGAGGTTGACGATCACCTTCAGGCGCAGGGCGTCGTCGGCGGTGAAGCGGTCCTCGAGGGCCCGGCCCAGAAGGTCGGCCAATTCGTCCCGATGCAGGAACGAGCCCAGCAGGATCACGGTCTTGCCCCCCGGTAGCCAAGCGTTCGCGCGACGCGGAAGTGTGCACCTGTCGGTGCCGTCCGTCAAGACGGCCCCCGCCCGGGCCTGATCCTTGCCATCGCCGGTCGTTCGGCTAGGATGATGAGGCGGTGTCGGCGAACACCGCCGGGAACCCCGGTGAACGGGCCCCGAACGACCCCATGCGCCAGGAGGAAAGTGCCATGTCGAAGCGTGTCATCAACTTCTACGCCGGTCCCGCCGGCCTGCCGTTGCCGCCCCTCGAGCGGGCCCGCGACGAGATGCTGGACTTCGCCGGCACCGGCATGTCCGTGATGGAGATTTCGCATCGCAGCAAGGAATACGAGGCCGTCCACAACGAGGCCATCGCGCTGCTGCGGGAACTGCTGAACGTCCCGGAAAACTACAAGGTGCTGCTGCTGCAGGGCGGCGGGAACCTCCAGTTCTGCATGCTGCCCATGAACCTGCTGTGGGGCGGGCGCAAGGCGGACTACGTCGTGACGGGCTCGTGGGCCAAGAAGGCCTACAAGGAAGCCCAGATCGTCAACAAGGAAGGCGCCCGCTGCATCGCCAGCACGGAAGGCGAGGGCTTCCGTCGCCTGCCGACGGCCGCCGAAATCCAGGTGAACCCGGACGCCACCTACGTCCATTTCACCAGCAACAACACCATCTACGGCACGCAGTTCAAGCAGTTCCCGCAGGCCGGCAACGTGCCGCTGGCGTGCGACATGTCGTCGGATTTCCTGTGGCGTCCCTTCGACGTGTCCCCGTTCGGGTTCATCTATGCCGGCGCCCAGAAGAACCTGGGGCCGTCGGGCCTGGTGGTGACGCTGATCCGCGACGACCTGCTGGCCCAGTGCAACCCGGCGCTGCCCACGATGCTGAAGTATGGGATCCACGCCGACGCGAACAGCCTGTTCAACACGCCTCCGACGTGGTCGATCTACATCCTGCGCAACGTGCTGGCGTACAACAAGCAGATCGGCGGGCTTGGTGCCATCGAGGCGTCGAACCAGCGGAAGGGCGAGTTGCTTTACGGCAGCATCGACCGCCACGCGGGCTTCTACAAGGGCTACGTGACGGTGCCCGCCGACCGGTCCCTGATGAACATCGATTTCGCGCTGCCGTCGGCCGAGCTGGACGATCGGTTCGTCAAGGAAGCCAAGGCGGCCGGCATGGTGGGCCTGAAGGGCTACCGCGACCTGGGCGGCATCCGGGTGTCGATGTACAACGCCGTCACGGTGGAACAGGTGCAGGTGCTGGTCGATTTCATGGAAGGATTCGTCCGCAAGAACGGCTGACCCCTCTTCTGGACAGCCCGCCGCGCGCCATGACACAATGCGTTATTCCCGGGTGCGTTCTTCGTGGAGGAGGGCACATGGCGGATCAGAAGGCGTTCGATGCTGCGATGGGCCTGCTCACCACGCTGCCCGAGCAGGGGCCCGATGTGCTGTTGAAACTATACGGCCTGTACAAGCAGGCGACCCTGGGCGACGTGCAGGGCAAGCGTCCCGGCATGCTGGATTTCCGTGGCCAGGCGAAGTACGACGCGTGGGCCGAAACCCGGGGCTGGACGAAGGATCAGGCGATCGATGCCTACGTCGCGTGCGTCGATGAACTGGTGAGGGCCAATTCCTGACCCGTGCAGCGCCTGCCGCTCTGCCGGGAGGTGAGAATGCGTGCCCTGGCGATCGGACTGTTGACCCTGGCCCTGGGGCTGCCTGCGTTCGACGTCCGGGCCCAGGCCGACTCCGAGGAGGAAAAGGCCGCCCGCTCCTTGTACAACAAGGGCAAGGCGAAGTTCGACGCCGGTGACTGGGTCGCCGCCGAGGACCTGTTCGCGAAGTCGCTGACCGTGTACGCGAATCCCTACGCTCGCTTGTACCGGGCGGCCAGCCTGGCCCACCTGTCACGCTGCGACGAATCCCGGGCGGAAATGACGCGCTTCACCCCGGACCAGGTCGCGGCGAAGGCGCGGGACAAGGCCCGGGCGATGATCGACAAAGTGAAGGCGTTGTGCGGGCCGGCGCCTGCGAGGCCGGCGGCGGCGCCGGCGGCGGTCGTGGCCGCGGTTCCCGCGGCGGTCGCGGCCACCGGCGGGGCCACCGCGTCACCGGCACCCGCGGCTGCGCAGCCTGCGGAACCGTCCGCGACCACCGACGTGCCGCCCGGGGCGACCGTCGCGGAAGGCGAGGCGCGCGTTCCCGACGCCCCGCCCGCGTTGCCTGCGGCGCCCGAAAAGGGGAAGGGCAGGGCGCCCGGCGCGAAGGGCCCGATCCTGGTGTCCCCCGACGGCAGCGGCGACTACGCCCGCCTGGAAGACGCGCTGGCCAGGGTGAAGCCCGGCGTCGCGATCCACCTGGCCGCGGGCCTGCACCGCCTGTCGAAGCCGCTGGACATCACCACGCCGGTCCGCCTGTTCGGCGACGGCAAGTCGACGGTCATCGTCGGCGACGGCGAAGGCCACGTGCTGCGCTTCCTGGGGAAGGGCCCGTTCGAGCTGCATGACCTGGCCGTCGAGCACCAGGGCGGCCGCTGGGCCCGCGTGATCGTGGTCGAGGACGGTGACGTGGACTTCCGCGGAATCCGCGTTTCCGGCGGCGTGCGCGACGCGACAGCCCGGCGCGGCGGCGAGGGCCTGCTGATGCTGGGCGGCGCCGCGGGCGTGATCACCGGTTGCGAGTTCGCCTCCAACGCGCTGCACGGCGTCAAGATGGCCGGCAACGCCCACCCGATCCTGGAAGGCAACACCGCACGGTCCAACGGCAAGGGCGGCATCGTCTGGTTCGAGGGCTCCGGAGGGACCGCCCGCGCCAACACCTGCGCCGCCAACGGCCAGTACGGCATGGCCGTGGTGGACCGCGCCGCGCCGAAACTGATCGGCAACGTCTGTGCCGACAACCTCCGTGGCGGGTTGTACCTGGAATCCGGGCACATCGAAGGCCTGGTCGACAACCGGTGCCCCCCCTACCAGCCGAAGTGACGAAGCGTCCGGGGTTCCAGGTGCGGGGGCGCAGGGCCCCTACCTTCGAAGATCGGGCGTCTGGACGCCGGCAAGACGGGGCATTCCGTTGCCGCATGAACGTGCGATACTCGCGGCCGAATCGTCGCGGAGCCTCTGCAATGAAGACGAACACCCTGCTTGTGGCATTGCTGGTCGGGGCGGCCCTGGTTGCCCCGGGGTGCGGGGGATCGGGCACCCCGGCATCGGACCCGGGGCAGGGCGCGGACGCGTCGGACCCGGGCTCGCAGCGCGACGATGCGACGGCGATCGACCTGCCGGCGGACGGGGAGCCGCGGGATGCATGGGGCGCGGAGGACGTCGCTTCGGGGTTCGACGTCGATGCGGGCGACGAGGGGGACCTGTTCCCCGGGGACGTTGCCGCGGATTCCCGGGCAGACAACGCGCCGGGAAACGATCTGGACGTCGTGACGGACTCAGACGCGCTTCCGGGCGACGCGGCGGGCGATCCCGCGACGGACGTTGTGCCGGAAGAAGGCGATCCGGGCGTCGAGGTTGTCGTGGTCGATCCGGGCGTCGAGGTTGTCGTGGTCGATCCGGGCGTCGAGGCTGTCGAGGTCGATCCGGGAATGGGGGCCGACGAGGGGTCGGATCCGGGCCCCGATGTCGAACCGCCCGCGGACCCGGGGGCCGAGACCGGGGACGACACGGATCCCGGCGCGGGATTCGAGGATGCCACGGATCCGGGGATGGACGCCGTGGAACCGGACCCGGGGACCGGGGACGTGACGTCCGAGGTTCCCGTCGTTCCGGGCGCGGAAATCCTCTGCAAACCCTGCAGGACCGATGACGACTGCGCGGTCGAAGGCACCACCGGCAACCGGTGCGTCGCGCGCGGGGCGGACGGTTCGTTCTGCGGCGTGCCGTGCCCGGACGGCGCGGATTGCCCCGAGGGGTACGAGTGCGCATCCGTTGGAGCGGGGCGGACGACCACGGTGATGCAGTGCCAGCCGACCGGGGGCGGTACGTGTGCCTGCCCCGACGCCTTCAGGACATTCAAGACGACCTGTTACATCGAAAACGCCCATGGAAGATGCCTGGCGGAACGAGCCTGCGACGAGGCTTGCCCGGCCCGGGTGCCCGCCCAGGAAACGTGCAACGGCGTGGATGACGACTGCAACGGGTCGATCGACGAGGGCGTCACGACGACGTTCTACCGCGACGCGGACGGCGACGGGTACGGGAACCCGAACATCAGCACCCAGTCGTGCACCCAGCCGGCCGGCTACGTTGCCAACGCCGGGGATTGCGACGACACGCGGGCGACGGTCCACCCGGGTGCTGCCGAAACGTGCAACGGCCTGGATGACGACTGCGACGGGACGATCGACGAGGGCGTGAAGACCGCTTTCTACCGTGACGCGGACGGCGACGGGTACGGGGACGCCGGGACGACCGCCCTGGCCTGCCAGGCCCCTGTCGGGTACGTCGTGGACGGCACGGACTGCGACGACACCCGAGCCTCGGTCCACCCGGGCGCGGCCGAGGTGTGCAACGGGCTGGACGACAACTGCGATGGGTCCATCGACGAGGGTGTCACGACGACGTGGTACCTCGACGGGGATGGCGACGGGTTCGGGAAGCCCTACGCGAGCATCCACTCCTGCATCCAGCCGGCGGGCTACGTCGCCAACAGCAGGGACTGCGACGATGGCCGGGCGGCGGTGCACCCCGGGGCGACGGAAACGTGCAACGACCTGGACGACGACTGCGACGGCGTGATCGACCAGGGTTGCGACGACGACCGCGACGGCTACTGCGACAGTTCCATGGGGATCGTGGGCACCCCGGCAGTCTGCCCGCTGGGCGGAGGCGACTGCAACGATGACAACGCCTCGGTCCATCCCGGGGCGGTCGAAGCCTGCAACGACAAGGACGACGACTGCGACGGGTCGGTGGACGAGGGCTGCGACGACGATGGCGACGGCTACTGCGATTCGACGATGTCGGTCGTCGGGACCCCGGCCATCTGCCCGAACGGGGCGGGCGATTGCGACGACACGCGCGGTTCGGTCCATCCGGGCGCGGCCGAGGTGTGCAACGGCCTGGACGACAACTGCAACGGGTTCGTCGATGAGGGCGTCAAGGCATCATGGCATCGCGACGCGGACGGCGACGGGTTCGGGAACCCGAACGTGAGCGTCGAGGCGTGCATCCAGCCCGCGGGGTACATCGCGGACAAGACCGACTGCGACGACACCCGGGCAGCGGTGCACCCGGGCGCGACCGAAGCGTGCAACGACCTGGACGACGACTGCAACGGGCAGACCGACGAGGGGTGCGACGACGATGGCGACGACTACTGCGATGCGGCCATGACCGTCGTGGGGACCCCGGCCGTCTGCCCGAACGGCGCGGGTGACTGCAACGATGCCAATGCGGCGATCCACCCCGGTGCGACCGAGGTGTGCAACGGCATCGACGACAACTGCAACGGGTC
>CAIOFV010000148.1 GCA_903857665.1 uncultured Myxococcales bacterium
ACCCCGGAACCGCAGGCCTGGAAACACCCACGGACAACGTGCTAAAAGAAGCGCGTCGTCATCGTGTGGAATGCAATGTCCGTCACCCGACATCCTGCGGCATTTTGCGTCCTGGCCGCCTGGCTGGCGGTCGGCGGCCCGGTCGGTTTCACCGGGTGTGGCGCCGAGGCCACGCCGCCCCCGACCTTCGCATACGACAACGCGGTGCTGCCGACCTCGCCGTGGCCCATGTTCCGGCGCACCACGCACAACGACGGCCGCAGCCCGGTCCTCCCGGACGTGTCCGGCCGCGCGCCATGGGCGTTCCACACCGGCAAGGGGATGTTCCACGCGCCCGTCATCGGTGGTGACGGCACGGTTTACATGGGTTCGGCGGACACGAACTTCTACGCCATCGGGAAGGACGGGAAGGAGAGGTGGCGCTTCCCGACGGGCGAGATGATCGATTCGTCTGCGCTGCTGGGCGACGACGGCACGATCTACCTGCCCGCGGGCGACGGCAACCTGTACGCGCTGGACTCGAACGGCGTCCAGGAATGGCGCCTGCCGTCCCCCGGCGGGGCGGGCTTCATCACGTGGTGGGAAGGGCACGTGACGCTGGGGCCCGACGGCAACCTGTACCTGGGCAACGACGACTTCCACCTGTACCAGGTCGGGCGGGACGGCACCATCCACTGGGGGTTCAAGACCGGCGACCAGGTCTGGTCCAGCCCGGGATTCGGCCCCGACGGGACCGTCTTCGCGGGGTCCAACGACTTCTCCCTGCGGGCGCTGGACGCGGCGGGGAACCTGAAGGGCGAGTGGGCGACGCTGGGGCCGGTGACCTCCTCGCCCGCGGTTTCCGTGGACGGCCGCCTGGTGGTCGTCGGGTCGTTCGACGGCTATGTGCACGGCATCGACCCGTCCCGGACGGACGCGGAGGCCTGGTCGTTCCCGACGCGCGATCACATCTACGGGTCCGCGGCGATGGCCGCCGACGGGACCATCTTCATAGGGTCCGCCGACGGCACCCTGTACGCGTTGAACCCCGACGGCACGCAGAAGTGGGCGTTCGACACGCTGGACCCGATCCGCTCGTCGCCGGCCATCGACGGGGCGGGCAACGTGTACTTCGGGGCCGGGGACGGTCGCCTGTACTGCCTGGCCCCCGACGGGTCGCGCCGTTGGTCCTACGACACCAGCGAATCCGACCGGAACGACCTGAACGGCTCGCCGGCCCTGGGCCTGGATGGCGTGGTCATCGGGGGCGAGGCGGGCACGATCTTCTTCGTGCCCTACGACTTCTGCCCGGCGCATCCTGCCGACACGCGTTGCTCGCTGGCCGCCGGCGAGGACATTCCCGCAGACGGCACGTTCCTGTACCGGTTCACCGAGGGCGGGGACTCGGTGCTGGATTCGACCGAACCCGTCGGCCCGCTGGACGTGATGGCCTTCCGGCTGCTGGTCCGCAAGGCCGGCGACACCGTGGCCGCCCGCGTGGATTCGTCGCGGTTCACGGTGACGGCGACCCCGGACTTCCCGCGTCGCGTCGAAGCGTCCGCGGACGGACGGTTCATCGAGGTGGTGCCGACGGCGCCCCTGCTGGACGGGACCGCCTACACGCTGGACGTGTCCGGGACGTTCCTGGTGGGCGGCGACCGGATGGGCAACAAGGTGTCGGGTGGCGAGGATGGCGGGACGTTCCATCGCGCCCTCACGCTGCAGACGCGCCCTGCCGCCGCCGGGCCGGCGCCGTTCCACGCTCCGGGGCCGACGACCCAGATCCTTCGCCTGACCCGCCTGGCCGTGCCGCAGCCGCCCCTGATGACGACCTTCAACCAGATCGGGTTCGCGTCCTACAACTACCTGCTGGGCGTGCTGGACGCCGACCCCGCCACGGGGAAGGTGCTGGCGCTGGCGGTCGAGGGGACCCCGGGCCTGGACCCGCAGATCCGCGCCGACACCCGCACCGTGTTCGTGATGAACGGCGCGTCGCAGGGGCGCTCGTACACGATGGAAAGCCGCGGGTTCGAACTGCTGTTCGGCAAGCTGTCGATCGTGCTGGACCGCTTCCGGGTGGCCGGGCGGCTGGATGCCGCGGGGGCGGACGACCGGCTGAACATCTACGGCGAGGTGAACTGCGGGGACATCTCGTTCTACGGGGCGGCGCTGGACCTGCTGGGCCTGTGCAACCCGTCCACGGGCCAGATGATCGCCAACGGCACCGCGGTGCTGTCGCCGCATCCTGGGCAGGGCGGGACCCCGATCGACGGCCTGTCCGCGACCGTGGCGCTGACCCCGGGGGCTGCCGGCACCGGCGGCGTGGTCGAGGCGACCTTCGCGGGCACGGTCCTGCCGCCGTCGGCGGGGCACCTGCCGGTCATCGTGCTGGCGGACCCGGCCACCGGCGACGCGGTGGAGTGCCGGTACGGTGCGAACACCGATCGCGTGGTCGATGACGCGGGCCGCCTGACGGGCGTGCGGCTGAAGGTCCCGGAGGGCGTGGACGCCCGGGGCAAGGACGCGATCGTCACGGTGGACCTGTTCCCCGTGGCCCGGGTACGCCTGCCCGCGCCGCAGTGAGGTGGTTGGATGAGCCCCGTCCTGGAACCGCGTCCCGCGTTCTGGCGTGCCGGGTGGAACGGAACCGGCCGGCGGGCGCGGTGGCTGCTGGCAACCGCCTGGCTGCTGTCCATGTCCGGAACCGCCGTCGCGGGCGGATTCCACACTCCCGACTTCGGCACGCGGCGCAACGGCATGCTGGCCGTGATGGGCAAGCCCGACGACGTGACCGCGGTGTTCCACAACGCTGCGGGGCTGGTGCTGCTGGACGGGACCAACCTGTACCTGACGGCCGAGTACACGAACGCCGAACTGGGGTTCCGCTTCTACGATTCGAAGGGCGTCCTGCGCCCCGCCCACGAAATCCACCCGGTCACGTCCTGGGCCATCGTCCCGTTCCTGGGGGTGTCGTCGGACCTCGGCACGAAGCGCCTTCGGGTGGCCTTCGCCGTGTACGCGCCGAACCTGTACGGTGCGGATCTGCCCGACAACGAGCCCAGCCGGTACCACCTGACGAAGGGGTTCTTCTTCGCGGCGCACGCGACCGGGACGGTCGCATGGAAGGTCACCGAAAAGTTCAGCATCGGCGCCGGCATCAGCGCGGTGTACCTGGTGATGCAGGGCGCGCAGTTCATGAACCCGCTGGTGAACGCCAACCCCGACCTGCGCTTCAACGATTCCGCCGGGGTGCGCGACCGCGACCTCAAGGTGTCGCTGGACGGGCGCGGCTGGACCTGGGACTGGAACGTCGGCCTGCTGTTCCGGCCGATCCGCACGCTGGGGATCGGCATGTCGTTCGTCAGTGGCGCGGACGTCCGGTTGAAGGGCCCGGTGACCATTCGGGGCATGAAGTCCACGTCGCCTCCGATCAACGGGCGGCAGACCACCACCTTCGCGATCCCCTTCAGCCTGCGGGCGGGCATCAACTGGGAGTTCGTGAAGGACTTCGAGGTGGGGCTGGACGTGTCGTACTGGCACTACCAGGTGAACCAGGAGCAGTTGATGTCCGTGGATTCGGCGATCGCGCCGCTGGTCGGCAACAACGGCGTCGTCCACACGCCCAAGGACTTCACGAATTCGTGGAACGTCAGCGTCGGCGTGCTGTATCGTGTGATCCCCCAGCTGGACCTGATGCTGGGATACCAGCGCGATGCCAGCCCCATCCCGACCCGGACGATGACCGTGGACAACCTGAACCGGGGGCTCAGCAGCCTGTCGATGGGCGCCCGTTGGCGCGCGGCCCGGTGGGTCACGGTCGGGCTGACGTACATGCGCACCTGGGCGGACCTGTTGGACATCCAGGACAGCGTCCTGACCCCCCCGACGAACGGGAAGGGGCACGGCTCGATGAGCCACGTCTCGGCGGACCTGCTGTTCCACCTGTAGCGAGCGGAGCGAACGGATGAAGAAGGCATGGCGGGAGGCGTTCCGCAGGGGCGACGAACTGTGCCGGGGGATCGAGGGGTTCCAACGGCCCGCGATCGTGCTGGCGCACCACGACGACGAGATCTCGACGGCCGGGCTGTTGCAGCGCCTGGGCCCGCGGACGGCCGTGGTCTGGGTGACCAACAGCGACGGGCTGTACTACGAATCCGCGCTGAAGCCGGCGGAATACTCCGAGGTGCGCAAGGCGGAGGGGTTCCGATCCGTCGCGCTGCTGGGCATCCCGCCCGAGGGCGTCACGAACCTGGATCATTCGGAGGTCGAGATCTACCGGCGCATGGCGTGGTTGTATGCCGGGGCCAGGACCGTCGCCGAGGTGCGGCCCTTCTTCCAGCGCATCCGCGACTCGGTGCGGGACGCGCTGTTCGCGCTGCGGCCCGACGCGGTCTTCACCCAGGCCTGGCAGGGCGGGCAGCCCGAGCACGACCTGACGCACTTCTTCACGATGCTGGCCGTCCGGGACCTGGGGCGGGAAACCGGCACGCCCGTGCCGCTGTATCACCTGCCCGCCTACGAATACACGGTGGCGATCGCATTCCGTTTCCATCCCCTGTACCGGGGCCCGCGCCTTCGCCTGCGGCTGACGCCCGGGGAACTGGCCTTGAAACTGCGCATGACCGAGGTGTACGCCTCGCAGGCGAAGGGGTTCGCCGACTTCCGAAAGGTGTTCAACGTCGTGGCGCCGCTGGGGCGCCCCTTCGGCGGCCCGCGCACGCTGGAGGAACTGATGTCGGTGGAGGAACTGGGACCGGTCCCCGCGGACCTGGACTACACCCGGAAGCCGCACCGGTTCGATGCCTTCACGTACATGTTCGACGACTTCGAGGGCACCCGGGTCACGTTCCTGCGATCCGTACGGCCCGTGGTGCAGGCGTTGCTGGAGGACGGAAGGTCGTAGGAGCCTGCCGGGGAATCCCGTTCACCTTCGAAAACGCCAGCGTCCCGAAAGGCTGCTAGCGGTGACCGCCGTGCCCGCCGCCGCCGCGGCCTCCACCGCCGCCATGACCGCCTCCACCGCCGCCACGGCCGCCGCCACCGCCGACGTGCCCGCCG
>CAIOFV010000149.1 GCA_903857665.1 uncultured Myxococcales bacterium
CAGGGCGCGACCCAGCACGGTGGCCGACAGCCCCAGGACCGAGAACACCAGCGTGAACCCGGCCGCGAACGCAAGGCTTGCGAGGACACCCCGGAAGCGGCCGCCCTCGGCATCCGGCCCGCCCGACAGGATGGACAGGTAGATGGGGATCAGAGGGAGCACGCAGGGCGACAGGAACGTCAGCAGTCCTGCGGCGAACACGGCCGCGGCCGAGATGCCCATCGGAAAACTCCTGTTCGCGCGCGGTTCAGTCCGCCTTCTTCGCCGGGCAGGTGCTGAAGCCGAAGACCGTGTACAGCGGGCACGTGCCGATCAGGCCGGTCACGATCGGCACGATTCCTAAGAAGCCCCACGGCGTCTCGGGGCCGACGAAGGCCAGCGACAGGATCCCGATCCCGACCAGGACCCGAAGGAAGCGCTCAAAGTTGTGAACGTTGCGGGGAAACAGTTTGTGGAGCATGGAACCCTCCTGCAAGGGGAGACCGCCTCCCCGACCCATTCAAGATGGGCACGATCCGGATTTTGAAAAGCCCCTTGACACCGGGACCTGCGAGCCAGATATTACCTGGTAGACATATTGCTCGCAAGGCAATTGATGATGTGGAGAACAGAAATGAGGACGCGACGAAAGCTGGAACAGGTCACGTCGATGGCGGCGCTTCTCGCAGTGCCGCTGCGGCTGGAAATCATCGAGCGGCTTCGCGGCGGCCCGATGATCGTCGGCGATCTGGTCCACGCGCTGGGCGAGAACCAGGCCACCCTGTCGAAGCAGCTCGGGGTCCTGCGGGAGGCAGGCGTGCTGGCATGTCGGCCCGACGGGCGCTGCCGCGAGTACGCGCTGGGGAACCCCGCGCTGCTCGGCGAGATCATCGACGGACTGCAGGCGCTGGCGATGGATGCAGTGGTCCAGGCGGTCGAGTGTCGGGCGCGGCGTACCGCGCGAGCGTGAGTTGAGAGTATTCCCGACGTGGCGGACCTCGAGGGGTCCGGCCGATGGAGAGTGAGAATGAAGAACGACAAGCCCGCATGGCTGGCCAACAAGCAGAGCACGATCGCCCCGCATTCCCTGGTGCGCGCCGTCAGCGACGCCAGCTTCGAGCGCGAGGTCGTGCAGTCGGAGCTCCCGGTGCTGGTGGACTTCTGGGCGCCCTGGTGCGGCCCGTGCAAGATGGTCGCCCCCATCGTCGAGGCGCTGGCCGCCGAGTACAAGGGGCGCATCAAGTTCGTCAAGCTCGACACGGAAGCCAACCAGGGCGTTGCCGGACAGATGGGCATCCGCTCGATCCCGACGCTGCTGGTGTTCAAGGGCAAGGACGTGGTCGCCTCGAAGATCGGCGCCGGGTCCCCCGACGACCTCCGGCAGATGCTCGACGGCGCGCTGGGGATCAAGAAGCCCGGCCTGTTCTCGAAGCTGTTCGGGTGACCGCCCTCGACATCGGTAACCGGGGCGGGCATATTGCCTCGCGAGGGGCGCGACGCCCCGTGAAAGGAGGCTGCACGTGGGACACGATCACCATCACAAGTTCGACCCGGCGGACGCGGCGCGCCTGGACGATCCCCGGCGACGCGATGTCCTGCCGCCGGCCCCGCTGGTCGCGGCGCTGCCGCTGCATCCCGGCGACCGCGTGGCCGACCTCGGTACCGGCACCGGCTACTGGCTGCGCGCCCTGCTCGATGCCGCCCCCGCTGGGACCCGCTTCTGGGCGGTGGACACCGAGACCGCGATGCTCGATCACCTTGCAGACCGCCTGCGGGATCACCCGCGGCGCGCGGACGTTATGACCGTGCGTTCCACCGAGCACGCGGTTCCGCTTCCGGACGCCTCGGTGGACGTGGCCGTCATGGGGATGGTGTACCACGAGCTGGCCGACCGCCGCGGGTACCTGGCCGAGGTGCGCCGGCTGCTCGTCCCCGGGGGCCGGCTGGCCATCATCGACTGGGCTGTGCTGCCCCCTGACGCGGAGCGCACGATGGGTCCGCCGAACGACGAGCGCGTGCCCTTCGAGACGGCGAAGGCCGAGCTCGCGGCAGCGGGTTTCGACGACGTGGTCCGGGTAGAAGGCTACCAGGAGACGTGGTGCGTCGTGGCCGCAACCACGAAGGATCCCATCGGCGACTGCGACGCGATCGAGTTCCTGGTGGAACAGCTCCCCGGCGGGAGCTATGTAGCCCGGTCGATCGGGGCCTGCGTGACGACCGAGGCCGACACCCTCGACGAACTCCGGGCCGCGGTGCGCGAAGCCGTGTGCTGCCACTTCGACGAGGGCTGCAAGCCCGCAGCCGTCCGCCTGCGTTTCTTTACGGTGGTTCGGGAAGAAATGGTCCCGCTATGAAGCACCCGCGGGACCTGTCGGCCGACGAACTGGTCCACCGCCTCAAGCCACTGGGCTACCGCGTCACGCGGCAGGTGGGCAGTCACATGCGGTTGACCACGGAGCGAAACGGCCAGCACCACATTACCATCCCGGCGCACAAGCAGGTCACCATCGGGAAGATCAACGCGCTGCTGTGGGATCTCGTGCAGCATTTCCGGATGGACCGCAAGGAGTTGATGGCCCTGCTCTTCGGGTAGACTTCCGGGTGAGCGACCCCACGTCGACGAAGTCGAAGCATTGACCTGATGCAATTCGGGAAGCTCACGGCCTCCCCGACATCTACCCTCATGAGAATGGCGAGCAGGTCGCCCGGCGTGGCGGCGTATAGTCGCTGCCGGCCCCCGAGGCGCCCGATCCGATGGAAGGAGCACTGACCTCGCGACGGACCTCGGACGCGCCGCACTCGGGGCAGCGCACGTCCACCAGGTCGTCCACGCGCCGTACGAGTTCGTCGAAGCGCTTGCCGCACGCGGCGCACTCGAAGTCGTAGATCGGCATCCCGGAAACCTCCTTCACGAACGCGGCCAGGCCAGGGACAGGCCCATCGCTCCGCCAAATCCCGACGTCAGCCACGGGCTGGACGTCAACGGGCAGGTGCCCGTGACGCATCCCACCTGCCACCAGTAGAGCAGGCCGAGGCCCGCCCCGAGCAGCGCCGCGCCGGCCGGCCACGCGAACTTCCTTGCGACCTGCCGAACCGTACCCATCGCCTGCCTCCCGCCGAGCCGTCCACGAATCGGACGATTCCAGTCCCCGATACCCTGTGGCTGGTTTCCGGAAGTGCAAGTCCCTCGGCCGAGGGTCAGATGCCCGCCAGCGCCACGTCCAGCGCCCGGATCAGGTCTTCGACGTCCTCGATGCCGACCGACACGCGGACCAGGCCGTCCGTGATGCCGCCCGCCAGGCGCTTGTCCCGGGGTACGCAGGCGTGGGTCATGGACGCCGGGTGCTGGATCAGGGAATCCACGCAGCCCAGCGAGACGGCGAGCGTGAAGACCTTGATGGTGTTCATCAGCGTGCGGCCCGCCTCGATCCCGCCGACCAGCTCGAACGACAGCATGCCGCCGAAGTCCTTCATCTGGGCCTTGGCCAGCGCGTGCTGCGGGTGGGACTCCAGACCCGGGAAGAACACCTTCGCGATCTTCGGGTGCCGGTCCAGGTGCCGCGCGATCGCCATGGCGTTCGAGCAGTGCCGGTCCATCCGCATCGGCAGGGTCTTCAGCCCCTGGTTCACCAGCCACGCGTCGAACGGCCCCGGCGACGACCCCAGGTCCTTGACCAGCTTGTACAGTTCGTCCTTGACGCGGTCGACCGTCGTCGTCACCAGCCCGCTGACCACGGTCCCGTGCCCGCAGATGTACTTCGTCGCGCTGTGCACGACGATGTCCGCGCCCAGCTCCAGCGGCCGTTGCAGGTACGGCGTCGCGAAGGTGTTGTCGACGATGACGCGGATGTCCGGGTTGACCTCGCGGACGGCGCGCGCCACGCCGGCGATGTCCGCCAGCACCATCGTGGGATTCATCGGCGTCTCGAACAGGATGGCCTTCGCCTTCGGATGGGCGGCGATGGCGGCCCGGACCACGGCCAGGTCGGACACGTCCACGTCGAACGTTCGGATCCCCAGGCGCGCCAGCACGTTCGAGGCCAGGTGCTCGGTCGCGCCGTAGACGACGTTGCCCATCAGGATCTCGTCGCCGCCCTGAGCACTCGCCAGCAGCGCGCCGGTGATGGCCGCCATCCCGGACGAGAACGCGACCGTTGACACGCGCAAGTCGGGATTCGCCAGCTTGACCCCGGCGCCCTCCAGGGCATTGATCTTGGCCTCCAGCACTTTCACGGTCGGGTTGCCCAGCCGCGTGTAGATGTACGCGGGATCCTGCCCCGAGAATGCCCGCGCCCCCTCCTCGGCGCTCGCGAAGACGAACGTCGAGGTCTGGTAGATGGGGTTGGTGTGCGACGGCGTGTGCGGCTGGCCGAAGTGTTCCCCGGCGTGCAGCGCGCGGGTCGCGAACCCGCAGTCCAGGCAGAACTGTTCCTTGTAGTCCGGTCCCTTGCTGTCTTCCATTTCCCCTCCTCGACCCTTGCCCGCCTTCGCGGCCCACCCCCGGGCCGCTTCTTGACGGGGTTTTGAGCATACGCTAACTTCGCGCCGGTGGGGTAGCGTTCGTTTTGGACACCGGTCAGGGCGGAGAAGCCAGCCCTGGAGGGGGTTTCATGCGATTCCGGGTGCATCCAGCTTGGTGGCCTTTCCTGGCCGTGGCCAGCCCGGTGCTGGTTCCCTGGCTGGCGGTGCAGACGAGGCGGTTCGTCACGGGCAGGGCTCGCGCCCGCAGGGTCAACGGGGAGAGGATCTCGTCGGCCGGGCCGCTCGAGTTGCCCGTCCTGGACGACATCGAACTGACCGTGCTGGTCGATTTCGAGCACCACAACGGGTTCGTGGGGGACGCGGGAGTCTCCTACGCGATCCGCACCCCGGGCGGGACCACGCTGATGGACGTCGGCTTCGGTCCCGAGACGCCGGTTCTCCTGCAGAACGCCTCCCGGCTCGGGTTTCCCGCGGCGCGCATTGACGACGTCGTCATCTCGCACCTTCACCCGGACCACATGGGTGGACTGCGGGCCGCAAGGGCAGGTCGGGTCGAGTGGCCGGACGGCTTCCGTCCGCGGGCCGACACCCCGTGCTTCGTGCCTGCGCAGGCGGAGGCGTCGGGCATGGACGTGCGACGGGTGGACGGGCCGCGCCTGCTGCCCGGGGGTCTCGCAACCACCGGTCCACTCGCCCGGATGCTGTGCCTGACCGGGTGGACCGAGGAGCAGGCCCTGGTCGCGAAGCGGAAGGACGGAGCCCTCGTCGTGGTCACGGGATGCGGTCACCCCACCATCGAGACCATCCTGGAGATGGCACGTCGCCTGGACCCGGCGGGGGTCCACACCGTCGTGGGCGGACTGCACTTCCCGATCACGACGTCGCGGATCTCGCGGTTCGGGATCCAGTTTCAGCAGATCATCGGAACCGGGAAAGGCTGGTGGGAGGAGATCTCCGACACGGACCTGACCGCCACCATCGCGGCCCTGAACGAGGCCGGCGTTCGCCGGTTGCTCCTGTCGGCCCATGACACATGCGACCACGCCGTCGAGCGGTTCCGACGAGAGGTACGCGCCGACGTCGAGGTGCTGCGGGCGGGTTCGAGCTACACGCTCTGACGGGTACGAGCGCGCTTGCGGGGGGCGACCTTCGAGGCTGCCGCCTTCTTCGGACGGGGCGTCGGCTTCGGGGCGTCGGTACCCTCGCAGGACGGGCAGGCGGGCATCCCCTCCTTCGGCGGGTGCAGCCAGACATGCTCGCACTTCACGCAGTACCCGGGCCCGGCCGCAGGCGCCAGTCCCTCAATCCTCAGCGCCCGGCCATGCACGAGGGCGTCCGCGACCTTGCGCCGGCCGGACTCGACCAGTCGTGCGAAGGTCTGGCGGGACACGCCCATCGCCTCGGCGGCCTTGATCTGGTAGAGACCCTCCAGGTCGGCAAGCCGGATTGCCTCGAACTCGTCGAGGTCCAACCCGACCTCCTCCAGGGCGCTCATCGGGACCCCGCGGGGCTTGTAGTAGGTCGCGACGGGGCCGGCTGCGACGCGCCGCGGGTTCTTGGGTCGTGCCATCGTTCCACGCTCCCGGTGGGTTCGGGCTGCCGGGGCTGATTCTAGCCTATGCTCGAAATGCGGTCCAAGGGTTGTGCCGAGGGGACCAGACCCGCCGGTCGCCGTTGACCCGGGGTATTTCATGGCCTATGCTCAAAACCCCTCGTGGCCGAAGGAGGCCGCCGTGCGCCTGCGAGTCCTCTGCGCGTGCCTGATTCTTGCGGCGTGCGCCGAGCGGAGCAAGGTCGCCGACACGCCCGCGGCCTGGCACCTGGGCGAACCGGTGATCGATTCGCACGCTCACGTCTACCCGAACATGGTCGCCCTGGCGCGCGCACTGGCGATCTTCGACCGGGCCGGGATCGGGCGCTTCGTCGTGAAGGGGGCGGGCGCCGTGGGGACGGCGAAGTACCAGGCGTCTCTCGCCATGCAGAAGGTGCTGGGCGACCGGATGCGGATCTTCGCAAACCTCGACTGGGAGGGCGTGGACGCGCCCGACTGGGAGGACCACCAGGTCGCGGCCCTGGAACAGATGAAGAAGGACGGGGTCGTGGGCATCAAGATCTTCAAGAACCTGGGACTCGGCGCGCGGACGCACGACGAGCGGTTGCTGAAGGTCGACGACCCCCGCCTGGCCCCGATCTTCGACACCTGCGGGCGACTGGGCCTGATCGTGGCCTGGCACGTCGCGGACCCGGTGGCGTTCTTCAAGCCCCCGACGCCGGACAACGAGCGCTACGACGAGTTGAAGGTCGCCAAGAGCTGGAGCTTCTACGGCAAGGACTACCCGTCCTTCCAGGAGTTGATGGACGCGATGGTCCGCGTCATCGAACGTCACCCGCGGACCACCTTCCTGCTGATCCACATGGGCTGCAACGCCGAGGACCTCGACTTCGTCGACCGGCTGCTCACGACCCACCCCAACGTCTACACGGACACGTCGGCCCGGGTCCCGGAGATCGGCCGGCACGACGCCGAGAAGGTGCGGGCCCTCTTCATCAAGCACCAGGACCGGATCCTGTTCGGCTCGGACTTCATCTCGGACGGCGACGGGTCCCTGCAACTCGGGTCGGTCTGGCACGTGCCGGGCGCCGAGCCCACCCTGGACGACGCCCAGGAGTTCTTCGCGAGGCACTGGCGGTTCTTCGAGACGAGCGACCGCCAGATCGATCATCCGACGCCGATCCAGGGCCGGTGGAAGGTCGACGCGATCGGGCTGCCGCCGGAGGTGCTGCGCAAGTTCTACGTGACGAACGCCGAGAAGTTGCTGTTCGGGCCACGGCCGGCCCGGTGACCTCTGGAGGTTTCCCATGGACGACAGTGCTTTCCAGGACTTCTACCCGGACGAAGTTGCGTGGTGCTACGGCTGCGGCCGCCTGAACGAGGCCGGCCTGCGCGTACGCAGCTTCTGGGACGGGGACGAAGCCGTGTGTCGACATGAGCCCGAGCCGCACCACATTGCGGTCCCTGGGTACGTCTACGGGGGGCTGATCGCGTCGCTGATCGACTGCCACGGCACCGGGACCGCCGCCGCCGCCATGTACCGATCCCAGGGCCGGCCGATGGACAGCGAGCCGCCGCTGCGGTTCCTGACGGCTTCGCTCCACGTCGATTACGTGCGGCCCACTCCCATGGGCGTGACGCTCGAGGTGCGGGCCCGCGTCAAGGAGATCAAGGGCCGCAAGGTCGTGGTCGAGGAAACGCTGTTCGCCGGGAACGAGGTCTGCGCCCGGGGCCAGGTCGTTGCGGTCCAGGTTCCGGACCACCTCTTCCCGACCACGGGTTGAGGTCGAGCGAACGAACCAACGCCTTCTCAGGGGGGCGCTTGACAACCCGCGGGTCGGGTCCTATTATTTGCGTATGGCAACTGTTGCGAATAGCAAAGATGACCTCTCGCCGGATTCGCTGATGGCCCTGATCCGGCGGGTCCGCTCCTTCTGCGAGTTGAAGGAGGCCGAGATCTGCGGGAAGACCGGGTTGACCGAGGCGCAGTACACGTTCCTGAGCGCGATGCCGGCCACGGGCCCCATCAGCACGGGCGAACTGGCGCGGCGCGGGCGTCTGTCCCCGTCGCGGGGCGGTCGCGTGGTTGATGAACTGGTCGGCCTGGGCTTCCTGAAGCGCGCGACGGACGACGCAGACCGCCGGGTCCAGCCCCTGACCCTGACGACCCGGGGCCGGGACGTCCGGCGGCAGATTGTCGCGCTGGCGTGCCGCTGCGACGAGATCCTGTGGAAACGCCTGTCCGCGCCCGACCTCGAGAAGGTCGTCGGCGGGCTGCAGACGCTGACCCGCGTCATCGAGGAAGAATGAGCGAAGACCTCCGGAAGCTGGCCATCGACCAGCGATACAGCGGGCTTGCCGAGAGCACCTGCTGCCTGTCCTGCGGCGGCGCCATCCGGTATGCGGAGGCGCAGCCCGGCGAGGTCTGCCTGGACCTCGGCAGCGGGCGGGGGCAGGATGTCCTGCGACTGGCCGAGGCGGTCGGCCCCACCGGCTACGCGTTCGGCCTGGACGTCTCCGACGGCATGCTGGAACGCGCCCGGCGCAACGCGGAAAAGACCGGGATCGAGAACGTCGCCTTCCTGAAGTCCCCGCTGGAGGTGATCCCGCTGCCCGACGCGACGGTCGACCTGGTGGTGTCGAACTGCACCATCAACCACGCTTCGGACAAGGCCGCGGTCTGGTCCGAGATCCACCGGGTCCTGCGCCCCGGCGGGAGGTTCGTGGTCAGCGACATCTACGCGGTCGCGGACGTCCCGGCAGAGTACCGCAACGACCCCGAGGCGATTGCCGAGTGCTGGGCCGGGGCGGTGCGCCGGGCCCAGTACCTGGCCACGGTCATGGCCGCGGGCCTGATCCGGGTGGAGGTCATCGAGGAAAGCGCCCCGTACGAGAAGGGGCGGATCCAGGTTGCCAGTTTCACGCTTGCGGGCCTGAAGGCTGGCGGGTGCTGTTGTTCCGACAAGGAGGACCCAGAGTGAAGCCCATCACGCAGACCAGGACCCCGAAGATCCCGGCCATGGTCAAGACGAACGCCAGGCGAGCTGCCAGTCCGGCCCCGAAGAAGGTCGCGCAGTGCTGCGCCAAGGTGTCGCGCGTCATCGTCGGCTGCCACGACTGACGTGGAAACGCCCGCCACCATGACGCCTTCCCGGCACAACATCCTGGGGACGGTTCGCGGGACCGGCGAACGGTTCGTCGTGAACCCGTTGTCCCGCAACGCGGACCTGCTGACGGCGGACGAGGCGGCGGACCTTGAGGCCGGCCGGCCCGATGCGGCGGGGCTGTTCGCGGCCCGCGGCTACCTGGTCGACCCGGCCGACGAGGAACGCCGCTACCGGCAGGCGTACCTGGACTTCCTGGACGACCGCGAGAGCGACGAGGTCCAGGTCTTCTTCGTACCCTGGTACGTCTGCAACTTCGGCTGCACGTACTGCTACCAGGCGGCCTACCCGGGCGCGAAGGGCTTCCCGACGGACGAGGTGCTGGACGCGTTCTTCGCCTGGGTCGACGAGCGGTTCGCGGGGCAGCGCCGATACGTGACGCTGTTCGGCGGCGAGCCGCTGCTGTCGGGGGTGGCCGCGCACCGGTGGGTCGAGGCGTTCCTGGACCGGGCCACCGCGCGCGGTATCGACGTGGCGGTGGTCACGAACGGGTACCTGCTGAAGGAGTACCTGCCGGCGTTGCAGCGCGCGAAGGTCCGCGAGGTGCAGGTGACGCTGGACGGCCCGCGCGAGGTGCACGATCGGCGGCGCCCGCTGGCCTCGGGCGGCGGGACGTTCGACGAGGTGGTCGCGGGCATCGACGCGGCCCTGGAAGCCGGCCTTTCCGTGAACCTGCGGGCGGTCGTGGATCGCGAGAACCTGGAGGACCTGCCTGCGCTGGCCCGGTTCGCCATCGAGCGCGGCTGGACCCGGAACCCGGGCTTCAAGACCCAGCTCGGACGCAACTACGAACTGCACCACTGCCACGCCGGGCCCGGGGTGCTGTACAGCCGGCTCGAACTGTACGAGGCCCTGTTCGACCTGACGCGCCGGCACCCGGAGTTCCTGGAGTTCCACAAGCCGGCCTGGTCCATCGCGAAGTTCATCTTCGAGAACGACGAGGTCCCGGCGCCGCTGTTCGACTCCTGTCCGGGCTGCAAGACCGAGTGGGCGCTCGACGCGACCGGCCGGATCTACTCGTGCACGGCGACCGTCGGGAAGGAAGGCGAGGCGCTGGGGACCTTCTGGCCGACCGTGACGCTGGATGATGCGGCCGTCGCCGACTGGGAGGACCGGGACGTCCTGGCCATCGAGGCGTGCCGCGACTGCCCGGTCCGGCTGGCCTGCGGGGGCGGGTGCGCGTCGGTGGCCAAGAACCGGACCGGCACCTTGCAAGCCCCCGACTGTCGCCCGATCCGGGAACTGCTGGAACTGGGCTTCGCGGCGTACCCCGTCGCGGCGCCCGTGGAGGAATGACATGTCCGAGCGCATCGTGCACATCGACAGCGACCGATTCGAGGAGGTCGTGCTTCGGGCCGAACAGCCCGTGGTGGTGGACTTCTACTCGACCGAGTGCCCGCCTTGCGAGGCCCTGGCCGCGAAGTTCGAGCCGCTGTCCGAGGCGTGGGGCGCCGACGTGCGGTTCGTCAAGATCTTCCGGCAGGGGAACCGCGAGCTGGCGCAGAAGCTGGGTGTGGCCTCGTCGCCGACGCTGATCTTCTATCGCAATGGGCAGCCGGTCGGGGACCGCCTGACCGGGGGCATCAAGCGCGCGGACATCGAGCGCAACCTGTCGGCCCTGGTCCCGGCCGAGCGCGCCGCGGTCATCGCAGCCGGGATCCCGCGGAAGGAAACCGACGTCGACATCCTGATCCTGGGCGGCGGTCCGGCTGGCCTGACGGCGGGCATCTACAGCGCCCAGGCGCACTTCAAGACCCTGCTGGTCGACCGGGGGCTGGCCGGCGGCAACGTCGCCATCACGCACCAGGTGTCGAACTGGCCAGGCTTCACCGAGCCGGTGCCGGGCTGGAAGCTGGCGCACGACATGTCGGCCCACGCGTGGGCCACCGGCGTCGAGGCGCGCGAGGCGGTGGACCTGACGCGCGTGGACCTCGAAAAGCGCGAGGTGGTCATCGACGGCCTGGAAACCATCCACGCGAAGAAGATCGTGCTGGCCACCGGGTCGTCCCCCCGGATGCTGGGCATCAAGGGCGAGCGGGAGTACCGGGGCCGCGGCGTCTCGTACTGCGCGACCTGCGACGCCAAGTACTACCAGGACAAGCACGTCGTCGTGATCGGGGGCGGCAACTCGGCCATCGAGGAGTCGTTGTTCATCGCGAAGTTCGCCTCGCGGATCACGATCGTCCACCAGTTCGACAAGCTGCAGGCCAACAAGGCGGCCCAAGAGAAGGCCTTCGCCGAGCCGAAGATCGAGTTCCTGTTCCGCCACGAGCCGCGCGAGTTCGTCGCCGTCGGGAACACCGTCGGCGCCGTCGTGGTCGAGGACCTCGCGACCGGCGACCGGAGGCGAATCGCGTGCGACGGCGTGTTCATCTTCGCCGGCATGACGCCGAACCTCGAGGGTTTCGAGGGCGCCTTCGCGCTGGACGAGTGGGGCTACGTGAAGGTCGACGAGCAGATGCGGACCAGCCTGCCGAACGTCTTCGCGGCCGGGGACGTGCGCAGCAAGCCGTTCCGCCAGATGACGACCGCCGTCTCGGACGGCACCATTGCCGCCATGGCCATCGCCCGGGATCTTGGCACCTGACCTTCGATTTCGTACCATCACGGTCGGAGATAGCGGGAGCACCACCGTGAAGCGCGAGATCACTGTTCGTGAATTCGTCGCCGACCTGCTGAGGCGCATCGACGAGGCCAAGACCATCGATTGCTGCAAGCAGGAGATCAAGGACTTCGCAGCCCTGGCGCTGAAGAAGATGCCCGACGAGAAACTGGTCGTCGACTGGAAGGACTGACCAGCGCCCCTGCCCGGCTACCTGCGAAGACGCGAGGCGGCGGCCGCCGGGCCGACCCCCAGGGTCAGCGCCCCGGTCGGGCACGCCTTGACGCAGTTCAGGCACCTCGAGCACGAGAAGGCCAGCGACGGGTTCTTGAGGTCCGTCCGGAACAGGCTGTGCTCCGGCGCGAACTCGGCGATGTAGCAGGCCTTGTCGCACTTCCCGCAGTCGATGCAGCGATTCGGCTCGCCGACCTTCACGCGGAACAGGCTCAGCCGGTTCAGCGCGCCGCCGGCCCAGGCGATGGGGCATCCGACCTTGAAGTAGTTGTAGAAGCTGCGCCGGCGGCCATGTTCGTCGCCCGCCCCGAGCACCAGTTCCATGATGGCGCCCATCGGGCACATCCAGCGGCAGAAGAACTTGCCCAGCACGAGGCCCAGCGCCGACCCCGCCAGGATCACCCACAGGAGGCCAACCTGCCACTGCACGACCGCGAGGTAAAGCAATGCGCCCACGGCCGCCTGGAGGACGCGGCGAACCGAGATGATTCCCCTCAGCAGGCTACCTGGCTTCCTCTTCGTTTTCGTTCCGATGGACGCGGTCGTCACGCAAACCTCCCTGGGCCGCTCCACCCTGTGGCGCGCCAGGGCTGTCGTCAAGCGGGCGGGGCATCATTCCGGGGGGATCGATGCGGCGGCTGCCGGGCGCATCCGGATGGCGCCCTCCGGGCAGACCGGGATGCACAGGCCGCAGCCGTCGCACAGGTCCTCGCAGACGATGGACGTGCAGGGCGTGCAGGGCACCTCCATGGACAGGCAGTATTTCACGCACTTCGCGCAGCAGTAGCCCTC
>CAIOFV010000150.1 GCA_903857665.1 uncultured Myxococcales bacterium
CGCCATACTTCCGCCGTTCCCGCCACCGCCGCTCCCACCACCACCGCTCCCACCGCCGCCGCTCCCACCGCCGCCGCCGCCACCGCCGCCGCCGCCGTAGCCCCCGCCGCCGCCGCCGTAACCGCCGCCGCCGCCGCCGAAGCGGCCACGCGGACGATCCTCGCGCTCACGCGGGTGATCGACCTTGATCGACCGGCCGTCCAGGATCGTCCCGTCGAGCTCGGCCTTGCACTTGTTGGCCGACTCTTCCGTCGCGAAGGTCACGAAGCCGAAGCCCTTGGAGCGCCCGGTCTCCCGGTCGTTCACGATGCGGACTTCCTCGACCTCGCCGAAAGGATCGCACGCCGCACGCAGCGTCGCCTCCGTCGTCCCCCACGCCAGGCCCCCGAAGAACAGCTTGTTACCCATGAACCCCTCCACGGAACACTCCCGGGAACCCTGCCGCCCGGTCGGCTGCCCGCCCTTCGCGAGCCTGGAGGACGCCGCACGATGCGGCTTCCGGCACATCCGACACCCGCTGGAACGCCTTCGAACCCGAACGTGAATAAGGCAGATCGATTTCGAAAAGCAGAATCGAGGAGAGCTTCGCGGGCGAGTTCAGAGCCAAGGCTGGGACGTCCGCCTCCAATGATCAGGGAAAGCGTAGCGAGCGGCGAATGCCGTGTCAAGATTCCCTTTTGGGACCTTGGCCGGTCGATCCGCCCGGCGCGACGGCGACCCGTGCACGGCCGAGGGCGACAAAGGCCCGGGGGTCAGTGGAACACGGTGAGGGCGACCGAAAAGGCCTCGCGATCATAGAAATCCAGGGCCTGGTACCCGTACCCGTTGATGTCGAAGCCGGGGGTCCGGACCACCGTCAGGTTCATCCGCCGGGTGCCGGCGGGCAAGGGACCCTTGCCCAGCGCATGCGCCAGGTCCGGAAGGGACACCTGCCGCACGTCCCCGCCCGCCATCACGATCCAGAAGGCGGAACCGTTGGCGTTCGAAAAGATGGCCTGTGCAAACGAAGGATCGGGATGAACCCCCCCGAGGAACCAGGACATGTCCCGGCCATCCCACGCAGAGCCGTCGGACGGCGCCAGCACCTCGGGGAATGGCAGGAACCGCGGGACTTCGACGTAGTGCCGTCCTGCCAGGACCACCCGGCCGCCCGCCGACGCGCCCGCCATCAGGTCCACGTCCAGGTCGGGACGCGACCGGTCGGTGAAGTGCGTGCCGTCGTAGTGCAGGATCGTGCCGCCCGGACCGAAGGCCAGGATGTTCGACGGCCCCACCACCACCACCCCGGCCAGGTCGGGCTGGCCGGGTGCGATCACCGCCGTCACGTCGTCACGGCCCACGCGAATGACCGCGCCACCATCGCCGACGATCCAGACCTCGTCGCGGTCGATGCCCGCGATGGCCCGCAGGTCGCGGGCGATCGGCCGCACCACGCCGAACACGTCGCCCGAGCGCCCCGTCAGGATGGCGCCGCCGGCTCCGGCGGCCACGACTTCGCCGGTGGGGAAGCGGATGACCGCCCGGGCGTCGCTCCCCGTCGGCAACGCTTCCTGCACCAGATGATCGCCGCTCAGGCGCAGCAGCAAAGGCCCCGCGGCGACCGAAACGCCGCCCGCGCCGTCGCTGGAAACTCCAAGGAAGTCCGATGTGACCGGGGCCGGGACGTCCGTCGCCTGCCCGTTGACGATGTGCCGGGCCAGGCCACGCGCCCCGACGACCCAGAAATCCGACGGCGACCCGCCGGACAGCCCGTACAGCGCCCGCGACGTGCGGTAGGGCCCGACCTGGAACGCCGTACCGTCGAACTCCCAGGTGCCGCCGCCCGCATCGGCAGCCAGCGCGTGGCCCCCTTCGACGGGGATCATCGCGGTGATCTGGCGCCGAAGTCCGGTCGGCAGGGCCTCGAATCCCTGGCCGTCTTCCAGCAGGACCGGCCACGGGCCCACCGCGGGCACCCCCATCGCCAGCACCGAGGAGTAGGGAATCCCGTTCGGCGTGGCCGCGGACGACGTCACGTAGAACGAGTACCCCGGGCCGTCCAGTGGCGGGTCGAAGGACCGGGGCTGGCTGACAAACAAGGTCCGCGTGGCCTTGCGGACATAGCGCTGGAACAGCGACAGCCAGCCGTCCTCGCCCAGTTCCCAGCCGCCCATGAACACCGGGCTTCCGGCCCCTTGCGAATAGGCGGGGGGGGTGCTCGTGGCAACCCACAGCTCGGCGTCCGTTTCGACGTCCAGCGACACGGTGATCCCCTCGACCACGTCGCCGCCCTTGCAGGAAACGCGACGCACCAGGCCCATGCGCAGCGGCACGGCCCATCCCTTCGAGGGGTCCGCGACCATCATCTGGCACTGGACGCCGAAGATGCCGGGCCGCGCCAGGATTTCGAACCGGCCCTCGGCATCGGGGAAGGACCCCGGTCCCGGGTCCATCGCCCCGCCGAACAGGCTAGGGGATGAGGTCCCGCACTGGACGTACGGCGTGCCCTCGACCCAGGACGGCTTCACCAGGTACTTGCCGTAGTCCTTCACGCGGCCCCGGACGGTGCAGATGCTCTTGCCGCCGACCGTCCCCGGCGGCGTGCCCGGGCTTTCGGGCGACGCGGCCGGGCTGATGGACAGCGTCACGTTCCGTGCGTCGAAACCGGCGATCGTCGATGCCGTGTACGCCTCCTTTCCGGCGGTGACGACCAGCGGCCCCCGCAGCCCGGCATCGGACAGCGTGATCTGGCCGCGCCCGTCCGTCCGGCCCTGGAAGCGGGTGTGCGGGTCGTCGCCGACGATGACGTAGGCATCCTCCAGGCGCTTGCCGGTGGACCCGTCGGTGACGGTCACGTTCAGCGAGTCGCGGGCGGGCCCTCCCCAGGTCCCGCCCCCGGGCAGGTAGGGATCGAAATAGGTGTACGTGGCGCCCAGGTCGGCGCCGTCGCCCACGACCATCACCGGGACGGGCCCCGATTCCGACGCATGCGGCGTCCGCAGTTCGACCCGCACCGACGACACAACCCGTACGTCGGTGGCCTCCCCGCCCCCGATGAACACCTTTCGCACGCCCGCCAGGTTGCGGCCCTCGACACGGACCAGGGTGCCCCCGGCCCAGGCCCCCTCGTCGGGATCCACCGCGAGGATCGCGGGACCGCCGGGCGACGCGTACTCGAAAGCGCCGTCCAGCCACACGCCCCCCGAACCCTGCAGGACCAGGATCCGGGCCGGGCCGGGGCTGCCTGGCGATGTCCGGGCCGTGATCATCGAATCGGAAACCACCGTCACGTCCAGCGCGGGCAGGGCGCCGACGCGCACCGAGGCGCCCGGCCGGAAGCCCTGGCCGACGATCGTCAGCGGCGTTCCGCCTTCCGGCGGCCCGGACGACGGCGAGCACGAGGTCACCGCAAGCCCGTCGCCGGAGGGAAGCGTCGGTTCCGGCAGGAAGGTGAAGCCGTCCTCCAGGCGCGCGCTGCCGTTCCCCAGAAGTGCCACCAACGGGACCGGCCCCGGGAGGCCGGGCGGTGTCACCACGAGGGCCGTCCCGTCGTCCACCACGCGGACCACGGGCGCCTCCCGGCCGCCGAACAGGAAGATCGGGCCGTCCAGGAAGCCGGCACCGCGAATCGTGACCGGGGTGCCGCCACCGGAAGGGCCCGTCGCGGGATCGACCCCGGTGAGCGTCAGGGAACCCAAGTACAGGAAGCCGCGCGGCAGCACTGCAGCCGTGCCGTCAGGCAGCACGACACGCACGTCCACGACACCCGCATCGCCCGGAGGGACCGTCACGTTGACGATCTTCGGCGTCAGCACGAAAGGGACCTGGCCCTTCCGGGTTCCGAAGAAGACCTCCATCCCGTCCACGAAGCCGGTGCCGCGAACCGTCACGGAAGTCGATTGGCCCGCCGGGCCCTCCGCCGGTTCCACGGTCGCCACGGTCAGTCCAGAAGCGGCGTCGATGACGATTTCGAGGCCCGCGGCATCCGTGACGGCGGTCGGCAGGTCCGACGCATCGACCCGGTCCCCTCCGGGATCAGCGGGCGACTGCGGGCCCGGATCCCCCGCATCCGCGACGGGCCAGTCCAGCTCGGCCTTCGGCAGGTCGATGGACTCGCCTGCCGGGTCGAGCGTCGTGTCGGCAACGCCCCCGGGGGAACCGGCACAGGCGACCAGCACGCCCCCGAGAACCGCGGACAGGGCAATCCACGCTCCCGGCGCACCCCGGCGCCAGAGAGAGGGGTCGCGTCGTCCTGCCCGAAACTGCGCCACGCTCGAGTTCCCATGAGGCTGGGATAGGATAGCAATTGACGCGCCGAAAAGGTGCCGCGCGGACACAACCCGCCTCCAACCCGGCATTCCGCCTCGCGACGCCGCAAATATCGCTTGCAACAGGACGGTTTGATCAAGTACACTCGTCCCGGTTCACGGGCTGGGCTTGGGAACCGTAGTCAGTCTATTTGGGAGGGTTTGTCATGAAGGGCTCTGCGAAGTTCATTACGGTACTGCTCGCGACGGCAGCGCTGACGGGCTGGGTAGCCTGCAGCAGCAGCACCACGGAAACGGACACCCCGGTCACCCAGGATGTCCCGGTCACCCAGGACGTTCCCGTGACGGGCGACGTTCCGGTGGCTGATGTTCCGCGGACCGACGTTCCGGTCACCACCGACGTTCCGGTCGCCACCGACGTCATCGCCGACGTCAAGGCTGACGTCCCGGTCGTCTGCGTCCCGAACTGCACCACCCCGACCGCCCGCACCTGCGGCACCGACGGCTGCAGCGGCTCCTGCGGCACCTGCACCGACGCGGCCCAGGTTTGCGACGAACTGCTCGGCAAGTGCGTGGCCAAGTGCGACTGGACGACCTACTCTGCCGCCCTGACCTGGGGCCCGGTCGGCGCCATCGCCACCCTGCAGACCCCCGCTGACGCGGCTGTCGTCAAGGCCACGTGCTTCGACTACACCGGCGACGGCCTCGGCGACAACGGCCTCAAGGGCCTGGCCGGCCAGGTCAATGGCCCCCTGACCGACGCGGTCAGCGGCGGCTCCATCGCCATCCTGTTCGAACTGGCGAAGGTCACGGACTTCACCAACACGGCTTCCTTCCAGCTGAACGGCCTGCTGGGCAAGTCCACGGCCACCCCGGCCGCGACCACCGGCGACTTCTACGTCCAGGACACCTCCTACGTGCAGGACATCTGCATGCCGATGATCTATTTCACCGGCGCCAGCATCACCGCCGGCGCGCTGGCCGCGGGCCCGTCCCAGTTCCAGCTGTCCATCCCGATCCAGACCGACCTCGTGATCGACGCCACGCTGATCCAGGCGAAGGTCAAGGCCAACATCACCGCCGGCGCCACCGCCAACGGTTTCGCGGCGACTGACGGCGTCCTGTCCGGCGTGCTGACCAAGGCCCAGCTCGACACGGCCCTGGCCAAGCTGCAGGCCTCCTGCGACGCGGCCCCCGCCGCCTCCAAGCCCTCCTTCTGCTCCTACCTGAAGGTTGCGGCTTCGGCCGAGAGCCTGCTGTTCGACCTGCACCAGAACGGCGACGGGACCTTCGCTGCCAAGACGAAGGACCTCCCCGGCGACGCCGCCTCCGTGTGCCTGACGTACACGCTGGCGACTGCCAAGGTCGTGGGCTTCGAGCCCGCCGCCACGCCGTAAGGACTGACACGGTTCCCCTCCGCGGCCGCGGGCGCCTCGTGCGCCCGCGGCCTGCGGCAGCCTTGCCCTCTCCCCGCATGAACCCATCGAAGGAATCGCTGGCCAAGGACAGGGCCTCGTCACGGATCCACCCCCGGAGACCGTCTGCCGGGGGTACAATCGCCCCGAACCGGAGCGGCCCATGCGCCTGACCATCGCCAATCCCCGCAGTTCGCACCCGCTGGCCTTCCTGGTCCGGCTCGGGGCCTTCGCGACCATCGTCGGGGGCCTGGCGGGACTGGTGACGATCGCCGTGGCCTACGGGTGGTTCGCCCGGGACCTTCCGACCATCCCTCCGTATGCGGAGATCCGGTTCGGCGCCGTCTCGCAGGTCCGCTCGCTCCACGGCATGCTGCTGGCCGAGCGTTTCGGCGAGCGGCGCTACCTGGTCGCACGCGACGCGCTTCCCCGGGTCCTGGTCGATGCCGTGCTGGCGTCCGAGGACGAACGGTTCTTCGAGCACGGCGGCATGGACCTGAAGGGCATCGTCCGGGCGATGTGGACCAACCTCCGCGCGGGTACCGTCAAGGAGGGCGCCAGCACGATCACCCAGCAGGTGGCGCGCTCCCTTCTGCTGGGTCGCGAGCGCAGCCTGTCCCGAAAGGTGCGCGAGGCGATCCTGGCCCGGCGCATCGAGGACATCTACACGAAGGACCAGATCCTGACCCTGTACCTGAACCTCATCTTCCTGGGCCACGGCGCCTATGGGGTGCAAGCGGCATCGCAGGTCTACTTCGGCAAGGACCTGCAGGAACTGACGCTGTCCGAGGCCGCGACCCTGGCCGCGCTGCCGCAGTCCCCGGGGAAGGTGAACCCCCTCTCGGACCCGGTGGAAACGAAGGTGCGCCGCGACCGGGTCCTGCGGCGGATGCTCGAGACCGGCCGGATCACCGAGGCGGACGAACGCCTGGCCCTGTCCGACGACGTTCACGCGACCCTCCTGCGGGATCCCCTGGGCGATCGGGCACCCTACGCCGCCATGGCCGCACTGGAAGCCATCGCACCGCTGGCCGACGCACGCGCCGAAGGCGACCTGCTGACCGGCGCCGGCGGCGTCACCGCATGGACCACGGTGGACGTGGGGCTTCAGCGCCTGTCGGACGAGGCGGTCCTGAAGGCCGCCAAGGCCCTTTCACGCCGCCAGGGATGGCCGGGCCCGGTCGCCCGCCTGGACCTGCGACGGGGGGAGGAGTTCCGCCGGAGGAACCAGGCCTGGCTGGCCCGGCGGGGATGGAGCGGGCCACCGGCCGGTGTCAGCGTGCTGGCCCTCGTGACCACGGTGTCGAAGGCGGAGGCCCGGCTGGATCTGGGCACCGGTACCGAGGGTCGCATCGCGCTGGACCGGGTTCGCTGGGCGGCGCCGTACGACGAGTTCCCCCTTGCGGGCCCCACGGGCGGCGAGCGCCGCGAGTCCCTGAAGGTGTCGCTGGACGGACGGATCGACGCCGTGGACCGCGCCCTCCATCCGGGGGACGTGGTGCTGGTGAAACGCCTCGGCGTCGCATCCAGGGTCCAGGACGTGGCTGGAAGACGGCTCCCCGGGCCCGCGGGATCGGCCTCCCCTCCCGTCCCGCCCCCGGAACCATCCTCCGGCCGGGGCGACGACGGCGCTGTGCTGGCGGGAACCTCGACTGCCCCAGCGCCCGAGGCCGCGACGATCGACGACTATGACCTGGACCTGTTCCCGCGGCCCGAGGCGGCCCTGCTGGCCATCGAGCCCCGTTCCGGGTACGTGCCCGCCTTGTCCGGCGGCGCCGATTTCGACACCAGCCAGGTGGACCGCACGCGAGCCGTCCGTGCGACGGGCAGCAACGTCAAGCCCGTCTACTACTCGAAGGCCTACGACCTGGGCATCGCCCCGTCAGCCGTCCTGAGCGGCGCCCCGTTCCGCGAAGGCGACTGGACGCCGGAGACCGGCCATGACGCCGAGGACCTGACCCTGTGGGAGGCCCTCACCCGGTCCGAGAACGCGGTGTCCCTGCGGGTGTTTCGTGCCGTGCTGGACCGGGTGGGCGTCGAAGGCCTGAACGACTGGGCGCGACGACTGGGCTGGTCGCGGCCGTTCCAGGGCTTCCCGGCCGAGGCGCTCGGGGCGGAAGCCACCGCATCGGACCTGCTGCGGGCCTACGGGACCTTCGCGGCCCGCGGGATCGCACCGGAGCCCGTGCACGTGGCCGTCGTGCGG
Organism: uncultured Myxococcales bacterium; assembly: GCA_903857665.1. Classification (GTDB taxonomy): domain Bacteria; phylum Myxococcota_A; class UBA9042; order DTJE01; family DTJE01; genus CAIZWN01. The sequence goes on from CAIOFV010000150.1 coordinate 7,869, forward strand.
GATGCCGACGGCCGAATCCTGGTGGACCACCGATCGTCCCGGGACCCGACCGTGGGCCTGCTGGACGCCATCGCGCGCGAGGTGGCATCCGCCGAGCCTGCCGCCCGTCGCGCCACGTCTGCCGAAACGGCCTACCTGATGGCCGCCAACCTGCGCAGCGTCGCGGAGCGGGGCACCGGCAAGGCCACCCGGTCGCTGGGTCGGCCCGTGTGCGGCAAGACGGGCACGCTGCCCTTCGACGTGTGGTTCACGGGCTGGACCCGCGAGATCGCAGCGGTGGCCTGGGTCGGCGAGGATCGGCACGAGCGCTGGCTGGGACGCAGCAAGGCCAACGGGCGCGTGTTCGGGGCGGATACCGCCCTGCCCGCCTGGAAGGACTTCATCGCCGCGGCGACCGCCGGACGCCCCGCGATCGACGACCTGGCCAGCCCGCCGCCCGGCGTGGTGATGGTTGCCATCGACCCGGTCACCGGAGCGGCCCTGGCCACGGGAGGCCTGCCGGTCCCCCACCTCGCGGGCACCGAGCCGCCCCCGGCCGGAACCGTGGGAACCCCGCCGGACCTGGAAACCAGCGAGTTCTGAAGCGCCGGAGTCAGGGAGCGGCGGGGGGCGGCTTCAGTTCTTCTTCGGCGATCCGCTTCACCAGCGCCGAATCGACCTCGTCCTTGTGTCCCTTCATGATCGCGCCCATCAACCGGCCGACGTTCGACAGGCCGGAAAGCCCCTGCTCGGCGATGGTCTTGCGCACCAGTTCCCGCGTCGCGGCTTCGTCCAGCTTCTGCGGCAGGTACCCGGCCAGGTACTCGATTTCAAACCGGTACTTATCGACCAGCGGGCCGGACGTCAAGCCGCCCGTCGCGAATTCGCCCAGCGCCTTCTTGAGGCTGCGACTGTAGGCGTCGATGACCTCCTGGGCGACCGGGTCCGTGATCCCTCCCGTGAATCCCGGGGACGTCCGCTTTTCGGACAGCTTGCTCTTGACCATCCGCACGCAGTCCAGCACCTGCGGCTCGTGCGCCTTCATCGCGCGGGTCAACTCGGCATTCAAGCGTTCCTCGATCGTCATGGTCCCCTCCCGGACGGCCTGGCGGATTGTACCACGGAGCCCGCTTCCCCAGGCGCCGCCCTTGAGGCAAACAGGTCGCAAGAACCCGAAATTGTGATTGCATGGCGGCCGTTCCCCATGCTAGAGTCCCCCGACTTTCGCGGGCCCGCAACCCCGCGTTCGGATGGGAAGGGAGGCGACATGAAGTTGATGAGTGGCAAGGTCCCGGCGGTGGCGCACGACCTGGTGGACGCCCTGATTGCGGCGAACACGATCGAGGTCCTGCCCGAGGAGATCCACGAGGTCGAGATGGACATCGAGTCCGTCCTGCGGGAATACATCCGCCTCGATCGCGAGATCACCGACCGCGCCCGGGACGTCATCGCGACCCAGAAGCGCGATTACAGCGAACTGAACAAGGTCAAGTCCCAGATCGCCCGCGAGCGCGGCTTCGGCGTTGGCGAAGGGATGCAGGAGTACCTCATCGCGCAGCTGATCGAGGCGCTGATCCACAGCCGGCACGTCGAGGAAGTCTTCGGCATGGACAACGAGCTGGTCGTCCAGATGGCGCCGGTCCTGAAGAAGCACCTGGGCGCCGACGAGGAGCTGGACGGCGAAATCCGCCGCCGGATCAAGAACCTGACCGAAGGCACGATGGCCTGGGACGTCCAGTATCGGAAGGTCATGGAAGAATTGCGGAAAACGAAGAAGCTGGACGACTGAGCCGCCCCCCCGGGGCCCGCGAAGGGCCCTGGAGATCCGCCCCGGTTCAACCCCCGACCTCTGGACGTCGCCGTGGATAAAAAGGGTGCCATCGACCGTCCGCCCGCCGCGTCCTTCGAAACACCCGACAGCCCGGGCAGGCCGGCTCACAGGATGGCATAACTCGCAGCCGGGCAAAGGGTTCGCGCCGACGGATGTGGCTTCCGGGACGAGGATGCATGACAATGGGGCCACGATTCAGTGCCGGATTCCCGGGAGCGGCAGATCGCGCCGCCCCGTGAGGAGGGACCCGTGTTCGTCCGCTTGATTCGTCGGCTGCGGCGCAGGATCCACGCCCGCGTCCTGTCGCACCTGCCGGGCATGCTTCCGCAGGATCTGTTCCGCCGCCTGGTCAACCGCGAGCGCGCCCGCTCCGATCGGAGTCGCCGCCCCTTCTCGGTGGTCGTGATCCACCTGCTGGAAATGAATCTGCAGGCACTGCGCCGTGCGCCGGGACTGATCACCGCCTGCATCCGCGAAATCGACGACCTCGGGTGGTTCGACGCCGATGAACTGGGGGTCCTGCTGCCGGAAACGGATGGGGAAGGGGCGCGCCTGTTCGGCGCAAAGATCAAGGCCGCCTTCGACGCGTCCCCTTGCGCCGCGGCCATCCGCTTCTACACCTACCGGCCCGAATGCGAGCAACCCGAGGCGTGCGGGCAGGTCGCCTGCGGCGGAAGCTGTCAGACCGGCAACCAACCGCGCACCGGCCCCCTGTTGGCCGGAGTTCCGGACGCCGAGCCGCCCCCGGGCATCGACGAGGGCCTGCCGGAAGAGGTACCCCGCGGCCTCAGCCGGATGTTCATCGCGCCCGTCCCCGCGTGGAAGCGCCTGATGGACATCGCGGTCGCCTCGGTGATGCTCGCCCTGTTGTCGCCGGTGTTGCTGTGCCTCGCCGTCGTGATCAAGGCCACCTCGCCCGGGCCCGTCATCTTCCGCCAACGCCGGGCCGGGATCGGTGGTCGCCCCTTCTGGTTTTTCAAGTTCCGCACCATGCACGTGGACGCCGAGGAGCGGAAGCAGGAACTGCTGCACCTGAACGAGGCCGCCGGGCCCGTCTTCAAGATCGAGCACGATCCGCGGCTCACGCCGGTCGGCCGGCTGCTGCGCCGCTCGAGCCTCGACGAACTACCCCAGTTGTGGAACGTCTTGAAGGGCGACATGTCGCTGGTGGGACCGCGCCCGCCCACGCTGGACGAAGTGCCGAAATACCAGCCCTGGCAGCGACGGCGCCTGGAGGTCATCGGCGGCCTGACCTGCATCTGGCAGGTGAGCGGACGTTGCCTGGTACCGTTCGAGGAATGGATGCGGATGGATCTGCGATACACGCACCGGGTTTCGATGTGGACCGACGTCGTGCTGCTGTTCAAGACCGTGGGCGCCGTGGTGTCAAGACGGGGCGCGCGGTAGCGCCCCCCCGCATCCACATGTGTCCCGTGCTATCCTCCCCCCGACGGTCGATGCCCGGAGGCCCTCGATGCCGAATCCCCCGAACCCCGGCATCCCGCCGGCCCTGGCCTTCGCCCGGATCCTGCGGGTGGCCCTGGTCGTTTCGGTGGTGCTGTACGGCGTCCTCTCGATGGTCCTGCGGGACCGGGTGGGCGCGGAGGACCTGCCCGGTGCGACGCACGCGGCCCTCCACGTGGTCGCCGGCGTGCTGGTGCTGCTGGGCGTCTGGCTCTTCCGGAGGATGGAGTCGGCCGGGCCGCGGGCGTCGTCCCGCGAGGCCGGTGACCGGCCTGCCCTGCCTCCGATGATGGTCGCCGGATGGTCGCTGTTCGAGGCGGTCGGGCTGCTGGGACTGGTCGTTTCGCTGCTGGGCGGGACGGGCCAGGTCCTGGTCCTCGTGTCGCTGCTTCTGCTGCTGCTGCACCCGCCGCGCCTCGAATGGTTTTCCTGAGCGCGCCCCTGCGCCGACCCTTGACGACCGTACGGCCCGCTCCTATTCTTCGCCCGTGAAGCGCGTCCTGCTGATCAATACCAACACCTGCCGCGTGCCGTACCCCGTCGCACCCCTGGGGCTGTGCCTTCTGGCCAGCGCCCTGGAGGATGCCTTCGAGGTGCGCGTCCACGACGGGGCGTTCGACGGCGCCGCGGGCATGGCCGAGGCCGTTGCCGACTTCCGGCCGGACGTGGTGGGCCTCACCGTCCGGAACGTGGACGACCTGCTGGCCCGGGGCGGGGCGTTCTTCCTGGACCGCGTTCGCGACGAGTTCGTGCGCCCGCTGAGGGCGTTGACGGACGTACCGCTGGTGCTGGGCGGCAGCGCGTTCAGCCTGTTTCCCGCGTACCTGATGGACCTGTACGGCGCGGACTGGGGCGTCGTGGCCGAAGGCGAACATGTCTTCCGCGACCTGCTGACGGCCCTGCGGGACGGCCGCGACCCTTCAGGGCTGCCGGGCGTGGTGTCGCGACGGGACGGGCGCATCGTCGTGAACCCGCCCCGCTGCTCGACGCGGGCCCTGGTCACGCCGCGGGCGGACGTGGACCGCCACATCGACTTCACCCCGTACCGGCGCCTGGGTTCGTATCCCGTGCAGGCCCGGCGCGGCTGCTCGCACGGCTGCATCTACTGCACGTACCCGAGCGTCGAGGGGCGGGCATACCGCCTTCGCGACGCCTCCGACATCGCCGACGAGATCGCCGAGGCGGCCGCGCGCCTGCCGGGCGTGACCTTCGAGTTCGTGGATTCGACCTTCAACGAGCCGCCCGGGCACGCCGAGGCCATCTGCGATGAAATCGTGGCGCGGGCGCCGGGCGTCCGGCTGCGCACCATGGGGGTCAACCCGGGCGGCGTGACCCGGGACCTGCTGCGCCGGATGAAGGCGGCAGGCTTCGCACAGATCGACTGCACGCCCGACTCGGCGTCGCCGCGCATGATCCGGTCGCTGGGCAAGAACTTCACCATGGACGGGCTCCTGCGGGCGGCCAGCGTGATCCGCACCGAACGCATGCCGACCGTGTGGTTCTTCCTGTTTGGCGGGCCGGGCGAGGACGAGTCCACCATCGCCGAGTCCCTCGACTTCATCGACCGCGAGATCGCTCCGGACGACCTGGTCCTGATGGGGTTGGGTCTGCGGGTGTACCCCGGCACCCCGCTGCACCGCATCGCGCTGAGGGAGGGCCTCGTGCGCCCCGATGACGACCTCGTGGCGCCGAACTTCTACGTGCAGCCGCCCCTGGGATACGACGGCATGCTGGAACGCCTGGTTTCGGCCGCCGCAACCCGCCCGAACTGCCTGCCCCCCGGCGAAAACAACCCGACGACCGACATGCTGCGACAGGCCGTCGAGATGCGCACCCGCGACTCGCTGGCGGAGCCGATGTTCCGCACGCTGCTGCGCATCCGTCGCTCGTGGCCGCAATTCGCCCGCCTTGCCGCTACGAAATGACGTGGTCGCCCCGCCGGATCGCCCACAGGCGCCCGGCCTCCTCGTAGAAGCGGTCCAGGGGCAGGCGGGTTTCGACAACGCAGTTGAAGAAGTTGTACTTCGCCAGGTCGGTGTCGATGATCCGAGGGCGCATCTGGCGATGCAGCGCGGTCCCGGGCATCGGCGTCAGGATCGTGTACCCGGCGTAGGCGGTGGCGTGCGCCGTCGCGAATTCGGCCAGCGCGGCGAAGTCGTCAGGGCCGTAGTCCGGGTTCACCACGTAGTTCGCCCGCAGCAGGATGCCGTTGTCGGCGAATACGCCCAGCCCCTCGGTGATGGCCCGGGTGTCCAGGGCCTTGTTGTACCGTTTCAGTTCCTCGGCCCGGGGGGATTCGATCCCGGTGATGACGACCTTCAGGCCATTGCGGGCCAGGCGCGCGATCAGTTCGGGATGCTTCGCGGCGGTATCCAACCGCAGGTCCATCACGAAGGCCTTGTGGATCCCCTCGGACTCAAGCCGGTCCAGCAGGCGGTTCGTCCAGGCGATGTCCACCACCGAGTTCGCGTCGGCGAACCGGATGACCTCGTATTCGGTCAGCGACGCCACCTCTGCGATAACGCTGTCGATGTCCCGCTGCAAGTAGGCCCCGGCCCGCTGGGGCCAGATGCTGCAGAACGAGCAGCGCGAGGGGCACCCCAGGGACGTGAAGAGGTAGGTGACGGGTCGCGGATCGCCCCCGACCGTGTAGGTGGAAAGCCACGGCTTGAGGCAGGAGCGGTCCGGGACCAGGAAGTCGCGGCCCGCCGGGTCGATCGCCAGGGCCGGAGCCGTCGTGGGACGCAGGTGATCGCCGTCCCGGATCAGCAGCCCACCGACCGCGTCCAGACCGCCTTCCGAAGCCACCGTGCGGACCAGCGCCTTGAACGCCAGGGCGCCGTCGCCCTGGACGACGACATCGACCGCCGGGTCGTCGAAGTCCTCCGGGCACAGCGTCGCGTGCAGGCCGCCCGCGACCGTGAGGATCCGGTCCGACACCGACCGGACGGCGCGCAGGATGTCCAGGCCCGCCGGGGTTTCGGAAGCGATGAAGGTGACGCCCACGATGTCGGGCGGATCGGCCAGGATGCTGGCGCGGACCAGATCGCCCGGCGACGGCGCGTCGGGGTGCAGATCATATTCGCCCTTGAGGTCGATGAACCGGACGTCGGCATCGTCGCGGACGGCGGCCGCCATGGTCAGCAGGCCGAGGGGCGGACCCACCAGGCGCGTGTGCACGAACCGCAGCGCCTCGGGCGGCGCATGGTCCCGCAAGGCGTTGTGGGGCGATCGCGGCGGGTTCACCAGCAGGACCTTCACGTCGTCCTCCCGCGTTCCTTCGCGAGCCGGAACACCCATCGAACGGCCGCCGCGTGCAGTTCCGCGCGGGGCGCCAGCGCGTCCACGAGCCCGAGGCGCAGGGCCTCGTCGGCGTCCACGTAGCGCCCGGTCAACAGGAGGTCCAGCGCGGCCCCCACGCCCACCCGCTCGGGTAGCCGCACGGTGCCGCCACACCCCGGGATCAGATCGAAGGACGTCTCGGGCACCGCGAACAGGGCGGAAGGCGTCGCGACCCGGCCCCCGCAGGCCAGCGCCAGTTCCAGGCCGCTGCCCAGGCATGCGCCGTCCACCGCCGCCACCGTCGGGAACGGAAGCGACTCCAGCGCGGTGAATGCCGCCGCGTTTTCCCGCAGCGCGCGGGCGGAATCGGGATCCCCCGGGACGGCGACGCCACGCAACTGGCCCACGTCGGCACCCGCCGAAAAGTGGCGGCCGCGGGAGCACACCACGAGGCCCGCCACGTCCAGGCCCGGCAGGACGTCCCGCACGCAGGCGGCGAACGACCGGAAGAACGTCGCATCCATCACGTTCCTGGGCGGGGCGTCCAGCACCAGCACCGCCACGTCGCCCTCCCTTTCCAGCGTCAGGGGGCCGAACGTCATGGCGCACCCCCGGCTTCGGGACCGACGGCCAGGCCCGCGGCGAGGTCGGGGGAATGGGAGATCGACACGCGGACGGTCGACCACGCGACGGGCCCCGGCGCGGACCGCAGGCCGGGGGCACCCGATGGCAGGCGGTCCAGGACGAAGTCCCGGGAGGCTGCCGGCACGCCGGGTACCAGGATTTCCCACAGATCGACGAGGGCGCGCTTCAGGGCCAGCCTGCCCGCCACCGATCGGTCCGGTCGGCCCTCGAGGTCGGCCTGCTCGGATGGGTCGAACGCCTCGCGGAGGATGCCGGCACGGTCCCGGGCCACCTCGGACAGGGTCACGCGGGCAAGGCAGGCTCGGATGGTCACGTTCGAGCCTCCCGGGCCACGCGCAGGAACAGGTCGGTTTCCCGACGAAGGGCCTCGTCCCTGGGCAGGCGCCGTGCATTTCGCAGGGCTTCCATCAGCGCGCGGACCAGGGCCGGCGAGCGTCCGTCGATCCAGCGAGCCAGGAAGGCTTCGGCCGCCTCCACGACATCGCTGCCCGGCACGACCCGATCCACCACGCCCAGCGCCAGCGCCTCGTCCGCGCCCACCAGGCGTCCGGTCAGCAGGAGGTCGGCCCGCACCCGCCGCTCGACGCGATCGCCGTCACCGACGCTGCCGCCCAGCCCGGGGATCAGGCCGAGGGTCGATTCCGGGAAGCCCAGCATGGCCCCATCGGACGCCACGCGAGCGTGGCAGGCCAGCGCGATTTCCAGGCCGGCCCCCAGGCACTGCCCGCGGATCGCCGCAACGACCGGTACCGGGGCATCGGCCAACTGGCGCAGGAGGGCCTTGCCGCGGGTAAGCGCCGAACCCAGGCCCTCGGGATCCTGCAGGCGCGCACGGAGCGCTTCGATGTCGGCGCCCCCGCAGAAATGGCGCCCGGCACCCCGCACCACCACGCCGCGAAGGGCAGGCTCCTCCAGGAATGACGCCAGTTCGGAAGGTTCGACGAACACGGGATCGGGAAGCGTGTTGGCCGGAGGATGGTCGAATACAAGGTGCCCGAAATCGCCGTCGCGCTGCAGGTGCACCGTCACGCGGCCCCCATTCCCGGTCGCAGTGGAAGATTCCCGTGGGCCGGCCCGAAACGAACCCGGCTCGCAGGGCTCACGATCCGTCGCCGGACCAGGGATCGATCGCCCCCGCGTCGCTCGGCGCAGGCATCCAGTAGGCAAGGCCGGTGGCACTCGCCCGGCGCTCGCACCGGTCGCGGGCTTCGGGGGTCAGCAAGTCTCGATCCGCCGGCCGATACGGTACACCAAAGAGGCCACCCAGTGCCAGCGCAAGGTCCCCCGGGACCAGGCGCCGCGAGGCCAGCGCCCAGGCGCAGGCATTGCGGAACAGGGCTTCCAGTTCGAGGCCCAGGCCCGGCGGCAACCGGCCCGAGGGATGCCACGGGAGCGGGCCGCCGATCCGGATGCCGTCCTGCACCTTCGCCCCCCGCTTGCCGGCGGCCAGCAGGATCCGGAGGCCGTCCTCGAGGACCACGTAGGCCGCCGACTCCGCGGCGTCCATGCGGGCCCTGTACCGGGCCACGGACCACGCCACGGTATCCAGGCCGATGGCGTCCATCACGCCGAGGGGCTCCCAGCGCGGCCAGGCGTGCCCGGCCGCGGCATCGACCCCGGCGGGATCGACCCCGGCCACGACCGCCCGAAGCGCCCAGTCCTGCACCGGCAGCATCAGCCGATTGACCGCGAAGGCACGCGCCTCGTCCTGCACGATCGGCCGCAGGCCCGCGCGGGCCGCCAGCGCCACGGCCGCCCTGCGGCGTTCCGGGGGACTGTCGGCCTGCACGACGACTTCGCAGAAGCCGGTAAGGGCCGTCGGGTAGAAGGCGTGCAGCCCGACGCAACGGGGGTCGATTTCGGACGGGAGGATCGCCGACGCGTTGGACAGGATCAGGCCACCCGGGACCAGGCTCCCGGCCCACTCGGCGACGATCGACCGCTTGGCCTCCAGCGTTTCATCGACCGCCTCGAACAGCACGTCGAAGGGTTCGACTTCCCGTCCAGGGGCCATCACCAGCGACCGCCCCAGGGTCTCGCCTTCCTCCGCCGCACGGCGGATGTCCTTCGCCAGGCGCTTTTCAAACACGGCGCGCCGGTCGTCATCCCGCTCGACCCAGGTCACGTCCAGCCCGGCCCGAAGGAACCGCGAGCCGACGTCGCGGCCCATCTTGCCGGCACCCGCGACCAGGATTCGCAATGCCCCCTCCCTACGCCCGCTCGTCGCCCTTGACCAGCCGACGGACGTTCCGCCAGTACATCTGGGGTTCCTGGAACCGGGCCAGCCGGGTCAGCGTCAGGCCCGGGCCGCACTCGACCACGGTCCCCACACCCAGCGACGCGAATGCGGCGACGGCCCGCGGCCACGTGATGGGCGTGCACAGGTTCGCGGCAACGAAGGCGCGGACATCGTCGGCACGACGGATCAGCCCGCCGTCGATGGTGGACACGACAGGGACCGACGGATCCTTCCACCGGCCGACCGCAACCGCATCCCGCAGGTCCGCCGCAGCCGCGGACATGTACCCGGGATGATGATATGCGACCTCCCGGTCCAGCCACGCGATCCGGGCGGCTCCGGCCGCCTCGGCCGCCCGAAGCGCCACGCCGATGCCCTCCACGGGCCCGGCCAGCACCACCGACCCGGGCGCGTTCACCAGGACGATCCGCACGTCGATACCGTCCACGCCGGGGAGGCCCGCGACCTCCGCCTCGGGGAGGCCGACGATCGCCGCCATGCCGACCCCGAGGCCGGCACAGGCCCCCGTCGCGGCGCGCCAGGCGACCTCGACCAGCGTCAGGCCGTCGTCGAACCCCACGGCCCCGGCAGCCACCGCCGCCGCGTACACGCCCAGGCTGTGGCCCGCCATCGCCACCGGCACCGCGCCCTGCGACCGCTGCGCCTCGGCCAATCCGACTCCGAATGCAAACGTGAAGGCCTGCCCAGGCAGGTCGGGGAGTTCCTCGAACATGCCGCCCACCGCCGAAGCGAGGTCGGTTCCGACCCGGGTCGATGCCCGGGCCAGGAGGGGCCCCATCACCCCCGCGTGCCGCTCCAGGAAGGCCGATTCGTACCCGGACGCCTGGATCCCGGCCCCGGGAAACGCGAAGGCGATGCGGTCGGTCGCGGCGTCCATCACGGGTCCCCTCGAGGCACTCAGCGGGCCTGGAGCCGCCGCAGCACGTAGCCCGCCTGCATGAACTTGCTGACCTCGGTCACGAACGACACCACGCGGTCGCCGGGCGCCAGGTCTTCCTCGCGCATCAACGCATCCAGGGCGATGAACGCCATCGGCGGGCCCGCGTATCCCATCCGGTCCATCCGCGTGTACAGGGCCGACCGGGGCACACCCACGGTCGCCAGTTCCTCGACCACGGACTCCACGATGTGCTTCGCCGGCAGGTTCACCTGGAACCATCGCAGATCGTTCGCGGCGATGCCCGCAGCGGCCATCATCCGCTTGTACCCGTTGAAGAATACCGAGCCACCGGGTTCCTGGAACAGGCCGCCGGCGAGTTCGTCGCGGAACCGCTGCCTCAGGTGGTGGGCGCCGCGGTCGTATTCCTCGCGCGGGTTCATCCAGTACGCCGGCCGCTCGTTGTACATCAGCGAAGGCCGCTTGCCGCCCACGGATTCGACGTAGGTGAACTCGACTTCGATCGGGGTCGCCGCTGACGCCCGCGCCGGGTTGGTGGTCAGCACCAGCGCGCCGGCGCCGTCGCACAGGAACCACCGCAGGAACAGGGACTCCTTGTCCACCAGGGCCTGGTTGTAGTACTCGGCCCGCAGTTCGGAGGACGACATGCTCGACGACACCACCAGCGCCGTGTCGTACTCGCCGGCCGCCAGCAGGCGGTGCGCCAGGTACAGGGCCTTGTAGGCCGACGTGCAGTTCGCGTGGATGGCGAACTCGGCGCACGCCTCGATGCCCAGCGCCTCCTGGATCCGGACCGACGCGGTGGGCATCTGGTCCTGGTGCGCGCTGCCGTAGGTGATCAGGCCGACCTCGCCCGGCTGGAACCCCGCGTCTGCCAGCGCCGCCCGGGCCGCCTTGGTCGCCATCGTCACGTTGTCGTCGGTGAACTCCCGCGTGACCGGGTCGATGGCATAGTGCACCACCTCGATGTCGAGGATTTCGCGCATCACCGGCGCGATGGACTCCATCCAGCGCCGGATCCTGTCGGGGGCGCCGGTCAGCGGGCCCAGAACCTCCTGCGCGCGCGAAACCGGGATGGGCTGGCCGGGCAGGTAGGCACCGGTGCCGGCGAGGTAGACGGGCCGCGCCATGCTACTTCCCCGCCGCGTCGTACCGGCTGAACACCACGACGCCGTTCTGGCCGCCGAACGCGAACGAACTGCTCATCGCGTGGTCCACCGACACATTTCGCGGGGCGTTGGCCACGTAGTCCAGGTCCAGTTCAGGGTCCGGGTGCCGCAGGTTCATCGTCGGCGGCAGCACGCCCTCGACCAGCGCCTTCACGGTGATCGCGCATTCCACGCCGGCCGCGCCCGACAGGCAGTGCCCCGTCACGCCCTTCGTGGACGACACCGGGAGGCGCCTGGCGTGGTCCCCGAAGACCTCCTTGATCGCCTGGGTCTCGTAGAGATCGTTCAGCGGCGTGGACGTGCCGTGGGCGTTCACGTAGCCGATCGATTCCGGCGCCAGGCCGGCGTTGGCGAGCGCCTTCCGCATGGCTCGCGCCATGCCCAGCCCGCCGGGCTCGGGCGACAGGATGTTGTACCCCTCGCTGTTCAGCCCCGGCCGATGCAGCACCGCCAGGATCCGCGCCCCCCGCCGCACCGCGTGGGCTTCCGTTTCCAGCACCAGGAACCCGCCGCCTTCGCCCATCACGAAGCCGCGCCGCGTCGCGTCGAACGGCCGCGACAGGCCTTCCACGTCGTCGTCGGGCTCGGCCAGGGCCATCAGCGCGGTGAATCCCCGCACGTCGGGCTCGTTCAGGGCGGACTCTGCGGAGCCGGCCACCACCACGTCGCACTCGCCCCGGTCCAGCCACTCCCACGCAGCCGCCAGCGCGTAGGCGCCCGACGAGCACGCGGTGCTGACCACCATGGACGGCCCCTGCAACTGGTTCTTCAGGCTGATCCATGCCGCGGAGGCACTGGCCATGTTCCGCAGGATCCGGTTCGGATCGGGATCCAGCGTGGTCGGCGCATACCCGGTGCCCGTCGCCCCCGCCACCACGCCCACTCGCTGCCGATCGACGGTTTCCAGGTCCAGGCCGGCGTCCTGGATCGCGGCCTCGGCGGTCGTCAAGGCGATCATCGTGGCGCGGGTCATCTGGGCGCGGCTGCGCGGCTTGATGCGCGACTTGAACAACTCGTCCGCGCCATCGGGCAGTTGGACGCCCACGGGCGCCTCCAGCGCCGACGGGTCGAACAGCGTGTAGCGGCGGATGGTCCGGCGGCAATCCATCAGGCCCTGCCACGTCGAGGCGAGGTCCAGGCCCAGGCCCGTCATCAGCCCCATTCCCGTAACGACCACGCGCGTCTGCATTCCCTTCCTTCTTTCAGGCGTCGTCGAGCGCCATCCGTTGCCGGAACACCTCGGGAACCGGCGCCGGGGCGTCCGCCTCCGGGTCCCAGAACGCGATCACGCTGCGCGCGCGCACCAGCACGTCGTCGCCGCGGCGGACCCGGTAGCGCAGGGTCACCGTGAAGTCGTCCACTGCCACCGCATGCACCGACACCGTCAGCACGTCCTTCAGCCGCGCCGGCTTCCGGAAGTGCATTTCCAGCGCGTACATCACCGGCACGCACCCTTCCGGGTACACCGGCATGCCGCGCGATTCCAGGAAGCGGAGCCGCGCCCGCTCCAGGTACGCCACGAAACGCGCGTGATGGGCCATGCCGTACGAATCGACGTCCTCGAATTCGACGGTCACCTGCGTCGCATCGCCCGGTTCGATCACGTCGCTTCCCCCGACAGGATCACGGCGGCCACCAGGTTCCCGCCGTCCTCGAACAGCCTCACCTCGATCGCGGCGCCGCCCAGGTCCGATGCCAGTTCCTCGCCGATCACGACGTCCGGGCGGTCCTCGCCGGGCCGCGCGAACACCTCGAACCCACGCACATCGACGGGACGCCCGGCCGCCTTGAACAGCGCCTCCTTGGCGCAGAACGCCGCGCACAGGGCGCGAGCCGGGTCGCCGGACGCGACCGCGAAGGCCGCCTCGCGTTCCGTGAAGACCATGGGCAGGGGGTTGCCGGAGAAGCCCGGGCGGTCGAAGCGCGCGACCCGTTCGGCGTCCACTCCGGCGCCGCGCAACGGTCCGCGAGCCTCAGAGTTCCACGTTGACGACGTCATCCCCGTGCCGGACGATGGCCAGCGACAGGTCGATCACCTGGCCGATCGTGTTGGCTGGCTTCTTCATCAGGTGCCGGGCCAGCGTCTTCAGCTCGATGCCGATCCCATAGCGCTTCCGGACCTTTTCCAGCAGCGACAGGAACATCAGCGAGTCGCCTTCGAGTTCCTCGATGATCCTCATCGAATCGTGCAGCGATGCACGGTCCACGTCGCACTCGGCGGCGAAGAACGCGTACACGAGGTCGCGGATTTCCTGGGTCGTGGCCTGATCGATGTCCCGCATGCCGAAGTCCACTCCGTGGGTCCGTGGCGCCTTCAGGCCCTTCGAGGCAGCCCGAGGCGACTCCGTCTACGGCGCGATTGAGATCGCGCCTCCGCCTCGGTGCTCGGGCGGACACCCATGCCGTTGCGCCTGGATGATTTTGCCCGGGCAGGGCCAGAAGTCAAGCGCGGCGGGGAGGATTGACCTCCAACGCTGGGCGAATCCGCGAAGACCGGGAGTCGGCGGATCGGGCCCTACCGGGGTGCCGGCGGGGACGGCTCGCCACCGCGGATCCCCGACCCGCGATATCCGCGCTGGCGTCGCACCGTTCTGCTAGGATTCCGCGCGATGGGTGAAGGACCCCCAGGCCTCCCGGCCGACAAGATTCTCTGCGAGGGCAAGTTCCAGCGCTACGTCGTGGCGTGCATGCGGAACTGCCCCCAGCCGGAGCACTGCCGGGAGTTCTGGGCGTTCTTCCGCGAACGGGGCGAAACTCCCCAGCAATACCTCCGCAAGAACGGCATCGAGGAGGACTACATGAAAAGGACCGTGTTCGATTGCGACCGCTGCGGCAAGCGCGACATCGGCGAGCCCTGGACGCTCTGGTACCACTCGGGTGAGGCCGAAGGGCAGCACCTGCCGGTGGAAACCGTGGCGGCCACGTTCGCCAAGGCCGGGCCCGTCGGCGGCAACCAGGCGTTCGTCGAGGTCATCCTCGAGGCCCTGAAGACCGAGCATTCCTACGAGCACTACTGCGACGCCTGCTTCAAGAAGGTGGTGTCGCTGGCCGGTGCGATCGTCGGCAAGCCGGTGGCCAAGGCCAGCAAGCCTGCCGTGGCTTCCGCCGTGTCGCCCGTGGCGAAGGCCCTCGCGTCGTCCCGGCCCCCGCTGGTCGTGAAGCCGGTCGAGGTGCTGGAACTGGAGCACCCGGCTGCGCAGAAGGGCGGCGGCAAGCCGTCCCCGAAGGCGCCGCGGAAGGGCTAGGGCCGGCGGCAGGTTCGGTCAGGACCGGGAGAAGGCTGCAGGCCTGCGATCCGGCGCTAGGCCACGCCCGCGCCCCAGGCCAGGCGGAAGCCCCTGCCGGTCAGCACCGACGGGTCCACCACAGGCGGATCCCGGTCCGGCGGGACCACGCGCATGGTGCAGCCCTCCAGCACGTCGCGCTGGATGTCGATGCCGGGCATCACGCGCACCAGTTCCATACCCCGCTCCGTCAGGCGGAACACACCCACGTTGGTGACGTAGAACACGTTCTTGCCGGCGGCCAGCGCCCTCCGGCCGTTGAACGTCACCTCGTCCACGTGCTCGACGAACTTGGGCCGGCCTTTTTCGGAGATCACCATCGCGCCGCCCTTCACCGCCATCCGGCCGCCCGTCTGCCAGGACCCCACGAACACGATGTTGCGCGCCGACGCGGTCAGGTCCGGCAGGCCGCCCGGGCCCACGTAGTCCAGCGCCCGCGGACCCCGCTTGGACACGTTGACGTTGCCGTCCGAGTCCACCTGCAGGATGCCCAGGATCGTGGTGTCCAGCGACTCGTAGGCCTGGTGGAACACCTCGCCGCTGGTGACCATCTTCGTCGGGCACACGGCCGCGCCGAAGAACACGCCCGGCGCGGGGAGCCCGCCCAGCACGCCCGTCTCGCTCATGAACGTCACGTCGTCCGTCAGGCCCGCCTCGACCACGACGCGACAGACCTCCTCCGGCAGGCCCACGCCGATGTTGACGAGGGCCTTCGGCTGCGACGCGGACGTGAACACCGTGGCGCCGAGCCGCGCCAGGGCGTCCTCGACCGGCCCGCGCGTCGGCGTGATCCGCGCCGTGTGGTTCATGAACTTGAGCATCGCGATGGCCTCCACCGCGGGCATGTCCGACTGCAGAGTGAACATCGGCCACCAGGTGCGCATCGGCACGGAACCGGTCTGCTCGTTGTGCGGATTCACGACGATGGCGTCCACGTCCGACGCGGGCACGTAGATCCGCGCGGGATCCGACGGGATCACCTTGCACACGGCCGCCATCACCTTGCCGCCATTGGCCTTCGTGGCCCGGACCGACGCCCGGATCTCGGTCAGCGTGGAGGCGTTGTCCACGTACAGGTTGCCGTCCTCGTCGGCGTAGGAAGCCACGAAGAAGGCCCACTGGATCCTCGGCAAGCGGAAGCGCAGCGCGTCACCTTCTGCCGTGATCAGCGATTCCGTGCCCGAGCCGCACACGATCGACCCCGTGCCGCACCGCGGGTCCAGGAAGGTGCCCACCGCCGTGGTGCTGACGACCGAATCCTCGCCCCGCGCCTGGGCCTCCAGCAGGAACGCCTGCTGGCCCTGCGGCATCGTATGCAGTTCGCAATGGCCCGCGTCGGTCAGGCGCAGCAGCGCCTTCTTGGTTTCCAGGTGCCCGCCGATGTGCCGCTTCAACAGGCCAGGGAGGCAGATCTCCTCCAGCGTGCCCGGCACCTTGCCACGCCCCCCCTGGGCCCCGACGGTGATCCACGTCAGGCCCTTCGGATGCCCGGTCCTCAGGAAGCGATCGCGGATCGCCCAGAAGAAGATCGAGCACCGGCCGTTGCCCGCCATGCCGCTGCTGAAGCAGACGGCATCGTCGGGCAGCAGGGCCACCGCGTGCCGGGCCGACAGGAACTTCGGGTTCTTGAGGCCGGCCGGCCGGTGGTCAAGGTCGTGGCGCGCCCACGTCAGGCGCCATTTCACGAAGTGTCCCAGCAGCCGGGCCTTCGTCCAGACGTTCACCGGAACCCTCCTGGCTCGAGCCGGGTCGATTCTCGCACGAAAGGGGCTGGAAGGCGGTTGCCGACATTCCGCCGCGTGCGGTATTCTTCCTGCCATCGAATCCCCTGGAGGTTGCCGATGACCCGCACGCTTTCCGCCCTGGCCGCCGTCGCGGCCGTGCTGGCCCTGGCTCCGGTCGCTCGCGCCCAGGACGTGACCCCGGTCGGACGGTGGGTCACCGTGGACGACAACACCGGCAAGGACCGGTCCATCGTCACCATCACGGAACGGGACGGCAAGATTTTCGGGCACATCGAAAAGTTGATCCTCGAACCCAGCGAGGACCCGAATCCCAAGTGCGACAAGTGCCCGGACGAAAAGAAGGACCAGCCGGTCATCGGCCTCGAGATCCTCTGGAACCTGAAGAAGGACGGCGAGGAATGGTCGGGCGGCAAGATCCTCGACCCGGACAACGGCAAATCCTACAAGTGCTGGATCCAGGTCATCGACGAGGGCCGCCGCCTGAAGGTCCGCGGGTACATCGGGATTTCGCTGCTGGGCCGCACGCAGTACTGGAAGAAGGCGAAGGACTGATCGTCGGGCTTCCCACGGTCCGGCGCGGGATCACTTCTGCCGGTTGTTGATCACCAGCGCGCCGATGACCCCCGGCACCCATCCCGCCAGCGTCAGCAGCGTCACCAGCACGATCGAGCCGCACCCGTAATCGATCACGGCCAACGGCGGCAGCAGGATGCAAAGGAACGCGCGTCCACAACCCATGCCGGCCTCCGGGGTTCGAGGACACGAATGGTACCACGACCCGGCGATGGCGGCCCGGCGCCGGCCCGGCTACAATCCCCGGGACACGCCCCGGAGACGACCATGTCCCGAGCCTCCCTGGCCGCCGCAGCCTTCGCGATCGCGGCCGCCTTCCTAGCGGACGCCTGCGGTGGCGCAGCCGGCAGCGGGGTGACGCCGGACGCGGTGGTGATCGTCCCCCGCGACACGCTGGACGCCTGGCACCCGGGGGACACGGGGAAGGACGACGCGACGCTCGCCGACGCACCGGCCGCCGACGGCGTCTCCCCCGATGCCCCCGCCGACGATGTCGCGGAAACCGACGCCGAACCGGACACCCCGGAAGCACCCCCGGACTACGACAAGGACGGCGTCCCGGACAACATCGACAACTGCCCGACCATCTTCAACCCGGGCCAGGAAGATGCCGACAAGGATGGCCTGGGCGATGCCTGCGACCCCGACGACCGGGACCACGACGGCGTCCCGGACTATGCCGACGAGGCGCCGGACGACCCGCTCTGGCCGGGCAAGGTGACCCAGATGGGCCTCATCTATGCCCACACCGCCACCACCCTGTACACGTGGAGCGTCGGGGATCCGCAGGCGACAAAGGTCGCCGATTTCACCTGGCCCTCGGACGGTGGCGACCACCAGATGACCGACCTGGCCATCGATCGCGACGGCCTGATGTACGGCATTTCGTTCGATCACCTGTACCGCGTGTCGGCGACCAGCGCGAAGACCCGCGCCATCGGCAGCCTCGGGGAACAGTACAACGGCCTGACCGTGATCGAACGGGGCAAGATCGACGCGAACGCGGAAACGCTGGTCGCCATCTCCAACTCGGGCGAGTGGGTGCGCGTCTGGCTGAAGAACGGGGCCGCCACCTTCCAGAAACTGGGTTCCTACGGCGGCTATTCGTCGGCCGGCGACGCCTTCTGCATCGAGCAGAAGGGCACCTGGGCCGCGGTGCTGGACGACTCCGGGTCGTCCGGCACGCTGCTGGTCGAGGTGGACCCCTCGAACGGCAGCGTCAAGAGCGTGCTGGGCCCCGCCCTGAACGCCAACAGCGTGTACGGCCTGGCGGGCGTCGGAGGCGTGATCTACGCGTTCGATTCGTCGGGCATGATCCTGGCCTTCGACGTGGCCACGAAGCAGGCGACCGTCGCCGTCGCAGCCGCGAAAGGCCAGCCCTGGTGGGGCGCCGCGGTATCGACGCGCGGCAAGTGACGGCGCGAGCGGGCAGCAACGCGTCGGGCATCGAACCCGCCTTGCCAGCGGGCGCCCGACGTGGTTCAATCCGAGCCGCGGAAGGGGACCCTTCGGCGGATTGCACAATTGCCGGCGCCCCCCCGGGACGCAGACGGGACGGAATCGACGGATGGACGCGATGGTCGCCACGGACCCCAGTCTCCGGGAAGCCCTCTTCCAGTTCGCCAAGGATCTGGAAGCCCTCGCGATGCAGGCCCACCGCCCGCGCCTCAGGGACGTGGAGTGGCGCCTGCACTTCGCCTCCGCATGCGACGAACTGTCGGTCCGGGCCCAGGCCGTTCGCCAGAGCCTTACGGAACGCTACGAGGCGCTGGGACCGGCGCTGGAAGAAACGATCGGCTGCCTGATGGCCTATTCCGCGGAACTGGCCGACGGCGCCACGGTGGCACGCCTGCGGGCGAAGGCCCAGACGATGTCCGAAACCTACGAGGAACTGCGCCGCCGCCTGAAGCGCGTATCGGGCACCCGCTCGTTCATCCGTTCGCCGCGCCTGGAACGCATGAAGCCCGTCAACTACCGCCGCAACCTGTTTCACGTCCTGACGGGCCTGGGAGGCGCGGGCGTCTATGAATTCCTGCTGACGCAGAGCCAGGCGGTCGGGATCCTGGGGGTCCTGCTGTCGCTTGCGGTCACCTTCGAGGTCAGCCGGCGCATCTGGCCGGCGTGGAACCGCATCCTCATCCGGTACCTGTTCCGGGACGTCGTGCGCCCGTGGGAAAAGAAGCGGCCGAACTCCGCGTCGTGGTACACCCTGGCGCTGCTGATCATCACCGCGTTGACACCCAAGCTGGCGGCCGAGATCGGCGTCCTGTGCCTGGCCTTCGGCGACCCGGCGGCCAGCATCATCGGACGCAAGTGGGGCGCTCTGAAGCTGTATCGCCGCAAGAGCGTGGTCGGAACGCTGGCCTTCGTGGCGGCAGCGACCCTCGTGACCATCGGGCTGGCCCTGGCGAAGTCCGCGCCCCTGTCCCCGCTGGCCCTGGTGGGCATGGCGGTGACCGTCGCCTGCGCCGCGGCCGCCGCCGAACTGTTCAGCGACGTCGTGGATGACAACGCCACCGTGCCGATCACCGCCGCCTGCATCGCCACCCTCTGGCTGGGTGCCTGAACCCCCTCTCCGCGCGCGAATGCCGGAGGCCACACTTGATCCGCGGCCGTTTCGGACTATGCTCACCCTCGAATCGCAGCAGGGCCCGGATCGTGGAGAACGCAGGCAACGGCAGCGGAAGCCCGATGGAAGGACGGGTGCTCGACGACCGGTTCCTGCTCAAGTCCGTGCTGGGCGTGGGCGGCATGGGCACCGTGTTCCGCGCCGAGCAGTTCAGCATGCATCGCGACGTGGCCGTGAAGGTCCTTCGCGCCGACGTGGATCAGGACGACCTCGCGGTGCGCCGCTTCCTGACCGAGGCCCGGGCGGCCAGCCGCCTCAAGAGTCCCCACACCGTCACGGTCTTCGATTTCGGTCGCACCGCGGACGGCATCCTGTTCATCGCCATGGAGTTGATGGAGGGGCGGACGCTGGCACAGGTGCTGGAGGCCGAGGGGAAGCCGTTCGGCCTGGTCCGCTCCACGCGGCTGATCAACCAGGTTCTGGACTCGATGGAGGAGGCCCACGGCTTCGGGATCCTGCATCGCGATCTGAAGCCCGACAACGTCTTCCTGCTGGAGGGCGCCGGGTCCAGGGACTTCGTCAAGGTGCTGGACTTCGGCGTGGCCAAGATGGTCGGCGAGCCGAAGATGGGTGCGACGATCTCCGGCCTGTCCTTCGGGACGCCCGTCTACATGAGCCCCGAGCAGATGATGGGCCGGGACGTGGGCCCGTGGACCGACCTGTACGCGGTGGCGACCATGCTGTTCGAACTGATCGCGGGCCAGCCTCCTCTGGACGGGTTGACTGCCGTGGAATTCGCGATCCGGAAGAACAAGGGGCGCCTGCCCACCTTGCGGGAGGTGAACCGCGACGCCGAGGCGTTCGACGAACTGGACACCTTCCTGGCCCGGGCCCTGGCACCGAAGCCCGAGGACCGGCCGTTCGACGTGGAGACCTTCCGCGAGGAACTGAACCGGGCGGTACGCAACGGGACCACCGGGCCCAGGCCGGACCCGGTCCTGTGGCGTGGCGAGCCCCTCCAGGCCGGCGATACGCAGCCCTCCCCGATCCCGACGATGCCCGAATCGATAGTGGCCGCCACGGCCGAAGTGGACGCCACGGCCGACGACGATGCGGAGTTCCCGGTCGAGCAGGACGTGCCGACCGAATCGGGTGTGCCGGAACCGGTGATGGACGAAGAACCGAAGCCCGACACGAAGCCCCCGACGACCGAGACGGTCGAACTGTTCATCTCCTCCCTCCTGCCGCCGGAGGCGCGGCACGAAGCGGCCGTCGTGGAGCCACCGCCGGAGCCGCCACCGGAAGCGCGGAGCGAAGCGGCCGTCGTGGAGCCGCCACCGGGACCCGCCGTCGTGGAGCCGTGGCTGGACTCTCGGCCGGAGCCGGCCGCCCAGCCCGCCCTGCCGCCCCGCCGCATCCTGCCGCATCGTCCGAAGCGCACCTCCCAGGCGTCCGAGCGTCGCTCGCGCCCCCGGAAGCCCCGGCTGTCCGTGGTGGTCTGCCTGGCGGACGGGATCCGCCGCCGGGCCCTCGTGGCCGACGTCAGCGAGGCAGGCGCGTTCGTCCACTCCCAGTGGCTGCCGGCGGTCGGCCAGGCCCTCAGCATGCTCTATGTCGATCCCGAGGAAGCGGCAGGCCCGGCCATCGTGCTGATATCCGAGGTGGTCCGGCGGATCGAAGCCCCCGGCGCGCCAGGCGAGGTGCGCGGGTTTTCCGTGCGCTGGCGATACCTGCGGACCCAGGGGCGGTTGGCACGGCTGCTGGCGTTCTACCAGGAATTCTTCGGGACCGACCTGCCGACGATCCAGCCTCCTACCGCCGACTCCCCCGTCTGGGAATTCCGCTTCGCCGAACGCCAGTTGCATCGCGACGTGGACCTGCCCTCCCCCACCTGACGCGATCCCAATCCGCCCTTGACGGCCGATCCCCCGTGGCGATACGGTGGCGCCGACGGAGGGAAGCCATGCGAACGCCTGCAGTCACCGGAGCCGCCCGGGCACCGAGCCGGAGTCGACTGGGACTGATCTGTGTCGTGCCCATCCTCCTGGCAGCGACGGTGCCGGCTTTCGCGGCCGACGACGCGGGCGCCCTCGAGGTGACGGTGCGTTACCGGTCCACCGGAGGCGCGGACATGCCCGGCATCACCCTGACCGCGTCGAAGGCCGTCACGGGCATCCGCGCCGAGGTCGAGCGCATCGACGGCGCGACCACCGTGTTCAAGGTCGGGGCGATGAAGCCGGGCGAGCGACGCAACCTGTCGGTCAGCCAGGAGCCGGGCCGGGCCTACTACCGGGCGGTCGTCACGTACGCGGGCCAGAAGCAGCCGTCGGAGGTCGCCTGGTCCTCGGCGGTGGCGCAGCCGTTCGAGCTCGACGTCAAGGGCGATGACGTGGACCTGCTGGCGGGCCACATCGGCATGGCGGCCACCGGCAAGGTCAAGCGGCTGCAACTGCGCCTGACCGGCGAGGACGGCGCGACGCTGTTCGACCGCTCGCTGCGCATGGACCTGCCCTCGGGCCGCCCGGAGTCGCTGGACTTCCCGCCGCCGACAGCCCGGGTCCTGAAGGTCGAAATCGCCGCGTACGACGAAAACGACTTCGTGAAGAGCGTCGAGTTCACGCCCATCGTCGTCGAGGTCCCGCACGACGAGGTCAATTTCGAAAACAACAAGTCGGACATCCTGCCCGCCGAGGAACCCAAGCTGGACAGGGCCCTTGCGGGGATCCAGGACGCGCTGGACAAGCTGGGGAAGCAGGTTCGGCTGCGCCTGTACGTAGGCGGCTACACCGACACCGTGGGCGACAAGGCCCACAACCAGGCCCTCAGCGAGGCGCGCGCCGGCTCGCTGGCCTCCTGGCTCCGCGCGCACGGCCTGAAGGTCGGCGTGTGTTCGCAGGGGTTCGGCGAGGACGTGCTCGCGGTCCAGACGCCCGACGAAACGCCCGAACCGAAGAACCGTCGGTCGGTGTTCGTGCTGGCGGGGCAGTCCCCCAGCATGAACGCGTTCCCGCGGGGCAACTGGAAGTGCAACTAGGGGGGCCCAAGGCAGGTCATTGAGTGGGCCCGAGGCGGGCTAGCGAGTGAGGCTGCGGTACCGGATCCGGTGGGGCTGCCAGTCGGTGCCCAGGCGGGCCTTCTTGTCGGCCTCGTACTCGTCGAAGTTGCCTTCGAACCACGTCACCTTCGAATCGCCCTCGAACGCCAGGATATGCGTGGCGATCCGGTCCAGGAACCACCGGTCGTGGCTGATGACCAGCGCGCAGCCCGCGAACCGCTCCAGCCCGTCCTCCAGCGCCCGCAGCGTGTTGACGTCCAGGTCGTTGGTGGGTTCGTCCAGCAGCAGCACGTTGGCTTCCATCTTCAGCATCTGGGCCAGGTGCACGCGGTTGCGCTCGCCGCCCGACAGCGTGCCGACCTTCTTCTGCTGATCGGAACCGGACAGGTTGAACCGCGACACGTAGGCGCGGCTGTTCACTTCCACGCCGCCCAGCAGCAGGCGGTCGTTGCCGCCGCTGATGACCTCCCACACGGTCTTGTCGGGATCGAGGCTGCTGCGCACCTGGTCGGCGTAGGCCAATTTGACGGTCTGGCCGAGGTGCAGCGTGCCCGCGTCGCACGTTTCGGTCCCGGTGATCATCTTGAACAGCGTCGTCTTGCCGGCGCCGTTCGGACCGATGATGCCGACGATGGCGCCCGGCGGGATCAGGAAGTCCATGTCGTCGATCAGCAGCTTGTCGCCGAAGGCCTTGCGGATCCCCTTCGCCTCGATGACCACGTCGCCCAGCCGCGGGCCCGCCGGGATGTAGATTTCCAGTTCCCGGGCCATCTGCTCGGGCTGCTGGGCCAGCAGGCTTTCGTACGCCGTGATGCGGGCCTTGCCCTTCGCGTGGCGCCCCTTCGGTGACAGGTGGATCCACTCCAGCTCGCGGGCCAGGGTCCGCTGGCGATCGCTTTCCTGCTTTTCTTCCAGCGCCAGCCGGTTCTTCTTCTGCTCCAGCCACGACGAGTAGTTGCCCTTCCACGGGATGCCGGCGCCGCGGTCCAGTTCCAGGATCCAGCCGGCCACGTTGTCCAGGAAGTACCGATCGTGGGTGACGGCGATGACCGTTCCCGCGTACCGCTGCAGGTGCTGCTCCAGCCACAGCACCGATTCGGCGTCCAGGTGGTTGGTCGGTTCGTCCAGCAGCAGGATGTCCGGCTTGCGCAGCAGCAGCCGGCACAGCGCCACGCGCCGGATCTCGCCGCCCGACAGGATCTTCACGGGCGTGTCGCCGGGCGGGCAGCGCAGGGCGTCCATCGCGACGTCCAACTGGCTGTCCAGTTCCCAGGCTCCCGTCGTGTCCAGCTTGTCCTGCAGTTCGCCCTGGCGTGTCAGGAGGCGGTCCATCGCGTCGTCGTCCATCGGCTCGGCGAACTTCTCGTTGATCGCCTCGAACTCGTTCAGGAGATCGACGATGGGCTGGACGCCTTCCTTCACGCACTCGAGGACGGTCTTTTCCGGATCGAGGTGGGGCTCCTGCTCGAGGTAGCCGATGGAAAAGCCCGGGCTGCACGCGGTAGTACCCAGGAATTCCGTGTCGACGCCCGCCATGATGCGCAGCAGCGTGGACTTGCCCGACCCGTTCAAGCCCAGCACGCCGATCTTGGCGCCGTAGAAGTACGACAGCCAGATGTCCTTCAGCACGGCCTTCGTGCCGTAGACCTTCCCGACTCCCATCATGGAGTAGATGACCTTGTTCGGTTCGTCGGCCACAGCGCGGCTCCGTGAAATCCCGGCGGCGATCCTAGGGGCGGACGGAAGAAAGGACAAGGGACCCGCCACCCCCGCTCGCGCCCTCCCTTGCTTCCCGGGTCCGGAGTTCCCAGTCTGGAGAGGCGTCGATTGCGCTTGCCCGGGCACGGAGGCGGAGTCGGCGGGCGTGCGATGCAACGTCCCGACGGATATGGAGTCGATCCGGGCGCACCTGATGTGGAGGGTACCGTGAAGAACCCGAAGAACACATGGATCGTTGCCGCGATGGCGGCGCTGGCGCTGGGGGCCTGCGCGGGGCGGGCCGATGCCGAGGAGTCGAAGGCCGCGCGGATCGAGGCGGGCACGAAGGCCCCCGACTTCAGCACCCCCGCGTCCACTGGCGGCTCGATCGCCCTGAAGGACCTGAAGGGTCGTGTCGTGGTGCTGTACTTCTACCCGAAGGACGACACGCCCGGCTGCACCGTCGAGGCCAAGGGGTTCCGGGACTACGCCGCGGAGTTCGCGAAGGCGGGCGCCGTGGTGCTGGGCGTCAGCCGGGACGGCCTGGACAGCCACGCGAAGTTCGCCCGGAAATTCGACCTGACCTTCGCGCTGCTGGCCGACACCGACGGGAAGATCCACGACGCCTACGGGGCCTGGAAGGAAGGGTCGATCTTCGGCCACAGCGCGCTGGGCGTGGATCGGTCCACCTTCGTCATCGACGGCGAGGGCACGGTCCGGAAGGCGTGGAGGTCGGTGAGCCCGGACGGCCACGCCGAGGAGGTGCTGGCGTTCGTGAAGGGCCTGGCGCTGGCGAAATGACGGCCTTCTGCACGGTCCCGGGGCGGGCGCCTCGCGAAAGGGCGGGTACAATCGGCGTCCGGTGATCCCGCCGTTCGGAGACTGCCGATGCCGTCGCCCACGTTGCTGCCCCCGACCGCGCCCCCGGACCTCGCGGGCCCTCCCCTGCCCCCCTACCGCTTCGACCTGCCGCCCGGCCTGCTGTGGGTGATGCATTGCTCGGAAGGCCCGGTGCCTCGGGCGTCCATCGAGGCGGGGCGGCGCGTGCTGGATCTGGAGGCCCATCCCTGGGACATGGACTTCGGGCGCGACGTGCTGGGCCTGCCGGACCGGGTTCGGACGCAGGCGGCGCGGCTGCTGGGCGTCGATGCCGGCGACATCTCGCTGACCCAGAGCACCTCGTCCGGGCTGGCGCTGGTCGCCCACGGGTTCCCGTTCCAGCCCGGCGACGAGATCCTGGCACCGCTGGGCGAGTTCCCGGCCAACGCGTGGCCCTGGAAGGCGCTGGAATCCCGCGGGGTGTCGTTTCGCGAGGTGCCGTTGTGGCCGGGGCACCAGGCCGGGCCCGCGGCCTGGGACTCGACGCCGCCGACCATCGCGGATTCCCTCGAGGCGCGGATCGCCGACGCGATCGGCCCCCGGACGCGGATGCTGACGGTGTCGTGGGTGCGGTTCCAGGACGGGCTGCGCCTGCATCTGCCGACGCTGGCCGCCGCCTGCGCCTTGAAGGGCGTGGTGCTGGTGGTGGACGGGATCCAGGCCGCCGGGGTGTTCACGCCGGACCTCCACGGCGTCGCGGCGTTCGTCACGGGCGGGCACAAGGGCCTGCTGGGCCCGGCGGGACAGGGGTTCGTGTGGACCACGCCGGAACTGCGATCGACGCTGCTGCCGGCCGGCTCGTGGCTGTCGGTGGCGGACGGCAGCAAGTGGGCGCGCCCGGGGACCGACCTGGACCGGGCCTGGCTGCCCGACGGCCGCCGCCTGGAGCCCGGGGCCTACAACCTGGTCGGCGCGGCGATCCTGGGCGAGTCGCTGGCGTTGCTGTGCGACGCGGGTCCCCTGCGGATCGCCGCGCACGTGCACGCGCTGCAGGGCCGGCTGATCGAGGGCCTGCGGGGCGGCGCCAACTGGCCGGGCGAAGCCGATCGCCTGGAACCCCTGTGGGCCGCCGACCGCCTGGGGCCGTTCCTGTCGCTGTACGCGGGGCCGAACGCCGCCGGCGTGCTGTTCGACCGGCTGAAGCTCGGCGCCGACCGCAACATCCACGCGTCGGTCCGCGAAGGCTACCTGCGCATCGCGCTGCACGGCTGGCATGACGTGGACGACGTGCACCGGCTGCTGGAGTGGCTGCGATAGCACGCGGCCGGATCGTCGGACCCGTCAGGGCCCGCACTGGTGGACGGTCAGGGGCCCGCTCCCCCACGTGACCTTGTGGGGGTTGCAGGCGAGGCCGGACGCGCAGGAACCGCACGTGACCGGCTGCCCGCACCCGTCGTCGGCCTGGACGTCGCAGTATTCGCCCGCGTTCCCCGGGCGCCCCTGGGGGCAGCCGTCCAGGGTCAGGATCGGCACGCACACGCAGGCGCCGACCTGGCACTGGTCGTTCAGCGTGGCGGCCGAGCCGTCGTCGCACGGGGTTCCCCACTGGGCCAGCGCCCACCCCACGCGGTTGGTCGGCGGGTCGCAGTACTCGCAGGCGTTGGACGGGTTCGGCGCCTGGTTCGAGTAGCACTGGGTCCCGATGTAGCACCCCCCGACGATCGGGTGCAGGCACAACCCGGCCTGGCAGTAGTCCTCGGTACACGAAAGCCCGTCGGACAGGCAGGCCTGCCCCTCGTTGACGGGCTGACAGCCGTCGCAGCACCCGCCCTGGCTGCCCCAGCACGCGCAGGGCGGCCCGACGCACACCCCCTGGCTGCACATGTCCGGCCCGGTGCCCGGGTTCCCGTCGTCGCACGGCACGTTGTCGAGCGCGGCGTAGATGCAGGCGCCGGACCCAGGATCGCAGGCGCCCTCGGCGTGGCACGAGGCCGGCGGCGCGCAGGTCTTCCAGGTCCGGGCGACGCACACCCCGGACTGGCAGGAGGTTGTGTCGGGCACCGAGCAGGCGTTCCCGTCGTCGCAGGCCGTGTCATCCGCAACAGGGGTCCAGCCGTCCGGATCCTGGTCGGGGACGCAGGCCTGGCAGGGATGGCCCTCGCGGATCCCGTCCTTCAACACGCAGGCGCCGTCGATCCGGCACGTGCCGGGGACGATCACGTGGACGCACCCGGCGATCGGGTCGCAGTCGTCGGAGGTGCAGTCCAGGCCGTCATCGCACGCGACGGGCAGGCCGCCCGCCGCGCACTGGCCCTGGACGCACGCGCCGGGGGGCGTCCAGGCCCCGGCGCCGCACGACCCGGCCGCGCAGGCGCCGCACGCGCCG
>CAIOFV010000151.1 GCA_903857665.1 uncultured Myxococcales bacterium
CGTGCTGCGACACCTCCCCTTGGGTAGTGGTCCCCATCCGCGCGCCAGACATCCACCTGGGTCACCCGTGCGCGCCGGCCCGCGGAGCAGGCACACCGCTCCCCCGGCCCTGGGCATCACGAGCCCGCCGGCCCTGCGCCTGCGGAAGACCATCCTCCCCGTGACCGGGACGCGGTTCGGCGATATCCTTCGCCGGTCACCTGTTCCGGGAGCCTCGTTTCACATGAGTCACCTCACGACAAGGATGCACGCGCTGCTGGTCCGGTTCGAACCCGCAGTGAACCGCCGGGCACTGGCGCTGTTGTCGGGCGCGGCATGGTGGGCCGTGGGCATGGGCCTGGTGATCGCCGCGGCGGGATGGCTGTCCGAGGCCACGTCGGGTGCCGCGGCCCTGCTGGCATCCGCCGGGCTCCTGGGCGCGCTGGCGGCGGGGCGGGGATTCGGCCGCGTCGCGGTCAAGAACCTGCGGCGCCTGCAGGGCCTGCCCGACCGGCGCTGCGTGTTCGCGTTCCAGTCCTGGCGCGGCTACGGGACGATCCTCGTGATGGTCTTCATGGGCTGGGCCCTGCGCCATTCGCCCATCCCCAAGCCCTGGCTGGCGCCGGTATACATCACCATCGGTGGCGGATTGATCCGCGGCGGCCTGTCCTACTTCCTGTGGAAGCCCGAAGCCCGGACCCCCGAGCAATCGCCCTGACCGTTCCCATCGACCACGTCAACGC
Organism: uncultured Myxococcales bacterium; assembly: GCA_903857665.1. Taxonomy (GTDB): domain Bacteria; phylum Myxococcota_A; class UBA9042; order DTJE01; family DTJE01; genus CAIZWN01. Next base: position 723 of record CAIOFV010000151.1, read on the forward strand.
CCGATATCGAACGTGCGGGCCGCCAGGTCCGCCACGCTGCGCCCGATCGCCAGCGACGCCGTGGCCGCCGGCGAAGGCGCGTTCAGCACGTGGATGGAACGCGGGCCCGGCACGATCACGAAGTCGTCCACCAGCGCGCCGTCGCGGCCCAGCGCCTGCGCCCGGATTCCAGGGATGCCGGGCGTCACGTCGGCCAGGCCGACGTCTGGCACCAACCGCTGCAACGCGTGAACGAACAGGCGCTTGCTGAACGACCTCGCAACCTCCCCCAGCCCCATCCGCCAGAACCGGAAGGCCAGCCGCAGGAAGCCGGGCCACGCCAGCGTGTCGAGAGCGTCCCGGACGTTGAACGCCCACGGCCCGTACCCTTCACGGTGCCAGGCCAGCACGGCGTTCGGGCCCGCGTGGGCCTCGCCGTGGACGCCCCGCGTGAAGTGCACGCCCAGGAACGGGAAGCGCGGGTCGGGCACCGGGTAGATCAGCGCGCGGACCAGGCCGCGGCGGGACGGCACGACGTCGTAGTACTCGCCCTTGAACGGCACGATCCGGACCCCCGGATCCACGCCGCACAGGCGCGCGACGCGGTCCGACTGCAGCCCGCCGCAGTTGACCACGTACCGGGCCGACCGCGGGCCGCGAGGGGTTTCCAGCACGACGCGGTCCGCCTCCGCGCGGACCGCCGTCACGCGAGCCCCCGTCGTCACGGCGCCGCCGCCCTCGACCAGCGCGGTCGCGTAGGCCCGCGTCACCTCGACGTAGTCCACCACGCCCGTTTCGGGCACCACCAGCCCGCCGATGCCCGCGACGTGGGGCTCGATGTCGCGCATCTCCCCGGGGCCGACCTTCCGAAGGCCGCGCAGGCCGTTCGCGATCCCGCGCGCCAGCAGGTCGTCCAGCCGGGGCAGCTCGTCGGGACGCGTCGCGACGACCAGCTTGCCGCAGCGGGAATGCGCAATGCCCCGTTCCTCGAGGAACGCATACAGCAGGTCGCGCCCCCGGGCGCAGTTCATCGCCTTCAGGCTGCCGGGCGTGTAGTACAGGCCCGAGTGGATGACGCCGCTGTTGTGCCCGGTCTGGTGCGCGGCGACCCGATCTTCGGCTTCCAGCACCTCGACGGAGACGCCGGGACGCGCCTGCAACGCCAGCGCGGTGGCGCATCCCACGACGCCTCCGCCGATCACCGCGACATCGACCGGGCGCGCCGTTCCAGGGTCGTGCATGCGCCACCTCCACCCGGCGGAATCCTCGCACCCGCCGCCCCGACCGTCCAGCAGTGGCGTACAGTAGGCCCATGAACACGATCCGGATCCGCATCCTCCGCGACGTCCCGCCGCGAAGCGACGGCGAGTTCGTGCTGTACTGGATGACCGCGGCCCGGCGAACCACGCACAACTTCGCCCTGCAGCGCGCGGTCGCCATCGCCCGCCAGGTGCAGCGCCCGCTGCTGGTGCTGGAGGCGCTGCGCGTCGGGTACCCCCATGCCTCCGATCGCCTTCACCGCTTCGTGATCGACGGGATGATCGACAACGCGGCCCGCTGCGAGGCCGCCGGCGTCGCCTACCATCCCTACGTGGAACCCGAACCGTCCGCCGGCCGGGGCCTCCTGGCCGCGCTGGCCGGCCACGCCTGTGCGGTCGTCACCGACGATTTCCCCACCTTCTTCCTGCCCCGCATGCTGGCCGCCGCGGTCCCGCAGGTGCTGTGCCGCTTCGAGGCGATCGACGGCAATGGCCTGCTTCCCCTGCGCGTGCCCGAACGCGCCTACCCGACGGCATATGCGTTCCGCCGTTTCCTGCAGGCGCGCCTGCCGGCGTGGATTGCTGACGCCCCGGACCCGGACCCGCTGGCCGGCCCGCCCCTGCCCCGCCTGCCGTCCCTGCCCCTGGACGTCGCCGCCCGCTGGCCCGCCGCGGCGTTCGACCTGGACCTCGCCCGGCTCCCGATCGACCACGGCGTGGCGCCCACGACCCTCCGGGGCGGCGAGCGTGCGGCCCGCGCCTGCCTGCAGCGCTTCGTCGCCCGTGCGCTGGATCGGTACGACGTCGATCGCAACGACCCGGGCCTCGACGCGACGTCCGGCCTCTCCCCCTTCCTTCACTTCGGGCACATCGGCGCCCACGAGGTGCTGGCGGCGGTGGCCCCGGGCTGGCCCGCCCCCCCGGAAGGCCGCCGCCCCGACGGGAGTCGCGACGGCTGGTGGGGCCTGCCGCCGGCACGGGAGGCGTTCCTGGACCAGTTGGTGACCTGGCGTGAACTGGGCTTCAACAACTGCGGCCACCGCACCGACGCCGGATGCTACGACGGCCTGCCGCCCTGGGCCCTCGCCACGCTGGAACGCCATGCCACCGACCCCAGGCCGCGCCTCTACACGCTGGACGAACTGGACGCCGCGCGGACCCACGACGCCCTGTGGAACGCCGCCCAGCGGCAACTGGCCCGCGAGGGCCGGATCCACGGCTACCTTCGGATGCTCTGGGGCAAGAAGATCCTGGAATGGTCCCCGACGCCGCGCGACGCCTTCCTGCGCATGGTCCACCTGAACGACCGCTACGCCCTCGACGGCCGCGACCCGAATTCGGCCAGCGGCATCGCCTGGTGCCTGGGCCGCCATGACCGCCCCTGGGGCCCCGAGCGCCCGATCTTCGGCACCGTCCGGTACATGTCGTCCGACAACACCGCGCGGAAGCTGAAGGTGAGGGACTACCTGCGGCGTCACGGGCCGTGAGGCCCCCCCCAGCCCGGGACCCCGAGCCGTCCGGCTCAACCTCGCAACGCCGCTTCCGTCCTGATTCCCCTTGCACCGTCCTTGCCCCGGGCCCCCTTCGTGCTATCCTCCCTGCGACGCTTGCAGCAGAGCCGCGACCAGCCGGCGCGGCCTCTGATGAAACGCACCCGATGGTCGGCGACCGGAGGGTCTGTCACTCAACGCGCGGGGCCTTTCGATGACCACGCAGATGGACACCTTCCGGTACGACGACCGCACCCCCCGGATGTTCTTCCTGGCCACCATCTTCTGGGGCGTTGCCGGGATGGCGCTCGGGGTGCTCACCGCGGCGTTGATGTTCCTGCCGGGCCTCAACGCGTTCCCGTGGATGTCGTTCGGGCGCATCCGACCGATCCACACCAACGCGGTCATCTTCGCGTTCTGCGGGAACCTGATCTTCGCCACCGTCTACCACTCGATGCAGCGCCTGCTGAAGGTGCGCACCTGGAGCACGGGGCTGGCGCGGTTCCACTTCTGGGGCTGGCAGGCCATCATCGTCGCGGGCGCCGTGACCCTGCTGCTCGGATACACCGAGGGCAAGGAGTACGCCGAACTGGTCTGGCCCCTGGACATCGCCATCGTGGTGGTGTGGCTGGCCTTCGGGGCCAACATGGCCGGGATGCTGGCGGGTCGCCGCGAGTCGCACATCTACGCGGCGATCTGGTTCTACATGGCGTCCTGGCTGGCCGTCGCGATCCTGCACATCGGCAACAGCCTCGCGGTCCCGTACTCGTTCCTGGGGTCGTACAGCCTGTACCCGGGCGTGAAGGACGCCCTGATGCAGTGGTGGTACGGCCACAACGCCGTCGCGTTCGTGCTGACCACGCCGTTCCTGGGCATGATGTACTACTACCTGCCCAAGGCGGCGAACCGCCCGATCTATTCGTACCGGCTGTCGATCCTGCACTTCTGGTCGCTGGTGTTCATCTACATCTGGGCCGGCCCGCACCACCTGCACTTCACCGCGTTGCCCGCCTGGGCCTCCACGCTGGGCATGCTGTTCAGCCTGATGCTGTGGGCGCCGTCGTGGGGCGGCATGGTCAACGGCCTGTTCACGCTGCGCGGCGCCTGGGACAAGGTCCGCGACGACCCCGTGCTGAAGTTCTTCGTGGTGGGCATCACCTATTACGGCATGGCCACCTTCGAAGGGCCGATGATGTCCATCAAGTCGGTCAACGCCCTGTCGCACTACACCGACTGGACGATCGGCCACGTGCACGCGGGCACGCTGGGATGGAACGCGTTCATCGCCTTCGCCATCCTGTACTGGGTGGTCCCGCGCCTCTGGAAGACGACGCTGTGGAGCCCGAAGCTGGCGACGTGGCACTTCTGGATCGGCACGATCGGCCTGCTGATGTACCAGATCTCGATGTGGGTCGCGGGCATCACGCAGGGCTTGATGTGGCGTGCGTTCGAGCCCGACGGCCGGCTGATGTACCCCGACTTCATCGAGACCGTGGTGCAGTTGGTACCCATGTACTGGGTGCGCCTGGGCGGCGGCTTCCTGTTCCTGGCCGGCGCCGTGCTGCTGGTGGTGAACGTCTGGAAGACGATCCGCAGCGCCCCGGCGGACTATGCGTTCGAACCCGAGGTGCAGGCCCCGCGCCTGGTGTTCGACGACGAGATCGCGCCCGGCGCGGTGACGGCCCCGAACACCTACGACCACCTGCTGTACCGGATCCAGGGGGCGTTGTCCCACGGCGTGCATCGCGCGATCGAGCGCCGGGCCGTGCTGCTGACCGTGCTGTCGGTGCTGGCGCTGTCGGTGGGCTCGCTGATCGAAATCGTCCCGATGTTCACGGTCCAGGCCAACATCAAGCCCATCGCCTCGGTCCAGCCGCTGACGCCCCTCGAGGTCCTGGGCCGCGACATCTACCTGCGGGAGGGCTGCTACCTGTGCCACTCGCAGATGGTGCGGCCGTTCCGGGCCGAAACCGAGCGGTACGGCGAATACAGCAAGGCCGGGGAGTTCGTGTACGACCATCCCTTCCAGTGGGGGTCCAAGCGCACGGGCCCCGACCTCCAGCGCGTGGGCGGCAAGTACCCCGACCAGTGGCACGTGCGCCACATGCAGGATCCGACGACGACCACGAAGGGCAGCATCATGGTGCCGTTCCCGCAACTGCTGACCGACGACATCGACGCCTCCGAGATCGAGGCCAAGATGCGGGCCCTGCGCACGGTCGGAGTGCCCTACACCGACGCCGACATCGAGCAGGCCGCCGGGAACGTCGCACGGCAGGCGGGCGAGGTGGCGGCGACCGTCGCGGCCCAGCAGGGCCCGAAGAACCTCCAGGGCAAGGAGATCGTCGCGCTGACGGCCTACCTGCAGCGCCTGGGCACGGACATCCAGTGGCGGACGCCGGTCGATGCACCGCCGGCGACGACGACCTCGGCGGGCGCAGCGGGGCCGCAATGATCCAGGAACTGGCCGAGGAAACCGGCGCGATGACGCTGGTGATCCTGTCGATGCTGCTGTTCCTTGCGGCCTTCCTGGCGATCGCGATCGCGACGTTGCGGAAGAGCCGTACGGTGATGGAGGCCCGAGCCCGGATGCCGCTGGAGGACGACGGGAGCACCCCGGCCGAACCTGTGCGGGACGAGGGCCGGACCCACTGAGGAGCGCCCATGGCCGATTCGAAGGACCGGTTGCTGGACCACGACGCCGACGGGATCCGCGAGTACGACAATGCCGCGCCCGGGTGGCTCATGTGGATGCTGTACGGCGCGATGATCTTCAGCGTGCTGTACGTGGCCTGGTACGCGCTGTCCTTCGGCGACGACGACTACGGCATCGAGCTGAGCGGCGAGCAGGTCGTCGAAAAGGCCAAGGTGCAGCAGTTCGTGGCGGACCATCCGATCCCGACGCCGACCGCGGAGGCGCTGCTGGCCGGCGCGGTGGATCCGGTGGTGCTGGAACGGGCCGCCGCGCGGTTCGCGAAGACCTGCTCCCCGTGCCACGGGGCCAACGCCCAGGGGCTGATCGGCCCGAACCTGACCGACGACCGCTGGCTGCACGGCGGGAAGGTCACCGACATCTTCGGCACGATCGTGAAGGGCGTCCCGGCCAAGGGCATGCCTCCGTGGGGCCGCGCCCTGAAGCCCGACGAGATCGCGTCGCTGGCGTCCTTCATCCGGAGCCTCCAGGGCAGCAACCCGGCGGGTGCGAAGCCCCCCGAAGGCGATCCGGCCGTGCCGGAACCCCTGCCTGCCAGGTCGATGTAGACGGCGCCGTTCCTCCTCGTACCGGTGACGACCCGATGAGCGCCGACAACCGCCGCAGCCCCTTCGAATACAGCCCCGAGGACGAGCACCTCGCCGGCCTGTCGCTGGAGGGCGCCCGTCGATGGATCGACCCGGTGGTCAGCCACGGGCGCTTCTTCCGGGCCCGCAGGATCGTCGCAATCGCGATGACGGGCCTGTTCTTCGGACTGCCGCACCTGTCGATCGGCGGTCGGCCCGCCGTGTGGATCGACCTGGCGAACCGGCAGTTCCTCCTGTTCGGGCTGACCCTGCGGCCGGCGGACAACGTCCTGCTGATGATGTTCGGCGCCGGGCTCGTGATCACCGTGTTCTTCGTCACGGCGGTCCTCGGGCGGATCTGGTGCGGCTGGGCGTGCCCGCAGACCGTGTACCTGGAATTCGTGTTCCGGCCGATCGAGACGCTGGTCGAGGGCCGGCCCGCGATCCGACATCGACGGGACGCGGGGGCCTGGACCGCGGAACGGGCAGCACGCAAGGTGTTGAAGTGGGCCCTGTTCGCGGTTGTCGGCGCGGTGATGGCGACGACGTTCCTGGCCTATTTCCTGTCGTGGGACGGGATGGTCGCGGCGATCGCGGCCGGCGAGCGCGGCACGTGGATCGCCGCCGCGGCGGTGACGGCGATGGCGCTGATCGACTTCGCGTTCTTCCGGGAGCAGACGTGCACGGTCGCCTGCCCTTACGGACGCCTCCAGAGCGTGCTGTACGACGCGGATACGCTGCTGGTCGGGTACGACGCCGGGCGGGGCGAGCCCCGGGGTCGGCTGGAGCCGGGCGAAAGCCCCAGGACGACCGGCGACTGCATCGATTGCGGCCGCTGCGTGCACACGTGCCCGACCGGCATCGACATCCGCAAGGGCCTCCAGATGGAGTGCGTCGCCTGCACGCAGTGCATCGACGCCTGCGACGACGTGATGGACCGCGTGAAGCGCCCCCGCGGGCTGATCCGCTATACCTCGCAGCGCGAGCTGGCCAGCGGGAAGCGGGGGTTCGCCCGGCCGCGGCTGTTGTTGTACGGCGTGATCCTGCTGGCGGTGTACGGGGCGTTCTGGTTCGTGCTGCTGGGGCGACCCGTGGCGTCGGTCGAGGTCCTTCGGGCATCGACCGAACCCTACCGCGTGCTGCCCGCGGGGATTGTCGCGACGCAGTTGCGTATGCGGTTCACGAACCACCTCGACCGCGAACAGACCTTCGGGGTCGTGCTGGTGGCGCCCGAGGGGTCCGAACTGGCGGGAGGCGCGGAGCCGCTGGTGCTGGCCGGCAACGCCGTCGAGACGCTGACCATCGCGGTGAAGACCCCGCAGAAGGCCTTCGTGGACGGAAGGACGACGGCCCGCTTCCACATCCAATCGGACCAGGGCCTGAAGGCCGACCGCGAATACGTGCTGCTGGGCCCCTATGCAGAGTGAGGCCGAGGGATGAAGGGGAAGGAGATCCGGGCATGGATATCGGGCCATCGCTGGCCGCTGTACCTGGCCGGCATCCTGCTGATGTCGATCACGGCCCAGTCGATCATGGTGTACTACGCCACGCGGCCGAACGCCCCGCGGCCCATCGAGGACTACTACCAGAAGTCCATGGACTGGGACGCGGACCGGGCGATCGTCGCGGCCAGCCTCCAACTGGGCTGGGTCGTTTCGGTGGACGTGCCGGACCTCCCCCACGACGCCGACATGCCGCGCCCCGTGGACGTCGTGATCCGCGACCGGGAAGGCCAGCCGGTGACCGGGCTTGCGGGCGACCTGGTGGTCATCCGACCGGCCGACGGCCGGTTGAACACGAAGGGCCGCCTGGTGGAACTGCCCCACGAGCCGGGACGGTACCGCACGCTGGTGGCGCTGCCCGCGGCCGGCCTGTGGGAACTGGACGTGGACACGGCCCGCGGCGACCTGCGATTCGTACACCAGGCGCGCGTAACCCTTCCGGCCGAGCGCGCAGGCGGCACGCCCTAGGAGACCATGGACGCCGCGACGCGCTGCGACCACTGCGGCCTGATGGTACCCGCGGCATTCGCGCGGCCGGGCCAGCCCCACCAGTTCTGCTGCGGGGGCTGTCGCCAGGTGTACGGGCTGCTGCACGACCTGGGTTTCGACCAGTACTATCGCCTGCGGGACGCCGAGGGCGGGCCGCCCGTCCCCGCGCGCGTCACCGGCCGCACCTACGAGGATTTCGACGACGACGGGTTCGCGGTCGAGCACGCCCGGCCCACCGATCGCGGGACCTGCGTGACCCGGCTGTATCTTGAAGGCGTCCATTGCGCGGCCTGCGTCTGGCTGGTCGAGCGCCTTCCGGCCTTCCAGCCCGGGGTGGTGTCCGTCCGCCTGAACCTGCCCCGGGCCCAGGCCGAGGTGGAGTGGGATCCGGCCGCGGTGCGGCTGTCCGCGGTGGCACGCGCACTGGACCGCCTGGGGTACGCCCCCCATCCGTGGCGGCACAAGGATCTGGAGGCCCTGCGGAAGGCCGAGGACCGGACCCTGCTGCTCCGGGTCGGCGTCGCGGTGGCCTGCGCGATGAACATCATGGTGCTCCAGGGGGCCCTGTACGCGGGCGAATACGCCGGCGCGGGCGGGATCGAACCCGTCTTCGTGGGCTTCTTCCGATGGCTGGCCCTGGCGCTGGCGCTGCCGGTGGTGCTGTACTCGGCCCGGCCGTTCTACACGGCGGCCTGGTCGGGGCTGAGGCGCCGCGTCCCCCACGTGGACCTGCCCATCGCCATCGCGATCCTCGGCGCCTTCCTCTTCAGCGCGGTCGGCGTCATCGCCGGCGACGGGCCCATCTACTTCGACTCGGTGGCGATGCTGGTGGCGCTGCTGCTGGGGGGACGCTTCCTGCAGTCACGGGCCCAGCGGGCGGCGATCGAGCGTTCGGAGGCCCTGCGCGGGGTCGCCTTCGTCGAGTTCGCGCACCGGCTGGACCCCGGGGTGGAAGGTTCCCGCGAGGTGCCCGTGGAGGCCCTGCGCCCGGGCCAGCGGGTCGAGGTGCTGTCGGGCGAACTGGTGCCGGCGGACGGCGTGGTCGAAGCCGGCGAGTCGGCCGTGGACAACTCGGTGCTGACCGGGGAGTCCATGCCGGTCCCGGTGCGCCCCGGCATCGAGGTGTCCGCGGGGGCGACCAATCGGGGGGCGCGGATCGTCGTCGAGGTCCGTGCCGCGGGCGAGGGCACCCGCGTGGGCGCCCTGCTGCGTATGGTGGACGAGGCCGCGACGGGCAAGGCCCCGCTGGTGGTTACGGCCGACCGGTGGAGCCGCTGGTTCGTGGTGGGCGTGCTGTGCCTGGCGGGCGTCACCGCCGCGATCTGGCTGCCCGAGTCGATCGAGTCCGCGATCACCCACGTGGTGGCGCTGCTGGTCGTGTCCTGCCCCTGCGCGCTGGCCCTGGGAACGCCCGTCGCGATGACCGTCGGGGTGTCCCGGGCCGCTCGCATCGGCATCTTCCTGAAGGGCCCCGATGTCATCGAACGGCTCCGGGAGGTCCGCACCGTGCTGCTGGACAAGACGGGCACCCTCACCGAGGGTCGCCTGGCGGTGGTGGAGCGGGACCTCGACGACGAGGCGGCGGCGTGGGTCGTCGCGCTGGAAACGCACTCGTCGCACCCGATCGCAACCGCGATGCGCGAGTGGTCGGGTCCCCCGGTGGGTCCGCCGCTTCCGGTCCAGGACGTCTGCGAGTCCCTGGGGCGAGGCATCGCCGGCACGGTAGACGGCCACGCGATGGCGGCGGGCAACCAGGCGCTCTTCGGGTCCCTGGCCATCGTGCTCCCGGACGCCTGGCGCACCAAGGCGGGCGACGCCGCGGCGCGCGGGCTGTCCCCGGTCCTGGTCGCCGTGGACGGCTCGATCCGGGGCCTGGTCGCGCTGGGCGACCCGCTGCGCCCCGAGGCCCGCTCCACTCTGGACGCCCTGCGCCGCCTGGGATGGCACCCCATGATCCTGTCCGGCGACCATCCGGCCGTGGTCGCCCGCGTCGCGGACACGCTGGGCATCCCGCAGGCCGACGCCCGGGGCGGGCTCACCCCCGAGGCCAAGCGCGACGTCGTCGCGTCGCTGGCCAGGGACCGTGGAACATCCACCCCCCGCAATCCCGGGCGCGTGTTGATGGTCGGGGACGGCGTGAATGACGCCGCGGCACTGGCGCTTGCCGACGTCGGCGTCAGCGTGCACGGGGGGGCCGGCCCCTCCGTCGCGGCGGCCGACGTGGTTTTCACGCGAAACGGCCTCGAACCACTGCTGCAACTTGAACTCGGCTCCCGGCTTACGCTTCGGGTCATCCATCGCAATCTGCTGTTGTCCCTGTGCTACAATTTTTTCGGCATTTTCCTGGCCATGTCCGGGCTCGTTGGACCCCTCGTGGCCGCCGTCCTGATGCCCTTGAGCTCACTGACCGTGATCCTGTCGTCGATCGCGGGGCGCACGTTCTCCCTGAGCGTGCCCCACGGGACGAACACGAGGTTCCGGGAGGAGGAGGTTCGGCCATGGAGCTGATCCTGGTCCTCCTCCCCCTTGCGCTGCTGTTTGCCGGGCTCGCCGTCGCGCTGTTCGTGTGGGCGGTTCGAAAAGGCCAGTTCGACGACCTGGAAACCCCGGCGATGCGGATCCTGTTCGATGACGAGCCGGCGCCGAAGAAGGAAGGGCCCGTGCACGACGAAGACAAGCCCGAGGGAAAGGGGGACCGATGACGCCGCGAGGACGCCACCCGGTGCGGATTGCCTTGATGCTGCTGGCCATGGGCGTCGCGATGTCGGGCACGCAGGCCTGCATGAATCCCCGGAAGGGCTACGCGCCGCCCCAGCCGATCTTCTTCCAGCACAGCCGCATGGCGGGCCCGGCGAACTGGACCGTGGACGACAAGGGCCGCGAGGTCAACCTGGGCGGCTACGACATCCCCTGCGTCTACTGCCACACGATGCCGTACAAGGGCCGCCACTCGACGCTGCCGTCCACCGACATCTGCATGAACTGCCACTCGACCGTGGGTACGGACAAGGAGTGGGTGCTGGCGCTGAAGAAATACTGGGACGACGGCCGGCCGATCCCGTGGGTGAAGGTCCACGACCTGCCCGACTTCGTCTACTTCGATCACTCCGCGCACCTGAATGCGAAGGACGACCAGGGCAAGCCCAAGGTCGAGTGCAAGGACTGCCACGGCGACGTCGCCACGATGAGCGTCGTGTCGGTGCAGAACCGGTTCAACATGGGGTGGTGCCTCGAATGCCACCGGAAGCCCGAAAAGGCGGCGCCGACGGACTGTGTCACGTGTCATCGGTGAGGAAGGAAAGCATGTCGAGTCACGACCCGACCCGCGACGCGGTTGGACACGAGCCTTCGCAAGGGAATGAACCTGCGGTCGATGCGGGTTCCCTGGAGGCCGCCGTCACCGCCGACCGCGGGATCAATCGCCGCGAGTTCCTGCGGGTGACCACGACCATCGCCGCCGGGACTGCGCTGGCGGCCTCGGGCTGCCAGCAGCCGGTGGAGAACCTGGTGCCCCTCAACCAGCGTCCCGAGGGCATGCGCTCGGTCGGGCGGCCGCTGTTCTATGCCAGCGCGGTGGACGGCGTGCCGTTCATCGCCCGCACTCGCGAAGGACGGCCGATCCTGATCGCGCCGAACCGCGACCACCCGTCCCGCACGCCCCTCACGGTCCGCACCCAGGCCGCCCTGCTGGACCTGTACGACCCCGACCGGGCGCAGCAGCCGCTGTCCGTGCGGCGCGGGAGCGGCCAGCCTGCGAAGACGACCTGGGCCGCCGTGGGCGACGAGGTGGTCCACGCGTTGAAGGCGTCCCGGAACCGCGTCGCCGTGCTGGTGCGGCCTGCCCTGGGCGCCGCGACGCGGGCCGCATACGACGAGTTCGCCCGGGCCACCGGCGCACGCATCGTCGAGTGGGAGGCCTTCCAGCCCGACGCTGCGGCGGAGGCCTGGCGCACCGCCTTCGGCGACGCGCGGATCCCGACGCCGCGCCTGGACCGCGCGTCCCTGGTCGTGGGCCTCGGCGCCGATTTCATCGACGTGCCCGTGGACCGGCGGGAATCCGATTTCGCCGACCGGCGCGATCCCGGCCACCCCGACGGCATGGGCCGCTTCATCGCCTTCGAGGGACGCCTGACCCTGACCGGGGCGAATGCGGATCGCCGCATCCGCGTCCGGGACAGCCACCTTCCGGCCATCGCGTGCGCGCTGGCCCACGAAGTGATCCAGGAGGGCGGGGTCGGCCCGCTGGCGACCGACCTGGACGTGGCGGACGCGCTGAAGCCGTTCGCCATCAACACCATCGCGGCCGCCCTGGGCGTCCCTGCCGGGATCCTGCAGGGCGTCGCGGCCGAACTGAAGGCCGCGGGCCCGAAGGCGATCGTGCTGACGGGCTTGAACGCGGGCGCCTCGGCGGGCGGGCTGGCGCTGGAAACGGCCGTCAACCTGCTGAACTTCAGCCTGGGCGCATACGGCTCGACGTTCGACCTGGAGGCCTGGGGCGCGCCCGCGACGGGCGGCCTGAAGGCGCTGACGGGCCTGGTGGCCGACCTGGACGCCGGCCGCATCGACGTGCTGATCGTCGCCGGCCCGAACCCGGTCCACGACGCCCCCCCGGCGCTGAAGGTTGCCGAGGCCTTCGGTCGTGCGCGCCTGGTCGTGTCGCTGAACGACCGCCTGGACGAAACGTCCCGGCTGGCCGACTGGCTGGCGCCCGCCTCGCATCCGTTCGAGTCCTGGGGCGATTCGTCCTTCCCGGGCGACGTGCACACGATCCAGCAGCCGCTGATGCGGCCGCTGTACACGACGTGGGGCCTGCTGGACGTGATGCTGGCCTGGGCCGCCGAGGCCGGCGCGGGCGGGGACATCGAGTCCGCGGTGGCCGCGACGCGACCTGTCAAGGACCCGAAGGCGCACGCGCCCAACACCAGCCCGGCGTGGCACTGGATCCGCGCGTGGTGGGGGCGCAACTTCTTCGGCCGCGAGGTCGCCAGCCCTGAATTCGAGGACACCTGGGACGAAACGCTGCGCACGGGCTTCTGGAGCAGCCCGTCCACGGCCCGATCCAGGCCGGTATTCAACGCGGCGGCACTGGCCGCCCTTGCCTCCGCCGCCCCGGCCGCGTCTTCGCTGGTGGAACTGCACCTCCACCCGCACTTCGCGCACCTGGACGGCCGCGCCGCGAACAACGGCTGGCTGCACGAGCTGCCCGACCCGCTGACCCGCATCACGTGGGGCGACTGGGTCGCCATCGCCCCGCGACGCTTCGACGCGATGGGCCTGAAGAACGGCGACCTCGTGAAGGTCACGTCCGCGGGCGTGTCGGTCACCCTGCAGGCTTACCGGCACGCGGGCCTCCATGCCGACGTGATCGCGATCCCGCTGGGGCTGGGCCGCACCGCGGCGGGCCTGGCGGGCAACGGCATCGGCCACGCGACATATCCGCTGGCGCCGCTGGTCGATGGCCGCGTGCTTCGCGTGGGCCTGTCCTGCGAGATTGCCGTCGCGGGCGGCAACGAGGAACTGTCCATCACGCAGGGTGCCGAGGTACTGGATCGCAAGGTCCGCCCACTGCTCCCGGCCGCCACCCTCCAGGAGGTCCGGGCGAATCCCCAGGCCGGCACCGAGCAGGAGGCCGGCGGCCCGTCGATCTGGCCGGATCGCTCGCCCGACCCGCAGAAGCAGCGCTGGGCGATGGCCATCGACCTGTCGAAGTGCAACGGCTGCGGCAAGTGCGCGCTGGGCTGCCAGGCCGAAAACAACATCCCGGTGGTCGGCGCCCGCGGCGTCCGCGAAGGGCGCGAAATGGCCTGGATCCGCGTGGATCGCTACTGGGACGCGGGCAGCGAAAAGACCCGGGACGACCACGTCTGGGACGGTCCCATCGACGTCGTGGAAGAGCCGCGCACCCTGTTCCAGCCCATGCTGTGCCAGCACTGCGAGAACGCGCCGTGCGAAACGGTGTGCCCGTTCGTGGCCACCATGCACAGCGAGGACGGCCTCAACCAGCAGGTGTACAACCGCTGCGTCGGCACCCGGTACTGCAGCAACAACTGCCCGTTCAAGGTGCGCCGGTACAACTGGCTGGAATACTCGTACGGCAAGACCAACCCGTTCTTCCGCATGCTGGTGCCCAAGATCGCGATGGGCGAAATCCTGAACGTCCGCGGGCGCCTGCCCATGAAGAACAACCCGGAGGTCACCGTCCGCCACCGCGGCGTGATGGAAAAGTGCTCGTTCTGCATCCAGCGGATCCGCGAGGCCCGCGCCAACGCGACGCGCGAAGGCCGGAAGCTGCAGATCCACGACGGCGAGGTGGTGACGGCGTGCATGGAGGCCTGCCCGACCGGCGCCATCACCTTCGGCAACGTCCACGACCCGGCGGCCCGCGTGCGGCCCCTGGTCGAAAGCCCGCGCGCGATGCGGCTGCTGAAAGCCGTCGGCGTGAAGCCGTCCATCTCCTACCTGACGAGGGTGCGCAATGACGACGGCCAGGTCTGAGAGTCTGTACGCCACCGTCGCGGGTGACGCCCAGTTGAAGGGCGTGCCGGTCGTGCTGCCCGGCGCCGGGCCCTACGGCGGGGACGAGGAAGTCCCCGAGCCGCTGGTCACGGGCGGCAAGACCTACCAGGATGTCGACCGCGACATCTGCATGCACACCGAGCAGTTCCCGACGCGGCGCTGGTGGATCGCGTTCGGCATCGCGCTGTTCCTGCTGTCGTTCCTGGTGCTGGGCATCGCGACGATGTTCTACTCGGGCATGGGGATCCTGGGCATCAACCACCCGGTCGGCTGGGGCAGTTTCATCATCAACTTCGTGTTCTGGATCGGCATCGGCCACGCGGGCACGCTGATTTCCGCCGTGCTGTTCCTGTTCGGCCAGAAGTGGCGCACCGGGATCAACCGTTCCGCCGAGGCGATGACGCTGTTCGCGGTGGCCTGCGCCGGCATCTTCCCGGTCATCCACCTGGGCCGCGCGTGGTTCGCGTACTGGCTGGTGCCCTACCCCAACGGACGCGGGCCCCTGTGGGTCAACTTCAACTCCGCGCTGTCGTGGGACATCTTCGCCATCTCCACGTACGCGCTGGTGTCGCTGACGTTCTGGTACGTCGGCCTGCTGCCCGACCTGGCCACCGTCCGCGACCGGGCCACCCATCCGTGGCGCAAGGCGTTCTACAACGCGCTGTCGTTCAACTGGAACGGCAGCCACCGCGCCTGGCGGCACTACGAATCGGCGTACATGATCCTGGCCGCGTTCGCGACGCCGCTGGTGTTTTCGGTCCACACGATCGTGTCGTTCGACTTCGCCACGTCGATCATGCCCGGCTGGCACGCGACGATCTTCCCGCCGTACTTCGTCATCGGCGCCATCTTCAGCGGCTTCGCGATGGTCATCACGCTGATGACGATCATGCGCAACGTGTTCAACCTGAAGAACTACATCACGCTGAACCACATGGAGGCGATGGCCAAGGTCATCATGCTGACCGGCATGCTGGTCGGCTTCGCCTACACCACGGAATTCTTCATGGCGTGGTACGGCGGCAACGACTACGAAGGCTTCATCTTCCGCAACCGCGCCTTCGGGCCCTACGGGTGGGCGTACTTCATCATGTTCACCTGCAACGCCATCGTGCCGCAGGTGTTCTGGTTCAAGTCCATGCGGCGCAACGCCTGGGTGCTGTTCGCGGTGTCGATCCTGGTCAACATCGGCATGTGGTTCGAGCGCTACGTGATCATCGTCACGTCGCTGCATCGCGACTTCCTGCCGTCGTCCTGGGGCATGTACGGCCTGACCGCCTGGGACTGGATGATCCTGATCGGATCGTTCGGGCTGTTCTTCACGCTGTTCCTGCTGTTCGTGCGCATCCTGCCCGCCGTGGCCATCAGCGAAATCAAGGGCGTGATGGACCCGGCCGTGTCCGCCACCAAACGACCCGCGGCGCCCGCTGCCGCCCATGCGCCGGGGGAGGTGTGACGATGCAAAGGCATTCGACGAAAGGCGTGCTGGGCCACTTCTACACGCCCAACGAAGCGCTGGCCGCGGCCGTGAAGGTCCGCGATTCCCAGTACACGCACTTCGACTTCCTGACGCCGTTCCCCATCCACGGCATGGAGGAGGCGATGGGCCAGAAGCGGTCGTGGATCCCGGTCGTGACGGGACTGCTGGCCTTCTTCGGGATCACGCTGGCGCAGACGTTCATCTACTACGTGATGATCGGCGACTGGCCCATGAACTTCGGCGGCAAGCCCAACTTCGCATGGCCGTCGTTCATCCCGGTCACCTTCGAATCCATGGTGTTCTACGCGGCCATCGGGTCCGCCATCGTGGCCATCATCGCGGGCAAGCGGGACACGATCCCCCAGCCGCCCCCGATGAAGATCGCGACAGGCGCGACGATCGACAAGTTCGTCGTGTGGATTTCGGCGACGGACCCGAAGTTCGACGCGACCGAGGTGCAGCGGTTCGTCGCGTCGCTGGGCGCCGACGGCGTGCGGTACGTGGATGCGGAGGCGGGCAATGTGTAGGCGACACGCCGCGTGGTGCATTTCGATCCTGCCTGTCGTTTCGCTGCTGGCGACGACCGCCTGCGAAGTCGGCTTGCCGGCGGGCCAGGAGCCCCATCGGCAGTTCAACTGGACCGACATGGAGGACCAGCCCAAGATCAAGCCGCAGCGGGTCGATCTGTTCGGCACGAAACCCAACGGCACGATCCCGACGCCCGCGGGCGCCGTCGCCACCACCGAGCATCCGTATCGGTTCCAGCAGGA
Source organism: uncultured Myxococcales bacterium (assembly GCA_903857665.1). Taxonomy (GTDB): domain Bacteria; phylum Myxococcota_A; class UBA9042; order DTJE01; family DTJE01; genus CAIZWN01. The sequence goes on from CAIOFV010000151.1 coordinate 17,487, forward strand.
TCAGGCCGAGCTGGCCGCCCTCGCCATGACCAACCCGCTGCCCCATTCGCCCGAGGTGATCGCGAAGGGCAAGTCCGTGTTCGAAAACTTCTGCATCGTGTGCCACGGGCCGGAAGCCGCGGGTGACGGCAAGGTGACGAAACTGTTCCCGAAGCCGCCCAGCCTGATGCGGCCGAAGGTGCGCGAGTACACCGACGGGCGCATCTTCCACGTTCCGATGCGCGGGCAGGGCTCGATGCCGTCGTATGCGAAGCAACTGGCCCCGGAGGAATTGTGGTCGGTGGTGCACTACATCCGGGACATGCAGTCGCGACTGCCCGTGGCGCCGCCGGACAAGCGGGATCTGGAGGCGGGGGCGGCGGCAGGGGCAGGAGAGGCGGGTACGGGTACGGGTGCGGGTACGTCGGCGGGCACGGGCACGGGGACGGGCACGACGGCGGGTACGGGCACGGCGGAAGCTGCAACGGGGGGGATTCGATGAGCCACGGCCACGACATTCCTCTCCCCGCGGCGCCTTCCCTGATCCGGTTCCCGGCGTGGACGTTCGTCCTCGCGGGGCTGTTCGTCGCAGGCGGCGCGGGCACGTTCGGCTGGGCATTGAGTAGCGGCCAGGCGGGATTGGCCTGGTCGGCGTATCTTGCAGGCGCGTTCTACGCGCTGGGCCTGGGCGTGTTCGGGATCCTCTGGATCGCCATGACCACGCTGACCAAGGGCACCTGGGCCGTGTCCATGCGACGCATCCCGGAGGCGATGGCGGCCTGGATCCTGCCCGGCGCGATCCTGGCGATCGGGGTCGGCCTGGGCGCCCACGCGCTGTATCCCTGGACCGACGGGGCCGTCGTCGCCGCCGACGAACTGTTGCAGCACAAGCACGCGTTCCTGAACGAGGGCGTGTTCTACGGCCTGTCGATGGTGGCCTTCCTGGTGTGGACGCTGTTCGGGGTCGCCATCGTGTGGCACTCGCTGCGACAGGACACCACCGGCAAGGTGTCGCACAGCAGGGCGATGGTGACGCTGTCCGCTGCGTTCGTGGTGCTGTTCGCGCTGTCCTTCAGCGCGGTGTCGTTCCTGTACCTGATGTCGCTGGAGCCGCACTGGTTCAGCACCATGTTCGCGGTGCTGACCTTCACCGACGTTGTGCAGACCGGCATGGCCTTCGTGTGCCTGGTCGCGGCAGGGCTGGTCGCGCGCGGCGCCTGGAACGGGCTGGTCAACGACAACCACCTGCATGCGGCCGGCACCATGCTGTTCGCGACAACGGGTTTCTGGGCGTACATCTACTTCTGCCAGTTCCTGCTGATCTGGTACGCGAACGTCCCGGAAGAAACCGTGTACTTCCTGCGCCGCATGGACAACGGCTGGCTGGCCTGGATCCTGGTCCTGCCGGTGCTGAAGTTCGTGGTCCCGTTCCTGTTCCTGGTGCCCCGAGCCGCCAAGCGCGTCCCGTGGAAGCTGATGGCTGCGGCGGCCTGGATCCTGGTCGCCCAGTTCGTCGAGCTGTTCGTGATGGTCGCCCCGGCCCTGGGCCACGGCGAAGAAGCCGTCCCCGCCCACGCCCCGATCGTCGAGTGCCTGGTGACGATGGGCTTCCTGGGCGCCTTCTACCTGGTGTTCGCGTTCACCATGCAGCGCCGCGCCCCCGTGCCGTTGAAGGACCCGGGCATGCGGGAGTGTTTGGAGTACCGGCACTGACGACGGGGTTCCTTCCTCATCATAACGCAGCCGGACCCACACAGGATCCGGTCGGTCGGCCTCCGCCGCGTCAGAATCACGAACGCGCGAGCGGGACCGTTCCATCGCCTCCACCCGGCCACCTGCCGCAGGACAGGATGAAGGCCGCATTCCACTAGGCTCTGGCGCGATCCCAAGGGCAGCGGGCTGTCCGGCGCATCCAAATTCAGCCGCTCTGTATCCCTTTGTGTTTCCTATGTTTCCTTGCCATTGGGGATGCTGTGGGATCCTTTGAGATACCCCCGACATGGGGGGTAGAACATGGGACGCGACAGCCGGAGTTCGCACTGTCGTCAGTCATTTCCATTAGTTATAATGCCGCAACGCGTCACCTGCGCCAGGAACCGCATGGGCGTAAGGAGAGGAATGATCTTGTTGACATGGATGAAAGGGCATGCCATGGGAACGATGGCGGTTCCTCTGACAGGCGCCTCCCGGGGGGGGTTATGCTCGCTTTGCTTCTGTTTCCACTGCTCGGGTACTTCGCCCACACGATGGACGAGCGCGGTCGCGTTTCGCTCCCCAGCATTTTTCGCGATGCACTGTGGCCGAACGGCGAGATCGGACGGATGGTCATCTGCCCGTCCCCCCTTCTGGATTGCCTGCGCCTCTACCCGTTGGAGGTGTGGAACGAACTGGTCGCGCCAACGTTCCATCGAATGGAAGCCGACACGGTGTCCATGGATTTCCGCAGGGCCCTCTTCAGCAACAGTGTCGTCGCAGAGGTGGATCGGGTCGGGAGGGTGATCATTCCAGCAAACCTTCGTGATCTCGTTGCGTTGTCTGACGACGTTGTCTTCTGCGGCCAGCAGAACTACGTCGAGTGCTGGTCGAAGGCGAGATGGGAGAGCGAGGGCCAGGGACTCGTGAAGGAACTGGCGGTCCTGATGAGGAAGGTCGGGTTGGGCGGTCGCGCCACATAGGCGAAGGGAGGAGGGGACCGAAGGGGGAAAAGGTTCGTCGTGGACCGGATGGTACGGCGCACCAGCAAACGAGAACGGGCGCAATCGGTGTTTCGACGGGAACGGGGTGGGCGTGGACGAGCCTCGCAAACCGGGGATGGACCCCTCGGATCGAGCGGCACCGGGCGCGAAGCTCCGCCCGTTTGTCCGCATCAGGTTCGATTGTCCCCCGGCCTCGACCGGAAC